>CALCJF010000094.1 GCA_937967375.1 uncultured Leucobacter sp.
GATGGTACTGCACTCGGGAGGGTGTGGGAGAGTAGGACACCGCCGGACTCCTTTTCAAGAAAAGGGTCGCTCAGATAGAAGGTCATCGATGATCGACTCTTCTATCTAGCGGCCCTTTTCGCATTTACGGAGACTTTACAATGAATGATCGCGACCGCGACGGGCGGGCAGACCGCCCGAGGCGTTCCTCTGGACAACCCCCACGGGACGGCGCAAAGCGCGGTGGAGGGTTCTCGGGTGATCGCGCGCCCCGCCGCGACGGCCAGGGGGCAGACGGCCGCCAGCCGCGTCGCGATGGTGCAGGTTCGTACGACCGCAGGCCTCGTCGCGATGGTGAGGGCCTCTACGATCGCAAGCCTCGCCGTGACGGTGAGGGCTCCTACGATCGCAAGCCTCGTCGCGAAAGTGACCGTTCATTCGAGCGCGGTCCGCGCAGAAGTGACGACCGCGGCTACGACCGCGCTCCACGTCGCGACGGCGACCGCTCGCAGGATCGCAGGCCCAGTCGCGACGGCGAAGGCTTCAGGAGCCGCGGCCCCCAGCGAGACGGCGCCCGCAACTTCGACCGCGCACCTCGGCGCGAAGGGGAGGGCGGCTACGATCGTCGCCCGCGCCGCGATGGCGAAGGCGGCTCCGACCGTAAGCCTCGCCGGGACGGAGGCAGCGGTTACGACCGCAAGCCCCGTCGTGACGGTGAGCGCGGCTTCGACCGCGGCCCACGCCGCGATGGCGAGCGTTCGTTCGATCGCGGTCCGCGCCGCGAGGGGGATCGCCCGCAGTTTGGTCGTGGCGGCACTCGTGGCGGTGGCAGGAGCGATCGCGGCGGTCAAGGCCGTGAGTTCACTGAGGCCGAGCGATTGCAGCACGAGCTGCGCCCGGTGCGGAGTGAGCACGACGATCCTTTCATTCCTGAGGATGTCACACCGAACGATCTGCACCCGGGTGCCCGCAATGAGCTGAAGACGCTGCAGCCTGAGACCGCCGAGCGCGTGGCTCAGCACCTTGCGATGGTCGGCATGCTGATCGGTGACGATCCGCAGCTTGCACATCAGCACGCGATTTCTGCAAGCCGCCGTGCTGGCCGCATCCCGGTTGCGCGCGAGACTCTCGCGGTGACCGCCTACCATATCGGCGATTACGCGCTGGCGTTGCGCGAGCTGCGCACCTTCCGACGCCTCACCGGTTCACAGGGGCACCTCGCGTTGATGGTCGAATGCGAGCGCGCATTGGGTCGCCCTGAGCGAGGCATCGAAACGGGCCTCGCAGCCGAGCTCGGCGAGCTGAAGACCGAGCAGCGTGTGCAGCTGGCCATCGCGATGTCGGGCGCACGCCTCGACCTCGGCCAGACGCAGCAGGCGCTTTTCGAGCTCGAGATTCCTGAGCTCGACCCGAGCAAGGCTTTCAGTTGGAGCCCGGAGCTCTTCGCCGCATACGCCAATGTGCTCGAAGATCTCGGACGCGATGCGGAGAGCGCCAAATGGCGTGAACGCGCGCTGCTCGCAGAGTCTGCTCTGAGCGAGCATCTTGGCGGGCACGACCAGATCGAAGTCATCGAGGTGTACGAACACACGCCTCGGGACGAGCACAACGATGCGGAAGCTCCTGGGCTACATGACGACGCAGATGCGCCCGAGAACGCAGAGGCACCCGAGAATGCCAAAGCGGCCGACAGCTCCGAGGAGCCCGAGGCGCCGTTCGAGCCCAAACGGGGGGAGTAATGGCGCTGTTCAAACGGGCGACACCTTTCGGCGCTGCCCCCGCCGAGGGCCGCGATCTGATCCTCGCTGACCTCGACGGCATCGTATACCGCGGCGCGCTCGCGATTCCCCATGCCGTTGAGCAGCTGAACGCGGCGGCAACGCGCGCCCGGGTCGCATACCTGACCAACAACGCCTCGCGAACCAGCGTCGCGGTCATGGAGCAGCTGCGTGTCTTCGGGCTGCGTCTTGAGGTGAACGACGTCGTGACGTCGCCGCAGGCGGCGACGGCGTTGCTCGCGCGCACCGTTGCTCCAGGCTCAAAAGTGCTCGTGGTCGGTGGCGACGGCCTCGTCGACGAACTGACCAAGGCCGGCTTCGAGATCACCAGAAGCGCAGACGACAACCCTGATGCGGTGGTGCAGGGTTTCGCCCCACACATCGGTTGGCAGGATCTCGCAGAGGCGAGCTTCGCGCTCGCAGAGCAGCCCGGCCGCGATCCTCTCCCGTGGATCGCAACGAACACCGACTGGACGCTTCCGCTCGAGCGCGGCCTCGCGCCCGGCAACGGAACGCTTGTCTCCGCCGTGCACACCGCGGTGCAACGACTGCCCGAATTCGCGGGCAAGCCAGAGCCCGCCATCTTCGAGTCAGCGTTCGAGCGCTTTGGCACCCGTAACGCCCTGATGATCGGTGATCGCCTTGACACCGATATGAAGGGCGCGCGTGCTGCAGGGATCGCCTCGATGCATGTGCTGACAGGCGTCGACCGACCCAAGCAACTCGTTGCAGCGAGCTCAGATATGCGCCCCGACTTCATCGTTGAGACGCTTGAAGGGCTGCACGCGCCGTACCCCGAGACCATCATCGAGAAAGACGGCACGGCGAAGGTCGGCACCGCGCGCGTGCGCATGGAAGGGCACATCGTCAAGATCGTCGATCGCGGTGACGCCCCCATTAACCTGCTGCGTGCGGGCTGCGCGGCCATCTGGGCTTCAGGGCTCGCGATCTATGGTTTACAGGTTCCTGAAGCGCTGTACGAGGATCACTGGCGCTAAGCGCCAGTGCCGCAACCGGGCGATGCTGGTGTGCTGCAACAGTGTCAGCGCTCGGCGATAGAGTGATGGTATGAGCCAGCACGACGAGCCACGCGCGGATGAGAGCGACGGCCTGCTCGGTCGCATCGAAGTGATCGACGGGCAGCCGCTCGAGCAACGCGCCGTGCGCTACGACCAGCTCGCCGAAGAATTGCTCGCTGAGCTGCAGCGCAGCGACCACGAGCCAGCCGAGTAGCCGCTGTAGTGACCGCTATCGCTTCTGAAAGCTGGGGTGGGGCCACCGAACGCCTGGACCGTGTGCTGCCCGCGCTCGGGCTCGCCCGTTCGCGCAGCCAGGCCACCGAACTCATTTCGCAGGGCAAGGTACGCGTTGAGGGCGAGGTCGTCACGAAATCGGGCGCAAAGATCGCGGAAGGCACGACCGTCTCTGTCGAGGGCGGGGATCACTACGTGAGCCGTGCTGCCCAGAAACTGCTTGCCGGGCTCGACGCGTTCGCGGTTGATCCGAGCGGCGCACTCGCCCTCGATGTCGGTGCCTCGACGGGCGGATTCACTCAGGTGCTGCTTGAACGCGGTGCCCGTGAGGTGCTCGCTATCGACGTCGGCCACGGGCAACTTGCGGAGCGAGTTCGCAGCGACTCCAGGGTGCGAGTGGTCGAAGGCTGCAACGCGCGAGAGCTCACTGCCGAATCGCTCGCAGATGCCACCGGGGTAAGCGAAGCCCCCGAGCTCATCGTTGCAGACCTCTCGTTCATTTCGCTCGAACTCGTGTTGCCTGCACTGTTGTGCGTCGCGGCGCCGACATCACAGATGGTGCTGCTGGTGAAGCCGCAATTCGAGGTCGGCAGGCAGGGCATAAGTGGCGGCATCGTGACCGACCCAGAGCTGGCCATTCGGGCGGTCACTCGCGTGATCCTCTTCGCCAGGCAACTCGGCCTGCAATGCCAAGCTGTGGCGCTGTCACCGATCTCCGGAGAACACGGCAACCGCGAGGTGCTGGCGCACTTCGTGCGCGCAGAAGCCGCAGATCCGACAGAATGGGAGCAGCGTATTCGCACGCTTTTCGAGTCTGGAGGTGAGGCATGAGCGGCCGCAGCGTTCTCGTCGTGTCACACACGGCCCGCCCCGAAGCCATCGAGGCGACCACGGTCGCGGTGGCGAAGCTACGCGACGCCGGGGTGACCCCGGTGATGCACGCGAGCGACCGAGAAGAATTCGCGCCGCATCTCGCGACCGAACTCACCGCAGAGCTCGACACCGACGTCGAGGTTTCGAACATCGAGATTGCTCTCGTGCTCGGAGGTGACGGCACGATTCTGCGCGCCGCAGAATTGCTCCGAGGATCAGCCTGCCCGATTCTCGGGGTGAACCTCGGGCATGTGGGGTTTCTCGCAGAAGCCGAATCGCACGACCTCTCGTTTACGCTCGATCGTGTGCTTGCCGGTCAGTACTCGGTAGAAGAGCGCATGACGCTCGAGGTATGCGCCTATATGCCTCGCGCAGAGGCTCACGCCGGTGCCGATGGCAATGTCGCGCACTCGGGCGAGGTAATCACTCGAACCTGGGCAGTGAATGAAGCGAGCGTCGAGAAACGCGGACGCATGCTCGAGGTGGCTCTTGGCGTCGACGCCAGGCCGCTCTCGTCATTCGGCTGCGACGGCGTGGTGCTCGCCACGCCCACCGGCTCGACCGCCTACTCGTTCAGTGCAGGTGGGCCTGTGGTGTGGCCTGGGGTGCAAGCTCTGCTTGCGGTGCCCATTGCCGCGCATGCGCTCTTCAACAGA
Organism: uncultured Leucobacter sp.; assembly: GCA_937967375.1. GTDB lineage: Bacteria > Actinomycetota > Actinomycetes > Actinomycetales > Microbacteriaceae > Leucobacter. The sequence continues at coordinate 4,540 of CALCJF010000094.1, forward strand.
CCACTCGTTGTTGGCCCCGAGTCAGTGCTGACCGTTGAGATCTTGCCGCAGAGCGGCGGACTCGGTGTGCTGTGGTGTGACGGCCGTCGCCGCACCGAGCTGCCGGTCGGCGCGGTCGTCGAGGTGCGTCGCTCGGATCTGCCGCTGCGCCTTGCTCGCATCGACGAGGCAGTCTTCACTGATCGCCTCGTCAACAAATTTCATCTTCCCGTCACCGGGTGGCGCGGCGAGCCTGGGGTGGCCCGGTGATCGAACAGATTCGCATTCGTGACCTCGGGGTCATCGCCGACACCACGTTGACGCTCGGGCCGGGATTCACCGCAATCACCGGTGAGACCGGCGCGGGCAAGACCATGGTCGTCACCGCGCTCGGGCTGCTCATGGGCGAACGCAGCGACGCCGGCGCGGTGCGCTCGGGGGCCGACGCGGCAAGAGTCGGTGGGCTGGTGCGCACTGAGGATCCGCAGATTGTCGAGCTTGTCGAAGACGCCGGCGGTGAGATCGAAGACGGTGACCTCATACTCACGCGAACCGTGAGCAGCGAGGGGCGCAGCCGGGCAAGCGTTGGCGGCAGCGCCGCGCCGGTCGGGAGCCTCGCGAAGCTCGCCGACCGCCTCTTCGCGGTGCACGGCCAGAGTGAGCAGTTGCGCCTGCGCAGCTCGGTGGCGCAGCGCGAAATGCTCGATCGGTTCGGAGGCTCTGAACTGCTTGGCCTGCTCGCCGACTATCAGCGAGCTCACTCTGAACGGCGTGAACTTGAGACTGAACTCGCGGGCCTGAGTGATGCGCGCGACGAGCGAGTTCGCGAAGCGGCGAGGCTGCGCGAAGAGCTCGAGCAGATCGAGGCCGTCGACCCGCAGCCCGGCGAAGAGATCGAGTTGAAACAGCGCATCGAACGGCTGAGCAACCTTGAAGAGCTGCGCGGGGCAACTTCTGCGGCGCTGCGCGCAATCGCAGATGATGGCGATGATCCTTTCGCCTCTGACGCGAGCAGCCTGGTCGATGCGGCGCTGCGCGAGATCGAGCGTGCGGTCGCTTCTGATGCACAGCTCGAAGCGCTCGTCGAGTCGCTGCGCTCGCTGAGCTTTCAGCTGAGCGATGTTGGGCGAGAGCTGGCCGGCTATGCAAGCAACCTTGATCAGGATGGCCCGGGCGAGCTTGCTGCCGCGAACGAGCGGCTGGCGGCGTTGAACGGGTTGCTCAGGCTCTACGGTGAAGATACCGCGGCAGTGGTCGCATATGGTGCCAGCTCTGCTGCTCGTCTCAGCGAGCTCGAGGGCGACGACGACCGCATCGCGCTACTCGAACGCCAGCTCGAAACCTCCCGTGAAGACGAAGCGGGATTGGCCGCCCAGCTCACGTCGATGCGTGCCGAGGCCGCCGCGCGGCTCGGCACGTTGGTCACTGCCGAGCTGCACGAACTTGCGCTTCCCGATGCGGAGTTTGTGGTCGAACTTCAGCCAGCAGAGCTCGGCAAATTTGGTGCCGACGAGGTGAGGCTGCTCTTGCAGCCGCACCCTGGTGCCTCGCCTCGGCCGCTCGCCAAGGGCGCGTCGGGGGGTGAGCTATCACGCGTCATGCTTGCGCTCGAAGTAGTGGTCGCTGCGAGTGACCCTGTTCCTACCTTCGTGTTCGATGAGGTCGATGCCGGAGTCGGTGGTGCCGCGGCGATCGAGATCGGCAGGCGCCTTGCGCGGCTTGCGCAGAGCTCTCAGGTGATCGTCGTCACACACCTCGCCCAGGTCGCGGCGTTTGCGAACAATCACCTTCAGGTCATCAAGGATTCGTCGGGCGGCTTTACACAGTCGAGTTGCCGCCTGCTTGAGGGTGACGACCGTCTCGCAGAGATGGCGCGCCTGCTCTCTGGACTGTCAGACTCCGAGAGCGCGCTTGCACATGCGTCTGAGCTGCTCGAACTTGGGGCAGCCCCGAATCACGGGTGATCACCGATTCGCAGGATGGCGAGTGAACCGCAGAGCGGCTATCGAATTCTGCGGTGAGTGCCGGCCTCTTGTCGAGAGGCAATCGTGGGTGTCGACGCGTCACGTGGCACGAATGTCGCACCCGGCTGCTACTCTCGCCACATGAAGAGAATCTTCCCGAAGCGCCAAACCCCGAGCGATGCTTCGAGCGCGGCCGCTCGACCACAGGTTGAACCGCTAGAAGAACACCCCCACGTGGTGCATGTCGACCTTGAGCGTCTCGACTCCGAGACGCGGGCGATGTATCGAGATTCGCGTGAGGCAGCCGTCGAAGAGGCCGAGCGCGAGCAAGCGAAACTGAGTCGCGCTCGCGAGTTCGTTGTGCGCAACCCGTTCCGCCTTGGGTTCATTATCACGCTCGGCGCGCTCGCCGCGATTCTTGTCGGTGAGATGCTTGGGCAGCTCAGCATCATCATCATGTACGTAGTAGGTGGGCTGTTCATCGCGCTCGCGCTCGACCCGCTCGTGTCGCGGCTTGAACGCCACGGAATCAAGCGTCCGTTGGGGATTGGCATTGTCTTCGCCAGCTTTCTGCTGATCGTGGGTGGCATTCTCGCGTTCGTGATTCCGATGATCGCGACACAGATTGGCGTGCTTATTCAGACGGCGCCCAAGTACTTCGTCGATATTCAGCATCAAGATTGGTACCGAGACCTTGAAGACCGTTTCGGCAGTTTCATCGATTTCGGCGGATTGCTGCAAACGGGCCAAGAACTCGTGGGCAAGCCCGAGAACTGGGCGCAGCTCGCGGGCGGAGTGTGGCAGGCGGGCATCGGAATCGCCAACGGCGTGACTGCATTCATTATCGTGCTGATCCTCAGCCTCTACTTTCTTTCTTCACTACAGGTCACCAAGCGGGCTTTCTACAGCATGATCGCCCGCAGCGATCGCGCGAAGGTCATTGACATCACCGAGCAGATCACCGCCTCGGTCGGTGGCTACGTGAACGGCATGGTGCTGTTGGCGCTCATGAACTCGGTACTCGGGTTCATCATGATGAGCATTGTGGGAGTGCCATTTGCGGGCCTGGTTGCGGTGGGTGTGTTCTTGCTCGCCCTGATCCCGCTTATCGGGTCGGTGCTTGCTACCGTGCTCGTGTCGACCGTGGCGCTCTTCAACTCACCGGGCACTGCGCTTATAGCCGCCGTCTACTACCTCATCTACATGCAAATCGAGTCGTATCTGCTGACCCCGCGCATTATGAACCGGGTCGTGTCGGTTCCCGGCGCGCTCGTGGTCATCGGTGCGCTCGCGGGCGGCACTCTGCTTGGCCTGCTCGGTGCACTTATCTCGATTCCAGTGACGGCGATGGTGCTGATGATTATCAAGCAAGTGTGGGTGCCGCGGCAGGATCAGCAATAGTGAGCGTGCAGGTCTGTTCTGAGCAGCTCGAAACTGATAGGATCGAAGTCCGTGGGAACTAACGCGGCGCAGAGCAAGACAACCAAACACATCTTCGTGACTGGAGGTGTGGTCTCTTCTCTCGGCAAGGGGCTTACCGCCGCCAGCCTCGGAAATCTTCTGACAGCACGTGGGTTGCACGTCGTCATGCAGAAGCTCGATCCATATCTGAATGTGGACCCGGGCACGATGAATCCCTTTGAGCACGGCGAGGTCTTCGTGACCGACGACGGTGCCGAAACTGACCTCGATATCGGGCACTACGAGCGCTTCCTCGGCATTGACCTGTCGCGCGCTGCAAACGTGACCACGGGGCAGATCTATTCTGACGTGATCGCGGCCGAGCGTCGCGGTGACTACCTTGGTGCGACCGTGCAGGTGATTCCTCACATCACCAACGAGATCAAGCGTCGCATGCGACTGCAATCGCAGCAGGAGCCCCAGCCTGACGTGATCATCACCGAGATCGGCGGCACGGTCGGCGACATCGAGTCGCAGCCGTTCCTCGAGGCCGCCCGCCAGGTGCGCCACGAGCTCGGCCGCAAGAACGTCATCTTCGTGCACGTTTCGCTCGTGCCCTTCATGGGTGCCTCGGGTGAGCAGAAGACCAAGCCGACGCAACACTCTGTGGCTGCTCTTCGCTCGATCGGTATTCAGCCCGACGCACTGGTGCTGCGCAGCGACCGCCCGGTCACCGAAGATAACCTGCGCAAGATCGCCCTCATGTGCGATGTGGATGAAGACGCTGTCGTCAACGCGGTTGATGTGAAGAGCATCTACGACCTGCCGAAGCTGTTCAACCAGCAGGGCCTTGACCAGACCGTCGTCGATCACCTCGGCCTCGAGGCAGTCGCAAGCGATGTCGATTGGAGCACCTGGCAGCCGGTGCTCGACGCCGTGCACAACCCGAAGGGCGAGGTGACCATCGCGCTCGTCGGCAAGTACATCAATCTGCCCGACGCCTACCTCTCGGTCTCAGAGGCGCTGCGCGCAGGCGGCTTTGCGCATGCGACGAAGGTAAACCTCAAGTGGGTCGCCTCAGACACCTGCGAGACGCCCGAGGGCGCGCTCGAAGCGCTCAGCGAGGTGCATGCAATCTGTGTGCCCGGCGGCTTCGGCGTGCGCGGCATCGAGGGCAAACTCGGTGCGCTGCGTTTCGCCCGCGAGAACGGCATTCCGACTCTCGGCATCTGCCTCGGCCTGCAGTGCATGGTCATCGAGTACGCACGAAACGTTGCGGGCCTCGAGGGCGCCTCATCGACAGAGTTCGACCCCGAAACGCCGGTTCCCGTCATCGCAACCATGGCCGAGCAAGTCGAGATCATCGACGGGGGTGATCTCGGTGGCACCATGCGCCTCGGCCTGTACGAGGCGAAGCTCGCCGAAGGCTCGCTCGCGGCAGAGCTCTACGGCGCCGAGGTTGCAAGCGAGCGTCACCGCCATCGCTATGAGGTCAACAACGCTTTCCGCGGCCAGATCTCAGACGCAGGCCTTTCGTTCTCGGGCCTGAGCCCAGACGGCGAGCTCGTGGAGTACGTCGAGCTGCCTCGCGAAGTACACCCGTACTACATCTCGACCCAGGCTCACCCAGAGCTGCGTTCTCGCCCGGGCCGCCCTCACCCGCTCTTCGCAGGTTTGGCAGGCGCGGCGATCGAACGTCGCGAAGCGGCGCGCCTCTTCGCCGAGACCGAGTAGCAAAGGAGCGCGCCGGTGCCCCCTCTGCAACCAGAGCAGGGCGCTGCGCGCTACCTGCGGCACATCGCCATCGAACGCGGCCTGTCGCAGAATACGAGAGACGCATACCGACGCGACTTGACTGCGTACGCCGCCTGGCTCGAGGAGAGGGGCATTGATGATCTCGCCATGGTCGAGCCCGAGCTGCTATCGGAGTATGTCGCCGAGCTGAATGGAGCTTCGGGCGAACGAATGCCAACTTCTGGGCATTCGTCGAAGCTTCCGGGCCCCTCCGGGGCTCGGTCAGCGGCGGGCGAAACGCCGCAGCGGTACTCGCCCGAAACGATCAGCCGTAGGCTGTCGACCGTGCGGGGTATGCACCGATTCCTGTTCGAAGAGGGGCTCCTTCCGAGCTTCGCGGGCAGCGGCGTGCGCACACCGAAGAAGGCACAGCGCCTGCCCAAAGCGCTCTCGGTCGCACAGATCGAAGCGATCCTCGCTACCGCCTCAGGCGACGATCCCGTGGCTCTGCGCGATCGCGCGCTGCTCGAACTGCTCTACGCCACCGGCGCGCGAGTGAGCGAGGTGACCTCGCTCGACGTCGATGACCTGCTGACAGGCGAAGAGCGAGACGCCTGGGTCGATCCGGCGGCCGCGCTCGGCGACGGTGGGTTCTTGCGGGTCACCGGCAAGGGATCGAAGCAGCGCATCGTGCCGTATGGCAGCTACGCGGGCAAAGCACTCGCCGCCTACCTAGTGCGGGCAAGGCCCGGCATGGTCTCGAAAGGAGCCGGCACCCCGGCACTCTTTGTGGGGCCGCGGGGGGCGCGGGTGTCGAGGCAGGGCGTCTGGCTGATCATTCGTGCGGCAGCTGAGCGCGCGGGTATCACGGCCGAGGTCTCGCCGCACACCATGCGACACAGCTTCGCTACCCACCTGCTCGCGGGTGGTGCAGACGTGCGCTCGGTGCAAGAGCTGCTGGGTCACGCCTCGGTCGAGACGACCCAGATCTACACGCACGTCACCGTCGATACGCTGCGCGAGCACTACTTGCAGTCGCACCCCAGAGCGAAGTAGTTGCGGCATCGCACACATATTCCCGAGCAAAACTGTAGGGTGCGTACACTGCAGATATGACTGATCGCCAGAAGCGCAGCCTCTCGGAGCCGGGTAGCCTCTCGTTGCCCCTGCTCGAAGACGCCGACCAGCATGCGGCCGCGACCGAGGAGAAGAAACCTGCTTGGCGCGGGTGGATTCATGCCGCAACGTTTCCGATCACCATTGCCGCCGGCATCGTGCTCATCGTGCTCGCGCACGGCACGGTGGCAAAGTGGGCCGCTGCGGTGTTCATGGCGTGCAGCATGATCCTTTTCGGAATCTCTGCGCTCTATCACCGCTTCAACTGGAAACCGAAGACGAAGCAGGTATTTCGCCGGCTCGACCACGCGAACATCTTTCTGCTGATCGCGGGCACCTACACCCCGATCGCGCTGCTCGCGCTGCCGCGTGAGAAGGGCACCATTCTATTGTTCGCGGTGTGGGCGGGCGCACTGCTCGGCATCGGGTTTCGGGTGTTCTGGATCGGCGCGCCCCGCTGGCTCTATGTGCTGCTCTACGTGGCACTCGGCTGGGCAGCGGTCATGTACGTCGTCGACATCGCCCACGCGAACATCGCGGCGATGGTGCTCGTGATCGTCGGTGGATTGCTCTACACGGTTGGCGCGGCGGTTTACGGTTTCAAACGCCCAAACCCTGTGCCTGGCGTCTTTGGGTTTCACGAGATTTTTCACTCGCTGACGGTGCTCGCGTTTCTCTGCCACTGGACCGCTGCACTCTTGTTGGCCCTCGACCCGTTCTACCTGCGGTAGCGATTCGCTACCTGATGTAGCCGCCGTCTTTCAGACCGGCTTCGATCTCGAATCGGTTTCGCAGAGGATCGCGCCCGCTCAACCAATACAAGAGCGGCAGCGCGAGCCCGTACCGCTTCCACTGCTCGCGGTGCACCCGTTCGTGGCGAAGCACTGGCGTGCTCACATTGGTGTCGGTGAGGTAACATGCGCCGACGCAACTGCCGCCGCGCCCGAACGTCCACTTCGGCATTCCGGTGAACACCCAGAGTCCCTCGACGCGGCGAATCTCGCCGGTGCTCCAGATCGAGCCCCACACGAGGCCCACGAGTGTCGCATAGATGTAGCCGAGTCTTGCGAGCGGCCAACGGCGTGGCGTGGCGTTCAACGGAGAGCGAGTGTCGGCGGTCACTGTTCGCCCACCGTGACAAAGTCGATGAGGTGTTCGACGCGGCCGACCAGGGCAGGCTCGAGGTCGCGGTACGAGCGCACTCTGCCGCGAATGCGTGACCAGGCGTCAGCGATGTCGGCGGGTTCATCGCCGGGCCAGCCGAGCGCCAGGCAGATGCCCTTCTTCCACTCGATCGAGCGCGGAATCTCGGGCCATGTCTTCAAGCCAATGCGCTCGGGCTTCACCGCTGCCCAGATGTCGATGAACGGGTGCCCGACGATCAGCACGTTTGCGCCGTAGGGGAGCGAAGCGATGCGCTCGGCGATCCTCGTCTCTTTGCTGCCTGCGACCAGGTGATCGAGTAGCACACCCGCGCGACGCTCGCGCGACGGGCCGAACTCGGCGAGCACCTGCTCGAGGTTATCTGCGCCCTCAAGCAACTCGACCACCACGCCCTCGACGCGCAGGTCATCGCCCCAGACCTGCTCGACGAGTTCGGCATCGTGGCGGCCCTCGACGAAGATGCGACTGGGCATTGCGACACGTGCGCGCTGCTGCTCGACTGCTAGAGAGCCAGATGCCGTGAGCTTGCGCTGCGGGGCGCGCTTCGGCAGCACCAGGGTGACCGGCTTGCCGTCAATCATGAAACCGTCGTTCAGCGGAAAGGTGCGCCGCTTGCCGCGTCCATCTTCGAGCTGCACGAGCCCCTCGCGCGCGCCCACGACGGCACCGCACCACTCGGTCTCACTGTGCTCGACCACCAGACCCCGGGCGAGCGTCACCTCGCGTCGCTGCACTGGTCCGCGGCGGGGCTTCATCGCGGCCAGAGGGTCGCGGTCATATCTCTCATCAAACATTTCGATTGTGCAGCCTTTGCCGTGGCGGTTCGTCAGCTGAGTGCGAGGCGCACTCAGCACATTTGCCGCGCAAAGCGATGCTTTGCCTCAAGCAGCTTGGTGCATATCGCTCATCAAACATAGTATGTACAACGTTACCCATGCTGAGTGACTTCGCCGCTCACCCCGCAGCGGATAGGGTTGCGAGGTGGGTGATGAACAGGTGGCTCCGGGCGAGGATCGCGAGAACGGAAGCGGAGCGGCACTCGGTGGCGCACGGGGTCGGGGCCTTCGCGGTCTGCTGGTCGATACCACGCCGCTGAAACACAGCCCAGAGTTTGCCAGGCTATGGTTCGGCACTTCGGTCTCGCAGATCGGCGCGCAGATGACCATCGTCGCGGTCGGCCTGCATATCTATGCGCTGACGCGCTCGACGCTTGCGGTATCGCTCGTGGCGCTCTGGGCACTAGGCCCGATGATCCTCGCCGGCTTTCTCGGTGGAGCGCTTGCCGACCGTTTTGACAGGCGAACCGTGGCGCTCGCAACCGCGGTTGTGGCCTGGCTCAGCATCGGCACCCTTACCACGATCGCGTTTCTCGGGGTGGGCGTGACCTGGCCGTACTACGCCCTTGCCGCGATTAACGCGGCAAGCGCCACGATCATGGGAGCGACCAGGGGTGCGATTCAGCCGATGCTGCTGCCCACGCAGCTGCTGCCCGCGGCGGCAGCGCTTGGGGGCATCACCATGGGGCTCTCGATCACGGTCGGCCCTGCGCTTGCCGGAGTCATGGTGGCGAACGTGGGCTTCGCCTGGACCTACCTCGTCGACGCGGTGCTCTTCGCTGGCGCCTTCCTCGGCATTCTCGGGCTGCCCCCGATGCTGCCCGATCGCGGCGATGCTGCGGTTTCATCAGCCGGCGTCAAAGTGACCGACGAATCAGCGGGTCGCGTCAGGGCTCTCATACACGAGGTCGGGGCGAGCTTCGTCTCGGTGGGCGACAGCATGCGATTCTTGCGCACTGCACCGAACGTGCGCGCCACCTTTGTGTTCGACCTGATCGCCATGATCTTCGGCACGCCTCGCGTCGTGTTTCCGGCGGCAGCCGCTATCGTGCTCGGCGGCGGCGCGGTCACGGTCGGACTGCTCACCGCGGCCTTCGCGGTGGGCGCGCTGCTCAGCAGCCTCTTCTCGGGTCCGCTTGGTTCGGTACGCAGACAGGGGCGGGCAGTGACCTGGGCGATCGTGTGCTTCGGCGTGTTCACTACGGTGTTCGGCGCCGTGCTGCTCGGCACGATGGTGCTGGCCCCGAACCCTGGCGGTGCCGAGCGTGACCCGATTGTTCCGGCGCTCGTGCTTGCGGCGATCGCGCTGGCGGGCTGCGGGGCCGCTGACAACGTGAGCGCGGTGTTTCGCACCACCATTTTGCAGGCGGCTGCCCCCGACGACGTGCGGGGGCGCATGCAGGGCCTCTTCTACGTCGTCGTGGCCGGCGGACCCCGCATCGGTGATCTGGTGGCGGGGACGGTTGCCACAGCGATCGCCCTCTGGGCGCCAGCGCTGCTTGGCGGCCTCATCATCATTGCGCTCATGCTGGTGCTCAGGCGCGTGTACGGTGGGTTTCAACGCTACGATGCGGTGCATCCGACGCCGTAGCCGCCGCAACTTCAGCATGATTGCGGTGACCCTGAGTCACGATCCGAGGAGGGCCCGTGGGAGAGACCATCGCCGCAGAGTCAGCAGAGCGGTTCGTGCTCTCACGCCGCGAGGGCGCGATCACCCGCATCACGCTCAACCGGCCGCGCGTACTGAACGCGCTCACCAGACAGATGGCGCTCGATATTCGTGCGGCGCTTGCCGCGGCGCATGAAGACGGCTCGCGCGCGGTGTTGCTCGACGGTGCGGGGGAGCGCGGCTTCTGCGGCGGCGGCGACATCAAGGCGATGCTCGCCGGGGGTGGTGCCGGCGCCCAAGACTTCTTGCGAGACGAATACCGCACCGACCACGCTATTCTGCGTTCGCAGCTGCCCGTCGTCGGCATCATGGACGGCATCACCATGGGTGGCGGCATTGGTCTCACTGGTCACGCGAGCGTGCGCATCGTCACCGAACGCAGCAGGCTGGCCATGCCTGAGACCCGCATCGGCATCGTGCCAGATGTGGGCGGCAGCCTGCTGCTGGCCAAGGCTCCGGGCCGTCTCGGTGACCTGCTCGCCGCGGTGTCTGGCAGCATGACCGCGGGTGACGCGATCGCGCTCGGCTTCGCAGATTATTTTGTGCCGAGCGCTCGCCTCGACGAGTTCTACGGTTTGCTTCGAGCTGGCGAGGATCCGGGGGCGGCCGCTGCGAAAGTGGCTGCTGCGGCCCCCGACGCCCCTGTGCTCGCGGCCCACGAGTGGTTCGACCCGATCGCTGAGGCAACCCTCGGCTCGCCCGAGCAGACGCTCGCGGCTCCCGTCGCCGCGGCGCAGCGGCTCGCCGCCGCGCTCGAGGCTGCCGACGCCGACGAGGCCCGGGCGCTCGCCGCAGCGATTCGCCTCGTGAGTCCGTTGGCGGTTGTGGTGGCGCTCGCCCAGCTCGCGCGGGTGCGGTCACTGCAGCTCGACCTCGCCGGCGTGCTCGCCGACGACTTTCGAGTGCTCGGGCGGCTCACCGCTCGGGGCGACTTCGCAGAGGGCGTGCGCGCGCAGGTGATCGACAAAGACGGCAAGCCGACCTGGAGCCCGGCAACGCTCGAAGAGGTTGATGCGGCAGAGATCGCGCGGATCCTCGACCCTGAACTCGCCGCGGGCGAAACAGCGCTCGAACTCTGATCGCCGTTGCACACGTATCGGAGTAGGCTGGCGACATGGCCAAGTACACCGATGAAGCGCAGGCACAGGCTGATGGGTTCAGCATCGAGCACGAAGCTGATCGACACCGATTCGTCGTGGTGCAGACCGCTGACGGCGGCGATGATGCGGCCGAGGGGTCGATCGTCGGCGAGGCGCACTACACGCTGATCGGCGACGACGCGATCGACTTCGACCACACCGTCGTCGACCCGGGCCTGCGTGGCATGGGCCTCTCGGGTCTGCTCGCCGAGCACGCGCTCACCGACGACATCGTGAAGGGCCGCAAGATTCTGGCGTCGTGCTGGTACATCGAGGGCTATCTGGAGCGAAACCCGCACCTCGCGTCGTAGCCCGCGCTTCGGGCCTCACCGAGCGAGCTGCGCCGCAGCTACGCGTCGTCGCGCTTCGAGAAGATGCGACGTTTTGCGCCTGATTTGGCGTCGGCGCCGGGGCTCTGCTTGATGAGCTCGGTGAGGTCGCGCTGAATCAGCAACTCGATGCGCGCCTCGCGCTCTTGCTTGTACTCGTCGCTCGAACCGCCCGCGTAGTAGGGGTGGCTGGCCTTTTCTTTCAGCGAATCGCCGATCTCGTTCCAGGCCGCCTTGCGGGCGCGCTCGGCCGATTCTTCGAGGTAGGCCTCATCATCGGCGCGTTCGCGCAGCTGCGCGGCGACCTGCTCGTAGACCTCTTGCCGGTGCCTGAGTGTGGCGTTGTCTTCGCTGCCGTAGTCGTTCTCGCTCCATGAGCTGTAGCCGGTCTTGCGAATCTCGCCGCGCATGCGCGAGATGTGCCTCGCATCGCGTTCGCGCTCGACCGCAAGCTCGAGGGCTGCGTCTTGCACCATCTTCTTGATCTGCTGCTCGTCATAGTCAGCCTTGTGTCCCAATGCATTCAAGATGATCGCGTTTTTCACGTTCATGCGCACCGCGACGTCGGCGACCATGAGGCCCTGCTCGACGATCTCTTCGACGGGAGCGAGGCGTCGCTGCGGCAGCCGGCGCTTCGGGCGCGGCGCAGGCTTCTTCTTGCGCTTGAGCCAGTCGAATGCCATCCTGGCCCCCTTCGTTCGCGTGTGCTCACACTGCAATCAAGTATCCCAAAAACGGTGCCGTTTCGGAGCATGTAGTGCGTATGAGTGTGGCGAGCGTACGCTGTGAGTATGGAGGTCAAGATTAAGCGCATCTATGCGACGCCCGAACCCTCTGACGGAGTGCGCGTGCTCGTGGATCGGCTGTGGCCCCGCGGCATCAAGAAGGCCGACGCCGCGATCGATCTCTGGGCGAAGAATGCCGCCCCGAGCTCCGAACTGCGCACCGCCTGGCATGCAGACAAGAAGGGCCACGAGGCATCGCACTTCGCCGAGTTTGCTCAGAGCTACCGAGACGAGCTTGCTTCGGGCGAAGCAAGCGAGGCGGTGGATCACCTGGTCGAGCTCGCGAAACACTCGCCGAGGGTGACGCTGCTCTACGGCGCTCGAGACGAGCACACGAACCATGCGATGGTGCTGTGCGACGAGGTGCTGCGGCGCGCGGAGCTGTAGCTGTTTCAGGAATGCTGCACGTGGGGAAGTGTGCGTTCGAGCACCGCGCGCAGCTCGCGGAGCGCCGCGTCGAAGTGGGCATCATCGAGGTTGCCGCCCGTGCCGATGACGAGGCCGAAGCGCTCTTCTTCAGAGCCCTGCCCGTGCCAGTAGGCGCTTAGCGGCACCGCTCCGAGGTGCGCGCACCGCTGCAGCACGGCGGTTTCGGTCGCGGCAGACCCTCGAGAAAACTCGATGACCGCGTGGAGGCCGCCGCTCATGGGGCGCACACGAATCTCTGGCGCTCCGAACAGGCGCTCGACCACGAGCTCGCGCCGTGCGGCATAGCGTCGCCGCATTCTCGCCGTGTGCCGTCGCAGTTCTCCGCTCGCCAGGTATTCGGCGAGCGCGGCCTGCACCACGGCCGAGACGGGGCCGCCGAGATCGTGACGCGCAGGTTCGACGACGCGTCGCAGGTTCTCTGGCACAAGCAGAAAGCCCGCCGAGAGCGCTTGCGACACGGTCTTCGAGAAGGTGCCGAGCAGCGCAACGGTGCCCGAGGCGCGATCGTCGAGCGCAGCGAGCGTCGGCAGCGGGCTGCCGCTGTGTCGCAGCTCGCTGTCGTAGTCGTCTTCGATGATGACTGCGCCCGTGCGCTGGGCCCAGTCGAGCAACTCGCGGCGGCGGGCAAGCGGGAGCGAGCCTCCGAGGGGGTACTGGTGGCTCGGCGTGACGAGCACCGCGTCAAGTAGGCCGGTAGGGAGCTGCGCGGTGACGAGACCCTCGGCATCGACAGGAAGCGCGATGATCTGTGCCCCGTGGCGGGCGGCCACGCGGCGCAGCGAGGGGTAGCCCGGGTCTTCGACGCCGACCGTGAGCGCCCGCCCCCGGGTCGTGCCGAGTGCGCTCAGCAAGAGGCTCAGGCCTTCGCGGGCACCGGCCGTGACGATGACGTCTTCTCGGGGCCTGGTCGTGCCGCGCATGCGCCGCAGGTGCTCGGCGATCTCTTGGCGCAGTCGAGGATCTCCCAGATCGGGAGCCTCGAGGTGCGCTTGTGCCGCGGCGCTTCGCCATGCCGAGCGCCAAGCGGGGGTCTCGATCGCGCTGGTGTCGGGCAGCCCGGGGGAGAGGGGGCCGGGAGCGAGCGCATAGCGACGGTGCGTCGCTTGTTCCGCTGGAACTCCGGTGGCTGCCGTCGGGCGGGGCGCGGCGTGGTCTACTCTGCGCAGTTCAGGGTGCACGCGGGTGCCCCGGCCGTGGCTTGCCGAGAGATAGCCCTCGGCGATGAGCTGTTCGTATGCAGATACGACGACCCCTCGGGCAACGCCGAGGCGGCGGGCGAGCTCGCGCGACGCCGGCACTGCCTCGCCGGGGCGCAGGGTGCGTTGATCGATTGCCTCGCGCAGCGCCGCGGCGATCTGCGCCGGAAGCGGTGTCTCGAGCCCACGATCGACGGTGATCGGCAGTTCGCTGAACTCGCGGTGGTGGGTCTCGGCCATCGTTCAAGTGTGCCAGCGATCTGCAGTTTGGTCTATTCAGATAAGAGTTGATTGCCTCAGGGTTTGAACCAAATTCGGCGATCGGCGTGGCATCGTTGCGCGATCTGGCCCGATCTCGATAGCGTGAAAACACACGAGACATACCTCAGAATGGAGTCGCAGATGATTCAGCTCGGAATGATCACCGTGGACACGACCGATGCCAGGTCGCTCGCCGCGTGGTGGGCCGAACGACTCGGCGGCGAGATTCAGGCTGACATGGACGGCTGGTTCTGCATCGTGAAGGTTCCCGACGCCTCGGTGGTGCTCGGGTTTCAGAAGCTCGACGATGTGACGCCTGGCAAGAATCGTATGCATCTCGACCTCAACCGAAGCGCAGACGTCGACCGCGAAGAGATGGTTGCCGAGTGGGTAGCCGCTGGCGCGACGCACCTCGGTCTGCGGGGCGAGGAGGGGTTTCACTGGGACACTTTCGCTGACCCGCACGGCAACGAGTTTTGCATCGGCGACCCGCACTGAGCGAGGTCGGTGGGGCCGAGGCTTGCTGGACTACCGGTCGTCGAGCGCGAGACCTCCGCGGTCGACGAGCCCCCACGTGGCCGCCGCGGCAACGAAGAAGAACACCGCAAACACCGTGAAGGTGAGCCCCGTGCCGCCCGCGACCAGCAGCACAGGCACGAGCAGCGGAGCGACGATCGACGCGATGCGGCCGACGCCGGCTGCCCAGCCCGCACCCGTGGCGCGCAGCGAGGTTGGGTAGATCTCGGGCGTCACCGCGTAGAGCGCGCCCCACGCGCCGAGGTTGAAGAACGACAGTGCCATGCCCGAAACGATGATCGCCGCCTCAGTATGCACGGTGCCGAAAGCGATGGCCGAGGCGGCCGAGCCGACGAGAAATACCGACAGCGTGAGACGACGGCCCCACACCTCGATCAGCCAGGCCGCCACGGCATAGCCGGGCAGCTGCGCGAGCGTGATGATGAGGGTGAATCCGAACGAACGCACGAGCGGGAAGCCCGCGTCGACGAGGATGCTCGGAATCCAGATGAAGGCACCGTAGTAGGCGAAGTTGACGCAGAACCAGACGAGCCAGATCGAGGCCGTGCGAAGACGAAACTCTGGCGACCAGAGCGCAGCGAGGCGCCCAGTGGCACTCGTTGCAATTGGTGTCTCGGCGGGTGCCTCGGGCTTCGAGGGCGCTGCACGCATATCTGTCGGGACGGCAGAGGCAGGCGCTGATCCTCGCCGCCCAAATGCGGGGGAAACCGCGAAGTCGGAGGCGACGCGTGCCGCCTCGTCAAACCGGCCGCGACCAGCAAGCCACCGCGGCGACTCGGGCAGCCCCCAGCGAACGATGAGGGCGTAGACGGCCGGGATCGCGCCCAGTGCGAACGCCCAGCGCCAGCCGTGCTCCGAGGCGGGAACCACGAAGTAGCCGATCAGCGCCGAGGCTATCCAGCCGACCGCCCAGAAGGCTTCGAGGATCACGATGAGCCTGCCTCGAATGCGCGCGGGCGCGAACTCGCTCACGTAGGTCGACGCGACCGGCAGTTCGGCACCCAGGCCGAGGCCCACGAAGAAGCGCAGCACGAGCAGCATCGCGATGCCGCCGGCGAGCGCACTCGCGCCCGTCGCGAGACCGTAGATCAGCAGCGTCACCGCGAATACCTGGCGCCTGCCGAAACGGTCGGCGAGCAGACCGCCGAGCGTCGCGCCGATCGCCATGCCGACGAAGCCGATCGAGGTGATGAGCCCGAGTTCGCCTTTCTCGAGCTGCCAGTGCTGGCCGAGAGCGGCGATGATGAACGAGATCAGGCCCACGTCCATCGCGTCGAGCGCCCAGCCGAGGCCGGAGCCGAAGAGTACCCGATTGTGCCGTCGCGTGTAGGGCAGCGAGTCGAGCTGGTCAGCAAGCGCGTTCGATGACGGGTGTGCGGGGGCATCCATAGTGCTCCATCGTAGAGCGTCGGTGCATTGGCCTACACTTGGGCGTCATGCCGACCTCAGCGCAGCCGTATGACCAGCAGGCCTCTGTATCGCTGCGCGCCGAACGCCTGATTCGTTCGGTCGCCCGCGTCGGTAACCGAGCGATTGCGGGTGTGCCGATTGTGCTTGGTATCGAGGATCGCGCGCTGCAAGCGCGCCTCGTGGCCTCGCTCGAACGAATGGGCGCCCGCGTGTGCGCTGAAAGGGCTGGGATCGGTGAGGAGTCGACGGGGCCGGTAGCGCGAGCCCTCGTGATCTCGGATACGCCCGAGTCTCGACAGCCCGAAGCGGCACCGCAGCGAGGAGCTGATGCGGGCGCAAGAATCGACTGGGCCACTGAGCACATGCGAGCGACGAGCGGGATCGCGGGCGAGATTGAGGCCAGCGGCTCGCTGCGCGGCGAGCGGGTGCTGCTGAGCCTCGTGCTCGAGCCGAAGACTGCAGCGCTCGCGCTGGCGGTTGCGCGCGCGGGGGCGGATGTCGCGGTGTTCGGCGCCGCGAACGAGACCGACCCCGAGGTGGCAAGGGAGCTTGCGGCACGGGGCTGCGCGGTGTTCGCGCCGATGGGACTGGTCGCACCCGCCGAGAGCGACGCGTGTGATCGTGAGCATGCTGCCGCGGCGCTCGAGTGGGCGCCGACCCTGCTCGTTGACGACGGTGCGCACCTGATTCGGCTCGCCCACACCGAGTATCAAGCGGCGCTTGCGGCGCGCGGTGGGCGGCTGCGGGCGGCGAGCGAAGAGACCACCAGTGGCGTGCGCCCACTCGAAGAGATGGCCGCGGCGAGCGAGCTGCTGCTGCCCGTAATCGCGGCGAACGATGCGCGCACGAAGCTCGAGTTCGACAACCTCATCGGTACCGGCCAGAGCTGCGTGTTTACCATCGGCGATCTGCTCGACAGCCCGCGAGCGGCGGCCGCAGGAATCGCCGCGGGCATCGAGGGCACCCGTTGGGCGGTGATCGGATACGGGCCGGTCGGCGTCGGCGTCGCCCGATTCGCTGCCGCGCTCGGCGCCCGCATCACCGTCGTCGAACGCGACGCCGTGCGCGCGCTCGCCGCGATGCACGACGGGCATGAGGCCCTTCCGCTCGCCGAGGCGCTCAGCGGTGCCGACATCGTGGTGAGCGCAACGGGAGTTTGGCACACGCTCGATGCTACGGCGCTGCAGTCGCTGCGCCCCGGGGCCGTGATGGCGGTTGCGGGCGGCATCGACGACGAAATCGGACTCGATGAGCTGCGGGCCGCGGGCTGGCACGCCGTGAGCGTCGACGACCACATCGACGAGTGGCGACCCTCGGGCGGCGCACTCGAGCAAGCCGGCACAGGCTTCTTCGTGCTCGCGAGCGGTGGCGGCGTGAACTACACGGCGGCAGAAGGCAATCCGATCGAGGCGATGGATCTCAGCTTCGCGACGCAGCTTGTCGCTCTCGATCGGCTCGCTGGCCAGGAGTTCGCTCCCGGGCTGCACCGTTTGCGTGTGGCCGACGAGGATCGCGTTGCCCGTGCCGCGCTCGCCGCGTTCGGCGGCTCGGCCGACCCTCGCGCTGACTCGGGCCGCCCCGGAGGCGCGGCGCAGGATTGGCGCGTGCACCGTTATCGGGCGTAAGGAGCCGACTGCCGCCCCGGCGACGCCATAGACTCAAAGCCGTGAACCCAGAGATCGTCGTCTACAGCGCGAACATCGTGGTGCCCGTGACCAGCCCGCGCATCAAAGACGGCGCAGTCGCCGTGCGCGGCAAGCGCATTCTGCACGTCGGCGACCGGCGCTGGGTGCTCGATGCGCTCGCCCAGCGCGGCGAGCCGTTTCGCGAGGAGCACTGGGACGGCGTGCTCACGCCGGGGCTCGTCAACGCGCACACTCACCTGCAGTACACCCACATGCACGAGGTTGCGGGCAGGCACTACAACGGCTTCGACGACTGGGGCAACGCCTTCGATCAGGCGTACGAGCGCGCCGGTCACGACTGGGCAGCGGCCGCTGCCGACGGCGCCGCCCGTTCGATCGCCGCGGGAGTCACCGCGATCGCCGACGTGGTCACCGACGAAGCCGCGCTCTCGGCGCTGCACGATGCCCGGCTGCACGGCATCGCCTACTGGGAGGTCTACGGCACGAGCAACGCCGACTGGACCGCCGCCGAGCGCGAGCGCGTGCGCGACCGGCTGCGGCGCATTCCGCGGCCGCCGGGGGGCGGGGTCTCACCGCACGCCCCCTACTCGCTCGAGGTGCAGCCACTGCTCGAACTGCCAGACATCGTTCGCGAAGAAGGGCTGCGGCTGCATATTCACCTCGCTGAGGCGCACATGGAGCGGGAACGCGGCGCGGTCTCCCTTGCCGGCCGCGAAGAGGCGTGGCCGACCCTCGGCGCCGATAGCTTTCGGGCGCTGCGCTCGAAGGGAATCGGCGTGTCTTCGACGCAGTTCGTCGACCACCTCGGCGTGCTCGGGCCCGACTGCCACATCGCGCACGGCGTCTACGTGAACGCCGACGATCGTGCGCTGCTGCGAGCCCGCGGCACGAGCGTCGCGCTCTGCCCGCGCTCGAACGAGATCATCGGCCTCGACATGCCACCGATCGCCGACTACCTGCGCGAGGGCAACCCGATCGCAGTCGGCACCGACTCGCTCTCTTCGTCGCCCTCGCTCGACCCGCTCGCAGACGTGAGCCTGCTCTACCGAGTGGCGAGGCAGCAGGGCTACGAAGCGCGAGACCTGCACCAGCGCCTCTTTTCAGCGGTGACCCTCGGTGGGGCCACGGCGCTCGGCCTGCACGTCGGCAAGAAGCGCCTCGGCCAGCTCGGCGTCGGAGCGCTCGCCGACCTCGCGTTCTTCGACATCGCCACGAGAGAGCCTAACGACGCTCTCGCCGAGCTCGTCGAAGCGGGTGCGGGGCGCTGCGCCCGAACGATCGTTTCGGGAGCCGACCGGCGCTGATCCTTTTGTCGTATGACACTGTGTGACTCGCGCCGCGTGCGCGGTCGGTGGCGACCCCTAGGCTTAAGCCATTCAATTTCTCACACTCGAGGAGCATTCACATGCGTGCACATTCCCGGTTCGCGGCGCTCGCCGCAGCAGGCGCCATCGCGGCGCTGGCACTGACTGCCTGCGCAAGCGGCGCAGGTGACGCGCGTGGCGATGCCGCAGCGAGCAGCGAGGTCGGCCCGGTCACCGAGGGCAAGCTCACCATCGCGACCGGCGAGCCCGCGTTTGCCCCATGGGTGATCGACAACGAGCCCGAGAATGGCGAGGGCTTCGAGGCGGCGGTCTCCTACGCGGTTGCCGACAAACTCGGTTACTCGAAGGACGACGTGGTGTGGGTACGCAGCACGTTCGATGCCGCGATCGCGCCGGGCCCGAAAGACTTCGACCTGAATATTCAGCAGTTCTCAGTCACGCCCGAGCGCGCAAAAGCTGTCGACTTCTCGTCGCCCTACTACGAGACGACCCAGGCCGTCGTTGCGGCAAAGGGCAGCAAGGCTGCGGCCGCTACGAGCATCGCCGACCTGAAAGACGCGGTGATCGGCGTGATGAGCGGCACCACCTCGCTGAAAGCGGCCGAAGACGTGATCGCTCCGAGCAGCGACGTGCAGGTCTTCAACGACAATGTCGACGCTGTGACCGCCCTGCAGAACGGTCAGGTCGACGCCCTGGTCGTCGATCTTCCCACAGCGTTCTACGTGCGCGACGCCCAGCTCGAGGGCGACGGCGTGATCGTCGGCCAGCTCGATGCCGCAGCAGGAGACGCATTCGCGTTCGTGTTGCCGAAGGGCTCCTCGCTGACCGCGAAGGTGAGCGACGCGCTCGACGCGTTGCGCGCAGACGGCACTCTGGCCGAACTCGAGAAGACCTGGCTCGCCGATCAGGGCGCGCCGTTTCTGAAGTAGCCTGATCCGAAGTCTCAATGACTGTTGACTCAAACACGCCGCAGGCGCGTGCGTTTCAGCCGAGCGAGCTCGAGCTGGAGCGCCGCGCCTTTCGGCGTGCCCGTGGCCGCCGCTCGCTGCTGGTGAGTGTGCTGAGCACCCTGGTGTTTGCCGGGCTGCTCGCACTGCTGCTCGCGGGCAGCCCCGGCTGGGCGAAGGTGCAGGCCTCGTTCTTCGACCTTGGCGTCGCTGCAGACGCGTTTCCCCGCGTGATCAAGGGCCTGTGGCTCAATGTGCAGGTGCTCGCGGTCTCGGTGCTCGGTGTCGCCGTGTTCGGCACGCTGCTCGCCATCACCCGCACCCTTCGCGGGGCCGTGTTCACCCCGCTTCGCCTGCTTGCCGCCGGCTACACCGATCTCTTTCGTGGCATGCCGCTGCTGCTCGTGCTCTACATCGTCGGGTTCGGCGTGCCCGGCCTCGAGCTCACCGGTCGCATGCCCGCGCAGTTCTGGGGAACGATCGCCCTTATCTTGACCTATTCGGCCTACGTGTCTGAGGTGCTGCGCGCGGGCATCGAGGCAGTGCACCCGTCTCAGCGTCTCGCGGCGCGCTCGCTCGGCCTGAGCCACGCGAAAACGCTGCGCCTCGTGATCATGCCCCAGGCCATCCGCAAGGTCACGCCAGCGCTCATGAACGACTTCGTGTCGATGCAGAAAGACGTCGGCCTCATCTCGGTGCTCGGTGCCGTAGACGCGGTGCGCGCCGCGCAGATCGAAGTCGCGTCGAGCTATAACTTCACGCCTTACGTGCTCGCGGGAGTGCTGTTCGTGCTGCTCTCGTGGCCCTTCATTCGCGTGACCGACTGGGTCACCGCGCGAGCGCAGCGTCGTGAGCAGATCGGGGGAGCCGTATGAGCCCAGCAGAACAGCACGCGGGCGAGGGCCCCACGGTAGGCCCCGTGCTGCGGCTCGAGGGAATCGTGAAGCGTTTTGGCGATCACACCGTGCTCGACGGCATCGACCTCGAGGTCGGGCGGCACGAGGTGGTCGTGCTCATCGGCGCCTCGGGGTCGGGCAAGTCAACCCTGCTCAAGACGATCAACCTGCTCGAGCAGGTAGACGACGGTCGCATTCTGCTGAGCGGGAAGAACGGTGACACGCTCGATATCACCGACCCGCGCGTCGACGCCGATCGGGCACGCGCACGCATCGGTGTGGTGTTTCAGCACTACAACCTCTTTCCGCACATGCGAGTGCTCGACAACGTGACGCTCGCCGCAAGGCAGGTGCTTCGCACGTCGCGCAGCGACGCTGAGCGCACCGGGCTCGCTCTGCTCGAGCGCATCGGGCTCAAAGAGAAGGCGCGCGAGTACCCCGACCGGCTCTCAGGCGGGCAGCAGCAGCGCGTGGCGATCGCCCGCGCGATCGCCACGGATCCCGAGTTGCTCCTGCTCGACGAGATCACGAGCGCGCTCGACCCGCAGCTCGTGGGCGAAGTGCTTGACTTGGTTCGCGATCTCAAAGCGCAGGGCACGACGATCGTAATGGCGACGCACGAGATGTCGTTCGCTAGACGAGTCGCCGACCGGGTCGTCTATCTCAAAGACGGCAGGCTCATCGAGCAAGGGCCGCCCGAGCAGATCTTCGGCGCGCCGCTGCGCGAAGAAACCAAAGCGTTTCTGTCTCGCCTGCGCGATCCTTTCGAGTAATTCGTGCACACCCACTCCCCGCTGCGCGAGTCGCGGCGTGTAGCATAGAACTCTTATGCCTACTTCTCAGCCCGTAGACGGTGCGCAAGAGTTCGGGCCCCGCGAGCAGCTCGCCATTTGGCTGCTGCTCGGCAGCGCCTTCACCGTGATCCTCAACGAAACGATTATGAGCGTTGCGCTGCCCAAACTCATGGAAGACCTGCGCATCAGCGCCGCGGCAGGGCAATGGCTGACCACCGCTTTTCTTCTGACCATGAGCATCGTGATTCCGATTACCGGAATGCTCATTCAACGACTCACGACACGAGCGTTGTTCATCACCGCGATGAGCCTGTTCGCCGCAGGCACCCTGATCTCAGCGACCGCCCCCGGTTTCGGGGTGCTGCTGCTCGGGCGAGTGGTGCAGGCGGGCGGCACCGCGATCATGATGCCTCTGCTGATGACCGCTGTCGTCACACTTGTGCCTGAGAACCATCGCGGCCAGTTGATGGGGCGCATCGCCATCGTGATGTCGGTGGCCCCTGCCCTCGGCCCGACCGTCTCAGGGCTGATCCTGCAATGGCTCGACTGGCGTTGGCTCTTCATCTTTGTGCTGCCCATCGCCGTCACCGCGCTCGTTCTGGGCATCATGCGTATGCCTAACGTGGGCGAACAGAAGATCGCTCGCATCGATGTGCTTTCGGTGTGCCTCTCGATTCTTGGCTTCGGCGGCGTGGTGTACGGGCTGAGCGCAATCGGCGAACGCGCCAGCGGCGGTGAAACCATCGAGCCGGCGATTCCGATCGTCATCGGCATCGTTTCGCTGGCGATGTTCGTGTGGCGGCAATTGGTGCTGCAGTGCGCAGACCGTGCGCTGCTCGATCTGCGCACCTTCAAGATCACGCCCTACGCACTCTCGGTGATCCTTTTCGTCTTCGCCTCAATCGCACTGTTCGGAAGCCTAATTCTGCTGCCGATTTACGTGCAGAAAGTGCTCGGCTTCGAGACTCTCGAATCGGGTCTTGTGCTGTTGCCCGGAGGACTCGTGATGGGTCTGCTGGGGCCCATCGTCGGCCGCGTAGTCGACAAGCGGGGCGCGCGTTTCTTGCTTGTTCCCGGCATGATTCTCACCTCGCTCGCTCTGTGGGGAATGGGGTTGTTTACCGACACCACCTCGATCTGGCAGGTGCTCGCGACCCACATGCTGCTGAGTCTCGGGCTTGCCGGGGTGTTCACGCCGCTCTTCTCCGTGTCGCTCGGGTCGCTGCCTCACAACCTTGCCGCGCACGGCAGCGCCATTATTTCAACGGTGCAGCAAGTGGCAGGCGCTGCCGGAACCGCGCTGTTCGTAACCATCATGACGATCGTGTCTGCGAGCGTCGCGGGATCGCCAGAGGCGGTCGATCCACATTCGCTCGCAGCAGGCACCAGGGTGGCGTTCTTGATCGGCGGCGCCGCAGCGACGATTGGTACCGTATTCGCGTTCTTCATCACCGAGCAGAAGTCGGCAGACGGGGCGCAGGCTGCGCCGCAGCTGCACTAACGGACCGCGTCTACTTGTCGGGTAGCTCGGCGCTCAACCGAGCGTTTCGATGGTGCGTCGCACTGCCTCAGCGAGCTGCCTGACTGCGGGAGAGGGTTCGCCGTGAACTGCGGCTACTGCAAGCAGGATTTCGCGAGCGAAACGACGGTCGTCTATTGGTCTCAGTGCGACCCCCTCTGGGGCCTGCGTTGCCGCAAGGCTTGGAACGAGACCGATACCCATGCCCGCAGCCACCATGCCGAGCGCGACTGAGTAGTCGTCGGTGCGAACCGCCACCTCGAATCGGCGGCCGGCGAAAGCATCGCGCACCACATCGTCGAGCGTGTCGCCCGGAGTCGCGCTGAACACCCATGGGGAGTCTTCGAGCTCGAGCAGCGAGTCACGGTCGAAACGCTGCCTGTCTGCGGCCGGGTGGTGCGCGGGCAGTGCGAGCAAGAGTGGGTCGGTCAAGAGCGGGATCGTGCGTACGCCGCGCCTGAACGGCAAGTTGTAGCCGCTTGCCGTATACACGAGCGCGGCGTCGAGCGTGTGCTGATTCACGCGGGCGACGAGCGGGGCGATCTCTTCGAGCACGGCATCGAGCTCAATGCCCACATCGCGCAGGCGAAGCGCGATGCCGGGAAGCAGCTGCGCCGCGGCAGTCGGGAACGAGCCGAAGCGCAGGCGCACTCTGCCGACCTTCGAAAACTCGCGCACGTCGGTGAGCGCACGATCTGAGAGGGCGAGTATGGCAGTGCCGCGCTCAAGCATGAGTGAGCCCGCAGCTGTGAGCGCGCTGCCCCTGCTCGAGCGCGTGATGAGGGGTGAGCCCACAAGTCGGTCAAGAGCTTTGAGGTGATAGTCAACGGTCGGCTGGCTCCACCCGAGCCTGGTTGCGGCACGCGCGACCGAACCCTCGGCGGCGACCGCGGAAAGGGCCTGAAGCTGACGCGGATCGAGCACTGTGAACCTCAACTCATATGGAGCAAAACTGCGAAAAATGCAAACTTGCTCCATATTGTATATTGATCAAATGCAGAGCATTCGGGGTTCCTTCGGCACGCAGAACGCGACAAAATGAAACTCATGGATCAGAGCCGTGCACCCTATGTTGAATCAATCCAGCGCCTCGCAGAGAGCGGGCCGCTGCAGGTCATGGTTCCCGGCCATGGTGGCACCGCCGATCACGGCGGGGGCCATCTTGCTGAGGCATACGGTGAGAAGATCGTGAACTATGACGTGCCGCTCATGCTCGACGGCATCGACCTCGGCGAGAACGGCTCGCGCGAGCAGTCGCAGCAGCTCGCCGCAGAGGCCTGGGGCGCGCGTCGTGTCTGGTGGCTCACCAACGGCGCTTCGCAGGGCAATCGCACTGCGGCGCTCGCGGTGCGCGGGCTGGGGGAACGCGTGCTCATGCAGCGCAGCTCGCACTCGAGCTTCACTGACGGCGTGCTGCTCGGCGGCCTCATACCGGCCTTCGTCGCCCCTAACGTCGACGAGCGCCACGGCATTGCTCACGGTCTCACCCCCGAGCGTCTCGACGAGGCGATCAGAGAAGAGATCGAGCACGGCCGCAAGCCCGCGAGCGTCTATGTCGTCTCGCCAAGCTACTTCGGTTCGACTGCCGACGTGCGTGGCCTAGCCGACGTGGCGCACTCGCACGGCGTCGCGCTCATTGTTGACGGCGCGTGGGGTGCACACTTCGGGTTTCACCCCGAACTTCCCGAATCACCGGCCCGCCTCGGCGCCGACATCGTGATCTCGAGCACGCACAAGCTCGCGGGCTCGCTCACACAGGCCTCAATGCTGCACCTGGGCGATGGGCCGTTTGCTGACGTGCTCGAGCCCCTCATCGACCGCGCCTACACGATGACCGCTTCGACCTCGGCGAGTGCGATTCTCATGGGCTCACTCGATCTCGCGCGCCGCGCACTCGTGCAGGGCACCGAGAAGATCGGGCAGTCTCTTCGCTGCGCAGAGCAGCTTCGTGAGCAGGTGCGCGCCGACGACCGTCTGTCGATCATCAGCGATCACTTCGACGAGTTTCCCGACATTGTCGCGACCGATCAGCTGCGCGTGCCTATCGACGTGTCGAAGCTCGGCCAGAGCGGCCACTGGGTTCGCGACCGCCTGATCGTTGAACACAACGTGTTCTTCGAGATGTCGACCGCCACGTCGATCGTCGCCGTGATCGGTGCGCTCGCCACCCCCGACGTCGACCGCATCATGACGGCGCTGCGCGCAGTCGCCGATGAGGCAGACGCGATGCGCCGTGCGGGCCAGGCAGACAAGGCCACCGAGTTTCCGCCGCTGCCCGCAGCAGGCACGCTGCGCATGCTGCCGCGTGCGGCCTACTTCGCAGAGAGCGTCGTGGTCACTGCTCACCAGGCGATCGGTCGGGTCTCGGCTGACACGCTCGCGGCCTACCCGCCCGGCATTCCGAACCTCGTACCGGGCGAAGAGATCACCGAAGAGACCGTGACGTTCTTGCAGGCAGTCGCCGCATCGCCGACCGGCGTGGTGCGAGGCGCGGCTGATCCGCTCGTGGCCACCTTTCGCGTGGTGCGCGACCCCGTGACCGCCTCACTTCAGTCGTAGCAGGCGATTTTCGGCCTCGCAGCCGAGTGCAAAAATCCCGGGGTTCTCAGAACTGCCCGGGATTCTTGTGTTGTGCGCGGCGTCTTAAACGCTACAAGCCGAGAAACGCCGCGCGACGCTTCTCGAGAAACGCCGCGGTGCCCTCGAGCATGTCAGGGGTGCCGAAGCGGGCCGCGAAAGCCTCAGCCTCGAATGCGAGGCCGTCGTCAGTCGAGAGCGGGCGCACTGCCCTGGTGGTCTGCTTCGCACTTGCGACCGCCGCCGGCGATTGAGCGGCCGCCAGCTTGAGGCTGTCTCGGGCCGCGGCTCGCACCGCAGCCACGTCGGGCAGTATGCGAAGGGCAAGGCCGAGGCGCAGTGCTTCTGCTGAGTCAATGCGGCGGCCGGTGATGATCAGCTCACGAGCTGCCGCGATGCCCACGTACTGAGTGAGGCGAACGGTGCCACCGAAGCCCGGAATGAGCCCGAGCGCGACCTCGGGCTGCCCGAAGCTCGCGTTCTCAGACGCAAAGATGTAATCGCAAGCCATCGCCAGCTCGCAGCCGCCGCCAAGCGCAAAGCCGTTGACGGCTGCGATGACCGGCACCTGTAATGTCTCGATCCATGAGGTGAGCTCTTGGGTGCGCTCAGAGTACTCGCGTGACTCGGCGGGGGTCATATCTCGCATCGCAGAGATGTCGGCGCCAGCCACAAAGGCTTTCTCACCGGAGCCGGTCAGCACGACGCCGCGAACCGACCAGTCGGGCGCCGCTGCGCCGCTATCTGCCGCGCTGTCGGCGCTCTGGGTGCCGAGCGCATCGCGCAGTGCGCCGAATACCTGGCGCAACTCGTCGATGACGGCGGGCGAGAGCGCGTTCAACACCGCCGGACGATTGACCGTGACGGTCAGGATCGCCTCGTCGATCTCAAGTTCGAGCGTGTCGAGTTCGAGGGCGACGAGCGCCTGTGCCACGGTCATCGGGTTACTTGCCTGACTTCTCGAAGAGGTTACCGACGAGCTGCGAGGTGATCAGCACCACTGCGAGCAGCACGGCGCCGACGATGAGAATCGCCACCATGTCGACGGGCTGACCTGCTGCAGAGAACTCAGCTGCGGGGTCGAACTTCTCGCCGCCTTCGCTCGCGAGTGCGGGGGTGGCAACAAAGAACGAAACGAGCGCCGTGGTGATAACGGCGGCAATGCGGGTGAAGGTCTTCACGAATAACTCCTCGCGGGCTGATGCTGTTCTGTTCATTCTAGTGCGAGGGCTCTCAGGCTGATGCCAGGGCGAAAGGAGTCTTGCCCAGACTGTGAAACTCGCCCCACTGATCGGCTTGGCGCCCGAGCACGCCACGACCCGCACCGAGCTTTTCACCCGGCAGTGGTGTTGCGATGAGACCTTCGCCCTTTCGCGTGCCCTTCTTCCAGGTGCCGACCACGCGACCGTCACGCACCACCGTCGCGAGAAACATTCCGTTGCGCCCGGGCACGATCTGCTCGAAATGCGCCGGGTCGAGCTGCGGGCTACGATCTTGGTAGCCGAGCAGGTGCTCGTCAAACGCGGGCAGCAGCAGCCAATCTGGCAGCTCTGCGCCCACGCTGTGTTCAAGCTGCGCGGGATCGGCCCAGAGCACAACGGGCTTGCCCTCGCCTGCGAGGTGCAGCTGCACCAGCCGCCCCGCCTGCGTCGCGAGCGTGAGCCCCTGCTTTGCGGCACCCGCGGTGATTCCGGCCCACCAGGCGAGGTCTTTCGCCGTCACCGCGCCTCGCGCCGAGGCGTAGCGTGCTGCGAGTTCGAGCAGCGCTTCGTCGCCATCGAGCTTGCGCGGTGAGCTGATCCATTCGCTTGCAAGAACCAGGCGAGGTTCGCCGCGTTCCGAGACGGGCCCGAGCACCGCGAGTCCGTTCTGGCAGAGCCACCAAATCAGGTGATATCGCCAGTTGCTCTGCCACTCAATGCCCGCCTCCGTCCAGACATTAGCGAGTTCGTCGCGGTCCATGCTGACGCCGCCGCGCAGGGCCTCCACGGAGACTTCGACAAGCTTCTCGAGGGTCTCGTCGCTGATCCCGAGAAACTCACGGCGCCTCGCCGCACCTGAGAGCACACGGGGGTTCGTGACCTGCTGCATCCAACCGATGTCTTCGGCCGCGAGCAGATGAATCGTGCCGCGCATGGGCCACGAGCGCACGATGAGCCCGGCGTTGAACGCTTCGTGCACACCGGCAACCGAGGTACCGGGGGAGCGCAGCCCGAGCGCCCAGCGGGCGGAGCGCCAGTCTTGCCCCTGCACCGCGAGCATGCGGCGGGCGGTTTCGGCGATGTGCTCTGCCCCTGATGACTGTTCTGCCAGATCTGCGGGCTGATCCTTTTCGAACCCGCCGCCCAGCCCTTGCGCCGCCACGCGCAGCCGAAGCACCTCGTCCTTACCCAGGGTTTCTACCATGCACTGAAGTGTAGACCCGGGTGCCGACATCCTGGCGAGACCTGGCTACCGCCGCCGCACTTCGTAGATCAACTCGGCGAAGGCGCCCACCTGGCGCGCCGAGGTCAGCACGAGGTTGTTGGTGCCGAGCTCGCGGGGCAGCAACGGCCGACCCGACACGAGGGTCGCGGGAGCGATCGAGAGCCGAATCTCGTCGAGCAGCCCTGCGTCGATGAACTGGCCGACCAGTTCGCCACCGCCCATGACCCACACGTCGCCGTCGTTCGCAGAGGCGAGAATCTGTGACCAGGCCTCGCTTATGTCGCCCGAGGTGAAACGCAGGTTCGCGCCCGGCACCTGCCGCTGCTCTCGGCTCGTGAACACCCAGGTGGGTCGGTCGCCGTAGAAAGGCTGCCACTTCTCTGGGTGCTCCATGAGATTCTCGAAGTCGACGACCCAGTTGTAGGTAGTCGAACCCATAACGATCGCGCCGACCCCGGGCACGAACTGCGTCAGGTCGCCGTCTTCAAGACCCTCGGTGGGCACGTCGAAGAGCCATTGCAGCGAGTCGTCGTCTGTTGCGAGAAAACCGTTGATGGTGGTTGCCGTGTGAAAGACCACTTTTGTCATGGTCTGATCGTACGGCGCGCCACCGACATGTGCGCGCCGAGCGTCACCGAAACGTGCGAACGCACCCCAAAAGGGCAGAACTTAGGGGTGACGCTCGCAGGTTTCTATGACGCTCGGAGAGAGGGCGGGCGCGTAAGCGATACGTGGGATCGCGCGAGACCGCTAGCTAGCGATCAGACTGCACGCGGCGCGAGCCGCCCTGACGTGGCTTCGGGGTTTGGAACGTCGGCGCGAGGCCCGAGCTGCTCGTTGAGTACATCGCGGTCGAGCCGCCCGAAGAGCGCTGCTGCCCACCGGCGCGCTGCCCGCCGTTCGAGCGCTGCTGGCCCGAGCCCGAGCCGCCGCGGCGACCCCGAGACTGGCCGCCCTGCCTTGACTGACCTTGCTGCTCGGCTTGCTGCGATCCTCGCCCGCGCTGTTGCGAACCCGAACCCGAACCCTGGCCGCGCTGCTGACGCGAACCCGAACCCGAACCCGACTCGGCTGACGACCCGGCTGCTGAACCCTGGCCGCGACCGCCGCGCGAACGCTTTCGCTTCGCGTTGGCGCCCTGCGACTGACCCTGGCCTGCGGGGTTGTGGCCGGCGGCGCGCTGCTGCTGCGCCTGCGCGGCGTTTCGCAGACGCTCGGTCTCGCGCGGGTCGACTTTCGGGGCGACCTCGCCGATCAAGTCGAGCACCTCGGGATCGTCGATGCGCACCGAACGCGGCGTGACCTGGATCTTCGCCGCGCGCATGATCTGGCGCATCTCGCCGCGCTGCTCGGGCATCACAATGGTGACGACATCGCCCTCGTTGCCGGCGCGCGCCGTGCGGCCCGAACGGTGCAGGTAGGCCTTGTGCTCGACCGGCGGGTCGACGTGCACCACGAGATCGACACCGTCGACGTGCACGCCGCGGGCGGCAACGTCGGTCGCCACGAGCACCTTCGCCTGGCCGCTCACGAACTCCGCGAGGTTGCGATCACGCGCATTCTGCGAGAGGTTGCCCTGTAGCTCGACCGCAGGGATGCCCTTCGCGGTCAGCTGCTTCGCGAGCTTCTTGGCCTGGTGCTTCATGCGGGTGAAGAAGATGCGGCGCGCAGTGCCTGAGGCGAGTGCCTCGATCAGCTGATCCTTGCCGGCTCCGCTCGCGACCTCGAAGACGTGGTGCGTGAGCTGCGGCACCGGCGATTCTGCGCTGTCGACCGAGTGCAGAATCGGGTCGTGCAGATACTTCTTCACGATGTTGTCGACGCCGTTATCGAGCGTCGCGCTGAACAGCAGTCGCTGCCCCTGCTTCGGGGTCGCGTTCAGAATGCGTGTGACGACGGGCAGAAAGCCCATGTCAGCCATGTGGTCTGCCTCGTCGAGTACGGTCACCTCTACGCCGTCGAGGCTCACGAGCTTCTGGCGCATCAGGTCGTCGAGGCGGCCGGGAGCCGCGACGACGATATCGACGCCGCGCTCGAGCACAGCCTCCTGGCGACGCTGAGGCACGCCGCCGAAGACAGTGGTGACGCGCACGCCGACGGGGTCGGCGAGCATCTTCACGGTCTCGGCGATCTGGGTGACGAGCTCGCGCGTGGGGGCGAGCACGATGCCGCGGGGTCGGTTCGGGCGGCGCTTCTTGTCGACATCGACCGCGAGGTTTGCGACGAGCGGGATCGCGAATGCGATCGTCTTGCCGCTGCCGGTGCGCCCGCGCCCGAGCACGTCTCGGCCCTTCAGTGTGTCGGGCAGCGTGTCGCGCTGAATGGGAAATGGTGCGCTCTTGCCGTTCTTCTCAAGGGCGTGAGCGAGGGGAGCGGGTACGCCGAGATCGGCGAATGACTGAGTGGTCACAGATTGCTTTCTTAAGTGTGCAACGCGTGCTTGAGCGCAACAGGCGAGCATAGGCTCGTGTGTGCCGTGGCGGCGCTGCGAAGAGTTCGGCGAGTGCGCGGGATCGCGCATCCGTTCGCCGCAGAGAGTCTTGGTGCGCGGGGCACCTGTGCGGATCCTTCACAAGAACCCAAAAACGTCAGCGACGATGGGGCCGGCCTGGCCGACCCACATCACAATCATAGTCGGTACGGCTGAAAGCCGCGATCGCAGCAGGTTATGCGAGCTGCGACATGCGTTCGCGCCGCCTTCTGCGCATTCGCCGCAGCAGCATGACGAAACAAAGGATCACCAGGCCGAGCGCGATGAGCACGAGCACAGGTGCGACAATCGCGAGGATCACCAGCACGACGCTCGCCCCGTCTTCGGCAGTGCTGAGTGCGGGAGCAGCAGCCCCGCCGGTGGCGATGTTTGCGACCGGGCGCACCGCGCTCTTCGCGAGGCTCATAAGCAGCGCGAGCACGATGCCGATGACGACCGGAATCCAGGCGCCAGACGAGAAGAAGTTGCCCGGATCGTCGACAGCTACGGTCGAAGTGCCGATGCCTCCGGCGAACACGATTCCGCCGGAGGCGGGGCGTACCGCGGTCTGGATCCAGTCGTTTACCGAGTCGACGGCAGGCACCTTGTCGGCGACGATTTCAATGATGAAGAGCACGCCGAGGATCACCATGACCCACTCATTCTCGAGCCAGAGCCACCCGTTCGGCAGCTGGATCCAGTCGATGCGGCCAGCGATGCCCATGAGCAGGAGCGGAATGTAGGCATTGAGACCAGCGGCCGCGGCGAGGCCGGTTCCGGTGAGAATCTCTAGCATGCTGTCATCTTAGAACCCGAGCCCCGCCGACCTGTCTCGCGAACTGCGCGAAAAGTCTCAGCTGGTGAGCTTGTTCAGCAGGTCGTCGCCGGCGTCGCTCGTGCCCGAGGTCAGCTGCTCGGTTGCGGCAGTGCCTGCGACTGCGGGGTTCTGGCGGGCTGCTGCTGCCACCGCGCGCTGCGACACGATCACCGCGTCCTCGATCGTCGCCTCTCCGCGTTCGATCGCTTGCAGGTTGCGGGCGCGCAGCGCACGGCCCGAGCGGTCGGCCTCGACAATCGCAGCGCACTGCTGCTTCACTGAGTCGATGACCGCCCAGATCGTCTCTTCGGTGACGACCGGAGCCTGGGCGGCATTTGCCACCATCTCGACAGACTTGGCGGTCTCGGAGAAGGCGCCCTGGATCAGCTTGTTCGTGCCCTCCTGCACCGCGGTGCCGATCTCGGCGCCCTCGCGCGCGAACGCGGCTTGCTGCCACATGACGAGCGACTGCCGTGCCGACGGCAGACCCATCGTGCGGAACGTTGCGAGACGCCGGCGCAGGGCAAAGGTCGTCACGACGAGGTTGCGGGTGGCAGGGGCGTGCGCGAAGCCGAGGAAGAACTGCGATCGCCAATCGGACCACGTCTTCTCGGTTTCCGAGAGCACGAAGGCCAGGTTGCTGTGTACTTCGCGCAGTTCGTTCACCGTGATGCTCTCGCCCTTGTACTCGACCATCTCGGCGCCGCTCGACTCTGCGTTTCGCAGCAGACCGTCTGCCTCATCGAACTCCCTGCGGATCTCTTCGATGACCTGCTCGAGGGCCGCGAGCACGGCGACCACATCGTCCATGTGCGAGAGGGTCTGCTTGTGCAGCAGTTGGCCGCGCGCGATGTTGTCGGCGAGCGAGCTCTCCATTTCTTGCAGCTTGATCTCGGCGAGGTCGATCTTGTCGGCAATCGGCTTCGACTCGCGTGCCATCGCCGCAAGCGTGTACTTGCCCTTCTTG
This sequence comes from uncultured Leucobacter sp., assembly GCA_937967375.1. Taxonomy (GTDB): domain Bacteria; phylum Actinomycetota; class Actinomycetes; order Actinomycetales; family Microbacteriaceae; genus Leucobacter. The sequence goes on from CALCJF010000094.1 coordinate 36,874, forward strand.
AACCAGCCGACGATCGTGCTCACCGCATCCTCGAGCTTCTGCGAGCGCCACTTCTTCTCGAAGCCATCCATCGTGCGCAGCATGTCGTTGACGACCGCGTCGGCCTCGGGCACCTTGATGTCGCGCTGCGCTTCGAGCAGTTGCACCGAGGCACTGTTCATCTTCTGCATGACCGGCCCACCGAAGCTCACGATCTGGTTCACGTCGTCGATGAACTTCTTCGCGAGCACCGGGGCGCCGTGCTGCAGATCGGCAAGCTGTTTCTCAGTGAGCAGGCTGCGAAACTTGAAGGGCGAATCTTCTGGGCGCGCCACGACGAGTTCGGTTGAAGTCGGCTCCTCACTCGCCTCGGCGATCGCCCGTTCGAGAGGGGTCGCCTGAACCTCGGGCGCCTGCGTATCGGCGGGCTCCAACAACTGGGTGAAATCGACTGCAACGGTCTGCTCTGACATCGGGGTCTCCTGCGTTCTTTCGCGTTGGGGGTAAATATTACTGTTCGCGGTCGGTGTAGACATCGGAAAGTTTTGCTTCGCTGACGGTCTTGATCAGCGAATCGAGTGCAACCTTGAATTCGAGATCGCGCGACTCGTTGACCTGCTTGATGTTCTCGACGGCCTCTTGGTCGACGGCCTCAACCGCGCGGCGCACCTCTGCGAGCCGCTCTTCGGGGCCGCTCCAATACTGAGGGTTGCGCAGAATATCGCCGTAGTAGTCGTCTTCGAGCGCCTTGAGCAGCTTGGCGAGCGTGTCGCGGTACTGGGCCTGCAGCAGCCGAACCTGCTGATCTGTGCCACGCTTGCGCACGCGAATGAAGAGCTCTGCGACGTGCTGCGACAGCTGTGAGAGCCAGCCTGAGAGATCCGGGTAAGCCTGCGCTCGCTCGCGGAGGCGCTCGATTGCCTGCTGCACAAAATCGCCGTTCTCGCCGTTCAGCGCCGCCGAGAGCTCTTTCTCGAGACGCCGCGAACCCTCGACCTGGCTGATGGCGCGTTTGCCGCGCCGGCGCAGCAGCATCACAGCCCCGCCAACTGCGGCTCCGACAAGCAGAAACGTGATGAACGCGGCGAAGACCACGCCTCCGTCGGAGCTGCTGCTGGTGGTGCCTCCAGTCGCATTGCCGCTGTCAGCCAGCGTAGAAGCGACGGCGAGCACTGCGGTGCCACCGTCGTCTTCGCCCTGGGAATAGAGCGAGGAGGTGATCTCCTTCGAATCGCCCTCCGACGCGACGGCGAAACGGTCGGCGACCGGGCGATCCTCGATCAGGATCACGGTTCTTGTGCCCGTAGCCTCACGATACTGCGAGGCGATTGCGGCCGGTTGCAGGCTTTCGGCTTGGTCGAGTTGCGGAATTACGACAACCTGAACGCCTTCTGGCAGCGCACTCGAGACAGCGCCGGGGTCGGCTATGGTTGCCCCATCGTAGAGACAGACTGGCTGACCACCGCAGGCGTCGACGAGGTCGGCGACGCTCGTGACGGCCATTGCCGGCGCTGCGAGCGCGAGAGTCGTCGAGCCGGCGAGCACGAGCCCGGAAAGAACCGTCGTCAGCGCCGCTCTCGAAGATCGCTTGTTCATCGTTTCGTTGCCGCCGTTGTCTAGAAGTTATTCATGACCGACTGGAATGTGTCGGTGATCTTCGCCGGGTCGGTCGCGTCGAACACCTGCCCACCCGACGCGCGGGCGAGCTTCGACAGCGCCTCGATGTCGGCCGAGTTCGAGTACGCGATGGCGAAGATGCGCACGGGCTTGTCGTTGCCGCCCTCCTTCTGGTCGGCGTTGATCTTCTGCACCAGCGTATCGAGCCGCACGATCGAGTCGGTGTCTTCGCCGTCAGAGAGCACGACGATAGCGTTGATCCGGCCCGACTCCGCGTGCTGTTTCATGTACTCGTAGGCCATGTCGATCGCGTCGTAGAGCGGGGTGCCGGCGCGCTGACTGTTCGCGAGATCTGCGATGTCGTTCTGCAGCAGCTCCTTATCACCGCCGAGCACGCCGAATTCGCGCACCACGGCGATACCGTCGAGCTTCGCACCATCGACCCTGCTCGAGATGCCCGTGGTGAAGGCCCACACGCCGATCTCGTCGGTCGAGCGCACCTGGCCGAGCGTGGTGGTCGAGCCTTCGATCGCACCGTCGAGTCGCGATTTGCCGTCGCCGATGGGCTCGTCCATCGACCCCGAGATATCGATCAGCTGCAGCACCGCAGAGGGCTTGCGAATGGCCGCCCACTGGTCGATAGCAGCCGAGACGACCTCGGGGGCGGGTTGGGGGAGCGTAGTCGCCGGTTGCGCTGGATCGATGCCGACGTCTGCGTTCAGATACTGGCTGACATCGACGCTGTCGTCGAGCGGGCGGAACCCGTACTTTGGCAGTACCTCTTGCGCGGCCTTGGTGTGCAGGAACTTCACGAATGCTTCGGAGGCCGTGCGCTGTTCGGGGGTGACCCAGGCAGCGTTCAACACGACTGCGGGGTTGTCGCTGAACATCGAGCCCTCACTCGGGTAGATCGCGACCAGCTTCTCGGCCGGGGGAGTGAGTGTCTCGCCCGGCTGCACCGTGTGCGAGTCGGGGTTTCCGATGTTGTAGTTGTAGAGCGAGGTCTCTTCGAGCGCGATGGCGCTCACGTATGAGGATCCCTTGCCCGAAGTCTTATCTGCCAGGTTCTGGAGCACCTTGCCGGTCGTGTCACCGTAGTGGATCGCACCTGATTCGAAGACTCGCGAGAATTCTTCGGCTGCCTGCACGTCAGCAGCGGTGAGATCCTGTGTCTTTGCCGACGCGGTATAGGCCTGCATCAGCAGCATCGACATGCCGGTGGTCGAGCTGTTCGGGTTGGTTTTTGCGATCTTGAACGAGCCCCAGGTTGGCTTGCCGACCGAGCCCCAGCCATCAGGGTTCTGGATCAGATCGTGAATCTGCTGCATGCTGACGGGCTGATCGGGGTAGCCGAGCGCCCGCGCCATCGACTCGGGCATGCCGAACACGACCGGTGTCTTTGCGAAGCTCTCGGCGCCGGCGACCACCTGCTCGCCGGCGATCGATGCGACGCGGTTCGTCCAGACCGTAGAAGCGGGCGACCACACCGAGGGCGCGCTGCTGTCGCCGAGCGCCCAGGTCTTCGTTGAATCCGATAGATACTGTGCTGCCTTGCCCGAAGCAACATTCACCGGCTGGACTGTCGCGCACTGCGAGAGCCCCGAATGCTCGGCAGAGTCTTTGAACGCCTCACCGAGCTCCTCCATGAGGTTCACCTTCTCGGACGACGTTGCAACGACCACCGCGGTGCAGCCGTCGTCGGCGACGCCCTGCCCGCCGGAACCGGCACTGCCGCTTGGCGAGCACGCCGTCAGTGCGATGACTGCAGCTGCCACTACGGCGGCGCCTCGCAGCATCTTTCGATTGCGTTCTGCGGGTTGGGTCACTGCAGGGGGCACGTTCTGGATCCTCTCCGGTTCAGGAGCGCTCGCACTTCTTCGTATTGATATCAACCCTACCCGCGAGTGTTGGGTGTGGGCGACGGTCTGCGCGAGTTCTGTGGGAGCGGGCTTGTCAATCGCTCATGAATGTCGGTGCCACGGGGTAGCGTTCTTCGAAGAACGAAAGGACACCCATGTTCGTGCAGCAACTTGGCGGAGGGCGCATTCGCCTCATGACGAGCGCGAGCGACCTCACCGCCGCGAGCGCGTGTGAGTTCGCGTTCTTGCGTCGAGTTGACGCGAAGCTCGGGCGAGACGTGGTGGTGCCGCCCGACGACGATGCGATGCTGGCGCGAGCAGCCCGCCTTGGTGATGCACACGAAGCGCGGGTGCTTGCAACGTATGTCGAGCAGCTTGGCGAGTGGGGTGGTGCGGCTGGCGGGGGAGTCGCCGAGATCGCGAGGGCAGACCCCAGAGACGAGGCGGCGCTCGCAGCGGCCGAGACCGAAACGCTCCGGGCAATGACGAGCGGGGCCGAGGTGGTCTTTCAAGCGACCTTCTTCGCGCCGGATATTCGAGAGACGGCGCAGCGCGCCGGCTCTGATCCGGCGCTGACGCCACCGCGTCAGACTCAGCTGCCCGATTCAGGCGGCACGCCCGAGATCGGCTTCATCGGTTACGCCGACTTTTTGCGCCGCACCCCCGGTGGCGCCTATGAGGTGCAAGACACCAAACTGGCTCGTCGAGCCAAAGTCACCGCGCTCATGCAGCTCGCGGCATATGCCGAACAGATCGAGCGCCTCGGCGTGCCGGTATCGCCCGAGGTCGTGCTGATCCTCGGCGACGGCTCGCGAAGCCGACACCGGCTCGCAGACATCGCGCCCGTGTTTCGTGCTCGGCGTGCCCGCATGCACTCGCTGCTGCTTGAGCGTTCGGATGCGGTCGGAACAGACGGCGCCCGCCAGAGCGCGCCCCCTCTCGCATGGGGAGCCGCCGGCATCACGGCCTGTGGGCGCTGCGAGGTGTGTGAACCTGAGGTGCTGCGCACGCGCGACCCGCTGCTCATCGCAGGCATCCGAGGGGTGCAGCGCGACAGGCTGCTCGACGCGGGGTTCGACACCATCGATGCGGTAGCCGAGGCGCTGCCAGCTATTTCGGCTGGCGAGCGCTCGGTCGATGCGATCGCGCAACCCGCGCTCGAACGTCTCGCAATGCAGGCCTCGGTGCAGGTCGATGCGCACTCCGAGGCGCAGGCCGGTGGCCCGCCGCCCTACCGTGTCGTCGACGCCGCGGCGCTCGCCGCGATACCGAGGCCGAACCCGGGTGATCTCTTCTTCGACTTCGAGGGCGATCCGCTCTACCGTGAGCCGGGCGACGACGAGTCCGCGCGATGGGGCCTTGACTACCTCTTTGGCATGATCGACGTACACGAGCAGTTCATGCCGATCTGGGCGCACGATCTTGCGGCAGAGCGCATCGCTCTCGAAGAGTTTTTGGCATTCGTCTCCGAACGGCGCCGTGCCCATCCGGGCATGCATATTTATCATTACGCGCCCTACGAACGCACGCACCTGCTGTCTATCGCTGCAAGGCACGGCGCCTGTGAAGCCGAAGTAGACCGGCTGCTTCGCGAACACGTGCTCGTCGACCTGTATCCCATCGTGCGTTCGGCGCTGCGCGTCGGCGCTCGCTCGTACTCGATCAAGAAACTCGAGCCGCTCTACATGGGCGACGAGCTGCGCGACCAAGACGGGGTGACGAGCGGAGCGCAGTCGGTCACGGAATATGCCGAGGCGAGTGCGTTGTTGCTCGATGAATCGACCGAGCGCCGCGCAGAGGGGCAGCGCCGGCTCGATGCGATCGCCGACTACAACCGCTACGACTGCGTGTCGACTCTGCGCCTGCGAGACTGGCTGCTGCAGCTCGCTGCTCAGCATGGAATCTCCCCGTTTCCCGTCGCGCTCGCCGAAGATGATGAGACCGGGCCTGAGATTGAGCTCAGCACCGTCGCCGCCGCATTGGCGATGCACGCGAGCCTCGCCGAACACCCAACCGATCGCAAGGCTGCCGCGCTCGCGGGCAGCGCGATCGACTACTACCAGAGGGAGCAGAAGTCGTTCTGGTGGGCGCACTTTGCGCGGCTCGTTGACCCCATCGAAGACTGGGCGGACACCCGCGATGTGCTCGTCGTCGATTCGGCGGTGAGCGGTGCTGAGCACGACTGGCAAGCGCCGCAGGGGCGCGCGCGACTGTACCGACGCCGCCTGCGACTGCGCGGTGAGATCGCTCCGGGCAGCAGTCTGAAAGAGGGGAGCGAGGCATATCTTGTGTACGCGGCACCCGCGCCGTTCTCGGCGATCGGCGCGGCCCCGGGCGCGCGCGGCACTCGCATGGTGCGCATTGTCGAACGCCTCGAAGACGGGGTGGTCGTTGAAGAAACGCGCGGCGCAGACCTGCCTGACTGGGAGGTGCTGCCTGTCGCACTCACGCCCGGCCCGCCGCCAAGGGCCGGGGCTCAGAAAACAGCGATCGAAGAGTGGGGCGCAGCTCTCGCGGCTTCTCTCGATGCAGGCCTCGCCTTCGCCGACCCGGTGTTCGACATCATGCGTCGGGTGCGGCCCCGCATCATTGGCGGAGGTGCCATTGTCGAGCCGACAAGCAGTGTTGCGATCGAGGCCGGCGGTGGCGAAGAAAACCGAATGATTGGCGCGGTCGTCGCTACGCTGCAACAGCTCGATCGCTCGACCCTCGCCGTGCAGGGGCCACCGGGAACGGGCAAGACCTATCTCGCAGCCCGCGTCATTCGCGCCCTCGTCGAGCGGCAGGGGTGGCACATTGGGGTGGTCGCGCAGTCGCACCGCGTCGTCGAAAACGTGCTCAAGGGCGTGGTGTCGGCCGGTCTTGACCCGGCGCAGGTCGGCAAAGTGCCCCAGGGTGGGCGGCTACAGGACGGTGACGCGGACCCCGGATTCACGGTATTGCGCGCAAACGGGCATGAGGCGTTTGTGCGTGGGCACCGCGGCGGGGGTCGCGGCAGCGTGATCGGTGGCACCGCCTGGGATTTCGCGAACGATACTCGGGTGCCCAGGCACAGTCTCGATCTGCTGGTCATCGATGAGGCCGGTCAGTTCTCGCTCGCGCCGACGATCGCGGCAGCTGCCTCTGCCCAGAGGCTGTTACTGCTCGGCGACCCGCAACAGTTGCCGCAGGTATCGCAGGGTTCGCACCCCGAACCGGTCGATACCTCTGCGCTCGGCTGGTTGCTTGGTGAGCACGAGACGATCCCCGAAGGCGCTGGTTATTTTCTCGCCGAGACCCGTCGCATGCGACCCGAGCTCGCTGAGGTGGTGAGCGA
>CALCJF010000095.1 GCA_937967375.1 uncultured Leucobacter sp.
CCCCGATGCCCGCAACATCGGCGTCACAAATCCAGAGAGGCATCGACCTCGGCCCGGCCCACTGCGCCACCTCGTGCTCGGTCAAGCTTGCGCTGCTCACCGCGAGCGTCTCTCGGTGGTAACCGGCAGCGGCCTTCGCGACGGCAAGATACTCACTGAACGGCAAAACCGCGCCTGCGGCGTTGAACGCTCCCGTCAGGCGCTGCTCGATCAGTCGAACCACCCATTCAGCGAGGTCGCGCACATCGATCACCGCAGCTGGCGCCCCATCTTCGGGCACGAGCACCCGCCCGGCTGCATTCGAGGGCGTGGCAAACCGCATTGGCCAATAACTGGTGCGCCCAGTGGGATCGCCAGGCCCGCCGATCAGCCCAGGGCGAATGATCGTGGTGCGATCCGAGCCGAACCTCTGCAGAACGGCGAGTTCGCAGGCCATCTTCGCCGCACCGTACTCGCTTGCCGAACGCATTTCATCGGCATCGAGCGGTTCGTTCAGCGGGGCTCCCTCTTCGATACCGACTTCGGCGAGTGAAACATAGGCGTTACATGACGAGATGTACACGTACTGCTTTGCCCGGTCTGCAAATACCTCGGCGGCCCGACGCACCTGCCCTGGTTTCGATGAGACATCGACCACCGCGTCCCAGCGGGGCGCATCGATCGATGTCACGGCTGCGAACGCTTCAGCAGAGTCGCGGTCGGCGCTGACGCTGGCGGCGCCTTCTGGCACGCCGGATCCTCGCGCCAAACAAGTAACCTTGTGACCTCGTGCGATCGCGGCCCGAGCAATCGAACCACCAACCCACGCCGTACCCCCTAGTATCAGGATTCTCATACGCACCAGTATGCGGACTTCACCCGCATTCAAGGCATAGCCTGTCAGCATGACCTCACCGACCCCAGCGACTACCGTTTCGCGAGTACCCTCGCGCCCGGCAACCCATGCCGTCGCGATTCTTGCGCTTGCCCTCGTCTGCACAGTCGGGGCCTGGATCGCGCTGCGCGGCGGCGAGCCGTTCGCCATCGACATCGCGTGGCACTCACTGGTTGGCGTCGCCCCAGGCAGCGCGGGCTATGCGATTGCGGCGACGCTTGCCACCGCGGGCAGCGCGGTCGGTGTTGCCGCGTGCGTGGGCGTTGTGGCAATGTGGCTGTTCTTCGTCGGGCGACGTTTCGATGCGGCGTCGCTCGCCGCGACCGCAGTGGTCGGCGTGGCCTGCAACGAGCTGCTCAAACTTCTGATTGCAAGGCCACGGCCTGTCGACGCGCTACTTGAACCGCCAGGATTCTCGTATCCGTCTGGCCACTCCATGGGTGCTGCGGTGCTCGCGACCGGGCTCGCACTGGTGTGCATCGCCCACGCCAGATCACACCGGGCCCATGTCTGGGTGAGCGTTGCGGCGCTGCTGTGGGTGGTGATCATGATGTGGAGCAGAACTGCGCTGCACGTGCACTGGCTGAGCGACACAATTGCTGGCGCGCTGCTGGGTTGGGCCGTTGCAATACTCGTGCGTGGGGTGCTCGCGCGGACCGTGCTCATGCGAACCATGTCGAACGCCACGACCACAACCACGAGACCACCAGATTTGCGCGAGCCGTGACTTACCTTACAATCATCTTGTAATGAAAAAATCAAGCCCGCCCCTGGGTCGTCCTCGCGCAGCCGAGATCGATCAGAACCTTGAGCGCGCCTTCGAAGAGCTCATCAATGAGATTCCGCTGCGAGAGTTCAGTGTGCAGAAACTGATCTCTCGGGCCGGCACCACGCGGGACGCGTTCTATCGCAGGTATGCCTCGCTCGGCCATTTTTTCATCGAGGTTATTCTGATTCACTTCGCAACCGATCCCACCGAAGACACGGGCTCGTTGCAGGGCGACCTCACGGTGATCTTGCGCGCCCAGCGCGAAATGTACACCCATCCGCTGGCGAAGGGCCTCATACCGCTCGTACTCGAAGCCAGCTTTCGCGACCCGGTCACCGCCGAGGCACTCTCCACCCGCTTCATTCAGCAGCAGCGAGCCGCGGTGATCGAGATGCTCGAGCGTGCGGTGCAGCGAGGTGAGATCGAACCGATTGCTGACGTGCACTTCGTGGTCGACCAGTTGTACTCGCCGATGCTTTTCCGCGCGGTGCTCCCCGGAATGCAAGCGATCGACGAGGCGTATGAGCGGACGATTGCGATCTCAGTGCTCGAAGGGCTCGGCGCGACCACTCACTCCGATACGTCACCATAGCCAACGCGGGCCCGCGATTCGTGCGGCGCTATTCCCCCGAAGCGCCGCACCGAATCACCGAAGCACCCCATGCGCAACGGTCCATTTTTGCATGGCGCCGGGCAAAAAAAGAACAACATTCCGGCCACCTGAAACGACTTCTCAGTGAAAACTGAGCACGACCTCTCCCCAGCCTGCCCGAAGCCCGGCGTCGAGATCAGCCTGGCAGCGATCCTCAGCATCAATCACCAGCGCGCTGCGCGACTCGGGCTTATACTGCGGCCAGCTTGCCGACTCTGGCGCATCCGGAATATCTCCCCTCGCGAATGCCCGCCAGCGCGCCTGCATTCGTGGAGAGATGCGCTGTGCAACCTTATGCCCGCCGAGCCGGAACGTCGGATCTTTCGGCCCGCCATCGAGATTGCCCCACAGGTATGGCAGTTCGCTCGCGTGTGTCGCCCCCAAGCCCAGCAACTTGAGAAACGGCGTGCTGTAGTCGAAACGATAGAGCCAAACTGGCGCGACCTTACTGTGGCCCTCGGCAATCCAGACGCTCGGCATGCGAAATCCAATATCGCGCGCTATGCCGAGACCGAGCACGCGATGCCGCACCCCCTCATAGGCCTCCCGCACCTGCGCCATCGGCGGCATCTTCAGATCAGGTGTCTCTGCACGCATCTCATGAAACATCTGCATGATTCGGTCATCGGCAATGGGAAGGAGCGGTGACTTCATGAATTTAAATAACGAGGCCTCGTCGCGATTCGTTCCGATGATGAGGGGAACAGCCAATCCACGCCCCTCGCTCAGCACGGTTATCGGAGCCTCCGGCACCAGGATTCCATCGACCACGGGAGCAAACGCAAGCGTACCCGGCACCTCATTCGGCACCCGAGCGTACACCGCAGTTGCCGCGCGCACTATCTCATGGGCCGGAAGCGCTCGCAACCGATTGGCATCGGCGTCGGGCACTCCGACCTCGACCAGAAACCGTTCAGCAACCTCTTGGGCGCGCACCGCACCGTAGATACTCGAAGCCGGAGAGGACTGGGCGATCGCGCGGTGAAAGAGCCCCTCGGCTGAGGGCGTGGCCAGCAGCGCAGTGACAAGGCCGCCCCCGGCAGACTCTCCGAACACGGTGACCATGTTCGGATCACCACCGAAGGCTGAAATGTTCTGCTGCACCCATCTGAGCGCGAGCAGCACGTCTTTCAGAGCGAGATTGCCGTCGAACGCACCACTATCGATTCCAGACAGGTCAAGAAACCCGAGGCCACCGAGGCGATAGTTGATGGTAACCAGCACGATCTCCCCCGTAGACACCAGCGACGAACCATTGAAAAGCGGTTGGGCCGATGACCCGAACGTGTACGCCCCGCCGTGAAGCCACACCATCACCGGCAACGGATCCTGTTGCGATGCCAACGGCGCCCAAACGTTCAGAAACAGGCAATCCTCATCGAGCCGGGTGTCCTCCCCCAGCGGGATCGCTGGATTTGCGAGTTGAGGCGCTGCTGGTCCGTACATGAGCGCATCGACTTCCCCATCCGCGGGTGGCATCGCCACAGGATTCCGCCAACGCAGCTCTCCCGTGGGAGGCTTCGCGTAGCGGATCCCGCGCCAAACCCTTGCTCGCGCCTCACGATTGCCGAGAAAACTTCCCGCGGGAGCGTGGGCAACGGGTTGTGCCAGGTCATGCATCGTGCGCTCCGCTCATATGGTGTACGAACCGCACGCTAGCCCTAGATCGTCACGACTCCTGCAAAATGTGCGGTTGGCACGACAGCCGAGACGGAAAACCTCGCAGAGAGCCGCACTCCGGACGCTTCCTGAACGAGCTCACCACCGAGCAGACCGACGGCGGAGTCAGCTCTAATGCATGCACCCGCTGAGAGAGTTCCCGGGCTACTCACTTCAACGAGCACGACTCGACCCGCGCCTGTCGCGAGCGCACGTATGTCGATCTTCGCCACCAGCTCATCGGCATGTTTCACAGTGTTCACAAGCCCCTCGGTGACAACCTCGCCGACGTGACGGGCAAGCATCGGCGTGCAGTCGATGAGCTCAAGAGCGGCCGCATCGAATGTCAGCCGCACATCGATCACTCCCGACCATGCGTTGACCATCGCTTTGATGCCGACTACGCCAGCCCCTAAGTCTTCGGCGCGATCGACTACCTGAGAGAGTTTCGAGATGCGAGTGCTCACACGTGAAAGCAATTCGTGTTGCGCGGCAGCATCGAGGTCGCCAGCGGCATAGAGCAGGCAGTCTGCCTGCACGTCGCGGTGCAGCAAATTCGCCGCGAGCCGCAGGGCGTCACGAGGAGCAGCCACCCCCTCGACAAGCTGAAGCCGACGTTGTCGAATCATCGATTCGAGCCGATTGCCCTCGGCCGTGAGACCGTGCAGCAGTCCAGCACTCCAGCCGCACACGATCGCCACGATCGGGAGCACGAGCACCGGAAACCAGGCGAGATACAGCGGCACCGCACCGGCGGGAACCACCATGGCAGAGGTGATCACCCCAGCCACCAGCCAAACCAGCAAGAAGCAAAGAAACTGCCGGCGCGCGGGCCATCTGGCCAGCAGCGAACGAGGCATCCAGTCGGCGAGGATTCCGAAGATCGCTAGTACCGCAAGAATGGCCAGTGTGAGCCCTGGGCGCAACTCCCGTATTCCGTAGGGCAGCGCAAGCACGAGATATACCAGAACGACTACCCCTACCGGAGGCACGCGCAGGTGGCACAAGGAAGGAGGAACGATGCGTGATTGCGTCTCTGGTTGATTCGGAGTGCGCTTTTCGGACGCACCGTCTAAGACGAGCGAGAACGATGACAGCGTTCTCGACCATTCCCGGACCGGGCCTTCAGAGAACGCGAGAACCTCGCTGGCGCACCACCCAATCCCATCGCGTTGCATCAGGGTTTCGAGTCGCCGTCCGAGATCCGCTTGACACTTCGAGATCTCGTCACGTGCGTCGCGCGCCTTCCGCGCGAGCGCTTCAGCATCGAATCGCATACTCTCAACAACCTCGCCAAGCCTGCAGTTCAGATCGCGCAGTGCCCGCACTTGGTTGCGCAGCATCGCAATCACAATCAGCACCGTCCACCATACGACCGCATTGGTAGCGACACGAGAGAGCAGAAGTTCTTGGGAAGTGGTGGGCAAACCCAGCAGTTCGAGCACGACATCAATGAGCCATGGGCGCGCAGCCGCGGCCAGCGTCACTACGATGACGAGCATCACGACACGCCTGGACCGCACCTTCTGTGCACGCTCAGCCAGAGCAAACGGCACCAGCAGTGCTGCGAGCACCGCCCAGCTGAGAGCCGAAGCTACGAACAGCCCGAGCAACCCGATCCCACTTGCCGGCGTGAAATACGGACCCATGAAAGTGAGCGATACACAGAGCGACGCGGTCAACGCCCATGTACTCAGAAACCCTCCGCCTGAAACCGCCGCGACCAGGGCGTGCTGCAGTCTCCTCAACGAGCTGGTCCGAACTCTGCGAGGTACATCGCGGCTGCGGCCACACGCGGATTCAGACTGCGATTACCGGTGAGCTCGAGCCTGTCGAAAATACGGCTTATCGTTCGCTCGACTGCACGAGGTGACGCGCTCAGCTGGTCTGCGATTCGTTCGTTCGCCCAACCACGAGAAACCAGGCTCAGCACCTCAATCTGATGCCGTGTAAGCGACGAGAGCGGAGCGCTTTTCTCAGCGTGGGCGTCTTGTGGCGGGCTGCTCGATGAGTGCAACGCCCGCTCGAGCGCGGCGAGCAGATCTTCGGGCGAGGTGATCCCGGTCTTACTCGCGAAGACTGCGCCCGAGATCCCGAATGCCTCGGTTCCCGCCGCGTTTCGCGGATAGCTCGAAAGAAACAGCACACCAAGATGTGGCGCTAATCGCCGAAGCGCCAGGGCAAGCTCGGCACCATCCGGCCGAGTGCCCAGATCGATATCGGCGACGAGAGCGTCAGGATCGAACTCCCCAAATGCGGCGAACGCTTCGGCCGCCGAGGCCACCCCAAGAGTTTCGAAGCCCGAACGTTCGAAGAGATCGCACACAAGCGCGCGCATCGCACCCTGGTCCTCCACCACGAGCAGCCGTCGCACCCATTCCCCCATAAAACAAAGCTACCGGCAGATGCGAGGTGGTAGAGACAAAAAGCCCCGCATTCGCGGAGCTTTCCTTGTGGTGGATCTGAGGGGATTCGAACCCCTGACCCCCTGCATGCCATGCAGGTGCGCTACCAACTGCGCCACAGACCCGTGGAAGTCGGAAGAATTCTCCCCCGACAACCCCTCTACTCTACACCATTCGAGGCTCGCGATTGCAAATTCGGAGCCACCTCGAGCATGGCTGCAACGTCGACGGTCGGGCAGTCCTTCCAGAGCCGCTCGAGCCCGTAGAACTCACGCTCTTCCTGATGAAACACATGCACGATGAGGTCGCCAAAGTCGAGCAGCACCCAACGGCCACTCTCGCGCCCCTCACGGCGAATAGTGCGCACGCCCGACTGGTTGAGCTCGTCTTCAATCTCGTCAGAGATAGCCTGCACGTTGCGCTCAACACTGCCGGTGACAATCAGAAACGCGTCAGCGAGCGGAAAAAGCTCGCTCACACTCAAGGCAACAGGAGCCGTCGCACCCTTGCTGTCGGCGGCACGCACCGCAATACGAAGACTCTCAAGAGTCTGGTCAGTTACTTCCACGCTCATCCAAACAGTCCGCTCGCCGCTGCCCACACAATCAGGCCTGCAGCACCGAGCACCAAAACTCCACCGGTGGCGATCAATACCACCGGCATCTTACTTTTATCCTTTGTTGCCTCGGTCACAAGCGCGCCCTGCACGCTACGAGCGCTCACGGCCCGTGACGCAGACACAGGAGCCATCATTCCAGTCGGAGTTGCCTCAGCAAACCCGAGGTCATCAAGTGGATCGGCTTCGACCGAATCGTGCAGCGCGGCGTGCCCGCCAGTTTCGCTGAGAGACTTCGGCAGTTCGAACGAACCGGTCACGAAGAGCTCACCGGTCTCACCGAGAGGGCCCGATATCCCCTCGGTCTCGGGCATTGTCGGCAGGATCAGCGCCGAGGTGTTCGTGGTGCTTGCGGCACCCTCCTGCGCTACCGCTCGCGTGATGAGGTCATCGAAGCCTCGCCCATCACCTGTGTCAGGGCCCGTCTGCGCCCCCTGAGCGTTCATGACGCGAAGCGCCGGATCGTCGAAGATCGAATGCCCCTCATCGAGCGGAGCGATATCGGGGAACGAGTACCCCTGACTTGGCGCGGCCGAAACGGGAGCCGCGAAGTCGCTGTGCGCAGAATCTTCAGCAGTGACTTCTGGCGCCAACTCGGTTGCAGGTTCCGTCTCGGGCACAGCTTCAGCCTGCACTTCAGGCACTACCTGAAGCTCGGGTTCGGGCTCTGCCTCGATCTGAGCCTCAGAGTCGGGCTCCACATGAACCTCGGGTTCCGGCTCGACCGAATCTTCCGGCTCCACCTCAGGCTGAGGTTCGGGCAAGATTTCGGGCTGAGGCGAACTTTCCGCCTGGGCAAAGGTCTCTGCTGCGTCTGCGACAGAAGCGTTCTCCGCAGCGATCTCTTGCAAGAGTGCCGCAAAATCATTGGCCGGCTCAGTCTGCTGATCGGCGATGACATCAAAAGCGACGGTCTCGGGCAGCACGGGTTCGCCCTGAGGCGCGTCAAGCTCAGGCTCGACAGTCTCGGGTTGAGCAGGCTCAGGCTCCGGCTCGACCTCGACGGCACTCGCGACCTCTTGCTGAGCGGCTGCCCGCTCGGCAAGCGCCTGCTCGCGCAGTTCGCGCAGTTCGCGTCGGCTGCGCTGGCGGCCAGTCTCATCGAACAGTGGAATGTCGATCTCGATCGCGGCGTCTGTCACGGCGGAGTCGGCGGCAGCAGCAGTGCCTTGCGGCGCGGGTACTTCTTCGGGAGACACTCCCGCGGCTGCCATTTCGCGCAGACGTATTTCGCGCCGGCTCAGCGGGCGGCTCTCGTCTTGATCAGTCATGCGTCAGTCACTTCCATCGGTGTACAAGCGGTGCTTGGCGATGTATTGGACGACTCCGTCGGGCACCAGGTACCAGACCGGATGTCCGCGAGACACTCGGCTTCGACAGTCCGTCGAAGAGATCGCCAGCGCAGGCACTTCTAACAAGCTTACGTGTTTGCCCGATAATCCTGAAAGCGAAAGCTCATGTCCAGGCCGAGACACACCGATAAAGTGCGCCAGGTTCCAAAGCTCGTCTTTATCTTTCCAGCTGACAATCTGGGCGACCGCATCGGCACCCGAGATGAAGAACAGCTCGTCATTCGGGTACTGCGCACGCAAATCGCGCAGGGTGTCGACAGTATAGGTGGGGCCATCACGATCAATATCGACCCGACTCACGGTGAAGCGAGGGTTCGATGCGGTGGCAATGACCGTCATCAGATAGCGGTGCTCGCTGAGACTCACCTTGGCTTTCTGCCAGGGTTGCCCGGTCGGCACGAAGATGACCTCGTCGAGCTCAAACTTCGCGGCTACTTCGCTCGCGGCCACCAGGTGGCCGTGGTGCACGGGGTCAAAGGTACCGCCCATCACCCCGATACGGCGCGGCTGCGCCGCTGGCGCCTCAGTGGTGCTGCTGGGCGCCGTGCTCACGGGCGTAGGCCTCAGCCTTCTCTGCGTGCCTGTTTGCTACATCGCGAAAGCTGAAGGTGACCGCAGCGCACGCGGCGAAGAATGCAAACATGACGACACCGAACAGCGGTGCCGGCATCCACAACTCGTTGAGATGGTGCGCTTCTTCAGCTGCAACAGCGATCGTGGCGAGAACTGACATCAATACCCCTGCGATGAGAACGTTGGTTGAATAGTAATAGTCTAGCGGGCAGCGAGCGAACTCACCGAATCTGGCCGTTGCCACGCACAAGCCACTTGGTGCTGGTCAGCTCGGGCAGACCCATCGGGCCGCGCGCATGCAGCTTCTGGGTCGAAATGCCAACCTCGGCTCCGAAGCCGAACTCTCCCCCATCGGTAAACCTCGTCGAAGCATTGACCATCACCACGGCTGAGTCGACTTCGGCGAGAAAACGCTGTGCGTTCTCGTAGTCTTCAGTCACGATCGACTCGGTGTGCCTGGTCGAATAGCGCTCGATGTGCGCGAGTGCGTCGTCGAGCGAATCGACGATCTTGACGCCCATCTCGAGCGCGTGATGCTCAGTCGACCACACCTCATCTGCCGCCTCAGCGATTCCTTCGGCGAGTGAGCGCGCCGGCGCGTCGCCGTAGAGCGCGACATGCTCGTCAAGCAATACGGTCGCGAGCTTCGGCAGCAGTCGCTCGGCCGCATCACGGTGCACGAGCAGTGTCTCGGCAGCGTTGCAGACACTCGGCCGGTGGGTCTTCGAGTTCTTGACGATCGCGAGCGCCTTCTGCTCGTCAGCACTGGCGTCGACGAATACGTGCACCAGTCCCGAGCCGGTTTCAATGACCGGCACCGTTGATTCTTGCACCACCGCAGAGATGAGCCCGGCAGAGCCGCGCGGGATCAGCACATCGATGTAGCCGCGAGCCCGCATCAGACGTGCTGCCCCCTCCCGGCCGAACTCGTCAATCGTTTGCACCACGTCGCCGTCGAGGCCGGTGCTGCTGATCGCACGCTGGATCAGGCCGACCAGTACCCTGTTCGAGTGCTCTGCCGCGGTGCCTCCGCGTAGCACCGCACCGTTGCCACTCTTCAGCGCGAGTGCCGCAATATCGACGGTCACGTTGGGGCGAGCCTCGTAGATTGCGCCGACCACACCGAACGGCACACGAACCTGTGTGAGCTGCACCCCGTTCGCGAGCGTGCTGCCGCGCACGATCTCGCCGACCGGATCGGCGATGCCGATAACGTCTCGCACAGCGCCCGCGAGCCCGCGAAGCCGGGCATCGTCGAGCAGCAGCCTGTCGAGCAGACCCTCACCGATCTGCTCTTCTCGCCCGCGCGCCAGATCGAGCTCGTTTGCGGCGACGATTTCTGGAATCGCACCCTCGATCGCATCTGCGATCGCCGCGAGGGCCTCGTTCTTTCGCGCAGTGGTCGCCGTTGCCAGACCACGCGAAGCCGCTCGCGCGCGCGCGAGTTTGTCGAGAAATGCGTCAGTGCTCATGCACCAAGCTTAGGCCTTCGGAGCCGCCTCAAAATAGGTACCGTGCGGCTCGCCGTCTAGAACCGATGCGAGCAGCCGGGTCTCAGTGAGCAGCACCGAGGTGCCCGCGTCTGCAGCGAGCCGAGCGGCCTGAACCTTCGTCGCGGCACCGCCTGTGCCCCAGCCCGATTGTGTGGCGCCGATCTGCACCCCATCGAGCTTGTCACCGTAGGCGACATGGGCGATCCTGGTCGCCCCGGGAAGCTGCGGCGGAGCCGTATACAACGCATCAACGTCAGAGAGCAGCACGAGATGGTCGGCGCCGACCAGCTTGGCGACGAGCGCCGCGAGCCTGTCGTTATCGCCGAAGCGAATCTCGTGAGTCGCAACCGTGTCGTTCTCGTTGATGATCGGCAGAATACCGAGTTCAAGCAGGCGTTCCAAAGCCCGCTTCGCATTGCTGCGGTGCGTGTCGTTCTCCATGTCACCAGCGGTCAGCAGCACCTGGCCAGCAATGATCTCGTGCACCGTGAGCGCCCGCTGGTAGCGGTTCACCAGAATGTTCTGGCCCACGGCGGCAGCGGCCTGCTGAGTCGCAAGATCTTCTGGCCGTTCACCGAGACGCAAGAACGGAACACCCGTCGCAATGGCGCCACTCGATACGAGAATCACCTCGCTGCCTGCACGATGCATCCGTGCGAGCGAGTCGACGAGAGTGGCGATCTGCGAAGCGTTCTCGCCGCTGACCGAAGACGAGCCGACCTTGACCACCACGCGTGCGCCCGCGAACCTGGGCGTCATCGCGCCAGCGCTCACTGTTCCCCGCTCCACATCCCAGCTTCGCGTTCGCGCTCAAGCTCGGCGCGCGCCTCGGCCTTCGCGTCCATTCGGTCGTGATACTGCTTGCGGCGATCCTTGTTGGTGCGTCGTTCCGAAGCGTCAACACGAGGATCGCTGCCACGCGAACCGACCTGAACCTCGGCAGCAGATGTCACCGTGGGCTCCCAGTCGAACACCACGCCAGCGCCCGGGCCGATGACGACGGTCGAACCGGCGGTGGCACCGGCCTTGACCAGGGCGTCTTCGATGCCGATCTTCTGCAGGCGATCGGCCAGATACCCGACCGCCTCGTCGTTGGTAAAGTCGGTCTGCTCGACCCAGCGTTCGGGCTTCTCGCCGAGCACGCGATAGAGCGTGCCGTAGCTGCCGCCCTCGGTGGCCACCCGGAATCCACTGTCACCCACAGCCTTCGGGCGCAGCACGATACGTGGGGACTCCGCGATTTCGACCGCGGCTTCGGCACGAGCGGTATCGACCAACCCTCCGAGCGCAAAGCTCAGCTGGCGCAGGCCCTCGTGCGAGGTTGCAGAGATCTCAAACACTCGATAGCCCTGCGCTTCGAGCTCGGGCCGCACAAAGTCGGCGAGCTCGCGCGCCTCGGGCACGTCTACCTTGTTGAGCGCAACGAGCTGCGGGCGCTCGAGCAGCGGTGTCTGCCCCTCGGGAACTGGGTAGGCAGCGAGTTCACGACGAATCACATCGAGATCAGAAAGTGGGTCGCGGCCCGGCTCGAGCGTTGCGCAGTCGAGCACGTGCAGCAACGCGCTGCAGCGCTCGACGTGGCGCAAGAAGTCGAGGCCGAGCCCCTTGCCCTCGCTCGCACCCTCAATGAGCCCTGGCACATCAGCGACGGTGAAGCGGTGTTCGCCCACCTCTACGACGCCGAGATTTGGGTGCAACGTGGTGAACGGATAATCAGCGATCTTCGGACGAGCGGCGCTCAACGCGGCGATCAGGCTCGACTTTCCGGCAGAGGGAAACCCGACAAGCGCCACATCTGCGATGGTCTTGAGCTCAAGGGTCAGCGTTACCTGCTTGCCCTCGGTTCCGAGCAGCGCAAAGCCGGGAGCCTTGCGTTTCGGGCTGGCGAGCGCGTTGTTGCCAAGGCCCCCAATGCCGCCCTTCGCTGCAAGGTAGCGAGTTCCCGCTTCGGTCAGGTCAGCAAGAACCTGACCGGACTCGGTCTTGACCACGGTGCCGATGGGCACTGGCAGCACGAGCTCGGCCCCCTCGCTACCGTCGCGATAGCCGCCGGCACCGTAGCCGCCGTTCTCGGCGTTCCGGTGCGCGCGGCGGTGATAGTCGAGCAGCGTGGTGACTTGAGGGTCGGCGAGTATGACGATGTCACCACCGTGCCCGCCGGCGCCACCATCGGGGCCAGCAAGCGGCTTGAACTTTTCGCGCCGAACCGACACACAGCCGTTCCCGCCGCGACCGGCCTGCAGGTGCACCTTCACCTGGTCGACGAACGTTACCACGCCGCAATCCCCTCTACAGATCTGCTTCCTCCGAAGCATGGGCCTCAGCCCAAGATAACCCCCGGAAACGGCAAAAGGCGAGCCGAAGCCCGCCTCGCCTGAGTCAACTACTTACGCAGCAGCGACAATGTTGACGACCTTGCGGCCGCCCTTTGCACCGAACTCCACCGAGCCAGCTGCGAGAGCGAACAGGGTGTCGTCGCCGCCACGGCCGACGTTCACGCCGGGGTGAAAGTGGGTGCCGCGCTGGCGAACGATGATCTCGCCTGCGTTCACCTGCTGGCCGCCGAAGCGTTTTACGCCAAGACGCTGTGCATTCGAGTCGCGACCGTTACGGGTCGAGCTCGCGCCCTTTTTATGTGCCATGAGTCTCTACTCCTTAGGTAAGTGCCCGAAACGGGTTACTTGATGCCAGTGACCTTGATGCGGGTCAGGTCCTGACGGTGGCCCTGGCGCTTCTTGTAACCGGTCTTGTTCTTGTACTTCTGGATGATGATCTTCGGACCGCGGAGGTCGTTGAGCACCTCAGCGGTAACCTTCACCTTTGCCAGCTTTGCGGGGTCGGTGGTCACCTTGTCGCCGTCGACGAGCAGCACAGCCGGAAGCTCGATCTTGCCCTTGTCATCACCTGAGACACGGTTCACGGTGATGATCGAGCCAACCTCGACCTTCTCCTGACGACCGCTTGTGCGCACTACTGCGAAAACCACTTGTCTACCTTTTTTCTTTGAAACGATCTACTGCTACCAGCGGAACCCCGCCGAAACCGATGAGCACGCTGGCTCTCGCCGCGCGCATGACCACCCGAAAAACGAGTGGCACCAACGGTCAACTTTACCGTATTCAACCAAACCGGTCAAATAGCGGCGCGCCGTGTCGGCTACGAGGTCTCCCCCGATGTCGACGGAACCGAACTCACCCTGCGACTCGTACGGCGACGGGTACCAGCCTCAGGGGCCGGGGGCAGTGCGTCGAGCACCGAACCGAGCAGGTCTTCTGCGCTCAGCTTGGTCTCGCTCGGTTTCTTCTCGGTCTTCAGCGGCGGCAGCTGAAGCTCAGCCTGCCTAGCCGCACGCTCTGAGCGGTCACCGCGGTCTGAACGCTCGGAGCGATCGCCGCGTGAGCGCTGCTGCCGCGGCGCCCTTGCGCTCTCGCTTCGCGCGACCGACTGCGCATCGTCCAAGGGAGCCGTCTCGGCATGATCGACAGCACCTGGAATTGTCGATGCCGCGATCTTCGCCATGGCGCCCCGCGTCTCGTCGGTGATGGCGTGTGTCTGAGCTGGCGCCGAATGCTGCTGTGAACTGCCCTTACGCTTGCTGTTGCTTCGCGACGGCGCCTCGCTGCGGTGCTTGTGAATCGGCTCGTGATGCACGATGATCCCTCGACCTGCGCAGGTGTCGCACGGTTCGCTGAACGACTCGAGCAACCCGAGCCCGAGCTTCTTTCGAGTCATCTGCACGAGACCGAGCGAGGTGACTTCGGCGACCTGGTGTTTGGTCCGATCGCGGCTCAGGCACTCGACCAAGCGACGCAGCACGAGATCTCGGTTCGACTCGAGCACCATGTCGATGAAGTCGATCACGATAATGCCACCGATGTCACGCAAACGCAGCTGGCGCACAATCTCTTCTGCGGCCTCGAGGTTGTTCTTCGTCACCGTCTCTTCAAGGTTGCCCCCTGAACCGACGAACTTGCCGGTGTTCACGTCGACAACCGTCATCGCCTCGGTGCGGTCGATCACAAGCGAGCCTCCCGAAGGCAACCAGACCTTGCGATCGAGCGCCTTCACTATTTGCTCGTTGATACGGTACTCATCAAAGATGTCGCGCGAGTCCTCGTATCGAGCAACCCGCTCAAGCAGTTCGGGTGCGACCTGCGCCAGGTAGTCTTCGATCACCCGATAGGTGTCGTCACCCTGAATGATGAGCTTGTGGAAGTCTTCGTTGAAGACGTCTCGCACGATCTTGATGAGCATGTCGGGCTCCGAGTGCAGCAGCAGCGGCCCCCCACCCTTGGCCACGCGCTGCTGAATCGAATCCCACTGACGCGTGAGACGTTGCACGTCGCCGGTCACCTGGTCTTCAGTAGCGCCCTCGGCGGCGGTACGCACAATCACGCCTGCGCCGCTCGGCAGCACCTCTTTCAGAATCTTCTTGAGGCGCGCGCGCTCGGTATCGGGCAGCTTTCGCGAGATGCCGTTCATTGCGCCACCAGGCACGTAGACCAAGAATCGACCGGGCAGCGAAATCTGGCTCGTCAGACGCGCACCCTTGTGACCCACCGGGTCTTTGGTGACCTGCACGAGCACCTGATCACCAGGCTTCAGCACATTCTCGATCTTGCGAGCCGAAGAAGCACCTTCAAACTCGCTCCAGTCAACCTCGCCCGAGTAAAGCACGGCGTTGCGGCCACGACCGATGTCGACAAACGCCGCCTCCATGCTCGGAAGCACGTTCTGCACGCGACCGAGGTAGACATTGCCGATCAATGAGCTCTCGCTCGAGCGCGCGACGTAGTGTTCGACGAGCACCTTGTCTTCGAGCACTCCGATCTGAATGCGATCGGCAGTGGTGCGCACAATCATCTCGCGGTCGACCGACTCGCGGCGAGCGAGAAACTCGCTCTCAGTGATCACGAGCCGGCGACGACGCCCGGTTTCACGACCATCGCGGCGACGCTGCTTCTTCGCCTCAAGGCGAGTGGACCCTTTGACGCGCTGCGGCTCGGTGATGGGCTGTTGCACCCGCGGCTCGCGACGCGGCGACTCATCATCGCCCTGCGCATCCGAGCCTCCACGACGGCGGCTTCGACGGCGATTCGAACTCGTCTCGCGGTCATCCTCATCGCGGCCATCGAACTCATCACGACTCTCGCGGTAGTCCCGGCTGTCCCGGTTATCGCGACCATCGCGGTCGCGGCCATCACGTCCACGCGAGAACTGGCGGTCGAGCATATCGTCGAGCTGACGCAACTCGCTGCGGCGCTGGCGCGGCTGAACGGGCGGCACGTCTGGTGCCAGAAAGATCAGCCTCGCGGTAGCACGAAAACGCTCTTCCGGCGTCATGTCTGCGAGCGGAAGCACAAGCTGCGGCAGCTCAGACTTCTCTGTCTCAATCTCGGGGGTAGTCGGTTCAACTTCTGAAATGGGCTCATTCACCATTGCTGGTGCACTCCTCTGGCCGGGCCTAATTGCTCGGCGAACTCTATATGTGCGGCTTTGCGCCGCAAACTCTATGCTGCGCGAGGCGGTTGCCCCGCACCCGATCATCTGCTGATCGGAAGCCACGACCTGCGCGGCTGAAAGACTGTCGTGCCGGGCGTCGTGCTGACGCGAGGCAACGAATTCCATTATGCCACGGCGAGCCAGATATTTTGCAGCGACGACCACTAACATGACCGTTATGACAACCGCCTCCGCCGCGCGCCCCCGTACTCTGGCCTTTGCCCTCTTCAATATTGTGGCGGGTCTCATCGGCTGGTTTGCGTCGTTTGAGCTCATCACCGAGTACATCAAGACCCTGAAGAATCCCGACTACGTGCCGAACTGCTCGGTGAGCGTGCTCGTCACCTGCGGCCCAAACATGGACAGCTGGCAGGGTTCGATCTTCGGCTTCAGCAACACGATTATCGGGGTCACCGCGTTTGTCGCACCGATCGCAGTGGGAGTGGCGTTGCTTGCGGGTGCGCGCTTCGCGCCCTGGTTCTGGTGGCTCTACGAACTCGGTTTGCTCTTCGGCTTCGGGCTGATCCTGTGGCTCGCCTCGCAGAGCATCTTCGTGATCAGTACGCTCTGCCCCTGGTGCATGGTGGTCTGGTCCGTCATGATTCCGCTGTGGTGGATCGGAGCGCTGCGTCCGCACGCCGTGGGAGATGTGCCGCACAGTCAGCGCGTGCAGCGAGTGTTCACGGGGCTCTACTCCTGGTCGTGGGTACTGATCCTCGTCACCTACGTGCTGATCGCCCTGGTCGCACAGGTGCAACTCGACTGGTTTGGCGAGTTCAGACGCCTGTAGGAGCGGGCTGTAGCCGCTCCCAGAGCGCATCGACCTGCTCGATCGTGCGGGCCTCGCTGCCACCGGTGTCGATGATTACGTCGGCAACCGCACGACGTTCGGCATCGCTGGCCTGGTTCGCGATGCGGCGCTCTGCGTCCTCGGGCGACATGCCTCGCAGCTCGATCATGCGCCGCTTGCGCAACTCAGCTGGTGCTTCGGCGATCACGACGAGATCCCAGGGCATGTTAACGTTCGCCTCGACGAGCAACGGCACGTCATACACCACGACCGCGTCTGGATCCGCGGCCTTCGCCGCGGCGATCCTTTGCTGCCCGATTCTGCGAACCTCTGGGTGCACGATTGCGTTCAATGCTTCGAGTGCCTCGACATCGTCAAAGACGATGCTCCCGAGTGCTGCGCGGTTGAGCGAGCCGTCTGCCGCGATCATTCCCATACCGAATCGAGACGCGATCGCGGCAAGCCCCGGGCTGCCTGCGGCGACAGCTTCGCGGGCGAGCTGATCGGCGTCCACGTGCACCGCGCCGTGCTCGGCCAGCCTGCGAGCAATAGTTGACTTGCCAGAGGCGATTCCGCCACTCAGAGCCACAAGTTTCATACCGACCACTCAATCACACTATGCGCTGCGTCGCGCGTCTCACCCGGCGAGTGGCAGCCGCACCGTCGCAGTGAGTCCCCCGCCATCTCGCGCTTCGAAGTGAAGCTCGCCGGCATGCGCGCGCACGATGCTCTGCGCAATCGCGAGCCCCAGCCCGGCTCCGGCTTGAGTCGCATGAACACGCTCGGTTCCCCGCTGAAACGGCTCGGTCATCGACACGAGCAGAGTGTCACTGATCGAGTCACCGCTGTTCTCGACACGCAGCACCGCCTCCCCGCCGTCAGTCCACACCTGGACGCACACGAAGCCACCGGAGGGCAGGTTATGCACGATCGCATTGTGCAGCAGGTTCGTGACAAGTTGCCGCATCAGCGACCACGAACCGAGCACCCCGGCACTGTCTATCTCGAACTGAACATCAATCCCTGAGCGTTCTGCGAGCGCAAACAACGTCTCTACCGCGTCTTCCGCGGCAAGCCCGAGATCGATCGTTTCATGAGCAAAACCGCCAGCATCGGCTCTGCTCAGCGTGAGCATCGCCTCAGTGAGCGAGATCGCGCGATCGTTCACCTGCCGCAACCTCGCGTGCAGTTGGGCCGCATCGAGCTCAGCATCGCTGTCTGCAACCTCAAGCAGTGCCTTGGTGAGAGAGAGCGGAGTGCGCAGCTCGTGCGACGCATTCGCCGCGAAACGCCGTTGAGCTTCGACGTGCGCTTCGAGTCGTTCGAGCATCCCGTCAAAGTTGTCGGCGAGCTCACCAAACTCATCGTTTCGATCGCTCATGTCAATGCGGTGCGACAGGGAACCGCGCGACGCTTCTCGGGTGGCTGCGGTGATCCTGTCGAGTGGTGCAAGCATGCGGCCCGCGAGCACCCAACCGCCGAGCGCACCGAAAGCGAGCGAAGCGATAGCGGCCCAGAACGCCGCCGGCGCGAAAGCCCTGATCAGATCTGCGCGGCCAGGAAAGAACCCGTCTGGCGAAACCGCCGCCTGGGTTGGCACGTAGCGAAGCAGAAACGCCCACACCACCGCAAAGAGCAGAGCTTCGGCAACCACCAGCACCACCAGATAGCTCAAGGTGAGTTTGAGTCGCGCACTAATCCCCTGCTTCCTAGCCATCGCCGGCCACGTCAATGCGATAACCGACCCCAGGCACGGTTTCTATCAGAGCTGGATCGCCAAGCCGTTTGCGCAGTGTCGACACGGTGATGCGCACGGCGTTGGTGAACGGATCGGCGTGCTCGTCCCAGGCCTTCTCGAGTAACTCTTCAGCGCTGATTACCCCGCCCGCTGCCGTGACGAGCACCTCGAGCACTGCGAACTGCTTCCGAGTAAGTGCAACGTAGCGCCCGTCGCGGTATACCTCTCGTCGAAAAGGATCGAGCCTGAGCCCTGCGACCTCGAGCACGGGCGGCCGTGTGCTCTCTCGGCGACGATGCAGCGCACGGAGGCGCAGCACGAGTTCACGCAACTCGAACGGTTTCGTTAGGTAATCGTCTGCTCCGATCCCAAACCCGGTCTCCTTATCGTCGAGCCGGTCGGCGGCGGTGAGCATGAGAATGGGCATCTTTCGCCCAGATGCGACGATATGCCGTGCAACGTCGTCACCTGAAGGGCCAGGAATATCGCGGTCGAGCACGGCAATGTCGTAGTCGTTATAGCTCAGAAGATCGAGAGCCTGCTCCCCATCGGGCGCGATGTCAGACGCGATCGCCTCCAGTCGAAGTGCGGCGCGAATACTCTCTGCCATCAAAGGTTCATCTTCGACTATCAGCACCCGCATGACCCAATTCTATGAAGGGCGGCATATCGTGCGCATATCGAAAAGCGCATACGCTCCTGCAACGAGACCGTTGTTTGGCTTGACGCATGAACAGACGCAATACCTACCAGCCCGTCGCCGCACGTGGCACCTATTCTTCGTCTCGCCGCATCCGGTTGACGATCACGCTCAGCCTATTCACTGTCGGAACGGTCGCGCTCGGCCTGCTCGCGGCGAGTCTCTTTGGGCCCGCAGACACCGTGTTTCGCCCCGACACCGCCGATGCCGCGATTGGCGAGAACTTCAGTTCAGACACCTCCGATACCCAGAACGGCCCGGACGGCAGCGCCAACGAGAACGAGGTCACCGTGTTCGATACCGCGCACCCCGCAGTTGCGCAGCTCGACACCGCCCTGCTCCAGGCGCTGCAGGCCGCCGCGAACGAAGCTGCTGCAGAAGACATCACTTTCTACGTCAATAGTGGCTGGCGGTCGCCGCAGCTGCAAGAGCGACTGCTCGAAGAAGCGGTCGCCGAGTACGGCTCACGCGAGGAGGCGCTGCGCTGGGTGGCTACGCCAGAGCGGTCAGCACATGTCTCAGGTGACGCGGTCGATATCGGCCCCTTCGATGCAAGCTACTGGCTCAGCTACAACGGCGCGGAATACGGCATCTGCCAGATCTACGCGAACGAGGGATGGCACTTCGAGCTGCGACCAGACGCCGTAGAGCGCGGCTGCCCTGAGCTCTACATGGACCCGACCGAGGATCCTCGCATGCGGTGACGTCGCACGAATATCGCAATGGGGCCCAAAACGCATGAAAGCCCGGCTCCTCTCGGAACCGGGCTTTCATGCTTATTCTGGCTTAGTTGCCTTCGAGCTGCTGCTTCAGCGCTGCAAGAGCTGCGTCGTCAGCGAGCGTGCCGGCCGAAGCCGAATCGCTCGAGAAGCTCGATGCGCCGGCCTCTTCGACCGGAGCCTCAGCCTGTGCGACGAGAGCCTCGCCGACCTGCTTCTTGTGCGACTCCCAGCGGGCCTGAGCAGCTGCGTACTCCTGCTCCCACTGCTCGCGCTGCGACTCGAAGCCTTCCTTCCACTCCTGGGTCTCAGGATCGAAGCCCTCGGGGTACTTGTACTCGCCGTTCTCGTCGTACTCAGCGGTCATACCGTAGAGCGCGGGATCGAACTCGGTACCCTCGGGATCGACGCCCTCGTTCGCCTGCTTGAGGCTGAGCGAGATGCGGCGACGCTCGAGATCGATGTCGATGATCTTGACGAAGACCTCCTGGCCGGCCTTGACGACCTGCTCAGCGAGCTCAACGTGCTGACCCGACAGCTCCGAGATGTGCACGAGGCCCTCGATGCCGTCTGCAACGCGAACGAACGCACCGAACGGAACGAGCTTGGTGACCTGGCCCGGTGCAATCTGGCCGATTGCGTGGGTACGTGCGAACAGCTGCCACGGATCTTCCTGGGTAGCCTTCAGCGAGAGCGAAACGCGCTCGCGATCCAGCTCGACCGAGAGCACCTCGACGGTGACTTCCTGGCCAACCTCGACAACGTCGCTTGCGTGCTCGATGTGCTTCCACGAGAGCTCGCTGACGTGCACGAGACCGTCGACGCCGCCGAGATCAACGAATGCACCGAAGTTGACGATCGACGAGATGACACCCTTGCGCACCTGGCCGGGCTTGAGCTCGGCGAGGAACGACGAACGGCTTGCCGACTGGGTCTCTTCGAGCAGCGCGCGGCGCGAGAGCACCACGTTGTTGCGGTTCTTGTCGAGCTCGAGGATCTT
>CALCJF010000096.1 GCA_937967375.1 uncultured Leucobacter sp.
CTGGATCGCCCGAAGTCGCTTCAGAGCGTCTCGGTGTGGACTGGGCCACCGGTATTGGTGGCGTCTGGTCGCTGCTCGACGCGTGGGACACGCTGCGCGAAAGCGGCCCGCGCCGCGTCATGCCGCTGACCGTGCCAATGCTGATGCCAAACGCGCCAGCGGCAGCCGTCTCGATGCACCTCGAGGCCCGAGCCTACGCACGCACCGTAGCCTCGGCGTGTGCATCGAGTACCGAGTCGATTCACAATGCTTTTGAACACCTCCAGGCCGGTCTTGCAGACGTCGTGATCGCCGGCGGTTCCGAGGCAGCGATTCACCCAATCACAATCACCTCGTTCAACTCGATGCAGGCACTGTCGAAGCGAAATGATTCGCCCGAGACCGCCTCACGCCCGTACAACATCGACCGCGATGGCTTTGTCATGGGCGAAGGTGCTGCGGCACTCGTGCTCGAGACCGAAGAGCACGCGCTCGCACGCGGCGCCAAGATTTATGCCGAGATCGCCGGCGGTGGCGTCACCGCCGATTCGTACCACATCACTGCAAACGACCCAGAGGGTCACGGAGCGATCCGTGCAATCGAGCTTGCTCTCGCGCAGGCCGGCGCGACCCCTGACGAGATCACGCACATCAACGCCCACGCCACCTCGACCCCGGTCGGCGACCCGAACGAGTACACGGCCCTCGCGAAGGTCTTCGGCGATCGCGTGAACAGCATTCCGGTGTCGGCGACGAAGGCAGCTACCGGCCACCTGCTCGGCGGCACGGGCGCGCTGGAGGCACTGTTCACCGTGCTCGCGGTAAAGAACCGCATCGCTCCCCCGACGATCAACTTGGTCAACCAAGACCCCGAGATTCCGCTGTCAGTGTCGGGCGAAGCCCAGCCCCTTGGCGACGGCCCGCAGCTCGCGATCTCGAACTCGTTCGGGTTCGGGGGGCATAATGCGGTCGTCGCAATCCGTTCTTACGACGCATAATTTCAGCTCGGGCTCTCGTTAGCCAGCGCTAAGCCGCGGCAGCTCGAAGATGGTCGCATCACCCTCTTCGGCTGCGCGGAATGGCTCGAGCTCGCGATCCCACGCGTTTCCGAGCGCCGCACTGAGCGCTCGGGCGATCGCTGCCCCATCGCCCGCCGACTCCTCGAGGGCGCACCGAATCGCATCTTCGGTGAGCACCCCGTTGCCTGCGGCGTCGGTCTGCAGCCTGAAGATACCGAGCGACGGAGTGTGCATCCATCGGCCGCCATCACCGCAGGCGCTTTGATCCTCGGTGATCTCAAAACGCAGCTGCTGCCAACCGAACAGCGACGACGCGACCTCTGCCGCGGTGCCGGCTGTGCCGCGCCAGTGCGCCACCGTGCGCATCATCGTGGGCATGAGTGGCTGCGGCTCCCAGTCAAGCTTGACGACCCTGCCTACCTCGCGGGCAAGCGCCCACTCGACGTGTGGCACCAGCGCTCTCGGGCAGGAATGCACAAAAAGTACCCCCGTTGCGAACGAAGATTCAAGTTGCGCAGACGCGGTTGGTGTCGACATTCGTTGCTCCCTTCGGTTCGAAACGTCTTCCCCAACGTCGAACTTGCAGTAGCAATGTGTCGTCATGAGTCTTTCACGTTTGGCTGGGATCGGCAAACACTCTGCACTCGGGTAAGTTTGAGGGGTGAAACCGTTCCTACTCATCACTACGCGCGACGACGAGCGTATTGCTGCCGAGGAGCACGCCTCGTATTGCACGCTCACCGGGCTGCTACCCGAGGATCTCAGCTGGTTGCGTGCCGATCAACAGCCGCTCGGCGACCTCGAACTCGACCTGTACTCAGGCGTGATTCTCGCAGGTAGCCCCTTCACCGTGAGCGAGCCAGAAGAGTCGAAGTCGGAAAATGAGCGCCGGGTCGAGCGCGAGCTTGCTGCCCTGCTCGATCGGGTGCTCGAGCGGGATTTTCCGTTTCTCGGCATTTGCTACGGTATCGGCACGATCGGCACGCACCAGGGCGCGACGGTCGATCGCACGTACGGCGAGAATACGCAGGCGACGAGGATCAGCCTCACCCCGGAGGGGCTCGGCGACCCGCTGTTCGGCGAGCTGCCAGCAGAGTTTGATGCGTTTGTCGGGCACAAAGAGGCAATCAGCAAGGTGCCGCCGCATCTCGCGGTGCTTGCGAGCTCGCCCGGCTGCCCCGTGCAAGCGTTTCGTGTGGGGCGCAATGTGTATGCAACTCAGTTCCACCCCGAGCTCGACGGCGCGGCGATGACGACGCGCATTCACGCGTACATGAACCACGGGTACTTCGACCCGGGCGAGGTCGATGCGCTGATCGAACGCGTGCAGCGTGCAGACGTGCGCGCCTCGCAGATGGTACTCTCGCGTTTCACCGAGCAGTACTTACGCTGAACAGCCTTCGCGAAAGGTCGGTACACCCATGACGAACGACCACATCACGCTGCAGCGCGGCGGTGCCGAGCTTGTTCCACAGGCGCGCGAGCTCTGGAATCTACTCTTTGATCATCACCTCGCGACCGGCGCTGCTGGCCTGGCGGTCATTCCACGCGACCGCAGTTGGCCGCTTCGCGAGGCACACTACGCGGCGCTCCTTGCGGCCCAGCCGCGAGTGTCGATTTGGCTAGCTTCTCGGGACGGCATCGCTCTCGGGTATGCACTGAGTTTTGTGTGCGATTTCGAGGGTCAGCCTGCAGTGGTGCTCGAGACGTTGAGCGTTGATCCTGCGGCACGCGGCATAGGCGTCGGCAGTCTGCTTATGGATGCGGTAGATCGCGAGGCCTCGGCCGAAAATATCGAGGTGGGCGTCGTCGATGTGATGGCGGGTAATCCGCGTGCCCGTGCTTTGTACCTGCGCCGCGATTACAAACCATACTCCGAGACGTGGATGCGGTCTGAGCCGGCAGCTGCCGCCGGCCTGAGCAGCGATTGTCGGCAGCTGCCTCGACTTGTAGCGTCGGCCGCGGCTCTCGACTTGCAGCTCGAGGTCTCTTCCGGGCCAGACGACACCTGGGTAAGCGCCGACGTGATTGTTGACCTCTCAATCACGGGCGACGCCCTCACGCGCGAGACACTCGACGCTGGCGACGATCCTCGCCGCGAACAACTCGACAACCTGCTCGCAGGCCTCTTCGGGGCAGGCTTCTGGACGATTCGCTTCGAGTTGCCGACCGAGCCCTCGGCTGCTTGGCTTCGAGCGCAACTGCTCGAACGTGGTTATCGGCTCAGCACCGAACGCCTCGTGCGACGCGAAGGCGCCGCAGCACATCACACTAGTAGGGCGTGTGGGGCTTGAACCCACGACCGAAGGATTATGAGTCCTTTGCTCTAACCGACTGAGCTAACGCCCCTTACGACCCCTCTAGCCTAGTGGAACTCACACCGCCTACTGCGCAGTCCGCGGCTCTTCGAGCACGTTGCGCCCGACCTGCGGATGAAACTTCGCGAGGCCGACTACGCCGATGAGCGCGATCAGTCCAGTCATCACGAAGCAGATAATTGCCCAGCTTGGCGCGTTCGCCGCCTCGTTGAGTACCGTGATGCCAATCAAAATTGCCACAAGAGGATCCACTACCGTCAGCCCAGCGATCACAAGATCAGGTGGCCCTGACGAATAAGCGTTCTGCACGAAGAGCATGCCGACTAGGCCACCCGTGGCGAGCGCCAGCACGCACACCCAGGTGAGCCAGTCGAACTCGTTCTGCATGAACCGCCCGATCACTGCCTTCGCGAAAGTCGCAACAAAGCCATAGAGCACACCTGCACCCACGACGTAGAAGATCGCGATCGCGCGGTGCCTGAGCGCGAAGTATCCGGCGAGCGCGACAACCAGCACGACGGCAAAGATGATGAGAATGGTGATGAGCTTCGTGTCCGTCACCGGGCGGTCCGCGGCAGTAAACGCGGCTACCGTCACGAAGGTGACGATGCCGCCTACGCACAGGCTCAGCGAGACGACGGCGCGTTTTGGCAGCCGCACCCCGCTCATGCGCGAATTGAGCACCGCGGTAATCACCATGGCGACCACGCCAAGGGGCTGCACCACGATGAGCGGAGCAAGCGAGAGCGCCGCGATTTGAAACGCGATTGCGAGGCCCAGCAGCATCGTACCGACCACCCACGATGGCCTGCTCAAGAGCCCCAACAGGTGCTTGATCGAGAGGCCAGATCCCGCTGATTCTCCGGTGAGGCGTTCAACCTTGTTCAGGCCGCGCGACTGGTACTGCGCACCGAACGACATCAGCGCGGCGCCGATCAGCGCAACCGGGATACCCCAGAACTGTTTGGGGTCGAGCGCGATGGCCTCGGCGAACTCGTTTACAAGCAGGCCTGCCGTCAGCACGGGTGTCGGGGTCACCGTCTAAAGATACCGTGAAGCGAATCGCTCGCGACAGAACCTTTGGGAGTGTCTGCAGCTAGGCCTCCTCCCCCGGACGGAGGAGTCCACTCTCATACGCAAGTATTACAAGCTGTGCTCGATCATGCGCGTGCACCTTGGCCATGATGCGGTTGACGTGCGTTTTTGCCGTGTGCGGCGAGATGAACAGTGTTTCAGCGATCTGCTGGTTTGTGAGGCCCTGGGCCACCATAAGCAGCACCTCGCTCTCACGCTCGGTCAGGCTTGCCAAGTGCGGCGATGGTACGAGGGCAACTTCGGTCACGGCTGCCTGCTCAAGTACCGAGCGCCTGATCAGACTGCGTGTCGCCGCGGGCGACAGCAGAGCGTCGCCAGCGTGCACCGCGCCGATGGCCCGCACAATTTCGTCGGGCTCAGATCCTTTGCCGAGAAACCCGCTCGCCCCGGCCCGTAGTGCGGCAACCACATAGCCTTCCTCCTCAAACGTCGTAAGAATGAGCACACGAGTTGAGTGCAAGCTGGTGTCAGCGCAGATGCGTGCCGTGGCATCGATACCGTCGATGCCCGGCATGCGAATATCCATGAGCACGATGTCTGGCCGCAACTGAGTCGCGAGCGCTACCGCTTCAGCGCCGTCGCGTGCCTGCGCCACCACGGTGATCTCACTCTGCGGCTCAAGAATGGCCGTTACTGCTTGCCGAATGAGCGCCTGGTCATCGGCAATCAGCACCGAGATCATTCCGTCTCCTGCACTTTCGAGGGTAGTGGCAGCGTCACGGTAAGCACGTAGTCCTCACCTTCTCGCCCGGTCTCAACCGTACCGCGAAGCACAGCGACACGCTCACGAATGCCGACCAGTCCGAAACCGCTTCCCGCTTGCGAGGCGGGACCGGCAATCGGGTTGCTCATGCGAATTCGCAGTTCAGGTATTGCACGGCCAGCGGCCTGCTCGTGGCGCCCTGCATCCATCGCGACGACATCGAGGATCACCGTGCCGCTTCCGTGCTTCTGGGCATTGGTCAGCCCTTCTTGCACCACGCGATACGCAACCGTCGCAACTCCGAGCGGCACGTTCTCGAGCCCGTCGCCAATGTTCGCACGAACCTGCAGCCCGGCTTCGCCGACGCGCTCGAGCAAGGTAGTCAAGGCGTCGAGACCCAGCTGCGGGGGTAGTGCAGCGCGCTCGGATATACCGGGCTCATGCTCGTTGTCGCGCAGATAGTGCAGCAACTCGCCGATCTCGCCGAGCGCCTCCCGCGCGGCCTCTCGAATAGTCGCGAGGGCCTGCTCTGCTCGCTCGGGGCGCTCGCGTAGATGACTGGTAGCGACGCCCGCGTGCAGGTTGATTACCGAGATCTGATGTGCCACCGTGTCATGCAAGTCTCTGGCAATGCGCAACCGCTCCTCGGAGACACGGCGGCTGGCCTCTGCCTCACGTTCCTGTTCCGCCTTCTTGGCGCGTTCTTCGACGGCGGCGAGATACTCTCGCCGTGATCGCGCGCTATCACCGAGCGCCGCGGCTATCGCTGTCGCCGCCGCAATCTGCAGCACACGAGGCTCGACTGTCTGCCAATCGCTCGCCGCGAAACCGAGCAGCAGCAGCACGACGACCACGCCCGATGTGGCGAAGAACACTGGCCTTCTGCGCACCCGGCTTGCAAACGCGTACGAAGCGATCACGAGCGCAATACCCGGCCCCATAGCGGGCAGGCCGAACACCACCGCAAGTGAGAAGAGCACCGCGCTCAGCCCGAACACCAGCGCGGGCAACGTTCGACGCAAGAACATCAGCCCGGCGGCAAACGCAAAGAGTCCGACGAAGGTGAGCTGTGTGGTCAGCGCGATGTCAGCCATCTGAGCCATACCCGGTTGCCCAGGCATGCCGGGCGGGCTCGCGCCGCCCCCGTATAGGGGCGGGCCGGCCGGCGCCCCGAAAATGCCCAGCAAGCCGCCTCCAGAGAGCACAACGAGGGCGGCAAGCGCATCGCCGAAGAACGCTCGCAATCGCGATGCCGTCGCCGTCATCGGGCCGGGTGCGTCCTCACTCATTCCTCAAGTCTGCACTGCCAATCACCCCATCGCGTCATCCCCTCGCCGCATTCCCAATACCGCGAGCGCAGTATCGCAATCGCTTCGCTAGGATGACGCGCTGCCACACCCGCCCCGCGAGACTCAGATCAGGTTTTATAACGAAACTCTGTTGAAAGGATCACGCATGTACTGGACCATGCTGCGGCGCGAGCTTCTCGGCCGCAAACGACAGACCGCGATCGTCGCGGCCGGGCTCGCGATCGCGATCGCGCTCGTCATTGTTGTGTCTTCGCTCGCTGCGGGCATTCGTAACGCGCAGAGTGCGGCACTCGAGAACGTCTACGGTATCGGCACCGACCTCACGGTGAGTGGTGCCGCCGCCGAACCGGGAACCGGCGGTGGCCCACGCTTCGAGTTCGGCCAGGGCGCTGGCGAGACCAGCGACGGCACCACCACGCTCGACCAGTCGACCCTCTCGGTGCAGATGGGGCGCAGCACGCTGCCCGCCGACACGGTGCAAACAGTCGCAAATGTCGATGGTGTCGCGGCAGCGACAGGGGTTCTGAGCCTGAACAATGTCACGTTCTCGGGCGAGATGCCTGATTTCTCGCAAATGGGCCAGTCGCAGATGCCCGGTCAAGGCGAGGCAAGTGCGCCACCGAGCGGCGGGTTCGACGGCGCGGGAGGCAGCGCGTTCGACCTCAACAGCTTCAGTGTGCTCGGTGTCGATCCCACGGCAACCGATCTCGGCCCACTCTCAGCGACGAGCCTCGTCGACGGCCGAGGTTTCGAGGCAAGCGACACCGGTGAACACGTCGCACTGATCGATGAGAGCTATGCTGCCACTGAAGAACTTGCGGTCGGCGACACCGTGTCGGTGGCCGGCACTGAGATGACGATCGTCGGCACACTGGTATCGACCTCTGACGAGGCAGAGACGGCCGCGAACGTCTACCTGCCTATCGACGTCGCTCGCTCACTCGCTGGCCTCGATGAGGTGGTGTCTGCGGTGTATGTGTCGGCAGACTCGGCGACGAACATCGCCTCGGTGCAGCAACAGATCGAGACTGAGCTGCCCGATGCAACGGTGAGCTCGCAGGCAGAATTTGCTCAGCAGGTCTCCGGCTCGCTCACAAGCGCGGCATCACTCATCACCACCCTGGGCACGTGGCTCTCGGTCATCGTGCTGCTCGTGGCCCTCATCATTTCGATGCTACTCACCGGCTCTGGCGTTGCACGCCGCACCCGCGAATTCGGCACGTTGAAGGCGATCGGTTGGTCGAACAGGCGGATCGTGTCGCAGCTTGCCGGCGAATCCACTGTGCAGGCACTGATCGGAGGTGCGATTGGGTTGGTACTCGGCCTCGGCGCGATCACCGTGATCAACATGATTTCGCCGACCATTGCATCGGGCTCTTCACCGCTGATGGGCGGTTCGGAAGGCGGGGCGAACGGCTTGCCCGCCCGCCCCGAGGGCATGCCGAACGTTGGCGGAGGATCCGGTGGGCCCGGATTCGGCGGCATGAGTGCACAGGCTGCGAGCGAGATTACGCTTCACGCGCCGATCACGCTCTGGGTGATCGCGGCGGCAGTGGGCCTGAGCCTGCTCGGTGGGCTCCTCGCGGGAGCCTTCGGCGCCTGGCGCGCGGCACGCCTCAGCCCGGCAGAAGCCCTGCGATCAGTCGCATAACCATCACGACACAGAAGAAGGTTTCATCATGACCGACCAACTAGTTCACTCCACACCGCCGGTATACGAGCTCACACACGTCGCCAAGAGCTACCGAAAAGGATCAACCACGGTCACGCCCCTGCTTGACGTGAGCTTCAACGTCGCTCCAGGCGAGTTCGTGACGGTACAAGGGCCCACCGGCGGCGGCAAATCGACGCTGTTGCAACTGCTCGGTGCGCTCGACCGTCCGAGCTCGGGTACGCTCCGGCTCGGTGGCGTCGACCTCGTGCAAGCCTCAAATGCTGAGCACACTCGGCTTCGAGCTGATCAAATCGGCTTCGTATTTCAATCGTTCAATCTGATCCCCACCCTCACCGCTGGCGAGAACGTCGACACTGCGCTCGAGAGCCGGGGCCTCAGCCGCGCAGATCGAGATGACCGCGTGGCGCAGGCACTGGCGCGGGTGGGTCTTGGCGACCGGCGCGGCCACCGGCCAAGCGAACTGTCTGGCGGACAACAGCAGCGTGTCGCGATCGCGCGCGCCGTCGTCGGCCACCCCAGCGTACTGCTGGCAGACGAGCCGACAGGCAACCTCGACGAGGGTATGCGCGACGAAATTCTGTCGCTCATCGAAGAGCTGAATCGAGAAGGTCTCACCGTTGTCGCTGTGACTCACGACCGTGCTGTCGCAGCACGCGCCCATCGCCGGTTGCGACTTGACCATGGAGCGGTGCACGAGCTCGATCAGGTGCACGCCGCGACGGCACTCACTCGGCCCTAGTCGCGTGCGCGAATGAGCTCGACGAGTCGCGCGGCCGCGAGGGGCACCTCGTCGTTCACGATGATCTCGTCGAACTCTTTCGCCGACGCGAGCTCGACCTTGGCAGTCTCAAGTCTGCGAGTGCGTTCTTCTTCGTCTTCGGTGCCACGGCCCACAAGGCGGTTCACCAGCTCATCCCAGCTCGGCGGCGTGAGAAACACGAGCCTTGCGTCGGGCATGCTCGCACGAACCTGACGCGCGCCCTGCAGATCGATCTCGAGCAGCATACGCTCACCGCGGCGTGCGGCTTCGAGCACAGGCCCACGGGGCGTGCCGTAACGATACTTATTGTGCACAGTCGCCCACTCGAGCAAATCGTCATTCGCAAGCATTCGGTCGAAAGTCTGGTCATCGATGAAGATGTAGTGCACGCCATGCACCTCACCTGGCCGCGCGGGGCGGGTGGTGACCGACACTGAGTGCTTTACCTCGGGATAGTGATCGCGAACGTACGCGGCAACGGTGCCCTTGCCAACAGCAGTTGGGCCAGCAAGCACGGTCAGCGCGGGCGCATCATCTGACGCGGTCGAGCCAACGCGCTCGCGCACGAAGCCCTCGAGCCGATCACGCTGGTGCACGCCAAGCCCGCCGAGGCGCTTGCGCGGCGAGATCTGCAGTTCTTCGAGCAGCCTTGCAGCTTTCACCTCGCCGACAGCGGGAAACGTCTGCAGAAACTCGGTGACGCGCAGGGTTGCGGCAGGGTTGCCCTCTTCGCGCGCCGCAGCCATCGCACGCACGGGCGAGAGTTCCCCGCTGCGCAGACGCTGCTTGATCTCGGCTCGCGCGCGCCGCGCCTCGATGGCGGCCCGGTTTGCAGCCTGCCGATCCACCTCGGGCATCGCGCGCCGCGCCGCCCCACCTTGCTCAGTCATTCCACCTAGCCTAATACGCTCCCGGTGGTCCCGGCGAGCCAAGGTGTCAGAGTGAGAAAGCTAGAGCGCAGCAGCGAGCGCCTCGGAACGGGCTCGCACGCGATCAGCAAGGCCGCTCTCGCCGCCGGCGAGAATGCCGCGCGACTCGTTCGCGAGCAGCGCCCAGCCGAGCCCGCCGAAGATCGCCTTCGCCTCTTCGATACGTGCGCCCTGCGCCCCGAATCCCGGCGCGAGCACCGGGAGCACGGGCTTCGAAACAGGCGCAGCAACGTCGATGTCAAAATCGGCAAGGTCGAGGGTGGCGCCAAGTACCACGCCGACCGGCCCGACTCCCCTGCCAGCGGCGTGCGCCTCGGCTTCGCCCGCGGCGTCGAGCAGCGAGGCGTTGAACGCCTGCGCGTCTTCGACCATTGCCTGGGCGACCGTGCGGCCATCGTCACGACGAGAGCGCTGCACGTCGCGAGCCTCGGGGTTCGACGTAGCCGCGAGCACGAACACTCCCTTGCCGTGATCGCGCGCATGCGAGAACGCGCCCGCGAGACTGCCGAACCCCTGATAGGCGACGACAGTCATCGCGTCGCTCTCGAGCGGCGAACCGGGCGTGAGCCACGCATCGGCGTAAGCGGCAAAGCTTGTTCCAATATCGCCACGTTTCACGTCGGCAATGATCAGCAAGCCTGCAGCACGCGCATCAGCGAGCACGCGCTCAAGTGCGACGAATCCGGCTGCACCAAAACGCTCAAAGAACGCGATCTGCGGCTTCACGCACGCAGCAACACCGGCTGCGGCCTCGACGACGGCACGGCCCATGCGCTCGGCACCAGCTGCGTCGTCGTTCAGCCCCCACTCGGCTAGCAGCCCGGCGTGTGGGTCGATGCCAGCGCAGAGGTGCCGGTGTGCTGCGAGCTCGACGGTGAGACGACCCGCAAAGGTCGCCTCACCGAATGCCGATTCGATCGTCATGCTCAGTTCGCCTTCGCATTCGCGAGCGCTGCGTCGCGGTCAGCCTGGTATTCCTGCAGCGATTTCACCGAGAAACCAGAGCTGCTGACCGCAATTGCGCCGACCGCAGCTGCAAGCTCGGACATGGTGGTGAACAGCGGCTTATCGGCCGCCACGGTTGCCGCGCGAATCTCATATCCGTCGACGCGAGCGGCGCTGCCGCTCGGGGTGTTCACGACGATGTCGATCTCGCCCCTGTTGATCAGGTCGACGATGCTCTCACCCTCGGTCTGCTCCGAGTGCTTGCGCACAGTGCTGGCCTTCACACCGTTGCGGGCGAGCACCACCTGGGTGCCCTGCGTCGCGCAAATATCAAAGCCCAGCTCCTGCAAGCGCAGCGCGGGCAGCACCACATCGCGCTTGTCGCGGTCGTTCACCGAGATGAACACGCTACCCGAGGTGGGCAGCGGGCATCCCGCGCCCGACTGGCTCTTCGCGAAGGCGCGAGGGAAGTCGCGATCCATGCCCATGACCTCGCCCGTCGAGCGCATCTCGGGGCCGAGCAGCGACTCAACGATGCGGCCCTCGTGAGTGCGGAAGCGCTTGAACGGTAGCACCGCCTCTTTCACCGCAACCGGAGCGTCGATCGGCGCCCGCGATCCGTCGCGCTCTGGCAGCAAACCACTGTCGATGAGCTGCTGGATGCTTTCTCCGGCCATGAGGCGCGAGGCAGCCTTCGCCAGCGGAATACCGAGCGCCTTTGACACGAACGGAACCGTACGCGACGCGCGCGGGTTCGCTTCGATGACATAGAGCGCGCCTTGCGCAAACGCGAACTGCACGTTCAGCAGGCCGCGCACGCCAACACCCTCTGCGATGCTCAGTGTTGCCTCGCGCACCTGCTGAATCTGCGAGTAGCCGAGCGTGATCGGGGGTAGCGTGCAGCTCGAGTCGCCCGAATGAATGCCAGCCTCTTCGATGTGCTCCATGATGCCACCGATGTAGAGCTGCTCGCCGTCATAGAGCGCGTCGACATCGATTTCGGTGGCATCGTCGAGAAAGTGATCGACGAGCAGCGGGTGGCCTGGGCCGACCAGCGCGTGCCCTTCGATGCGCTCGAAGTAGCCGTGCAACGATGCCGTGTCGTAGATGATCTCCATGCCACGACCGCCGAGCACGAACGAGGGGCGCACTAGAACCGGGTAGCCGATCTCTTCGGCGATCCGAATCGCGCCCTGCTTGTCGATCGCCGTACCGTTGCGGGGAGCCAGCAGCCCAGCGCGTTCGAGAATGCCCGAGAACGCACCGCGCTCCTCAGCAAGGTCGATCGCCTCTGGTGTAGTTCCGAGGATCGGAATACCCGCATCCTTGAGCGGCTGCGCGAGACCGAGGGCGGTCTGGCCGCCGAGCTGCACCACGACGCCGAGCAGCTCGCCCGATGCCTGCTCTGCGTGAATGACCTCGAGCACGTCTTCAAGCGTCAACGGCTCGAAGTACAGGCGATCCGAGGTGTCGTAGTCGGTCGACACAGTCTCGGGGTTGCAGTTGATCATGATGGTCTCGTAACCGGCCCCACTCAACGCGAACGAGGCGTGCACGCACGAGTAGTCGAACTCGACACCCTGACCGATACGGTTCGGGCCCGAGCCCAGAATCACGATCTTCTTGCGATCGCTCGGCGCCACCTCGGTCTCGAAATCGTACGACGAGTAGTGGTACGGGGTGAGCGCAGGGAATTCGCCTGCGCAGGTGTCGACGGTCTTGAAAACCGGACGCAGACCGAGGCCGTGACGTAGGCCGCGAATCTCGGACTCAGATACTCCGCGAATCGCGGCGAGTTGCACATCGCTGAAGCCGTGGTCTTTCGCCTCGCGCAGCAACTCGAGCGTGAGCTGCGGAGCCTCGGCGACGCGCGCCGCGACCTCGTTGATGAGCTGGATCTGGTCGAGGAACCAGGGGTCGATCGAGGTCGACTCGAAAACCTGCTCGATCGTCGCGCCGAGGCGAAGCGCCTGCTGCACATCGACGATGCGGCCGTCAGTCGGGCGCTTGATGGTTTCGAGAATCTCGGCAACCGGCCGGGTCTCTTCGCCCCAGTGGAACGAAGTGCCCCGCTTCTCGAGCGAGCGCAGCGCCTTCTGCATCGCGGTCGTGAAGTTGCGGCCGATCGCCATCGCCTCGCCCACCGACTTCATGGTGGTGGTGAGCGTGTCGTCTGCAGCAGGGAACTTCTCGAATGCGAAGCGCGGGGCCTTCACCACGACGTAGTCGATGGTCGGCTCGAAGCTCGCGGGGGTCATCTGCGTGATGTCGTTCGGAATCTCGTCGAGGCGGTAGCCGATCGCGAGCTTCGCAGCGATCTTTGCGATCGGAAAGCCGGTGGCCTTCGATGCGAGCGCCGACGAGCGCGACACACGCGGGTTCATCTCAATAACGATGATGCGTCCGGTTTTCGGATCGACCGCGTACTGAATGTTGCAGCCACCAGTGTCGACGCCCACGCGACGAATGATGTCGATGCCGATGTCGCGCAGCTTCTGAAACTCGCGGTCGGTCAGCGTCAGCGCCGGGGCAACCGTGATCGAGTCACCGGTATGCACCCCGACAGCGTCGACGTTCTCGATCGAGCAGACGACGACGGTGTTGTCGCTGGTGTCGCGCATGAGCTCGAGCTCATACTCTTTCCAGCCGAGAATCGACTCTTCGAGCAGTACCTCGCTCGTGGGGCTGTAGTGCAGGCCGTCGCCGGCGATGCGCACGAGCTCTTCTTCGGTGTACGCGAAACCCGAACCAAGGCCACCCATGGTGAAGGATGGGCGAACGACGAGCGGGTATCCAAGGTCTTTCGCGAACTCTTTCGCCTCTTCAATGGTGTGCGCGATATGCGAACGGGCAACGTCGGCACCCGCCTCGAGCACGAGATCCTTGAAGATCTGGCGATCCTCGCCTCGACGAATCGCGTCGACCTTAGCACCGATCAGCTCGACGCCGTGCTTCTCGAGAATGCCGAGCTCGTGCAAAGACATGGCCGCATTCAGCGCGGTCTGGCCGCCAAGCGTCGGCAGAATCGCGTCGGGCTTCTCTTTGATGATGATCGATTCGATCACCTCGGGGGTGATGGGTTCGACATAGGTCGCGTCTGCGAAGTCAGGGTCGGTCATGATCGTCGCTGGGTTTGAATTCACGAGGATCACGCGAACACCCTCTTCGCGAAGCACGCGGCAGGCCTGGGTGCCCGAGTAGTCGAACTCGCAAGCCTGACCGATGACGATCGGCCCGGAGCCGATGACGAGCACTGAATTGATGTCTTGGCGTTTTGGCATGGGTTAGTTCTCCTCAGCGCCGGTCGCTGCGGCGCGGTTCTTCACAAGCTGGCGGAAACGATCGAAGAGGTAGAAGGCGTCGTGCGGACCTGCTGCTGCCTCGGGGTGGTACTGCACGGAGAATGCGTCGATGTCGAGGCATTCAAGCCCCTCAACGACCTGGTCGTTCAGACTGAAGTGGCTCACCTGTACTCGGCCAAGGCCTACCGGCGATTCGTGCACACCTTCGATCGGCAGATCGACGGCAAAACCGTGGTTCTGCGCAGTGATTTCGACTCGCCCGGTCTTCTTGTCGAGCACTGGCTGGTTGATGCCGCGGTGGCCAAAGGGCAGTTTGTATGTGCCGAAGCCGAGTGCGCGGCCGAGCAGCTGATTGCCGAAGCAGATACCGAAGTAGGGCACACCATCGCGCAGCATCTCGCGTAGCAGGTCGACCTGCGCGTCGGATGCCGCAGGATCTCCCGGGCCGTTCGAGAAGAACAGCGCGTCGGGCGCGAGCGCTCGCATTTCATCGAGCGTGGTGTGCGCGGGCAGCACGATCACGTCGAAGCCGTGGTCTGCGAGGTACTGCACCGTAGCGCGCTTGACGCCGAGATCGAGCACCGCGATTGATCCGAGCCGCTCCACACCGTCGGAGACGGGCACGTCGTAGCGCTCTTCGGTCGTGACTACCGAAGAGAGGTTCATGCCAGCCATGCTCTGCTGGTCTTTCACCAGTTCGAGCTGCGCGTCTGCGCCGAGTTCGTAATCGGTGCCAGAGAACACGCCGGCGCGCATCGCACCAACAGAGCGAATGTGGCGCGTGATCGCCCGAGTGTCGACACCCGAGATGCCCACGACGCCGTCTGCGACGAGTTCTTCGTCAAGCGAGCGTTCGGCACGGAAGTTCGAAACGCGTCGAGCGGGATCGCGCACAATGAACCCGGCGACCCAGATCTTGCGCGACTCCATGTCGGTGTCGTTCACGCCGGTGTTGCCGATGTGGGGCGCCGTCATGAGCACAATCTGGCCCGCGTACGACGGGTCGGTCAGCGTCTCTTGGTAGCCGGTCATGCCGGTCGAGAAGACGACCTCACCGAGGGTCTGGCCGGTGGCGCCGTAGGCGCGGCCCTCGAATCGGCTCCCGTCTTCGAGCACGAGCACGGCGGGGCCGTGCGGCACTGCACTCGCAGGTGGTGCGGTGGGCACTGAAGTGGTGAGGGTCATCGGAGGCCTTCCTGACTTGCGTTCGGGTCTTGGTTCACGGCGCCATGCGCCATCGACAGTTTGAATTCTGCGGGCGTGATCGCCTCGAGCGCCTCGGTAAAGCGCTGCTGCTCGGCTTTGCTTTCGAAGCGGAAGCTCGACTCAAGGTCTCGCTCGTCGGAGGTACTCGCCCAGCGCAGCAGCGCGAGGCCGTCGTGCTCGACGGCCTTGCCAACCCGCCTGCCTGCTGAGTCGCTGCCCCGCAGCTGCGAGGCTGCGAGGTGCGTGGGATCCTCGCCAGCGATCGCGATCGTGACCCCGTCGCGACGCACCGCGATCTCGGCCTGACCGCGGTAGCGCAGCCCTGGCGCGGCGACACGCGTGAGTGGCTCGCCCACTGGCGTGGTCGACACGTAGAGGACTCGCGAGAACTCGGCGATCAACTCGCCAACCGGTGCGATAGCCGCCGCGAGCACACCTGCATCGCGCCGAGCGCGTGCGCGCCAGCCGAGCCACATCGCGAGAAACGCGATGATGACCACCGCTGCGACGATCACAGCGAAGAGCGTGCGGCTCATCGAGTCGCCTCCTGTGCCGCCGCGGCGACCTCGGGGGCGCCCACGAGCTCGCCATCGTCGAGCGTGAGGTAGCCGCGGCGCACCGTGTAGGCCACGCGGCCAGGCAGCTCCATGTCGAGGAAGGGCGAGTTGTGGCTCATACCCTTGAGATCGGCGACGCTGAACACGCTCGACGCGGTCGGATCTACGAGCACGAGGTCGGCCACCTGGTCTACCTCGAGCGAAGCCGGATGCCCCTCAAGGCGGCCGATCTCTGCAGGCTTCTGCGAGAGCAAGCGCTCAAGCTCGGCCCAGCTGGCGTGGCCCTCGTTCACGAGCGCAAGCAGCGCGATGGGCAGTGCCGACTCGAGCCCGACCATTCCGAACGCGGCAGCGCCCCACTCGCATTCCTTCGACTCCGCCGGATGGGGAGCGTGGTCGGTCGCGATGATGTCGATCACGCCGTCAGCCACCGCAGCGCGCAGGGCCCGCACGTCCTCGTCTCGGCGAAGCGGCGGGTTGACCTTGTAGCGCGGGTCGTAGCTGCGGGCCTTCTCGTCGGTAAGGATGAGGTGGTGCGGGGTGACCTCGGCGGTCACCTGCACGCCGCGGGCCTTCGCCCAACGCACGACCTCGACCGAGCCCGCCGTCGAGAGGTGGCAGATGTGCAGGCGCGCACCGATGTGCTCGGCGAGCAGCACGTCGCGAGCGATGATCGACTCCTCGGCGACCGCAGGCCAGCCCTTGAGCCCCAGCTCGCTCGAAAGCGCACCCTCGTTCATCTGCGCGCCCTCGGTGAGGCGGGGGTCTTGCGCGTGCTGCGCGACCACCCCGTCGAAAGTCTTCACGTATTCGAGCGCCCGACGCATCAGCAGCGAGTCGTGCACGCACTTGCCGTCGTCGCTGAACACGCGCACCGCAGCGCGCGACTGTGCCATGGCGCCGATCTCACTGAGGCGCTCCCCCGCAAGATCTTCGGTGACTGCGCCGATCGGGCGCACCGTGGCGTAGCCCGCGGCGTCGCCGAGCGACTTCACCTGCTCAACCACACCAGCGGTGTCTTGCACCGGCATGGTGTTCGCCATCGCGAAGACCGTGGTGAAACCTCCCGCGGCCGCGGCGCGCGTACCGGTGAGCACGGTCTCGCTCTGCTCAAAGCCGGGCTCACGCAGGTGCGTGTGCAGATCAACGAGGCCGGTCATCGCAACGAGGCCCGT
Source organism: uncultured Leucobacter sp. (assembly GCA_937967375.1). Taxonomy (GTDB): domain Bacteria; phylum Actinomycetota; class Actinomycetes; order Actinomycetales; family Microbacteriaceae; genus Leucobacter. Next base: position 16,974 of record CALCJF010000096.1, read on the forward strand.
CGCATCGATCACGCGCTCGCTCGCAGCAGCCACGAGGGTTCCTGCAGCGGCGCGCTCGACGATACGGCCACCAGAGATGCGAAGGTCAACCGCCGGCGCAGCAGCAAGGTCGGCACCGCGCTCGGTGAGGTCTGCCGCTACTGTCGCACCGGTAATCAGGATGTCGGGGTTAGTCATTGCTGCTCCGTTCGCCGGAAAGAAGAAGGTACAGGGCTGCCATGCGCACCGAGACGCCGTTTGCGACTTGCTCGAGCACCGTCGAGCGATGGCTGTCGGCCGCCGCAGAAGAGATCTCGAGGCCGCGGTTCATGGGGCCGGGGTGCATCACCAGCGTGCGCTCGGGCAACGCACCAAGCCGGGCGTCGCCGAGGCCCCAGTTGCGCGCGTATTCGCGCTCGTTCGGAAAGTAGGCTGCGTGCATGCGCTCGCTCTGAATGCGAAGCATCATGACCACGTCGGGCTGATCCTTTTCGATCGCCTCATCGAAGTCGTGTCGCACCGTGACCGGCCACTCGCGAGCACCGTATGGCTGCAACGTCTCGGGCGCGACGAACGTGACGTTCGCACCGAGGGCAGTGAGCAGCCAGAGGTTGCTGCGCGCGACGCGCGAGTGCGCCAGGTCGCCGACGATCACAACCGAGATACCGTCAAGGTCGCGGCCCCGGCTCGAGTCGCCGAACAGCCTGCGGCGCATCGTGAAGGCGTCGAGCAGGGCTTGGGTGGGGTGCTCGTGAGTGCCGTCACCCGCGTTCAGCACGCCGGCGTCGATCCAGCCGCTACGCGCGAGGCGCTCGGGAGCGCCGCTCGCAGGGTGCCGGATCACGACGCCGTCGGCGCCGATCGCCTGCAGCGTCTGGGCGGTGTCTTTGAGCGACTCGCCCTTCGAAACCGAAGAGCCCTTCGCGCTGAAGTTGATCACGTCGGCGCTGAGACGCTTGGCCGCGGCCTCAAAGCTGATGCGGGTGCGTGTGCTGTCTTCGTAGAAGAGGTTGACGACCGTCTTGCCCCGCAGCGTCGGGAGTTTCTTCACCTCGCGCTGCTGGGTGGCGGCCATGTCTTCAGCAGTGTCGAGGATCAACATCGCGTCGTCTTTCGCGAGCGTGCGCGTGTCGAGCAAATGCCTCATGCGTCTGCCTCCGAGCTGCCGTTGATGGTGACCTCGTCGATGCCGTCGTGCTCGATGAGGCGCACCGAGATGCGCTCGTGCTTTGCGCTCGGCAGATTCTTGCCGATGTAGTCGGCGCGGATCGGAAGCTCGCGGTGGCCCCGGTCGATGAGTGCGGCGAGGCGCACTGCCTTTGGGCGGCCATGGTCGTTCAGCGCGTCGAGGGCCGCGCGCACCGTGCGACCTGAGAACAGCACGTCATCGACGAGCACGACGGTGGCGCCGTCAATGCCAGTTGCTGGCATGTCGGTCGGCTGAGGCGCACGCGTCGGATGATGGGCCAGATCGTCACGATACATCGTGACATCGAGCTGGCCAGTCGCGACTGCGGTGCCTTCGATTCGTTCGATCGCTTCTGCGATGCGCTTGGCGAGCACTACGCCGCGGGTCGGAATACCCACGAGAACCAAGTTGTCAGCGCCTTTGTTTGCTTCGATGATCTCGTGCGAAATGCGGGTGAGCGCGCGTGAAATTTCGGCGCCTTCGAGCACTGTTCTCGCTGTCATATCACCGCTCCCTTCTGCGCCTCACTGGACGCTGTTAAAGAAAAGCCGTATCTGTTCAATCCTAGCGCATGGATTCGGCGCCGTCTTCGCACTGTTGTGACGCAGGCACTCGGCGCGCGTGAAGGCCGAGAGATGCCGAAGACCGATAAACTAATTGGGTTCACCATCAGGCACCAAGGCCGGGCTGCATTCTGAATGAGCTAGCAGTCTCGCCGATCACTCGGTGCCGCCCATATTGACCCCGGAGGCCAGGCATGAGCGCGATCCCAGACAAACCCCAACTCGAAGGCCTCGAAGAGAAGTGGGGTACCGTATGGGAACAGCAGGGAACCTACCGCTTTGATCGCGAAGGTGCCGATCGCGATTGCGTCTACAGCATCGACACGCCTCCCCCGACCGCCTCGGGATCGCTGCACGTCGGACACGTCTTCAGCTACACCCACACCGATACCGTCGCGCGCTTTCAGCGCATGCGCGGCAAGCGCGTTTTCTACCCGATGGGCTGGGACGACAACGGTCTGCCGACCGAGCGCCGCGTGCAGAACTACTACGGCGTGCGCTGCGACCCCTCGCTCCCCTATGTCGAGGGCTTCGTGCCCCCGCACGAGGGCGGCGACGGCAAGAGCATCAAGGCAGCTGACCAGCAGCCCATCTCGCGTCGCAACTTCATCGAGCTGTGCGAGCGCCTGACCGTCGAAGACGAGAAGCAGTTTGAAGACCTCTGGCGCACACTCGGCCTCTCGGTCGACTGGGCGCAGAGCTACCGCACCATCGGCGCTGAGTCGCTGCGTGCCTCGCAGCTCGCGTTCATTCGCAACGTCGAGCGTGGCGAGGCTTATCAGGCGCAGGCGCCCACCCTGTGGGACGTCACCTTCCGCACCGCTGTCGCTCAGGCAGAGCTCGAAGATCGCGAGCAGCCGAGCGCCTACCACGCCCTCGCCTTTCACCGCACTGACGGCCAGGGCGACATCGTCATCGACACGACGCGCCCTGAGCTGCTCGCGGCGTGCGTTGCGCTCGTCGCCCACCCCGACGACGAGCGCTACCAGCCTCTCTTCGGCACCACCGTGCGCACCCCGGTCTTCGGCGTCGAGGTGCCCGTGCTCGCGCACCACCTCGCGCAGCAAGACAAGGGCACCGGCATCGCGATGATCTGCACCTTCGGCGACGTCACCGACGTCGTCTGGTGGCGTGAGCTCGATCTGCCCAACCGCGCTATTCTCGGCTTCGACGGCCGCGTCATCAGCGAGGCACCCGAGGCCATCACCAGCGAAGCAGGCCTCGAGGCATTTGCGCAGATCGCGGGCAAGACCGTCTTCAGCGCGAAACAGACCATGGTCGAGCTGCTGCAGGCCTCTGGCGAGCTGCAGGGCGAGATTCGCAAAATCAACCACCCCGTTAAGTTCTTCGAGAAGGGCGACAAGCCGCTCGAGATCGTGTCGACCCGCCAGTGGTACATCAAGAACGGCGCCCGCGACGAGCAGTTGCGAGAGCGGCTGCTCGCGCACGGCAAAGAACTCGAGTGGCACCCCGACTTCATGCGCGTTCGATATGAAAACTGGGTTGAGGGGCTCTCGGGCGATTGGCTCATCTCGCGCCAGCGCTTCTTCGGCGTGCCGATCCCGGTCTGGTACCCGCTCGACGCCGATGGCAACCCGGTCTTCGACCAGCCTCTGCTCCCCGAAGCCTCGCAGCTTCCCGTTGACCCCTCTAGTGATGTGCCAGCTGGCTTCACCGAGGAGCAGCGCGGCATGG
>CALCJF010000097.1 GCA_937967375.1 uncultured Leucobacter sp.
ACCCGCCGGTGGCGCTGCTCGCAAACTCGTATATTCTCGCGCTGCTGCTGATCGTGGTGTGGATGACCCCCGCTGGCTGGTCGCTCATCTGGGACATCTTCTGGAAGAGCATCGTCGTGTTGATCGCCACCAGAGCGGTCGTCGGCTGCGCGCAGTTGCTGCTCAATATGGCAGATAAGCGGCCGAGGCCTCTCGGTGTGTTCGCGCTGATCACGAGCCTGCTCGCGACAGTCACTGGCATCCTCTTCACCGCGCCCATCGCGATCGAGGTGTTCAATGTCGAGATTCCCGAGCTGTACTGGCGCTTCGCCGTGGCCGCGCTGCTGCTGACAGGTCTCGGGCTGTCGATCTCGCTGCTGTTGCGCTGGTCGTATGGGGGCGCAGATCGAGAGGCCGCGAGGCGCGCTCGCGAGGCTGCGGCGCTTGCTCGCCAGAACGCCCCAGTGCCCGCGCCGGGCTACGGGCAGCAGCCGCTCGCAGCGCCCATGCCGCAGGTCGCCGCGCCGACTGCGGTGCAGGCACAGACTTTCGCTGGGCAGGGCGGTCAGCCGCTCCTCCCTTGGCCCACCTATCCAGATGGGCGCCCGCTTCCGGTTGGCGCGAACGGCCAGCCTGACTTCAGCGTGCTCGGCAGGTGAGCGCCGCCTCAGGGCTGCAGATTCGACCTATTCGCGACGCCGAGATCGCGGCGGTCAGCGCGCTCACCGTCGAGGCCTACACTTCGAGTTACGAGATCAACGGCAACTATCTCAACGAGCTCGGCCGGGTTGCCGAACGGGTGCACACTCAGCAGGTATGGGTTGCGGTGGACGCCGACACAGGCGAGCTGCTCGGCACAGTGTCGACGCCGCTGCCCGGTGAGCGCCTCAGTGACTTTGCGTTGCCGAACGACATGGACTTTCGCCTGCTTGCGACCACTCCTGCTGCGCGCGGGCGCGGAATCGGCAGGGCGCTCGTCGAACACTGTGCGGGCCTCGCGCGCGAGCGGGGCGCCTCGCGGCTTGTGCTGCACACGGGTGCCGATATGGATCTGGCGGTGCGCCTCTATGAGGGCATGGGGTTCGAGCGGCTCACCGAGATCGAAGAGAACTTTCCGTATCCGCCTGGTGTTTGGTACGCGGTGAAGGTCTACGGCCGGGCGCTGTAACGCCGGCACTTCAACGATGAGCGCAGCCGCGTCGGAGCACGTGCTGCCCCTTGGGTTCGCTCCGCATTTTGAGCGCGAACGCACACATGCCTGAGCGCAGCCATGCCCGCTGAGGTGGATTCGCGCGCAAGAAATCATGACGATCTCAGAATGAAAACTTCATCAGACCTTGTACATCAGATGAATGTTAGGTTAGGCTCACTTTTGTTCGACCTCCTCCGAACAAGGCCGCGCCGATGCTGCAAACCCAGCGTTCTGCGCGGCCTCTTGTATGTGAACTGAGACGAAAGAAGATCCGACGTGTCCCTCCGTACCACCCGAATCGCAAGCGCGGCATCGCTGCTGCTTGCCGCGGCCCTCGCACTCTCCGCCTGCTCCTCGGCTACCCCGGCTGAGGAAGAGAAGGCTCCCGCTGCGAGCACCGTGACCATTACCGACAATCACGGGGAGGTCGAGGTGCCGGTGAACCCGGCTCGCGTCGTGGCGCTCGACAACACCGTGCTCGATACCCTGAGCGACTGGGACATCGAGCTCGTGGCGGCGCCCAAGGGCGTGATGGGGTCGGCATGGCCCGAGTACACCGACGACAAAGAGGTGCTCGACGTCGGCAACCATCGGGAGCCCAATCTTGAGGTGATCGTTGGGGCGCAGCCCGACTTGATCATCGGTGGCTATCGCTTCGGCGACTACTACGATGACCTCAAGGCGCAGAACCCCGACGCCGTGGTCATCGAGATCAACCCGCGTGACGACGAAGAGCTCTTCTCGGAGCTGCAGCGACAGACCGAGATTCTCGGCCAGATCTTTGATCGCGAAGCAGACGCGGCAGCGGTGAACGCAGACCTCGACAAGGCGATCTCAGGCGCCAAGAAGGCATACAACGGAACTGACACCGTCATGGCAGTGAACACTTCGGGCGGCACGATCGGCTACCTCGCGCCGGTAGTCGGTAGGTCGCTCGGCCCCGTGTACCCGGCTCTCGGTCTTGTGCCGGCACTCGAAGCGGAGGGCGACGACGACCACAAGGGTAACGACATCGGCGTCGAAGCGATTGCGCAATCGAACCCCGCATGGATATTCGCGCTCGATCGCGACGCGGCGTTCGTTCCGGAGGATCGCGAGGCCGGATCCGTTCCCGCGGACGAGCTGATCACCAATTCTGAGGCGCTGCAGAATGTGCGGGCAGTGCAGAGTGGCCAGATCGTGATCCTCGACCCGAACTTCTACCTGACCGAGGGCATCCAGGCCTACACTTCGCTGTTCGGTCAGATCGAGGCAGCGTTCGCCAAGGCATGACCCAGGCACTGGCCATCGACACCCCGGGGGTGCCCGCACGAGAGCGCGGGCGCCCCTTGGCGCTGCCCGCCGCCATCGTGGCGGTGCTGATCCTGCTCGGCATCTCGCTCTCGATCGGGGCCTTCGACATTCTCGGCGACGAGTTCGGCGCCGAAATGTTTTGGATCACCCGGGTGCCGCGCACGCTTGCTCTCGTGCTCGCGGGCGCGGCGATCGCAACGAGCGGCCTGGTGATGCAGGTGCTCACGCAGAATAGATTCGTCGATGCCACCACCTCAGGCACCACTGAATGGGCGGCGCTCGGGCTGCTGCTCACCGCACTGCTGCTGCCGGGCATCGGCCTCGTCGGCAAGATGGTGATCTCGAGCGTCTTCGCGTTCGTCGGCGCGATGGTGTTCATGGGCATTCTGCGCCGCGTGGTGATTCGTACGACCCTCGTGGTGCCACTCATCGGAATCATGCTGGGGGCCGTGGTGAGCGCGCTCACCACCTTTCTCGCCGCGCAGTTCAACCTGCTGCAGATGCTCGGCACCTGGTTTCTCGGGAGCTTCGGCGAGATCGTGCGGGGGCGCTACGAGGTGCTGTGGGTCGTCGCGATTGTGACGCTGCTCGTGTTTCTGATGGCAGACCGCATCACGGTCGCAGGGCTCGGCAAGGATCTCGCAACCGGAGTCGGGGTTCGCTACGAGGCGATCCTGATCGCTGGCACCGCGCTCGTCGCGGTCGCGGCGGGAGTAACCACAGTCGTCGTCGGGTTTCTGCCGCTGCTGGGGCTTGTCGTGCCAAACATCGTCTCAATGATTCGCGGTGACGATGTGCGCAGTAATCTCCCATGGGTCGTGCTCGGCGGCACGGCACTCGTGACGCTCTGCGACATCATCGGCCGAACTGTCAACATGCCGTTCGAGGTGCCCGTCTCGCTGGTGCTCGGAGCCGTGGGCTCGGTCGTGTTTGTTGCGCTGTTGCTGCGACAAGCGAAAGCTGGGGCGCTGTGAGTGGGATCGCCAGGCTCTCGAGCGTCGGAACGCTTCCGCCCGCGCCGCCGGTTGCAAGCGGGCGATGGCGCAGAATGATTCCCTTTGCGGTGACACTCGTGGCTGCGACGGCACTCGCCGTCGCGATCCTGGTGTATGCAAACCCGGCCCCGCCAGGCACGGGTGCATTCTGGATCATCGTGCAGACGCGGCTCGTGTCGATCGGCACGATACTGCTCGTCGCGGTGGCGCAGGCAGTCGCCACCGTACTGTTTCATACGATCACCGCAAACCGAATTCTGACGCCGTCGATTCTCGGATTTGACGCGCTGTACGTGCTCAGCCAGACCGCGCTCGTCTTTCTGTTCGGGGTGTCGTCGACGGGTATGGAGGGCATACCGAAGATCGTGGCGCAGAGCGCGCTGATGATCATGTTCGCGACGCTGCTCTACGGCTGGCTCTTCTCTGGACGAAGAGCGAATCTGCACTTGATGCTGCTCGTCGGCGTGGTGCTCGGCATTGCGTTTGCCTCGACTGCGAGTTTCTTGCAGCGCATGCTGACGCCGAGCGAATTCGACGTGCTGAGCGCCAGGCTTTTTGGCAGCATCAGCAAGACAGACCCCGCCTATCTGCCGATCGCGGGATTGATCGTGGCGGGCATTCTCGTCTACGTGTGGTCGCGCAGACGCAGCTACGACGTGCTCGCGCTCGGGCGCGATGTCTCGGTGGGGCTGGGCCTGCGGTATCGCCGGGAGGTGGTGGTCTCTCTCGTGCTTGTTGCCGTGCTGGTGTCTGTCTCGGCGACCATGGTGGGTCCGATGACGTTCTATGGCTTTCTCGTCGCGACTCTTGCGTATCAGTTTGCGCCGGGGGATCGCCACGCCGACGTGCTGCCGCTCGCCATCGGCATCGGACTCGTTACCCTGCTCGCCGCGACGTTCGTGCTGCGGCATCTCTTCTCTGCTGCCGGGCTCGTGACAGTGATCATCGAGTTCGTCGGCGGAACGCTGTTCTTGATCGTGCTATTGAGAAAGGGGCTTCGATGAACCAGACGGGTGCGCGCGCTTCGCGCGGAATCGAGCTGCGAGGCATTGAGAAACACTATGCCGGCCGTCACGTGCTCGGTCCGATCGATCTCGCCATCGAGCCCGGCGGGGTGACCGCGCTCATCGGGGCGAACGGGGCGGGCAAGTCGACGATGCTTACGATCATCGGGCGACTGCTCGAAGCCGATAGCGGCAGGGTGGAGGTCGGCGGCCTCGACGTGCGCCTCGCGAAGTCGAAGGAGCTCGCAAAGGTCGTCTCGATTCTGCGCCAGGAGAATCACTTCATGGCACGACTCACTGTGGAGCAGCTCGTCACGTTCGGCCGATTTCCGCATTCTGCGGGACGAATCACGCAGGCGGATCGGCGCGCGATTCATGCAGCCATCGCCTTTCTCGATCTGTCAGGGTTCGAGGGTCGATTCATCGACGAGCTTTCAGGAGGTCAGCGGCAGCGCGCCTTTGTGGCCATGGTTCTGGCACAAGACACCGACTACGTGTTGCTCGACGAGCCACTGACCGGCCTAGACATGCGCCATGCGGTCGGCATGATGGGGCAGGTGCGCGCGGCCGCTGACGCGCTCGGCAAGACGATTGTGCTCGTGATCCACGACGTGAACTTTGCGGCCGCCTACGCGGATCGCATCGTCGCGCTCGCCGACGGGAGGGTGATCGCGTCAGGCACGCCAGAAGAGATCATCACACCCGAGGTGCTCGAACTGGTGTTCAAGACGCCGGTCGAGGTGCTCGAGCACGGCGGAAAACGGGTAGCGGTCTACTACCGGCCCTGAGCTGGTGAGCTTCGGAGCGGCTCGGGGGCGTTTGCATCGCGGGGTTCTGTCGAATCGACGTCGAGGCCGAAGAGTGCGTTGAGCGCCTCGGTCGCTTCGCCGGTCTTTCCCGCTCTCGCGAGTGACCGGATGCGGATCATCGGTTCGTGCAGCAGCCGCCCGGTCAGCCTGCGCAATGATTCTTCGCCGAACTGCGCCTCGGCGCCACGCCTCTCAGGGTGCAGTCGACGCACTCTGCAGAGTTCGTCTTCCAGGATCGAGAGCACGTGGGTACGAAAGCTCAGAAGGCTCGGAAGCGCGTCTCGTTCTGCCTGCGCAGCCGCGAACTCGGAGGCCGCCTCTCTGACGATCTGCAGCGCCTCGGCCTCGGCGCCCAGCTCAGACACGGAGGCGTGCGCGGTGATCGTCTGCAGGTCGAGCAGCGTCACGCCTGGCGCGGCGGTGACGCCCGGATCGACGTTGCGGGGCATGCCGAGGTCAATCACCAGCCGTTCGTGCTCGGCCGGTGCGGTGCGCAGATCGCCGAGGGTGAGCACCGGATGCTCGACCCGGCTGCACGCGATGACGACTTGGGCTCGGCTGAGCGCTGACGCGAGGCCGTGCTCCGCCACGGAGGCGAGGTCGCGGCGCTCGCAGAACGAGGCAGCCCGACCCGAAGGTGAGAACACCTCGATGCCCAGCGCACCCCTGGCCCGCAGCGCCGCAACGGTCGCCCCCGCATACGTGCCGGTGCCGATGAGCAGCACTCGAGCGGTGTTCCAGTCGGCGACTCGGCTCTCTGCCATGCGCAGAGAGAGGTCGACGAGCGACCTGCCAGCAGCCTGTAGTCCCGTGCGATTCTTCACCGCGCGCGAGGTGCGAGTCGCCGCTTGAAAGAGTTGCTCTAGGGGATGAGTGAGGGTTCTCGCGCGCTGCGCTGCCGAGTGCGCGCGCCGAACTTGGCCGGCGATCTCCTCCTCGCCCTTCGCGGCAGAGTGGAGGCCAGAGGCGACGCCGATGAGGTGCTCTGCTGCGAGTTGCCCGGAGTACACCCGCGCGTGTTCGGCGAGCGTCTCGGGGGTGATCTTCACGGTTTCGGCGATCCTCGTCAGTGCAACTTCAGCGGCACTTTCGATACCGGAGCCTGCGGACGCAACTGCCGTCGCCTCGGAGTCGGGCACGTCGAAATAGGCCTCGAAGCGGTTGCAGGTGGAAAGCAGTACCGCACCTCGCGTCAAGCCTGCGTCGGAGTTTGACTCGGCGATGTGTGATTCGTGACGGGCGAGCCGTTCGAGCAGCGAGAACGGTGCAGTTCGGTGATCAAAGGAGAGGCAGAGCAGCATAGCGAATCTTGCGGCACCTTCTGGGGAAATCGAGGGCCCTCTGACGGGGGTCTCAGGCGAAGTTGAGTAAAGCAGATGTTTCACATCAGATCTATAAGCTAGCATCTCATCTGATGAATACACTCCCAGCTTCGCACCCCCTGCTTTCGGGCGATACCTCCGCGTCCCCGCTGATCCGAGCTCTTCGCGGTGAGCGCCCCGAACGGGTTCCGGTCTGGTTCATGCGGCAGGCCGGACGCTCGCTTCCCGAGTACCGCAGTATTCGCGCTCACCACCGTATGCTCGAGGCCTGTGTGAACCCCGAACTCGCGAGCGAGATCACGCTGCAGCCAGTGCGCAGGCACGGGGTCGACGCGGCGATATTCTTCAGCGATATCGTTGTGCCGCTCATGCTGGCAGGCGTCGACGTCGATCTGGTTTCGGGTCGCGGGCCAGTGTTTGCGACGCCGCTGCGCACCCGTGCAGAGGTCGATCGTCACCGCTCCACGTACCCGGTCGAGCGACTTCGCGAGAACCTCGAGCCGATTCGTGAGGCCGTGCGTCGCACCGTCGATGCGCTCGGCTCGACCCCGCTGATCGGTTTCGCCGGCGCCCCGTTCACGCTCGCGGCCTACCTCGTAGAGGGCGGCCCATCGCGCGACCACATGCAGGCCCGGGCGCTGATGCATGCCGACCCCGAAGCCTGGGCAGCCTTGCTCGACTGGGTCGCCGAGCTCAGCGGCGCATTTCTCGAGGCGCAGGTCTTGGCCGGGGCGAGCGCTGTGCAGCTGTTCGACTCTTGGGCAGGGTCGCTCAGCCCTGCCGACTATCGAGATCACGTCGCACCGGCTTCGCGGCGAACGCTCGCGATGATTCATGGCGAGGATCACCCAGTCGTTCCCACGATTCACTTTGCGGTGGGCGCCGGGCACCTGCTCGAGCAGTTCGCGGGCCTTCGCACGAGCGCGATCGGGGTCGACTGGCGCATGCCTCTCGACGAGGCGAGCCAGCGCCTGGGCGATACCACGCCGCTGCAGGGCAACCTCGACCCCGCATACCTGAGCGCCTCGCCGGCGGTGCTCGAAGCCCACCTGCGCGACGTGCTGCGCCGCGGAGAGCGGGCTCCGGGTCATGTGCTTAACCTGGGCCACGGCGTGCCGCCGGATGCAGACCCCGGGGTGCTGACGAGGATCGTCGAGCTTGCGCATGGCGACCGATAGATTCGCTGCTTCTGCCACGGGCGAGTCTCGGGGCTCTGCGATCGTGGTAGGTGCCGGAGTCTCGGGGCTTGTTGTCGCGCGGGATCTCGCCCGCGCAGGGGTGCGGGTCACCTTGATCGAGGCGCAAGCGGTTGCGGGCGGCCGGCTGCGCCGCGCCGAGCTGGGTGACCTGCGCATTGACATCGGGGCCGAGGCGTTCGCGACGAGGGGCGGCTCGGTGAGAGCGCTGCTCGACGAGCTGCATCTCGGCGATCGCGTCGTGAGGCCGGCTCGGCTCGGCGCCTGGACCGTGGGCGAGAGCTACGCGCTCCCGCTGCCGGAGGCCGGCGCGCTCGGAGTGCCTGCTCGCCCCTTGTCGCGCAGCGCGCGCGAAACGCTCGGCTTCTTCGGGGCGCTGCGAGCCTCGATCGAGCCACTGCTGCCGAGATGGATCGGGATGCGATCGGGTTCTCTCGCGGAGCTCGTGCGGCTTCGGCTCGGTCGCAGAGTGCTTAATCGCCTCGTCGCTCCCGTCGTGCGCGGTGTGTACTCCGCCGACCCCGCGCAACTGCAGGCGGCGGCATTGCCGGGCATCGGCGATGCTCTCGTGAACGGGAGTTCGCTCATTGCGGCGTCGCGAAAACTGCGCGACGAGCAATCGGCCGCGGGTGCTGCGGTTGCGAGCCTTGACGGCGGTATGACTGTGCTGGTCGACGCGCTGCTGCTCGAACTCGAGCGCCTCGGCGTCGAGCTTCGTGCGGGGGAGCGCGCAGCGGCGCTCGAGCTTCGCCCCAGGGCTGTGATTACCGCGAGCGGCACACGGCTCCCGGCCGATGTCATCGTGCTCGCTGTTGCCGAATCGGTGGCGCGAGCGTTGCTCGGTCTGCCCGCACTCGAACGCGCACGCGAGACTCCCGTCGAAGTGGTCGCGCTGCGGCTCGTCGACTCGCGGCTCGACGCCTGGCCCCGTGGCACGGGAGTGCTCGTCGCTGAGGGCGGCTCGGTGTCGGCGAAGGCCCTCACCCACGTCACAGCTAAGTGGCCGCACCTCTCGTTGCCCCCGGGCGAGCACGTGCTTCGGCTCTCGTACGGGCGTGCGGGCAGAGCGCCCGAGATCGCAGAGCTGAGTGACGCCAAGGCCGCGGAGTTCGCGCTTTCGGATGCTTCGCAATTGCTCGGCTTGGAGCTCGACCCCCATGCGCTGCGCGGGGCAATTCGCCACCGCTGGAACAACGCTCCGCCGCCCTCGCCCGAGCGCAGCATCGAGCCGCGCGAAGGGATCATGCTCACTGGTGATTGGGTGCACGGGAGCGGACTCGCTTCGGTGATCCCTGGCGCGAGAAGCACGGCCAGAGACGCACTGCACTACCTGACCACCCGCTCGACCCAAGCTGCGCGACCCCGCGCCGAAGGAGTTTTCCAATGATCCCTGCGCCCCAGCCTTCGACCACACCCGGCCGCGTGCGGATCGCGCGGGAACCGGTGTCGCCGGCTGCCGATCGGCTACGGATCGGAACCCGAGGCAGCGCGCTCGCCGTGACACAGACGACCACCGTCGCGCAGCAGGTCGCCGACGCCACGGGGCTTGAGATTGTGCTCGTGATCATCAAGACGAAGGGCGACGTCTCGCGTGAGTCGCTCGCGCAGCTCGGCGGCACCGGGGTCTTCGTGAGCGCCTTGCGTGATGCGCTTCTCGCGAACGAGTGCGACTTCGCGGTGCACTCGCTGAAAGATCTGCCGACCGGTGAGCACCCGGGCATCACGCTCGGTGCAATTCCTGAACGAGTCGATGCGCGAGACGCTCTCTGCGCACGAGACGGCCTCACCCTCGACCAGCTGCCCGCTGGCGCGCGGGTGGGTACCGGATCGCCGCGTCGCGCGGCGCAGATTCTCGCTCGGCGGGCCGACCTTGAGGTGCTCGATCTGCGGGGAAACGTCGACACCCGACTTGCTCGGGTCGGGGTCGATCTCGATGCCGTCGTGCTCGCGGCCGCTGGCCTGCAGCGGCTCGGCCGACTCGATGTCGTGACGGAACGATTCGGGCTCGACGAAGCACCGACTGCGCCGGGGCAGGGGGCGCTCGCAGTCGAGGTGCGTGCATCGACGAGCGCGATGGAGCCGTATGCGACGGCGCTGGGTGCACTCGACGACCCCGCCACGCGGGCATGCGCGCTCGCCGAACGGTCGCTGCTCGCCGCCCTCGAGGCGGGTTGCGCCGCCCCGATCGGGGCGCACGCGCACCTTGAGAATGGCAAGCTGCACCTTCGGGCGAGCGTGTATCGCCTCGATGGCAGCGAACAACTCACCGAAACCGCAAAGCTGCCGTGGAGTAAGGAACGTGACGACGTGCCCGCCCTGCTCGGTCAGCGGGTATGCGAGGCGCTGCTCGCAAGAGGAGCTGAGCGGCTCGCGCCGCTCAGGGGTGCGAGATGACGAGCGACGGCGCCCTTTCGGGGTGCCGAGTGCTCGTGTGTCGAGCAGCCACCGCGAGCGCTGAACTTCTCTCGAGCCTTACCGCGCTCGGCGCCGAAGCCGTGGCGCATCCGCTCATTGAGATCGCACCTGCGAGTGATCAACGCGCACTGATCGATTCTGCTGCTCGGTGGAAGAGGGGCGAATACGGGTGGCTCGTCGTGACGAGCTCGAACGGAGTCGACGCGTTCATGCATGCTGTGGGCCGAATGCCGAGCGGCGAAGAGCGGCCGAGCAAGGTCGCTGCAGTGGGGCCGGCGACCGCAGCTGCGCTGCGCCGCTGGGGGGTGAGCGTAGACCTGGTGCCCGAGCGCGACTACTCGGGTCGCGGTCTCGCCCAGGCGCTGCTGTCTGAATTGCGCGGTTCGGCTCGGCCTATGAGCGCGGTGCTGCCCCTCTCCAACCTCGCGAGTGACACCGTGCAGCAGGCGCTCGAGGCCGTCGGGCATCGTGTGTACCGTGTCGACGCATACCGCACTGTGCCGAACGGGCAGACGGTTCGAACACTGCTCGAGCACACCCGCTTCGACGCGGTGCTGCTGTTCAGCGCCTCTGGTGCAGCAGAGCTCGCGCGACACATCTCGGTTGTGCCCCAGGAGACACGACTGATCGCGATCGGCGCACCAACCGCGGCCGCGCTTGAGGCACGAGGCGTGCGAGTCGACGCAATTGCGAAGCGTCACACCTCGCAGGGCCTCATCGACGCAGTCGTCGGGTTGCTCGGGCGTTCGAGCGATCCTCCGTCACCCGACTCCAAACCAAGCGGCAAGCCGGCCACCCTCACCACACGATACTCGATTGAAGAAGGTACCCCTTGAGTCCAATCATCAGGCCCCGCAGGTTGCGGGCCACGCAAGCTATGCGGCGAATCGTCGCCGAGACCAGGCTGCACCCCGCCGAACTGATTCTGCCGATGTTCGTGCGAGAGGGCATCACCGAGCCGCAAGCTATCGCCTCGATGCCCGGCGTGCAACAGCATACGATCGACTCGCTGCGCCGGGCTGCTGCGGCGGCCGCCGAGGCTGGCATCGGCGGCGTGATGCTATTCGGGGTGCCCGCCGAGCGCGACGCTCGCGGCACCGCCGCTGACGACCCGGCCGGGGTGTTGAACCTCGCGACGCGGGCAGTCGTTGAAGAGGTCGGCAATGAGCTGGTCGTGCAGACCGACCTGTGCCTTGACGAGTTCACGGATCACGGCCACTGCGGCGTGCTCGACTCGCGCGGAGGCATCGACAACGACGCGACGCTCGAACGGTATCGATCGATGGCGGTTGCGCAGGCCGAGGCCGGGTCAGCGCTGCTCGGACTGTCAGGAATGATGGACGGCCAGGTCTCAGCCGTGCGCGAAGCGCTCGACGCCGCCGGGCACGTGGATACCGCGATCCTCGCCTACTCTGCAAAATATGCTTCGGCCTTCTACGGCCCGTTTCGCGATGCCGTCGACTCGCAGTTGCGGGGTGACAGGCGTGGCTATCAGCAGGATCACGCGAACCGTCGTGAGGGTCTGCGTGAAGCGCAGCTCGACACCGCCGAGGGCGCCGACATCGTGATGGTCAAACCTGCGATGAGCTATCTAGACGTGCTCGCAGACGTGGCGCACTCGAGCCCGGTTCCGGTATGGGCTTACCAGGTCTCGGGCGAGGCCGCGATGATCGAGGCGGCCGCGGCCAACGGCTGGATCGATCGCCGCCGTGCGATCGAGGAGTCGGTCACCAGCATCAAGCGCGCAGGCGCAGACGCCGTGCTGAGCTACTTCGCGGTAGAGATCGCGGGGTGGCTGCGATGAACGAGCAAACGACGAAGGTGAGGCCAACGACCCGAAGCGAGGCGCTCGCGAGCCGGGCGAACCGGCTGATTCCGGGCGGCGTGAACTCTCCCGTGCGCGCCTACGGGGCGGTCGGGGGCACCCCGCGCTTTCTGGTCTCGGGGCGGGGTGCGCTGGTGACCGATGCCGATGGCAACGAGTACGTCGACCTCGTCGCCGCGTGGGGGCCGGCCCTGCTGGGGCACGCCCACCCGGCCGTGGTCGAAGCAGTGCAGCGCGCGGCGGCCGACGGCCTGGGGTTCGGCGCTTCGGTTCCGGGTGAGGCCGAGCTCGTCGAGGCGGTCATCGAGCGACTGCCGCTCATCGAACGCATGCGGCTCGTGTCGACGGGAACCGAGGCGACGATGACCGCGATCCGACTCGCCCGTGGCGCGACGGAGCGGCCGCTGCTGATCAAATTCGCCGGGCACTATCACGGGCACTCCGACGGGCTTCTCGCCGCGGCCGGCTCGGGACTCGCGACGTTCGCGATGCCCGGCTCGGCGGGTGTGACCGAAGAGACCGCGGCGCAGACCCTGGTGCTGCCCTACAACGACTTCGCTGCCCTCGAGGCGGCGTTCGAAGCTTACGGCGACCGCATCGCGGCAGTGATTGCAGAAGCCGCGGCCTGCAACATGGGGGTGATCCCTCCCGCGCCGGGTTTCACGCGCCACATGATCGAGGTCGCGCACAGGCACGGCGCGCTCGTGATTCTCGATGAGGTGCTCACCGGCTTCCGGGCTGGCCCTTCAGGCTTCTGGGCGCTCGAAGCCGCAGAGATGCCGGCTGGAGTGGCACCCGACCTGTTGACCTTCGGCAAAGTCATTGGCGGAGGTCTGCCGCTTGCGGGTCTCGGCGGTCGCGCAGATCTCATGAACTTGCTCGCGCCGCTCGGCCCCGTGTACCAGGCCGGCACGCTCTCGGGCAATCCGCTCGCAGTCGCGGCTGGCCTCGCTACCCTGCAGCACGCCGACGCCGAAGCCTATGACAGCCTGAGCCGCGCCTCGCTTGCAATCGAACGCGGGGTGAGTGCTGCGCTCACCGCCGCGGGAGTCGCGCACTGCGTGCAGCGCGCGGGCACCCTGTTCAGTGTGTTCTTCGGAGAGTTCGCTGAGCCCCCTCGCGAGTACGCCGAGGTGAAGCAGGCCACCTCGAAGCATCGGGCGTTCTTTCACTCGATGCTCGACCAGGGTGTGAACTTGCCGCCGAGTGCGTTCGAGGCGTGGTTCGTCACCGCGGCGCACGATGACGCGGCAGTTGGCCGGGTGCTCGACGCGTTGCCCGCAGCCGCGCGTGCGGCAGCGGCAGCCGACTAGCGCACAAAAGCGTATCGCCCCTCACCGCAGCAGTCTGCGGAAGGGGCGATACGCATGTTGGTCCTAAATTTAGACTCGCACCGCGAGCGACTCGAGCACGCTCGTGAAGAATCGCAGCCCGTCGGTGCCCGAGCGCATCGCCTCGGCGGTGTTCGGGCCGAAGCCCGGCTCGACCGCGTGCTCTGGGTGCGGCATCAGACCGACCACATTGCCGCCCGCATTCGTGAGACCGGCGATGTCGTCGAGCGAACCGTTCGGGTTCACGCCGCGGTAGCGAAACGCGACCTGGCCCTCACCCTCGAGGCGCTTCAGCGTCTCGGCGTCGGCGATGAAGCCGCCGTCTGCGTTCTTGAGCGGAATGGTGATCTCTTCGCCCTGCTCGAACTGATTGGTCCAGTCGGTCGAGGCGTTCTCGACGACGAGGCGCTGGTCGCGGCGAATGAACTGCTGGTGCGCGTTGCGAATCAGGCCGCCGGGCAGCAGGTGTGCCTCGACAAGCACCTGAAACCCGTTGCAGATGCCGAGCACGGGCATGCCCTTGTTCGCGGCCCCGATGACCTCGGTCATGATCGGCGCGACAGCGGCGATGGCGCCTGCGCGCAGGTAGTCGCCGTAGCTGAAGCCGCCGGGCAGCACGATCGCGTCGACGCCCTGCAGATCGTGGTCGCCGTGCCAAAGCGCGACTGGCTCTGCTCCGACGAGGCGAATCGCGCGCTGCGCGTCGCGATCGTCAAGCGAGCCAGGGAAGGTGACGACGCCGATGCGCGCCATTATTCGCCCGCCCCGTCGCCGAAGTCGATTGCGACGACGTCTTCGATCACGCTGTTCGAGAGCACCTGATCTGCGAGCTCACGCACCTCGGCCTTGATCTCGTCGGTAATGGGGCCCTCGACTGAAAGCTCAAAGCGCTTGCCGATGCGCACATTCTCGAACTTGCCGTGCCCGAGGCGGGCCAGCGCGCCCGTGGTGGCCTTGCCCTGCGGGTCGAGCAGTTCGGCCTTGGGCATCACATCAACAACAATCGTAGGCACGTGTTCTCCGTGTTCGCGTATTGGGAGCAGATTGCTCTCTAGTCTACGCGAGCGTGACGCGAACTTTGTTCCGCCAAGGATCGAAGACTGTCAGCTCGCGCCCATCGAATTCTCTTGCTACACCGCGGCTCGCGAGGCGCTCGTCGAGCGCGCCGAGAGAGGCGGGGTCGGCCGACGGCAGTGTGATCGTCACCTCGCCGAGGCCGAGCGCGGGCGTGCGTTCGGTGGCGCCGCGCGACTCCCAGGTGTTCATGCCGAGGTGGTGATGGTACCCGCCCGCACTGACGAAGAGTGCCTGGTCCCGCAGCGTCGCGGTCACTGCGAAGCCGAGAGTGTCGACGTAGAAGTCGCGCGCGGTCGCAATGTCGCCGACCTTCAGGTGCACGTGGCCGACTTTGGCGGGAGTATCAGCGACCGCTACCGATCCCTGTTCGGTCAGGTGCTGCCGCAGATATGCGTTCGGGTCGAGTGCGAGGGTAGCCATGGTGATCTCGCCGCCGTCTGCCACGCTCCAGGTGTCGCGGGGCCGGTCGACGTACAGCTCGACGCCGTTGCCCTCGGGGTCGCC
Source organism: uncultured Leucobacter sp. (assembly GCA_937967375.1). Lineage (GTDB taxonomy): Bacteria > Actinomycetota > Actinomycetes > Actinomycetales > Microbacteriaceae > Leucobacter. Next base: position 14,943 of record CALCJF010000097.1, read on the forward strand.
GAAGTAGAAGGCCTCAGAAACGATGTGGTCGCTCGACCCCTGAAACTGCGAAGGGTATGCGCGCGCGATCGAGTAGACGACCGAGGCGAGCTCGGCCGCCGATTCGAAGAGAAACGCCGTGTGGTACAGCCCGGCAGCACGTGCAGAAGCGTGTGAGAGAGTTCCGTCTTGGTCGAGGATCAGCACCGGTCGGCCCCGCCGCCCGAGCACCGCCGTGCCGCGCTCTTGCGCGAGCATCTGCAACCCCATGGCGCCCTGATAGAAGACGAGCATCTTGTCGAGGTCGCCGACCGCGAGCGTGACCGCGCCCATCTCGGTCAGGTCGGGCAGCAGGTCTTCGGCCGAACGTGCCGAAACTGAAGAATTGGTGGTGGTCATTGTGGATCCTCTCGCGATCCTCATTTTAGTTGAAGCTTCAACTTAAATCAAGGATTCGAGCATCGCGAAATTGCGCAGACAGTCAGGAGGCGTCGCTTCAATTCATGCCGGGCGGCACTTATCGTCTGTCTGAGCGCCCTCGAGTGGGGAAACTACGTCTATTCGCCGGTGAGACGAGCCGAGAGCTCGCGGTAGCGATCGAGGGTCTGCGCCACGATCTCGGCGGGCAGCACCGGCGGCTCGCCCTGCTTGTTCCAGTTGGCTGCGAGCCAGTTGCGCACGATCTGCTTGTCGAACGAGGCCAGGCGATCCTCGCCCCCCGCTTCGTAACGAGCCGCATCCCAGTAACGCGAGGAGTCGCTCGTCAGTACCTCGTCGGCGAGCGTGAGTTCGCCGGTGAGAGGATCAGCGCCGAACTCGAACTTGGTGTCTGCGAGCAGCACCCCGCGCTCGGCGGCCAGCTGCCTGGCATGCGTGAAGATGCGCAGCGAGGCGTCGCGCAGCCAGACCGCGACCTCTTCGCCGACCAGCTCGACGCTGCGCTCGAAGGTGATGTTCTCGTCGTGCTCGCCGAGCGGAGCCTTGTATGCGGGAGTGTAGATGGGCTCGTCGAGCAGGTCCCCGTCGCTGAGCCCCGCGGGCAGCTCGATGCCGCAGACCGCACCGGTTGCGAGATATTCGGCGTAGCCCGAGCCGGTGAGCGCGCCGCGCACCACGCACTCGATCGGATACATCTCGAGGCGCTTCGTGAGCATGGCACGATCGGCTACGGAGACGGGAACAGCGGGAGCCGAGGCAGCGTCGGCTTCAGCTACGAGATGGTTCGGAACGTCAAGCTGCGCAAACCACCAGTGCGAGAGCTCGGTGAGCACTGCACCCTTGCCAGTAATGGGTGGGCTCAGCACGAAGTCGAACGCGCTGATGCGATCGCTCGCGACGACGAGCAGGTATGGGCTCGTCCCGACGCTCGAGGCATCGGCCGGAATATAGAGGTCGCGCACCTTGCCCGAGTACACGTGCGCCCAGCCGTCGAGCTGCTGAGCCGGATCGATGCCCGCGAAACCCTCGCTCATGCGACGCGCTCCGCGATGTCGCTGCGGTGCTGGCCGCCCTCGAGCGAGAGGCTGCCGATGCCGGCGTAGGCCCGGTCGCGCGCCTTGGCAAACGACTCGCCCCGCGCGACGACGCCGAGCACCCGGCCGCCTGTCGCGATCCAACGCCCTGCCTCGTCGCGCGCCGTCGCGGCGTGCACGAGGTGGGTGTGCTCGGGCGCACCGGCCAACTCTCCGTTATTGGAAATTCCAATAACCTCACGGCCCGTGGTGACATCGCCCGGATACCCCTCGCTGGCGAGCACGACGACCACTGCAACATCGTCGCTGAACGACGGGTCGGGCAGCTCATCGAGCCGGCCCTCGGCCGCGGCGAGCAGGTACTCGCTGAGCGCCGACGTCATGCGCGACAGCACCACCTGAGTCTCGGGATCGCCGAAGCGCGCATTGAACTCGATCACCCGGGTGCCCGAGGCGGTCACGATCAGCCCGCAGTAGAGCAGGCCGACAAACGGGGTGCCTTCGGCTTCGAGCTGGCGCACAGTCGGCAGCGCGACGGTGTCGGTGATCTGCTGCACGAAGTCTTCGCCAACCCACGGCAGCGGCGAGTATGCGCCCATGCCGCCCGTGTTCGGGCCCTGGTCGCCATCGAAGATGCGCTTGTAGTCTTGCGCCGGGCTGAGCGGGCGCACATTGTGGCCGTCTGCGAAGAAGAAGAGCGAGACCTCTTGGCCGTCAAGAAACTCCTCGATCAGCACCTCGCCGTGCGGCGCCCAAGTGGCGATGTGATCGAGCGCAGCCTGGCGATCCTCGGTCACCAGCACACCCTTGCCCGCCGCGAGGCCGTCGGCCTTCACTACGTACGGTGCACCGAACTCGTCAAGCACCCGAGCGCCCTCTGCGATGTCGGCGACGCGGCTCGCGCGGCCGGTTGGCACGCCGGCTTCTGCCATGATGCGCTTCGCGAAGGCCTTCGAGCCCTCGAGCTGTGCGGCGGCCTGGTTCGGTCCGAAGACGGGCACGCCAGCAGTGCGAAGCGGATCGGCAACGCCCGCGACGAGCGGTGCTTCGGGGCCGATCACCACGAGCTCGCTGCCCTGCTCGCGCACGAACGCCAGCACGGCAGCGGGGTCGGTGTAGTCGAGCGCCGGGGTCTCGACTCCCGCGGCCGAAATGCCCGCATTTCCGGGGGCACACACCACCTCATGCGAGGCCGACTCGCTGAGGAGCGCTTTGACGATGGCGTGTTCGCGGGCGCCGGGCCCCAGCACGAGAATCTTCACCCCTCAAGCCTAAGCGATGCCGGATGCCTCATAGCTCGGCATGCGACGGTGCGAAGCCGACGGCGACTCGAAAACGAGGGCGGCTAAGCTGGTAGGCGGCGTTCACAGTGTCGGAACACTCCGATCGGCGGGCGTTGCCGCTGAACAAATTGCGAGTGGATCGCGCTGTGTTTGCGCAGTCTGTCAAAGGGATTCACCAGCGACCAGACGTCTAGGTGGAAATAACTTATGCTGGCGGTACATTCCACAACGATGTGCCGATGGCGATCAAGCAACGAATTCGAGGAAGAATGGTCAAGCAGCGCGAAAGCGTCACGCAGTTGCCCGCGTACGTGCAGGGAAAGTCGATTCCCGGCGCAGTCAAACTCTCGTCAAACGAGAACCCGTACCCGCCGCTCGAGTCGGTGGCGCAGGTCGTGCGCGATCAGGCAGCCTCGATCCAGCTGTACCCTGACATGGGCGCCGTCGCGGTTCGAGAGCGGATCGCAGAGCACTGCGGCGTGCAGGCCGAGAACGTTGCTGTTGGAGCTGGCTCTGTTGAAGTAGCGAGCCAACTGATCTCTGCGGCGGCGGGCGAAGGCGACGAGGTTGTCTTTGCATGGCGCTCGTTCGAGGCCTACCCGATTCTTGTGCGCATCGCCGGTGCCACCCCGGTCATGGTGCCCTTGACCTCTGATGATCGCCACGACCTCACCGCGATGGCCGCGGCGATCAACGATCGCACCCGGCTCGTGCTCGTGTGCAACCCCAACAACCCGACCGGTGCTGGCGTGACAACCGCCGAGCTCGATGAATTTATGGCGCGCGTGCCGAGCGATGTACTTGTCGTGGTTGACGAGGCCTACGTGCACTTCAACGATGACCCGAACTCGGCAGACGGACTGGATTTCTTCAATCGCTACGAGAACGTTGCCGTGCTGCACACCTTCTCAAAGGCATACGGCCTTGCGGGCCTGCGCATCGGTTATGCGATTGCCCGCGTCGACGTCGCTGAGAATCTGCGTCGCGTCGCGGTGCCGTTCGGTGTCAGCTCGCTCGCGCAGCAGGCAGCCATTGCCTCACTCAACGCCGAGGCAGAGCTCGACGAGCGGGTGCAGGTGATTATCGACGAGCGGGCGCGCATGATTGAAGAGCTTCGTGGCCGCGGCTGGACCGTGCGTGAAGCGCTCGGCAACTTCGTGTGGCTTCGCACCGGCGATCGCACCCCTGAGATCGATGCGGCACTGCGCGAGCACGCGGTGATCGCACGGGCGTATGGCACAGACGGCATTCGTGTCACGATCGGCTCAGCCGAGATGAACGATCGCTTTCTTGCGGCGATCGCGGGCGTTGAAGCCGTCTGACAGCTCACCCTTGCTGCTTGTCTCGTCTGTGGGGCAGGCGGTGTCTTTGCGCGCGAGCGCGAATCAGTTTTCATTTCACCAACAACACAGTAAGTAAGGAACAAGCACATGAAACGTCAGCTTCTGACAGGCATCGCACTTGCCGCTGCGGGCGCACTTGCACTCGCAGGCTGCAGCAATGGCGGCAGCGAATCGACCGATAATGGTGGCGACGCAGCCTCCTACAAGATCGGCATCAGCCAGCTGGTGCAGCATCCCGCACTTGACGCGGCGACCGCCGGCTTCCAGAAGGCTTTCGACGACGCAGGTGTCGACGTCGAGTTCGACGTGCAGAACGCGAACGGTGAGCAGGCCACCGCAGTGACCATCGCGCAGACCTTCGCTTCGCAGGATCTCGACCTCGTGCTTGCGGTTGCGACCCCGGCGGCTCAGGCGCTCGCTCAGGCGATCACCGACAAGCCCGTGCTGTTCACCGCAGTCACCGACGCTGTCGCGGCTGAGCTGGTCGACTCGAACGAGAAGCCCGGCGGAAATATCACTGGCACCAGCGACATGGCCCCGATCGATGAACAGCTGAAGCTGCTCAAGGAGCTCGTACCGGATGCCAAGAAGGTCGGCATCGTCTACGCCTCGGGCGAGGTCAACTCGCAGGTGCAGGTTGATGCCGCTGAGAAGGCTGCTCCCGACCTGGGCCTCGAGATTGTCTCGACGACCGTGACCACTGCGAACGACATTCAGCAGGCGACCGAGGCACTCGGCGATGTCGACGCGATCTACGTGCCGACCGACAACATGGTCGTTTCGGGCATCTCGTCGCTCGTTCAGGTCGCTGAGGCCAAGCAGATCCCCGTGATCGGTGCTGAGTCAGGCACCGTCGAGGGCGGTGCGGTTGCAACGCTCGGTATCGACTACGAACAGCTCGGCTACCAGACCGGTGAGATGGCGCTCAAGATTCTGCAGGATGGCGCAGATCCCGCGACCATGCCCGTCGAGGTCTCGAAGACCTTCACCTATGTTGTCAACCCGGGCGCCGCTGAGCGCATGGGCGTGACGATCCCCAAGGAGATCCTCGACCAGGCAGAGACCGTCGAGTAACCCTCGTCGTTCCAACGAATAACCCGTAAGGAATACACATGATTGGCGCACTTGAGCTTGGGCTCATCTACGGTGTGATGGCACTCGGGGTTTATCTGACCTTCCGCGTGCTCAACTTCCCCGATCTGACAGTTGATGGAAGCTTCACCACCGGAGCCGCAACCGCAGCTGCGCTGATCGGATCCGGCGTGAACCCCGTCCTCGCCACCCTCGCGGGTGGCGCGGCCGGGGTGATCGCGGGCATCATTACTGGTCTGCTCTACACCAAGGGCAAGATCGACGGCCTACTCGCAGGCATTCTCACCATGATCGCGCTGTGGTCGATCAACCTCAGGATCATGGGCAAAGCGAACTTCCCTTTGCTTCGAGCCGAGACCGTGTTCACTCCGATGAAGGACGCGTCGCTGCTTGGTACCTGGGTGGGTGTCGCGATCCTCTTCGTGGCAGTTATTCTGCTCAAGTTGGTTGTCGACTGGTTCCTCTCGACGAACCTCGGCCTCTCAGTTCAGGCGACTGGCGACAACGGGCCGATGATCCGTTCCTTCGGTGTCTCGACCGACTTCACCGCTATCTTGACGCTCGGCATCTCGAACGGCATGGTCGCGCTGTGCGGTGCGATCGTCGCGCAGTACCAGGGCTTCGCCGATATCTCGATGGGCGTCGGCCTGATCCTCGTCGGCCTTGCCTCCGTGATTCTCGGCCAGGCAGTGTTCGGCCAGCGGTACATCTGGGTGGCAACCTTCGCGGTGCTCTTCGGTGCCGTGCTTTACCGCCTCATCATCTTCGGCGCGCTGCGCGTGGGCCTGAACCCGAATGATATGAAGCTCATCACCGCCGTGCTCGTGATCGCCGCCCTGCTGCTGCCGCGTTGGGGCTTCCTGAAGAAGCTTCCGTCGCTGCGTGGGCGTGGCGGCCGCGTGCAGCCTCGAGAGCCCATGAACGCAGATCCGGCCGTCGCGCTCACCGCAGGGGTCGGAGTCGTCGAAGCGGCCGAAGCCGCGAACGCCGCGGCGCCCTCGGGTGGCGCGCAGGCTGGAAAGGAGTAGCCCATGCTGAAGATCGACAAGATTTCCAAGACCTTCTTCGCCGGGACTGTGAACGAGCGTCGCGCGCTCGTCGACCTCGACCTCGAGCTCGCCGAGGGCGATTTCGTCACGATCATCGGTTCGAACGGTGCGGGCAAATCGACGTTGCTGAACGCCGTCGCAGGTCGCTATTTCGTGGACTCCGGCGTTATCGAGATCGACGGCCGCAAGGTGAACAAGCTGCAGGAGCACCAGCGCGCGAAGTACATCGGGCGCGTGTTCCAGGATCCGATGGCCGGCACTGCGCCGAACCTGACGATCGAACAGAACCTCGCCCTCGCCCTTCGCCGCGGTCAGCGTCGTGGCCTGGGGCTCGCGCTCGGAGCGAAGCAGCGCGAGCGCTTCCGAACCGAGCTGCAGTCGCTCGAGCTCGGGCTCGAGAACCGTCTTCCCGCCAAGGTCGGCCTGCTCTCCGGCGGACAGCGGCAGGCGCTCTCGCTGCTGATGTCAGGGTTCACGCACCCGAGCATTCTGCTGCTCGATGAGCACACAGCCGCGCTCGACCCGCAGCGCGCGGCGCTCGTCACCGACCTGACTGAGCGCATCGTCAAGCAGGGCGGGCTCACGACCCTGATGGTCACGCATAACATGGAGCAGGCGTTGCGTCTTGGCAACCGCCTCATCATGATGCACGAGGGTCGCATCGTCTTCCAGGCGTCTGAAGAAGAGAAGAAGACGCTGACCGTGCCCAGACTTCTTGAGGAGTTCTCGAAGATCAAGGGTGCATCGTTCGACGACCGGGCGCTGCTGAGCTAGGGTAGCGAGACTGCTGAGGGCCAGCATGCCGAAGGGATTCGGTGTGCTGGCCCTTTTGCGTGCCTGAAGATTCTAGCGATCCCGGGGCAGCGTGCTGCTCGTGATCTGAGTGTCTTCGAAGATGATCTGTGTGCGTGTGCCGCGGACGGCTGGAATCGACTGAATCTCTTCGAGCACGACCCTTCGCAGATCTCGGTTATCGCGGGCACGCACGAGCACGATCACGTCGAACTCGCCTCCGATCAGCGCAATGTGATGCACCTCGGGAATCGATCCGAGACGCTTGCGAACCTCTTGCCACTGGGGCTGTTCGACGGCGAGTGTCACGTAGGCAGAGGCGTGCTGGCCTGCGCGAACGGGGTCGACCTGCACGGTGAAGCCCGTAATCACCTGAGCGTCGACGAGCCGCTTGAAGCGGGCATGCGCGCTCGCTCGTGAGATATGAACCGCCTCGGCAAGTTGGGTCATCGAGACGCGCGCATCTGCGGAAAGCACGCGAAGGATGGCAAGGTCGATGTCGTCAAGATCCATTAAGTGGGGCCCCATTGAGTCACTCGGTCGCGCAAAAGTGTCATCTGCTATATATGGCAGGTTATCGGAAATTCGTCGCGGAATGAACCAAATAGTGAGCTCTTGTCCATCCAAGCCGCCTCTGGGAGAGCAAATTGCTTCCGAGCCGTGACCTTCTCGCCGAGATTCGGCTCATACGTCTGCGAAAAACATCGAAGCTAGGCCAAACTGTCAGCACTCTGGCGACAAAGAGTCAGATCCCGTCAACACGATATGGGCCCTCGATACGGTTGAACTGAGGCGCAAAGCTGCGCCTGCATCACACAGCTTCCGTAACTGGATCTGCCGCTTGACGAGAAGACCTCGGGGAAACAGACAAGACACCATCAGTGCCCTGTCTGAGGAAGGCGAAGCGCCCGATCGGCGCACGCCGTCGAAGAGTGCGCATGACCGGTATTGAGGCGAACAACCGTTGTCAGAGAGGACATCTGTTCATGCTTTCAAAGCAACCTTCGTCGCGCGCGTTCTCGCGTAGTCGGCGACCACTATATGCGGTCGGTGCCGCTGCCATTGCGCTGCCGCTGATGCTATCGTCGACCTCGGCCGCGTACGCCCAAGCCGCTCCGCCCGCCGATGCGATCGAGGCGCTCACCAGCGGAAACCTGCTGCCCGACTTTCAGAACGACTACCTGTCGCAGGTCGTTCCGGAAAACATCTGGCAGAACGACGTCAAGCTCTCCCATGAGATCGGGCCGCGTTTGCGGGGCACCGCCGCAGAGATGGAGGCCGTGAACTGGGTAGCCGAAACATTCGCGTCTTACGGTATGGAGACCGAGATCGAAGAGTTTCCGGTGACCGCCCAGATCTTCGCTGACGTGGTTCCGAGCCGGTACACCGATGAGTATGCTAGCTGGCAGTTCCGGCCCGCAAACAACGGTGTCTTTACCGGCCAGGATGCGCCAGTTACCGGGCAGCTCGTCGATATCGGGTCGACACTCACGGGGATCGCAGAGCGCACTGATCTCGTGGGCAAGATCGTGCTCGCGGACTGGAACAATACCGCCGCGACCCGCACTCAGCTGCTCAAGGACCTCAAGACCGCCGGAGTCGCCGCAGTGGTGCTCACCAAGGTTGACGGCATCTCGAGCCCCGAAGCGTTGCCGAACGTAGGCAACCTCGACGTGACTCTCACCGACATGGTGGTCGTCGGTTCAGCGAACAACCAGGGCAAGCGCATGCGTACCCTGCTCGCAGGGGGAGACCTCTCGCTGACGATCACGACGGATCGCGGAGCGGCCACGAGCCACAACGCCATCGGCGTGATTCCTGCCGCCAGCGGTGACCCCGAGGCTCCGATCATCTACCTCGGTGCCCACATCGACTCGGTGCTCGGCAGCCCCGGTGCGAGCGACAACGGCTCGGGCGTCAGCATCATGCTCGAGATCGCGCGCATCATGAGCCAGTACTCGTACGACGCTGAGATTCGCTTCGGCGCATGGGGCGCCGAGGAGTCGGGTTACCAGGGATCGAACTACCACGTGAAGACCGTGATGTCGCCCGAGGAGCAGGCTCGTACCCTTGGCGCATGGAACATGGATATGGCCGGCACCGCGTACCCCGGCAACCCCGGCCAGGAGTTCAAGTTCTGGGCACTGACCGCTGACACGAACCGAGCGCCCCTCGCGCCACACGAGAGCACCGTGCTCGACTTCTCGAACCAGGTGTCGCTGCTCTCGGGTAATGGCGACCTGCCGATCGGCACGGTCAGCCGTAGCGATCACCAGCCGTTCCACGACGTGGGCATCAAGGCAGCAGTCTTCAGCTGGATGCACTGGGCCGGCGGCACGAACATCATCCTTGAGCCCGCCTACCACCAGACGACCGATACGCTCGAGTTCGTTTCGGAGCCGCGCATGGCTCACGCGGCTCGCATTCTCGGCGGCGGTGCGTTCCGTGCGGCGCTGAGCGCGGCCAACGTTGTGGTAACCGATGCGAATGGCGACCCCGCAGCAAACGCAAAGGTCGCTATGAGTTGCGAGGGTGACGAGGGCTGGCGCGACGCCGGTGTCACTGACGCGGAGGGCAAGGTGACCACGCTCACTCCGAACACGAGCTGCGACTTCGTCGCGCTGACCGATGACGGCTCACGTGGCTTCACCGGCGACGTGGCGATTTCGGCGGCTGCTGACGACATCGCTGTCGAACTCGAGGCTAGCGCCGATCCGGTGATCGCGTTCTCGAGCAACCCGGCGCCTTCGGCTTCGGGTTGGTTGCAGGCAACGCCCTCGACCGTATTCGTGTCGGCGTCTAACGAATTCGGTGACGCCATCGAGATCGAGTACTCGCTCGACGGTCAGACCTGGCAGGAGTACGTTGACGGTGTCACCTTCACCGAGCAGGGTGAGCAGGTGCTGTTCGTGCGCGCGACCGACCAGTTCGGCAATGAGAGCGAGTCCGTGCAGTCGGTAAACATCGACTCTGTGGCTCCCCAGCTGCAGGTGACGGCCGATGCGAAGAAACGGGGTACCGTGAGCGGCACCGCGTCTGACAGCACCTCCGGTGTCTCCGCGGTGCAGTACCGTATCGGCAACGGTGATTGGGTCGATGTCGAACTCGCGAACCCGAATGACACCGTCACGGTGGCCGCTTTTGCTTCGGCAGTGAACACTTCGGCCGACTTTGCAGTCGATCTGAAGCTCGGCGCTGAGGCCTCGACGGTGCAGTTCCGCGCCTTCGACGTCGCGGGCAACGTGACGAACTCCGGCTCGCTGAACTTCGCTGCGGTGCCGGGCGGGCTCTCGAACACCGGCGCTGAGTTTGGTATGTTTGCAGGCATCGCCGCAGCCACCCTGCTGCTGATGAGCGGTGGCGCGATTCTTGTCGCTCGCCGAATTCGTTCGCAGCGCGTGAGCGAAGAGGCGTAGCAGACGCGCCGAAGTGCGATACGGGCGGGGCCACTGCGAGTGATCGCGGTGGCCCCGCCTGCGTGCCTGGTGAGGCTAGTCTGGCAGCATGGCGAAACGACGAATCAGCGAGGGCGACGGCATCGCGGCGCTTCGTGCGGTGCAGGGAGGCAGCACCGAGCGGCAGCAGCTTGCCACTGCGGTACGGTTTCTGCTCGAAGAGCTCGCGGCGCTCGCACCGGGCAACTCGGTCGAGGTGCGCGTGCCCCCCTTCGGCGCCACGCAGTGCGTCGCCGGCCCCCGCCACACCCGTGGCACGCCGCCGAACGTGATCGAAACCGACCCCGTCACCTGGGTTGCGCTCGCGACGGGTTCGCTCGGCTGGGACGATGCGGTTTCGGCGGCGAGGATCAGCGCCTCGGGCACCCGGGCGAACCTCGATGGGCTGCTGCCGCTTCTGCGCACGCGGAGCTAGCGGTGCGGTGGGCATTCACTCAGCGGAACCCTGAAAGAATGGGGGCATGTCCAATGCTTCCAACCTTCCCGACGAGCACGCGACCCCCGAAGAGGCCGTTGAGGTAGTTGAGAACGTGCACCAACCCGTGCAGGTCGAGCTGCGGCGCTCGGTACGCTACGGCCGAATCATCATCGGGGCAGTCGTGCTCGGCATCCTTGTCGGCGCTGTCGTCAGCCTGTTCTTTCCTGTGCCCGAGGGTGCGAACTACGAGCTCGGCCAGGTTGCGGGCCTGATGGCGGTGGTCGGCGGCGCGATCGGTCTTGTCGTCGGCGCGCTGCTTTCGCTGCTGCTCGGGGCGGTCGCTGGGCGCAAGCGAGGCGCTGCGCTGGCTGTACAGACTGACGTAAGATAACAGGCATACTTCTCTGATCGAAAGCGACATACCAATGGGAAATCTCTTTCACGGGCCAACTCCGTGGATCTTGCTCTTCGTCGTGCTGTTGTTGTTCGGTGCACCGAAACTGCCGGCGCTCGCGAAGAGCCTTGGCCAGTCGATGAAGATCCTGAAAAAGGAAGTATCGAACCCCGAAGAGCAGAAGAAGGCTGAGGCAGACGTCGCCTCGAGCCCTGCCGCTCCTGTGACTCCTGCTGAGGCACCCGCTGCCGCCGAGCCGAGCATCGAAGATGAGCTTGCGAAGGCAAAGGCCGAGGCCGCGGCAGCGAAGGCCGAAGCAGATGCGCTTCGCGCTGCAGCAGCCGAACGCGCCCAGGGCAAAGACGACGCCTAGATCCGGCGCGCGAAGCGCTGATCCCACGCGATAAAAAGAACCCGGTACCAACGAAACGGTACCGGGTTCTTTTGAGTGCGCGTCTCGCGCGCGGCTCAACTGGTCTGCGTCGCTTCGACGTACGCGAGGTAGTCTTCGCTGACGTTTCCGGCAAGGTAGTTGCCGGTAAAGCAGCTTTCTTCAAGTTCGGTGACGGTGCTCTGGCCCGCGAGGATCGCGCGGTTCATGCCCTCGACCGTCTGGTAGACGAGGTGATCAGCGCCCATGACCTCGGCGATCTCGCGGTTCGTGCGGCCGTGCGCGATGAGTTCATTGCGGGTCGGCATGTTGATGCCGTATACGTGCGGGAAGAGCACTGGGGGAGCGGCTGAGGCGAAGGTGACTGACGCTGCGCCAGCTGCCCGTGCCATGTCGACGATCTGCCCCGAAGTGGTGCCGCGCACAATCGAATCGTCGACGAGCAGCACGTTCTTGCCGCGAAACTCGGTGCTCATCGCATTGAGCTTTTGGCGCACGCTCTTCTTGCGTACTGACTGCCCGGGCATGATGAAGGTTCGGCCGACGTATCGGTTCTTGAAGAAGCCCTCCCGGTACTCGACACCGAGCTTGCTTGCCAGCTGCATCGCGCTTGGGCGACCTGAGTCGGGAATGGGCATGACCACGTCGATGTCGCCCTTCGGCACCTCAGCCACCACCTGCTCGGCGAGCACATCGCCGAGGCGCAGGCGCGCATCGTAGACCGAAATGCCGCTCAGCACCGAGTCGGGGCGAGCGAGATAGATGTACTCGAACGAGCAGGGTAGGAGCCTGGGGTTGGCGGCGCACTGGCGCGAGTGCATCTCACCGTCGGGCGAGATGAAGATCGCCTCCCCGGGGGCCACGTCGCGCACGATCTCGTAGCCACCGGACTCGAGCACGAGCGATTCGCTCGCGACGACCCACTCATCGCGCCCACCCTGGCCGCTGCGGCGACCGAGCACGAGCGGGCGAATACCGAAGGGATCGCGAAACGCGAGCAGGCCGTAGCCAGCGATGAGAGCAATGGCCGCATATGAGCCCTCAACCCGCTCGTGCACGCGAGAGACTGCGTCGAACACCTTGCCCGCGTCGAGCGTCGGACTGCCAGAAGCATGCTGCAGCTCGTTTGCGAGCACGTTGAGCAGCAGCTCGGTATCGGAGTGAGTGTTCAAGTGACGCCGGTCGACGCTGTGCATCTCGGCATTCAGCTCGCGAGTGTTCGTCAGATTGCCGTTGTGCACGAGGATGATGCCGTAGGGGGCGTTCACGTAGAAAGGCTGTGCTTCTTCTTCGCGCGCAGCCGAACCGCTCGTCGCGTAGCGCACGTGCCCGAGCCCGATGTTGCCGAGCAGTGAGCGCATGTCGCGGGTGCGGTAAGCCTCGCGCACCTGGCCGCTGGCCTTCACCATGTGAAACTGACTGCCGTCGGCGGTCGCGATGCCCGTGGAGTCTTGGCCGCGGTGTTGCAGTAGGAGCAGGGCGTCATAGACCTGCTGGTTAACGGGTTCGTGAGAGACGATGCCTACGATGCCGCACATGTATTCGTGATGCTCCTGCGAGTCGACCGAGCGTCGCCTGCCGCGACCCGATAAGTCTACTCTGCCCGTGCGTGCAGGTAGGCTTGTAAGAGTGAGCGAACAGAGCAACGCATACGCACAGGCCGGAGTAGACACCGCGGCGGGCGATCTCGCCGTAGAACTGATGAAATCGGCGGTCGCGCGCACGCACGGCCCCGAGGTGCTCGGGGGAGTGGGCGGCTTCGCAGGCCTCTTCGACGCGAGCGCGCTGCTGCGCTACAAGCGACCTCTGCTTGCCTCGTCGACCGACGGCGTCGGCACGAAGGTTGCGATTGCGCAGGCGATTGATAAGCACGACACCATCGGTCAAGACCTCGTCGCAATGGTCGTAGACGACATCGTGGTGGTCGGCGCGAAGCCGCTCGTCATGACCGATTACATCGCCTGCGGCAAGGTGGTACCCGAGCGCATCGCGTCGATCGTGCGCGGCATTGCCGAGGCCTGCGAGGCCACTGGTACGGCACTCGTCGGTGGCGAAACCGCTGAGCACCCCGGTCTGCTTGGCCCTGACGACTACGACGTTGCGGGCGCCGCCGTTGGTGTGGTCGAGGCCGACGATCTGCTGAGCCCCGCCCGCGTGAACGACGGCGATGTCGTATTGGCGATGGGCGCCTCTGGTCTGCATTCGAACGGTTTCTCGCTCGTGCGACACATTCTCGCCGGGCGTGACATTCTGTACACCGATCACTGCGACGAGCTCGGTGCGACCTACGGTGAGGCCCTGCTCGAGCCGACCGCCCTCTACACCGGCCCGCTGCTGCGGGTGCTCGAGAACCCCTCGCTTGCGGGTGCGATCCACTCGCTCAGCCACGTTACCGGTGGCGGCATTGCTGCCAATCTCGCCCGCGTGCTTCCAGTCGGCTCATGGGTTGAGCTGGATCGCAGCACCTGGTCGCCGCTGCCCGTATTCAGGCACCTCGCCGACCTCGGCGGTCACTCGCTCGAGAGCCTCGAGGGTGCGTGGAACCTCGGGGTTGGCATGTTCGCCGTGGTCGATGCATCGCAGGCGGCTGCCGTCTCGGCAGCGCTGACCGCCGAGGGCCTCAAGGTGTGGCAGGCGGGTGTCATCAGCACGAGCGAGCGCGACTTTGCCGGCTTCGAGCAGGGCGCGAAGGGCGTCGACGGGGGCGCTGTGCGGCTGGTCGGGAGCTTCGCCGACTAAGGCTGCGCAGCGCAGCGCGCAGAGTGCCGCGCGGTGCGCTGCGCCGTGACGACGCGGTTGAGAACACGCTCAACCGCCGAGGCTACTCCTCGTCGTCGAAGTCGTCTTCGTCGTCGTTGTACTTATCGGCGTACTCGGCCCAGGCATCTTCTTCGGAAGAAGTATGCGTAGCCAGCTCGCGCTGAAGTTGCGAAAGATCAGTATTCGGGCTGAAATACTTCAACTCCCGAGCGACTTTGGTGTGCTTTGCTTTTTGACGGCCGCGCCCCACGCGTGACCCCCTTACACATTCGGGCCTCGCGAAAGGTCTGTTCTCGCGAAGCGCTGCTCAATTAACGCAAAATGGACGTATAGCACCGATCTTAGCACTGAACTGGGGGCACTCGTATCGCTCACAGCGTCACCGAAGCATTGCGTGCCGGATCGATACCGGAGACATGCCTGTCCAGGGATACGATGTGAGCATGAACGATCGGGTCGCACGGGGAGGCAATTCGCGGCGCGTGCTTTTGGTGGTGCTCGCGGTTGCCATTCTTGCGCTGCTGGGTGCAGCGGCGGCGGTCGTCGTGCCGATTCTGACGCATCAGAGTGCGGGCGGCTCGGGGCAGAAGCTGCCCACCGACTTTGCTGCCACTGCCGAGGCGAAGGGAGCAGATGGTCGCACGCGCGTGCTTTCGGTCGAGACTCTCGACGGGGAGCCTGCCGACCTCTCGAAGCTGCGCGCGGGCGAAGAGGTCGTGGTGCGCGGCAGCGGCTACGACCCGGCGATCGGAATCTATGTCTCGATCTGTCTGGTTCCCGAGAAGGCGGGCACGAAGCCTTCGCCCTGCCTCGGCGGGCTACCGGAGGGTGCGATGGAGGGTGAAGCCGCGGGCACCGATAAAGCTTTGTCGAGCGCGTGGATCACCGACGACTGGGCATGGAAGGCCTTCGCCAATAAGGGCTACGACGACCCTGATCGGGGTGCCTTCGAGGTGCACCTGCTCGTGCCCCCCGCTGCGCAAGAGGGCATCGATTGCAACGTGCAGCAGTGCGCGATCACCACGCGAGCCGACCACACGGCTGCCACAGATCGCGTGCAAGACATGCAGCTACCAGTCGCGTTCGCGGGCTAAGAACCTTGGCGCGCAGAGCGGGTGGGTCGCCGCTATGCCGTAAGCGGCAGAATGACCAGGGTTGCGATCGTGTAGATCGCGAGCCCGGCGAGCGAGCCGACAACGGTGCCGTTGATTCTGATGAACTGCAGGTCTTTGCCCACCTGCAACTCGATCTTCTCGGCGGCCTCGCGCGCGTCCCAGCGCCGCACGGTGTCTGACACCACCCGCGCCAGATCGTGCCGATAGTTGCGCACGAGGTGCTCGACGACCTGCATCACCCACACGTCGATTTTGTACTGCAGGGTGCTGTCGGCCCTGAGCCGCCCGCCGAAGTCTTGCAGCGCCGCGAGCATGCGTTTTCGCAGCTCGCTCTGCGGATCCTCGAGCATCTCGACGAGAGCCGCGCGGGCCGTCACCCAGGTGCTTTCGGCGAGCGAACGAATTCGGGGGCTATCGAACACCTCGTGCTTGAACGCCTCGAGTTGCGCTTGCAATTCGGGCTTCTCGCCAAGATCGCGAGCCAGATCGGCGAAGAAGCCACTGACGGCCTGTCTGAAGGGGTGCTCGCGGTCGTCGCGAACCGCCTGGGCGAAGCGCACCGCCTCAGCGTGCATGCGGTCATCGACAAAGCGCTGCGCAATGCTCGGCAGCCACGACGGCAGACGAGAGGAGAGCATGCGGTCGAACGCTTCGGGGTGCTGCACCAGCCACTCCTGCAGGCGATCGGCGCCGACCTCGAGTAGCGCCTCGTGATGGCCACCCGCGAGAAACGAATCGAGTGCGCGACCCATGAGCGGCCCCCACTCTGGCTCGATCATGTGTTTGCGCACGAGCGCCTCGATGAGCTCTTGCACATCGTTGTCGTTCAGCACCGTCAGCGCGCCGAGACCCGCGTTCGCGACCATGTCACCCACGCGCGCAGCGTGATCCTTTTGCTGCAACCACTCGCCGGCCATGCGAGCGCCGCTGATCTCGCTGAGCTTCGCGTGCACCACATCGTCGGCGAGAAAGTTCTGCTCGATGAATGAGCCGAGGCCGTCGCCGATCTCGTCTTTCTTGTTCGAGATGAGATTGGTGTGCGGGATCGGCAGACCGAGCGGCCTTCTGAACAGAGCGGTGACCGCAAACCAGTCGGCGAGCGCGCCGACCATGCCGCCCTCGCTGGCGGCACGCACGTAGCTGAGCCACGGGTAGTGCTGCTGCAGGGCGAAACTGACGACGAAGACAACGGCCATCGCGAGCAACAGCCCGAGTGCCAGGCCCTGCATCTTGCGCAGTTGCCTGAGCCTGTCGAAGTCGTCGGGAGTGATCGCCCCGAGGGTGCGTTTGCTCGTTTTCACCACCTTTCGATTATGCCGCTTCGCGGTGAGTGCGGGCCGCATACCGTGCAGCGATCAGACGCCCCTACCCGTGCCCCTACCGCAGGTGGGCAGTAAATGTTGTCTGCGTGCGGCCGAGGCAACACCTAGTGCCCACCTGCTTGAGGGTTGCAGTAGGGAAGGTAATGCGCTGGGGTGCTGCAGAGGCACAGCGCATGAAACAATTTGCTTATGCACCTGCTCTCGAAACTGAGCCTCAAGAACCGCGCGCTCATCGCCCTCGTCACGATCGTCGCGTCGGTCTTCGGGGTGATCGGGGTCGGCTCGCTCAAGCAAGAACTGATGCCCTCGGTGCAGTTTCCGGCGATCGTGGTGCTGTCGACCTACCCAGGGGCCTCCCCGGAAGTCGTGAACAACGACGTCTCGACGCCCGTCGAGACTGCCTTGCGCGGGGTGCCCGGACTCGAACAGACGACCGCCACCTCGTCGACTGGTGCCTCGATGGTGCTCGCGCAGTTCACCTACGGCGTCGACCTCGCGGCTACTGAGCAAAAAGTCGAACGTGCGGTCTCGCGCATTTCGCGCATGCTGCCAGAGAGCGTCGACCCTCAGGTGATGTCTGGTTCGATTGACGATCTGCCGGTCGTGCAGGTCGCGGTCACGCCGCCGAGCGGAACCGACGCCGAAGAGACCGCCCGCCTTATCGAACGCATTGCGGTGCCCGAGCTGAACGATCTCGACGGGGTGCGCGAGGCGCAGCTCATCGGCGCCCGCGGCGATCGGGTGACGATCACACCGAACAGCGACCGACTCGCAGAAGAGTATCTGAGTGCTCAGGCGATTCCTGATGCGCTGCAGCAGAGTGGCGTGCTCATGGCTGCTGGCAGCGTCACCGAGAACGGGCAGACGCTCGCGGTGCAAGCGGGATCGAAGCTCGACTCCGTCGAGCAGATCAGTGCGCTGCCCCTCGTGCGCGACGCCGGCATGCTGCAGGCGCGCGCCCAAGCCGCGACAGCAGCGCAGCAGGCCGCGGCGGCGGCCGGAGCCGCAGCAATGCCCGGCGGTGCAGGGGCGTCAGCTCAGGCTGCCCAGCAGCAGCCCGTCGAGGCGCCGCAGCTTGATCCTCTGCCCGTGATCACTATCGGCGAAGTCGCAAACGTTGCTCTGGAGGCCAACCCCCAGCAGAGTATCTCGAGGGTGAACGGAGAGCCGGCACTCACGATCGCCGTGACCAAGCTCTCGTCGGCCAACACTGTCGAGGTCTCGCACGTTGTGCGATCTGCGCTTGATGATCTTGAAGCCTCGCTTGACGGTGCGAAGCTCGAGGTAGTGTTCGACCAGGCGCCCTATGTCGAGCGGTCGATCGAAACCCTCACTACCGAGGGGCTGCTCGGCCTGGTGTTCGCTGTGCTCGTGATTCTCGTGTTTCTGATGTCGGTGCGGGCGACACTCGTGACGGCAATCTCGATCCCGGTATCGGTGCTACTCACATTCGTCGGGCTCAACTTCGCGAACTATACGCTCAACATGTTGACGCTCGGGGCGCTCACGATCTCGATCGGGCGTGTCGTCGACGACTCGATTGTGGTGATCGAGAACATTAAGCGGCACCTCGGCGAGTTGCGGGTGGGAGCGGATCGCGCTACGGCCATCGTCGCCGCCGTGCGTGAGGTGGCCGGGGCCATTACCGCCTCGACCATCACCACGGTCGCAGTGTTCTTGCCGATGGCGTTCGTGTCGGGCATGGTCGGCGAGATGTTCAGGCCATTTGCTTTCACGGTCACGATCGCGCTCGCCGCCTCGCTGCTGGTGTCGCTCACCATCGTGCCGGTGCTGGCCTTCTGGTTCTTGCGCGATGGAAAGCCGGGCGCAAAGACGCGATCTGCGAAACGCGAGAAGAACCTCAGCAATTCGCTGCGCCACCCTCAGGCCTCGCACGAGGAGCACGCGACCGCGATGCAGCGTGGCTACCTGCCCATCGTGAAGTGGACGCTGAAGCATCCGGCGGTCACGCTGCTGCTCGCGGTGATCGTCTTCGGTGGCACCATCGCCGCGACCCCGTTCATGAAAACCAATTTCATGGGCTCTGACGAGCAGAACTCGGTCGGCCTGACGCAGACGCTGGCACCTGGCACGAGTTTGGATGCGCAACTCGCGCAGGTCGAGCGCGTTGAAGAGGCACTCGACGGTATCTCTGCGGTCAAGATGGTGCAGGTGACCATCGGCAGCGGGGGCAGTGGCATGAGCGCGATCTTCGGTGCAGGCGGTGACGGCGTGATCAGTTACTCGATCACCACCGACGAAGACGCGAAGCAGACCGAAGTGCAAGACGAGATTCGGGCGGCGGTCGATGGACTCGATGATGCCGGCGAATTCTCGATCGGCTCATCCGATGGCGGAATGACGATGTCGAGTGCGATCGAGGTTGCCGTGTCGGCGCCCGACCAAGAGACGCTCGCCGAAGCGAGCGATGCAGTCGTCGCCGCTCTGAAGAAACAGTCGGGTCTGAAGCAGGTTGAGAGCGACCTCGCCACCTCGCGTCCGTATCTTGCGATTGTGGTCGACCGCGCGAAGGCGGCCGAGGCTGGCCTCAGCGAGGTCGCCGTCGCCTCGCTCGTGTCGCAACAGATGCAGCCAAGGCAGATCGGCCAGATCTCGCTCGACGATACGAACGTCAATATCTATCTCGCGCAGGGCGTCGCGCCGAGCGACCAGGCAGGCGTTGCCGCGATCCTCGTGCCGACAATAGACGGTGAGGTGCGTCTCGACTCGCTTGCCGCAGTCGAGGTGGCCGACGGACCGGTGACCATTCGCACGCAAGACGCGACCCGTATCGCCACGGTGTCGGCGCTCCCCTCAGGCGATGACCTCAGCAGCGCAAGCGTCGAGGTCAATGCCGCTCTCGACTCGGTGAAGCTGCCGGCAGGCGCGAGTGCGAACATCGGTGGCGTCATGTCTCAGCAGAGCGAAGCATTCCAGCAACTCGGGCTCGCGCTGCTCGCAGCGATTCTTATCGTCTACGTCGTGATGGTGGCGACCTTCAAGAGCCTGCTGCAGCCACTGCTGCTGCTGATCTCGGTGCCATTCTCTGCCACCGGCGCGCTGTTGCTGCTCATCGCGACGGGCATTCCGCTCGGCGTCGCATCGCTCATCGGCGTGCTGATGCTCATCGGCATCGTCGTGACAAACGCCATCGTGCTGATCGACCTAGTGAATCAGCAGCGCGAACGCGGCAAACCGCTCTACGAAGCGGTGATCAGCGGTTCTTCACTGCGTCTGCGGCCCATCGTCATGACGGCGCTCGCCACGATTCTCGCGCTGACCCCCATGGGCATGGGCATTACCGGATCTGGTGGGTTCATTTCACAGCCCCTCGCGGTCGTGGTGATCGGTGGTTTGCTGTCGTCGACAGTGCTGACGCTGATCGTGCTGCCGACGCTCTACTTCGCGGTTGAACGTCGCCGCGAGCGCGCCCACGACAGGCGGGTCGCGAGACGACTGGCTCGGGTGGATGCGCCGGTAGTAGAAGCGCCCGCGAGCGACCGGGAGGGCATCTAGATGGCGGGCAGGCGAGGATATCGCGCTCCGAGCAATTACGATCCGCGACGTGCGACCGGGGGCAAGAAGCCCCGCACCGCGGGCCGAGCAGCAGGTGGCGACAGTGCTGCGGGTTCCGTCGTGCAGAAGCGTGCGTCGCGCGATGAGCAGGCGCGGGATCAGCGCAAGGATCGACAGGGCGGCGCGAGGGGGCAGCACGGCGCGTCGGCGCTGCCGCAGTTGCAAGCGATGCCCGCTCCGCTCGAGGCGAAGCGCACTCGGCCCGAAGACGTCGCGGGGCTGAGCTGGGGCGATCTCGGCCTCGGCGGCAATATTGTGCGAGCGCTCGGCGAGCTCGGGGCTGAGAAGCCGTTCGCCATCCAAGCGGCGACCATTCCCGATGTGCTTGCGGGGCACCACCTACTTGGTCGTGCACGCACAGGGTCGGGCAAGACGATCGCGTTCGGTTCTGCGCTCGTCGAGCGCATGATGAAGCTGCGGGCCGAGGGTGCGTTTCCGAACGAGAAGCCGAAGCAACAGCTGAAACGCGGTGAGCGCTCTGCGCGACCGGTGAAGCACACGGCGCGAGCACCGAAGGCGCTGATCCTTGCCCCGACGCGAGAACTGGCCCTGCAGATCGACCGCACCGTGCAGCCGATCGCTCGCGCCGTCGGGCTCTTCACCGGGCAGTTCGTCGGTGGGCAGCCGTTCGAGCCGCAGCTGCACGCTCTGAAACGCGGCGTCGATATCGCCATCGGAACCCCCGGGCGCATCGAAGACCTCGCGAAGCGCGGGCACCTCTCGCTCGGACAGATCGCCATCACCGTCATCGACGAGGCCGACCACATGGCCGAGCTCGGCTTTATCGAGCCGGTGCAGCGCATCTTGCGACAGACCCGCCGGGGCGGGCAACGGCTGCTTTTTTCTGCGACTCTCGATCGCGGCGTTGACGGGCTGGTGCGTGAGTTCATGCCGCGGCCCGCGATACACGAGATCGCGGGTGAGGGCGGTGCTGAGAACGGCGATGTTGTCGACTGGAAACCTCAGCTCAACGTGACACACCGAGTATGCATCGTGCTGCGCGAACACAAAGACGACGCAATCGTGCAACTGGTGCGCGACGGCTTCGACGGTGCCGGCGGGGGGCGCGCGGTGGTGTTCTGCCGCACCCGCGCCTACGCCGAGATGGTGACCGAGCTGCTCTCCGGCGCAGGCCTGCGGGCGATCTCGCTGCACGGCGATCTCAGTCAGGCCCGACGCGAGCGCAATCTCGAGAAGTTCACCGCGGGCAAAGCCGACGTGCTCGTCGCGACCGACGTGGCGGCTCGCGGCATCCACGTTGACGACATCGATCTTGTACTGCAAGCCGACCCGCCCGACGACCCGAAGGCTTACGTGCATCGCGCGGGCCGAACGGGCCGGGTGGGGCGCGCTGGCAGCGTGATCACCGTGATCCCGCGCACCCGCCAGAAGCGCACCCGCGAGCTGTTCGATGCGCTGGGGTTCGAGCC
>CALCJF010000098.1 GCA_937967375.1 uncultured Leucobacter sp.
AGCCCGACCTGCTCACGGCCCTCGCTGCGCGCGGCGTCACCGCGCTCGCGATGGCGGGTTCTGCCTGCATCAGGGGCAGCACCACGTGACCGCCGCCGAATACGAGCGCGCCCGCGCGCGTGAACGCGTCGGCTGTGCTCAGCAGCGGGGAGGCTAGCGTGGCTGCGAGGACCGGCAGCAGTATGAGCAGTGAGGCGAGCGAGCAGAGGCAGACCATCGCTGCCCGGGGTGAGACCGGCGAGGGCTGGTGGCGATCCTCTTCGATGGCAGCAGGCTCGCTTCTGCACACCAGCAGACCCGCGACGATGCCGAGCCCGATCGCGGCGATCTGGCCCAGGGAGCCTGGCATGAAGAGCGCGATCATAGCCGCGACGATCCCGATGAGCATGCGCCTGAGGTCGGGGGTCAGCGTGCGCGCCATGCCCCAGACCGCGTGCGCGACCACCGCCACCGCGACCGCCTGCAGGCCGATGAGCACACCGGCACCGACCGTGCCGGTAAAGAGTGCGGCGCCAGACGCGACGAGCAGCATCAGCGCGGCAGAGGGCAGGGTGAATGCCGCCCACGCCGCGAGTGCGCCACGATACCCAGCCCGGCCGAGGCCGATCGCGAACCCAACCTGACTCGATGCCGGCCCCGGCAAGAACTGGCACAGTGCGACGAGCTCCGCATATTGGCGCTCGCTCAACCAGCCTCGCCTGGCGACAAACTCCTCGCGAAAGTAGCCGAGGTGCGCGATCGGCCCGCCGAACGAGGTGAGCCCGAGCCGCAAGAACGCCAGAAACACCTCTGGCGCGCTGCCGCGCAGGGGTTTCTGTCGAGTCATAGCCCGGATTCTAGTGCTGCCGAGCGACCGGGCGGTGAACTGCCGCGCCCCCGCGAAACCCCTAAGCTGGGGGCAACACCTGTACGGCTCGAAGGGCTCATCGATGACGCACCCCTACCTCACTGGCACGCCGACTCCCCGGGTCTTCGCGCACCGCGGTCTGGTGACGCCGGCACTTGAGGCGCGTGGGATCGCCGAGAACTCGCGAGCATCGGTCGCCGCGGCGGTCGCGGCCGGAGTCGACTACGTCGAGTCAGACTGTCATCTCACGAGCGACGGGGTCGCGGTGCTCTTTCACGACTCGGATCTGCGCCGGGTCACCGGCGACCCGCGCACCGTGGCGTCGGTCAGTTTTGCAGAGCTCGCCGAGCTGATGGCAGAGCGCGGCGAACTGCTGACGCTGCGGGGGGCGCTCGAGGAGTTCGCGGGGGTGCACTTCAATATCGACATCAAGGCGGCGGCCGTTGCCGAACTCGCGGGATCGATCATCGGCGAGCACTGTGACCGGGTGCTGCTGACGAGCTTTTCAGACGCAAACAGGACGCGGGCGCTCGCCGCAGCCGAACGAGTCGCGGCCGGTCTCGCCGGTGCAGAGCGCCCCGCGACCTCGCCGGGGCGCGGGGCGCTCATCAGGGTGCTGCGCAGCGTGCACTTCGGCTCACGGCGCGCGCAGACGCGGGCGTTCGAGGGGCTCGACGCGCTGCAGATTCCCGAGCGTCAGGGGCCTCTGCGCGTGCTCAGTCCGCGCCTCATCGAAGCGGCGCACCTCGTAGGCGCCGAGGTGCATGTGTGGACGGTGAATGATCCCGCGCGAATGAAGCAACTTGTCGAGCTCGGTGTCGACGGCATCATCACGGATCGAGCCGACCTCGCGCTCGAAGCGCTGCGATAGCTGCGTCAGTCGCGCACGACCTCGGCGCCCTCGGGCAGGGCGGCCCCGGCCGGTAGGCGCACCGTGACATACTCACCGGCGTCGGCCGCGTCGTGGCGGCGGGGCGAAGCAGGCTCGCGCAGCTCAGCCGCGACGGCAGCCACCGTGATCTCGTCATGCCCGCCGTGCTTCGCGCCGTGCTGGCTCATGCGGTCGATCCAGGCCAGCGCAAGCGCCGAGACGATGAAGGCGAGGTGGATCATGACCTCCCAGAACACGCCCTCGCTCGAATAGATGACCTTGCCAGAGCCATCTTTCACGATGCCGCCGTCCATGCGGCCCACCTCGATGAACGTCTTCAGCAGGTGGATCGACGAAATCGAGATGATCGAGATCGCGAGCTTCACCTTGAGCAGGTTCGCGTTGACGTGCGAAAGCCAGTCTGGCTCGTCGTGGTGGCCGTTGAGCCTGATCTTCGACACGAAGGTCTCGTAGCCACCGATGATCACCATGATCAGCAGGTTCGCGATCATGACGATGTCGATGAGCGCGAGCACGCTCAGCATGACCTCGGTCTCGCTGAAGTGGCCCGAGATCACCGATTTCTCGATGAGGTGCCACAGCTCGACGAAGAACAGCACCACGTAGACGGCCTGCGCGATGATGAGGCCGAGGTAGAGCGGTGCCTGCAGCCAACGGCTTGCGAAGATGAAACCGGCGAGCGTGCGCGACGCAACGCCCGGCCCGCGCTCGGCGCTGCGTTCGATCGAAGGGTGATGGGGGCGCTCGTTCACGGGCGTCCTTTCAGTTCTAGGGGGGTTTGACGTAAATGGTACTGGCTTCGCGGGCGCGAATCCCGTGAAGTTCGCGTAGAATGGAAGTCTCGAAAGGGAGTATTCCGTTTCGCTCGCATCGTCAATACGCGTGGCATCGTACGCCTCGCCGGTGCGGGCGCATCCCTGGCTGCGTGACAAGCAAAGCCGCGATGGGAAGAGACTTTCGGCGATCCTCGCTGCCCAGATTGGGTTGCGACAGAACCGAAAGAGGCTCATGACCACTGTTCTTCCGCTCTGGTTTGAGATCGGATCGATGGTGCTGCTTGTCGGCATTCTCATCGTCGACCTGCTGCTCATCATTAAGCGACCACACGTGCCCTCGATGCGCGAGGCCAGCCTCTGGGTGGGCTTTTACGTGCTGCTCGCGCTGGTGTTCGCGGGAGCGCTGTTCTTGCTCGGCGATGTGCAGCACGGAAGCGAGTTCTTGGCGGGTTGGCTGACCGAATACAGCCTTTCGATCGACAATCTCTTCGTGTTCGTGCTGATCCTCGCCAGCTTCAAAGTGCCGAAGGCGTATCAGCAGCGAGCGCTCATGGTGGGTATCGTGCTCGCGCTCATCTTCCGCGGCGTGTTCATTCTCGCGGGTGCAGCGCTGATCGAACGCTTCATCTGGATCTTCTTCATCTTCGGCGCCTGGCTCATCTGGACTGCCTGGCAGCAGATTCGCCACGACGAAGACGCTGAGCAGGGCGACAGCTGGCTGATTCGCCAGGTGAAGAAGGTCGTGCCCATCAGCGAGCACTACGACGGCGGCCACATGAAAACGGTCGTGAATGGCAAGCGCATGTGGACCCCGTTCATTCTTGTCTTCATCTCGCTCGGCACGACCGACCTACTCTTCGCGCTCGACTCGATCCCCGCGATTTTCGGCATCACGCAGAGCCCGTTCATCGTGTTCACGGCGAACGTGTTCGCGCTGATGGGTCTGCGCCAGCTCTACTTCCTGCTCGGCGGCCTGCTCGACAAGCTCGAATACCTGAAGTACGGCATCGCCGCGATCCTCGCCTTCATCGGTGTGAAGCTCGTGCTGCACGCGCTGCACGAGAACGAACTTCCGTTCATCAACGGCGGCGAACACGTGCCCGTTCCAGAGATCAGCACCTGGATGTCGCTCGGCTTCATCGTGCTCGCGATGGTCGTCGCGACCGTCGCGAGCCTGATCAAGATGCGCCGCGTCGCGGCGAGCTCGGGCGAGAAGCTGCATCTCGGGGCACACGAAGACAATTAGTGAGATCTCGGGGCGGCCACGCCTACGTGACCGCCCCGGGATGCTTCGACTGTTAGAATCGCTTTATGCGTATGCGGCTCCTGCTTCTTGCTTGCCGCGACGGGGTCTAGTTTTCGACCGCTCCCGTCGCGGAGTCGAGTGACGGCCGAAATCATTGCGCCGAGGCGCACAAGAAGCTGAAGACAAGAGAAGCAATTACATGAGTATTAAGCCCCGCACACTGGCAGAGAAGCTATGGGACGCGCACACCGTCGTGAAAGGTGACAACGGCGACCCAGACCTCATCTACATTGACCTGCACCTCATTCACGAGGTGACAAGCCCGCAGGCATTTGATGGCCTGCGTGTGGCCCACCGCCCGCTG
Organism: uncultured Leucobacter sp.; assembly: GCA_937967375.1. Classification (GTDB taxonomy): domain Bacteria; phylum Actinomycetota; class Actinomycetes; order Actinomycetales; family Microbacteriaceae; genus Leucobacter. Next base: position 4,126 of record CALCJF010000098.1, read on the forward strand.
CGACGGGTCGACCTGATGATCGCGACCGAAGACCATAACACGCCGACGCTCAACATCACGAAGCAGATCGAAGACCCGACGAGCCGGCTGCAGATCGAGACGCTGCGCAAGAACGTCGAAGAGTTCGGTGTGCGCGCGCACCCCCTCGGCGACAAAGAGCAGGGCATCGTGCACGTGGTCGGCCCGCAGCTCGGCCTCACTATGCCCGGAATGACGGTAGTCTGCGGCGACAGCCACACCTCGACGCACGGTGCGTTCGGCTCGCTCGCCTTCGGCATCGGCACCAGCGAGGTCGAGCACGTCATGGCAACCCAGACGCTGCCGCTGAAGCCGTTCAAGACGATGGCGATCAACGTCGAGGGCGAACTGCGCCCCGGCGTCACCGCGAAAGACATCATTCTCGCGGTGATCGCAAAGATCGGCACCGGTGGTGGCCAGGGCTACGTGCTCGAGTACCGTGGTAGCGCGATTCGTGCGCTCTCGATGGACGGCCGCATGACGATCTGCAACATGTCGATCGAGGCAGGCGCTCGCGCTGGCATGGTCGCGCCAGATGAGACCACATTCGAGTACGTGAAGGGTCGCGACCACGCCCCGCAGGGTGCCGATTGGGATGCGGCGGTCGAGTACTGGAAGACCCTGCCGACCGACGAGGGCGCCGTGTTCGACGCCGAGGTCGACATCGACGCGAACGAGCTCGAACCGTTCGTGACCTGGGGCACCAATCCGGGTCAGGGCGTGCTGCTGAGCGACAGCGTGCCGAACCCCGAAGAGATCGATGACCCGAACCAGCGCGCCGCAGCCGAGCGCGCCCTCGAATACATGGATCTCGCCGCGGGCACGCCAATGAAGCAGATCGCGGTCGACGCGGTCTTCATGGGCTCGTGCACCAACGCGAGGCTCGACGACCTGCGCGATTTCGCCAGCATCATCAAGGGCAAGAAGAAGGCTGACGGCGTTCGCCTGATGGTCGTGCCGGGCTCGGCGCGCGTGCGCCTCGAGGCCGAAGCCGAAGGTATCGACAAGATCGTCGAGGAGTTCGGTGGCGAGTGGCGCTTTGCCGGTTGCTCGATGTGCCTGGGCATGAACCCCGACCAGCTCGCCCCGGGCGAGCGTTGCGCCTCGACCTCGAACCGCAACTTCGAGGGTCGTCAAGGCAAGGGCGGTCGCACGCACCTCGTGTCGCCGCTCGTCGCCGCAGCGACCGCGATTCGCGGCACACTGTCGAGCCCCTGGGATCTGCAGCACGATGCGCAGCAGGGCATCAACCACGACGCAGAGAAGGTAGAGGCCTAAGCCATGGAGAAATTCACTACCCTGACGGGCATCGCGGTTCCGCTGAAGCGCTCGAACGTCGACACCGACCAGATCATCCCCGCAAACTTTCTGAAGCGGGTCACGAAGACCGGCTTCGATGACGCTCTGTTCTATCACTGGCGCCAAAACGCCGACTTCGTGCTCAACCAGCCGCAGTACGAGGGGGCAGAGATTCTCGTGGCCGGCCCCGACTTCGGCACCGGTTCGTCGCGCGAGCACGCCGTGTGGGCGCTGCGCGACTACGGGTTCAAGGTCGTCATCTCGGCACGGTTCGCCGACATCTTCCGCGGCAACTCGGGCAAGCAGGGCCTGCTCGCCGCACAGGTCGAAGAGGCCGAGGTCGAGCGCATCTGGGAGGCTCTCGAGGCAGACCCGAACGCAAAGCTCACCGTGAGCCTCGAAGACCGCAAGATCTCGGTCGGCGACCTTCAGATCGATTTTCAGATCGACGACTACACGCGCTGGCGCCTGCTCGAGGGGCTTGACGACATCTCGCTGACCCTGCAGAACGAGCAGGCCATTACCGATTTCGAGGCGACCAGGCCCGCATGGATGCCCACGACCCTGCCGGTTCGATAGGCCACTCAGCCGAGTCTCTGGGTCAGCACAGTATCCTGCTAGTTTGACCCCCGCACAGCAACTGTCGGTCACCTCACCGGTACGGCAAGCGATTCAAGAGGAGAAGCATGAACGACTCCGCAGCTGTCACAGCACCGTCAGAAGACACCATTGATGACGGTCTCAAGAAAGACGCGCAGAAAGCCGGTGCCCGCGTTGGGCTGACCAGCGATGAGATCATCATCAACGGCGGTCGGCCCCTTCAGGGCCGCATTGAGGTGCGCGGTGCGAAGAACCTCGCCCCCAAGGCAATGGTCGCGGCGCTGCTCGGCAAAACCCCCAGCGTGCTGCGCAATGTGCCGAACGTGTCTGACATTCGAGTGGTCGCTGGCCTGCTCGCGCTGCACGGTGTGCTGATCACGCGCGGTGAAGAGCCGGGGGAGTGGAAGCTCGACCCGTCTAACGTTGATATCGCCCACCACGCCGATATTGATGCGCATGCCGGATCCTCGCGTATTCCGATTCTGTTCTGCGGTCCGCTGCTGCATCGTCTCGGTGAGGCGTTCATTCCCGACCTGGGTGGGTGCCGCATCGGCGATCGCCCGATCGATTTTCACCTCGAGGCGCTGCGCAAGTTTGGCGCCGTGGTTGAGAAGCTGCCGAGTGGGATCAGCCTGACCGCTCCCAACGGACTGCGCGGCGCGAGCATTGAGCTGCCCTACCCCTCGGTCGGCGCAACCGAACAGGTGCTGCTGACCGCGGTGCTCGCAGAGGGTGAAACGGAGCTGCGCAACGCGGCGATCGAGCCCGAGATCATCGACCTGATCTGCATTCTGCAGAAGATGGGTGCGATCATCACGGTCGAGCCGAACCGCGTCATCTTCATCGAGGGCGTGAAGGAGCTTCGCGGCTACGATCACCGAGCGATCTTCGACCGCAACGAGGCTGCGAGCTGGGCTTCGGCCGCGCTTGCCACCGGCGGCGACGTGTTCGTCGGGGGTGCACAGCAAGAAGAGATGATGACCTTCCTCAATGTCTTCCGCAAGGTTGGCGGCGATTTCGAGGTGCATGACGACGGCATTCGCTTCTTCCACCCCGGTGGCGAGCTGAAGCCGGTCACGATTGAGACCGACGTGCACCCCGGGTTCATGACCGACTGGCAGCAGCCGCTCGTGGTTGCTCTCACGCAGGCGAACGGTGTGTCAACGATTCACGAGACCGTCTACGAGAACCGCTTCGGCTTCACGAGCGCGCTCGGGCAGATGGGCGCCGACATCGTCGTGTATGAAGACGGGCTCGCCGACGAGCGCAGGCGCGTGATGCGCCGCGAGTTCGAGCAGGCCGCGGTGATCACCGGGCCGACCCCGTTGCACGGTGCTGACATCGAGGTGCCTGACCTTCGTGGTGGATTCAGCTACCTGATCGCGGGTCTCACCGCAAGCGGTCAGACAAAGGTGACGAACCTCGGCATCATCTCCCGCGGCTACGAGAACTTCATCGAAAAGCTGCGTCAGCTGGGCGCAGACTTCGTGTTCGAGGGGTAACGTAGGGCCATGACTGAGACGGTGAAGATTCGCAGCCGGTCGTCGGCAGAGAAGCGACGGCCGAGCTTCTTCTGGGTGCTGGCCGCGCTGATTTTGCCGCTCTGGTCGTGCATGGTGCGTTACCGCTTCACCCCCGACTCGAAGCTGCCCGCGACGGGCCCATTCATCATGTCGCCGAACCACTACAGCGAGATCGACCCCATCGCTATGGGTGCGGCGATTTGGCACCTCGGAAGGCTTCCAAGGTTCATGGCGAAAGAGAGCCTGTTTCGCGTGCCTGTGCTGGGTTGGCTGCTGCGAAGCTCGGGGCAGATCCCGGTGCGCCGCGAGGGCACCGTGCGAAGCTCTGACGGCAACCCCATGGGCGCTGCGGCAGAGGTGATCAGTCGCCAGGCCGGCGTGATCGTCTACCCAGAAGGCACGCTGACCCGCGATCCCGATCTGTGGCCCATGCGCGGCAAGAGCGGGGCCGTCAGGCTCGCGCTCGAGACCGGCATGCCGCTGATTCCTGCTGCCCACTGGGGCACGCAGAAGCTGATGCCGCGCTACGGCAAGGGCATTCACCCGATCCCGCGCAAGACGATCGAGGTCGCGGTTGGCGAACCGCTCGATCTCTCGAAGTTCAAGGGCCGCGACATCGATCAGAAGACCGTGAACGAAGCGACCGTGATGCTCATGACCGAGATCACGCGTCTGCTGGCCGACCTTCGCGGCGAGCAGCCCCCGGCTGAGCTGTGGGATCCATCGAAGCACCAGCAGAGCGAAACGGGTCGCTTTTGAGCGCCGCCACCGGCACTGGCACCATCACGATTCCGGCTCCGGGCCAGAAACGTAACAAGGGCCGCAAGGTCGCCATGATCGGCGCGGGCAGCTGGGGCACCACATTCGCGAAGGTGCTCTGCGACGCGGGCTGCGACGTCACGATTCTTGCCCGCCGCCCTGAGCAGGCGAACGAGATTCAGGTCGCGAAGCGCAACTCGCAGTATCTACCGGGCATTAACCTGCCGAAGTCGCTGCAAGCGACGAGCGATCCAGCGATCGCCCTGCGCGGCGCAGAACTCGTATTTCTTGCCGTGCCCAGCCAAACGCTGCGCGAGAACCTGACCGCCATCGAGCCCTATCTTTCGAACCGAACCGTGCTCGTGAGCCTCGTGAAGGGCGTCGAGAAGACCACAACGATGCGCATGAGCGAGGTGATCGTTGACACCCTCGACTTCGATCCCAACCGCATCGGCGTCGTCTCAGGGCCGAACATCGCTCTCGAAATCGCAAAGGAGCAACCGACGGGTGCGGTTGCGTCGTGTGTCGATCTCGACGTTGCTACGAGGATCGCGACCGCCTGCTCGGCGCCCTACTTTCGCAGCTATGTCAACACCGACGTGGTCGGCACCGAACTCGGCGGCGTGCTGAAGAACCTCATCGCGCTCGCGATCGGCATCGTCGACGGCGTGGGATATGGCGAAAACACGAAGGCTGCGATCATCACGCGCGGCCTTGCCGAGATGACCGAGTTTGCCGTCGCCTCTGGCGCTGACCCGAGCACGCTGTCTGGCCTCGCGGGCCTCGGTGACCTGATCGCCACCTGCCAGTCGCCGCTCTCGCGCAACAACACCGCGGGGCGGCTGATCGGCCAGGGCTTCTCGCTCGAAGAGACAAAGCAGCAGATGCAACAAACCGCCGAGGGCATCACCTCGGTGCCGCCCGTGCTCGAGCTTGCACGCGAGCGGGGCATCGTGATGCCGATCGTAGAGCAGGTGCAGATGGTGCTCGACGGCACCATGAAGCCCACCAACCTCGGCCCGCACCTCGCCACCGAAGACGACGTGCCGAAGCCCGAGCTGAGCCTCGGGGCAGGGCAAACGGGCGGGATTCGAAAACTATGGCAGCGATTGAGGGGAAAATAAGTGAGCGCTGAGGGTATGGCTGAGAAGCGCACGGTCGTGCTCCTTTTTGGCGGCAGGTCGAGCGAGCACGGCATCAGTTGTGTGACTGCTGCCGGGGTGCTCCGCGCAATCGATCGCAGCCGCTTTGACGTGATTCCCGTCGGTATCACGAAGCGCGGCGCAACCGTGCTGCTCAGTGAGAGCGATCTCGCCGACTACCGTCTCGAGGCTGGCGCGCTGCCCGAGGTCGTCGAGAACGGTACGCGCGTCCTGTGGCCTGCGTCGATTGACTCGAAGTCGCTCACCCTGATCAAGGCAGACGGCTCGATCACATCGCTCGGTCATGTAGATGCGGTGCTTCCGACCACGCACGGGCCGTTCGGAGAGGACGGCACCATTCAGGGCATGCTCGAGCTCGTCGACTTGCCCTACGTTGGCTCTGGGGTGCTGGGCTCGGCGCTCGCCATGGACAAGCACGTGGCGAAGACGGTGCTCGCTGACGCGGGCATCGCTGTTGCGCCGTGGCGCACCGTGACTGCCCACGAGCTGTCCCGCAATCCCGACATCGTGTCGAGCCTCGATGAGGGGCTGAACTACCCGCTCTTCGTGAAGCCCGCACGCGCGGGCTCGAGCGTCGGTGTCAGTCGGGTAACCGAGCCGGCCGAGCTTTCAGCCGCGCTCGACGTCGCATTTGCAGAGGACTCGGTCGTGCTGATCGAGTCGGGCGTCACCGGACGCGAGGTAGAGATCGCGGTCCTGCAGGGCCGCGGCGGCGCTGCTCCGCGCACAAGTACGGTGATCGGTGAGATCGTCTTCACCGGTCGGGCGTTCTATGATTTCGAGGCGAAGTACCTGGGGGCTGCGGGCGTCGAGCTCGAGCTGCCCGCGAAGGTGACCGAGGCCGAGTTTGCGGCGATCCGCGATGCCGCGGTGCTTGCGTTCGAAGCGGCGCAACTTGCGGGCCTCGCTCGAATCGACTTCTTCTTGACCGCCGATGGCCCAGTGCTGAACGAGATCAACACGCTGCCGGGCTTCACTCCGGTGTCAATGTACCCGCGCCTGTGGGAAGAATCGGGTCTCAGCTACACCGACCTGATTACCGAGCTCATCGAGCTGGCGCTCGAGCGCTAGAAAGCACGTGCTGAGCTAGCCGACCTGCGAGCACTGATAGCCCTCGCAGGGCAGCTTCGGCTCGCGCGGTTGCACTCCTTGCGGCGGCATGAGCAGCTCCTTTGCGCGCTGCGCAGGCACCAGCTGAATGCCGTTCGTGGTCATGACGCTTTGCATGAGATCACATGACGGGTCGTAGGGTGGCTGCTCATAATCGAACGCCCTGAGCGTTTCCGGAAGCATCGAACGCTGCAGCTCTTGGAGGCCCTCGCTCGCGGACTCATCGACCTCGGTGATGCCGATGTCGTAGGCGTACCGCTGTTGCGGCGAAACCGTCGCCGAGACGATGTTCGGCCCGCCGATCAGCGGTAGCCGAGGGCCTCGAACGACAAGGTCGTACGTGAAGCCAGGGACGAGCGTGAGCTGTCGCGCCTGATTCGTCGTGCATGTCACCTCTTTGGGAGAACGAAAGCTGCCGCAGTCGCTCGGCATATTCGGCGTGAAGCCGCCGCCCTTGCGGCCCCGAAACCCACTGTCTTTTTCGATGGTGCAAGCTGCGAGTTCTTCTTCTGGAAACAGCCCATTGATCAGTGGCATTCCGAACACGACAATGAGCGGAAGAAGGGGCACTGCGATCGCAAGCCACAGCCAGCGCCGTGCGCGACCTGTGACATCTTCTGTCGGTGTCTCGGACTGCTGATCCTGCGGGCGTGCCATGCATCAAGTTTCCCACCCACTTCGGGTGTTGCCCTCGAAAAGTGACACCGGGTTTGCGGCTCAGCTCTGTGCGAGTGCGAGTGCGCGCTACTCGATGCTGCGCTTCGTGTCGTAGCCCGTGCACTCCCGCTTCTGCGGCAGCATGCCTGCGACGTTGGCGAGGTCGGTGGCCACCAGGGTTCCGCTCGCGAGCTCGCTATTGACGAAGACCTCGAGGCCTGGCTCGCGGCCGTAGGCCTCGAAACGGTAGAGGGGCGCCTGCGACTCGTCGATGATCCAGTCGACACCCTTCACAGTGACGCACAGGTCGGTGGTCGGGCCGCTCGTCGGCGTGCCGCAGCGCAGTTCGACACCCACAGGATCGCCCCATGCGCCGGTCGCCTGGGCGTTCGTGGTGCGTCGCTCGAGATCTGACACGGTGTCGGGCAGCCGCACGATGACGTCGGCGCAGGCCGGATCGTTCGCTCCCGCGGCCGGCTCCATCGGCACCGAGGTGGCGCAGCCCGCGAGCCCGAATGCCAGGGCGGCCGTGGCGACGATTGCGGCGATCCCGCGGTACATGCTGGACTTCTTGCTCACCGCACCAGCCTATCCTTGCGTGCTTCGCGAACCCTGGGGGCGGGGTGGGCTTGGATGCCGTGGGCCACGCGCTGAGATACCGTTGTGAGGTGGCTACGGGAATCACGGTGGGCGAAGCGAAAGAGCGCGGTGTGCTGAAGCGGGTGCTTGCGCAGTTGCGGCCAGCCGACGCCGCCGCGGTGGGGCCGGGCGATGACTCGGCGGTACTCGCGCTAGATGGTGATCTGGTCGTCACGAGCGACACGATGGTCGAGGGCCCCGATTTTCGCCTCGCCTGGCACGGTGCGGCAGAGGCTGGGCGCGGATTCGACCTGGGCTGGAAGCTGGCGGCGACCAACCTCTCAGATATTGCTGCGATGGGCGCGAGGCCGATCGGCCTCACCGTATCACTTGCCTGCCCGCAAGATACCGAGGTCGAACTTCTTGAAGGGATCGCGCGTGGCCTCGATGCGGCTTGCCGCGAGCTCGCACCCGGCTGTGGGGTGGTCGGCGGAGATCTCGGTACCTCGCCTGTGCTCTTCGCCGCGGTGACCGCGCTCGGCGACATGCGGGGGCGCCCACCGGTGCTGAGGTCTGGCGCGAGCGCGGGTGACACCGTCGCGTACGCGGGCGATCTGGGGCTCGCCGGTCTCGGCCTCGCCCTGCTCTTTCGCGAGTCTGCCGAGACAGACGGCACCGCGCACTCTCGTGGGCTGCAGGGGTTGCGCACGCAGCATCCGGGAGCCATTGCCGCGCAGCTTGCCCCGTCACCGCCGATTGCGTTGGGCACGGTTGCTGCCGAGGCCGGCGTCACCGCGATGATGGACGTCTCAGACGGTCTCTCGCTCGATGCCGCGAGGTTGGCCGATGCGAGCAGCGTCGCGATCGCGCTCGAAAGCAATCTGCTCGAGGGCGGGTTCGGGGCGCAGCACGGCGAGCAGGTTTCGGTCGCGGCGATGCTTACGGGCGGCGAGGATCACGGCCTCCTGGCAACGTTCTCGAACGGCGAGGCGCTGCCCAGGGGCTTCGTCGCGATCGGTAGGGTCGTCGACCGCCGAGGCGACGAGGCGCGAGTGCAGCTCGACGGGCAGCCGTTTCAGCCGCGCGGGTGGGACCCTTACGGAGCGCTTCCTCCGGGAGCCTGACTGCCGCCAGCGCTGCTCGAGCCACTCGGGGCTCCCTGCTGCACCACGCGCAACGCCGCCCACAGCTCGGCGCGGGTATCTGGGTCGTCGAGGTCGCGCTGCAGCAGGCTCTCGGCCGTCGAAACCCGGGTGCGAAGCGTGTGCCTGTGCACGCCGAGCTCGGCGGATGCAGCGCTCGTCTGCCCGTGGTGAGAGAGCCACACCGAGAGGCTGTGCTGCAGGTCGTCGCGGTGTCGCTCGTCGTGATGCCTGAGCGGCGAGAGCAGGCCCTGCGCGCGTCTGACCGCCTCCGGGCTCTGCGTGAGCAGCTGCAGCACGCCTGCGTGCATCTCGGGCCGATACGCAACAGGGCCAGCTTCGGGGCGGTGCAGCGACAGCGAGGCGGCGCGTTCGGCCTGTTCGAGAAGCTCGGCAAGCTCGCCCGCTGATCCTCGCTCAGAAATGCCGCAGCTTGCCAGGTGAGACGAAAGGATGCGCCGAAGCGACGCCAGCTCGCCGTGTTCGGCGATGACGACGAGATGTTGCGCGTCATGCGCGGCGAACACTCCCGGCTGCTCGAAGGCCGCTGGTGTGAGCTCGATCATGAGCTGCGGCGACAGGGGAGTGGGCGCGCTGATTACCGCGATCTCGCCGCGGGGCAGCTTTGGCAGCAGGGCCGAGGCCACCTCTTCGGCGAGCTCTCGTTTGCCGCCGAGCAGCAGCTTCAGCACCGCGACTCGCAGCGCCTGCTCGGTCTCTGCGAGATTTCGCCTGCGGGCGAGGCTGCTGAGCGCGCCGAAGCCGTCGCGCCCGAGCGGAGAATCGAGGTGCGCCTGCGCCTCGATAAGGCGGGCCGCGGTGCGCACCACGGCAATGAAGGGTGTGTCGTAGGGCACGCGAAAAAGCGGCAGCTGCAGGTGCTCGCAGGCGTCGATGAGGGCAGGCGGAATGCGATCCCACTGCAAGCCGACGCCCACACCGAGCGCGGTGGTGCCGGCGTCGTGCAGGCGGCGCACGTAGTGTTCGGCTTCTTCTCTCTCGAGTGGCGTGCTGAACTGGCTACCCGTCGTCAGAATGACGGTGCGCGGCGTGAGAAACGGAGTGGGGTCGCTGAGGTCGCTGACGTGCACCCACTGCACCGGGTACTCATCTGAGCCTCCGGTACCGCCCGCGATCAGCACGAGGCCGAGCAAATAATCGCGCAGCAGCGCATCGAGCTCGATCGTGCTCGGTTTTGCCAGGTTGGCCAAAATGTATTCCATTGTTCGCCATTATGTCACTCGGCTTTGGTTATCGCGAGTCCTAGGCTGGTGCTTGACTCGCACGGTTCACGCCGCGCATCACCACCCGGCTTCTTGCCGGCTCAGTCTCGAAGTAAGGGAGCAACTATGTCTGAGAACATTCAGGGCGGCAGCGCACTCGCGCAGGCACGCAACCTTGTCACCGCCATTCCTGGCCCGAAGTCGCAGGCGATCATCGCCCGCAAGAGCGCAGCGGTCGCCTCGGGCGTCGGCCACGCACTCGGCATTTCTGTCGTCGCCGGTGGCGACGGTGTGCTGCTCGACGCAGACGGCAACTCGCTGATCGACCTCGGCTCGGGCATCGCCGTGACCGGTGTCGGCAACTCGTCGCCCCGCGTCGTCGAGGCCGTGCAGCGTCAGGTCGCACAGTTCACCCACACCTGCTTCACCGTGACCCCCTACGAGGGCTACATCGCCGTCGCCGAGAAGCTCAACGAGCTGACCCCCGGTGACTTTGAGAAGCGCTCGGCGCTGTTCAACTCGGGCGCCGAGGCCGTCGAGAACGCGATCAAGATCGCACGTCACTACACCAAGCGCGACGCGGTCGTCGTCTTCGACCACGCGTACCACGGACGCACCAACCTCACCATGGGCATGACCGCAAAGAACATGCCCTACAAGGACGGCTTCGGCCCGTTCGCTCCCGAGGTCTACCGCGTACCCACCTCGTACCCCTACCGCGACGGCCTGAGCGGCGTCGAGGCAGCAGAGCTCGCGCTGACCCAGATCGAGAAGCAGGTCGGCTCGAAGAATGTTGCCGCCATCATCATCGAGCCCATCCAGGGCGAAGGTGGCTTCATCGCTCCGGCCAAGGGCTTCCTGCCCGCGCTGCAGCAGTGGGCAACCGAGAACGGCGTCGTCTTCATTCTTGACGAGGTGCAGACCGGCTTCGCACGCACCGGCAACATGTTTGCGGCTGAGTTCGAGGGCGTCGTGCCCGACATGGTGACCGTTGCCAAGGGCATCGCGGGCGGCCTGCCGCTCTCGGGCGTCACCGGCCGCGCCGAGATCATGGATTCGGCACACTCGGGCGGCCTCGGAGGCACCTACGCGGGCAGCCCCATCGCCTGCGCGGCGGCCCTCGCGACCATCGAGACCTACGAAGCAGAGAACCTGCTCGAGCGCGCCCAGCAGATTCAGGCGATCATCGAAGAGGTCTTCGGTGAGCTGCAGAAGACCGATGACCGCATCGGCGACATCCGCGGCCGTGGCGCAATGATGGCGGTCGAGCTCGTCGAGTCGGGCTCGAAGACCCCGAACGCCGCGCTCACCAGCGCAGTGGCAAAGCTTGCTGGCGAGCAGGGCGTCGTCGCGCTCACCTGCGGCACCTACGGCAACGTGATCCGCTTCCTGCCCGCACTCACCATCAGCGATGAGCTGCTGCGCGAGGGCCTGCAGGTCGTCGTAGACGCGATCGCCGCCAACTAATTGATGGATTCGGTGGTGCTGATCCTTTTCGAAAAGGATCAGCACCACCGGTCAACTGAAAGGACACAGCCATGGCATTGAAGCCCAACGAGCAGGAACTGCTCGACCGCGTTCAGAGCGGCCTCGGAATCGGCGGCACCTGGCAGCCCTCGACCACCGGCGCAACGATCGACGTGCATGACCCCGCCACCGGCGAGGTCATCAAGCAGATCGCCGACGCAACCGTTGAAGACGCCGTGCGCGCCCTCGACGCAGCCGTCGCAGCGCAGGATTCGTGGGCGCAGACCCCGAGCCGCGTGCGTTCGAACATTTTGCGCCGCGCCTTCGACCTGCTCATGGAGCGCAAGGAAGAGTTCGCGCTGCTCATGGCAATGGAGATGGGCAAGCCCATCGCCGAGGCCCGCGGCGAGGTCAACTACGGTGGCGAGTTCTTGCGCTGGTTCTCTGAAGAGGCAGTAAGGGTGCGCGGCGACTACCGCCCGAACCCCGAGGGCACCGGCAACATGGTGGTCTCGCACATTCCCGTCGGCCCTTGCTACTTCATCACGCCGTGGAACTTTCCGCTCGCGATGGCAACTCGCAAGATCGCTCCGGCGCTCGCTGCAGGCTGCACGGTGGTCATCAAGCCCGCAGCCCTCACGCCGCTCACCACGATCTTCTTCGTGCAGCTGCTCGAAGAGGCCGGTCTGCCCGCTGGCGTCGTGAACGTCGTCGCCACCTCGAAGTCGAGCGCACAGTCGAGCGCGCTGCTGTCTGACACCCGTCTGCGCAAGCTCTCGTTCACGGGCTCGACCCCGGTCGGCGTGACCCTGCTGCAGGCCGCCGCTCAGAACGTGCTGCGCACCTCGATGGAGCTCGGCGGCAACGCCCCGTTCGTCGTGTTCGAAGACGCAGATCTCGATAAGGCGGTCGAGGGCGTGCTGCTCGCGAAGTTCCGCAACATCGGCCAGGCCTGCACCGCGGCGAACCGCATCATCGTGCACGAGTCGGTCGCTGACGAGTTCGCTCGTCGCGTCGGCGAGAAGGTTTCGGCAATGACGATCGGCCGCGGCGCCGACGAGGGCAACGACATCGGCGCGCTCGTTGAAGAGAAGGCGGTCGCCAACACCGCTCGCCTCGTCGCAGACGCTGTCGAGACCGGCGCCACCATCGTCACCGGTGGCGAAGCGATCGACGGCCCGGGCTACTTCTTCCAGCCCACCGTCATCGACAAGCTCAGCCCGCAGTCGGCCATCATGCGCGAAGAGATCTTCGGGCCTGTGCTCGGCATCATTCGCTTCTCGACCGAAGAAGAAGCGGTCGAGATCGCGAACAACACCGAGTACGGCCTCGTGAGCTACGTGTTCACCGAGAACCTGGCTCGCGGTCAGCGCATGATCGAGAAGCTGGAGACCGGCATGATGGGCCTGAACACCGGCCTCGTGTCGAATGCTGCGGCTCCGTTCGGTGGTCTGAAGCAATCGGGCATCGGTCGCGAGGGCGGTTTCGAGGGCATTCACGAGTTCCTCTCGACGAAGTACACCCTGATCCCGCGCTAATTTTCGCGAAAAGGATCACACAGGCCCGGGGGAGACTCCGGGCCTGTGGTGTATCACTACGACTGTAGGATTCTTTGCACTAGTCTTGCCGCATGACGGGTGATAGCTGGGGAGCTTCTGACCAAGCGCGGGGCGGTGCGCTGCCCGCAGACACTACTGCCGAGCAGCTCGCCGAGCTCGCCGCTGCCAGGCCGGATCTGTGGGATGAAATCTGGAACCACCCAAATTGCTATGAGGGCCTGCGCCAGTGGATGGCGGAGCGCTACGAGGAGCAACAAGCAGCAGCTCCTCCTGATGTCGCTGTCGCACCTCTTCGCCACATCGAAGCTGACTCCGCGAAGAAGCGCAACCCGGCCACCGCGATCGTTGCCTCGATCGCGGCCGCGGCTCTTGTTCTTGCGGGCGGTGGCACCGCACTTGCGCTCACCGGAACCTTGCCGTTTGCATCGGGGCAGGCGACAGGAACTGCAGCGCCAGATTCTGTAGACGCCGGTTCGGCGTTCGCGAGCGGCCTCGAGCGCATGTGGGCTGTCGACTCGAATCAGCTCGTGACCCCCACTGTCGGTGAACTCGGTCAGGACTTCTCGTTTTTGCGGGCAGCGTTTTCTCGCGGGTCGATCGCACTGTTCGAAGCGGACTATCCGGTGGCCACCTCATCGGCAGTGATGGTGAACGCTCGTGGTGAAGAGTCGAAGCTCGTGATGCTCGACGCTCGGAACGGTGAGGTGCGCTTCGAGCGGATTCTCGACAATCGAGATGCCAACTGTGTCGCTGACGAGGGCGATGGGCGAGAGGCCTTCGTGTGCGTGGCCACGGCGGCCGCAGACACCGCGAGTGCGACATTGTTGCGCGTCGACGTCTCAGGAGAAGTCACGGAGCAGATCCTTGATCTCGCAGTGAATCGCGTCACGGTCGATGCCGATCACGTGCTGCTCACGGGGGCACAGGGGCAGGCGCTCATGTTGAATCGTGCGGGCGAGGAGCAGTGGCGGCGTGACGACCTGTCGCACGGCTCGTTCGCCGGTGTCGACCTCGGGTCGGAGCGAGCTCTGATTCGAGGGTACGACGGCTGGACGCTGCTCGATGAGTCTGGCAGTACGCTCGCCGAGGCCGAAGTCATGGGGCCATACGATGGCGGAAACGGCGCCTGCGATGCCAGGCTGACCCCGTCTGGCAGACTCTTCGTCGCAACAGACGATCCGGCCTGCGTGCAGAATCACGCGGCCATCGAGTGGTTTGGTTCTGGCGAGAATCTGCTCGGCAAGTACTTCTTCTCAACGGCCGAAGGCGATTACGTGTTCAGCCAGGGCGAGTCAACCGCCGCGCTGCTGAGGTTTCCCAAGCAGAAGTCTGCGAACGGAGCGCTTGAAACCGTGCTCGAGATCGGCGGTGCGGCTCAGTACCTCGGGGTGACCGGCGGAGCATCACCGGTGCTGGTGCTGCAACGGAATGGATCGGTTGCATCGTACGCGGTTGAAGACGGAACGCAGATCACCGAGTGGCCCGTGGCGGTGGACCAGTGGCAATACCCAGACCAAGCGCAACGTCCGCGTGCGAGCCTGTTGCTCGGAGACACCCTGCTGCTCGGAGGGGCTGCCTATGATCCGCTTACCGGGGAGGCCCTCTGGGCTCTGGATTCGGCTGATGCCGTCGAAGCTGGCTGGATGACTTCCGCAGGGTTGCTTACGCTCGGTGGTGGCTGCCCCGAGTGCAGCACTGCCGGCGGAGCGTACACCGCGAGTACGCTCACGCTATACGCTCCGGCAGGGACCGGGGGAACCGCGGTGAGCGGATCGCTGGCATCTGAATCGGGTGTTGCGGCCGAGGTTCCTGATTTTGTGCCGGAATGCCCCGGAAAGACGATCCTCTTGGCCTGGATGGAGCTCGAAGATGGTTGGATCGTCGTCTGCGGCGTTGATGTCGATACACCGAGCTACGTCGCCTATAAGTCCTCGAAGAACTCCCGCGAGGTAGTCAGCCTCGGCTCTGCAGACCCGAGTAGTAGCCTCGCCACGAGTTCGGTGCTCTGGGACGCAGCGCAGCGCAGGTATGTCGCGGTGATGGCGAACGGGTCGAAGCTGACCCTCGACTATACGATCGGCACCGCGACATTGCGTGACGGCGAGAGCAACTCGAACGTGAAAGAGCAGCAGCGCTTCGTGCGCTATGTATTCGTTCCGCTCGGCGGACAGGTTCGAGGCTCCGAAGATGTCTCAGCAGAGACCGGAGCCTTCGACGTGAAAGCCCCGAAGGCGACTTCAGAAGACCAGATCAGGTACATGATCGAGGTGCTCGAAAAAGCCTACGAGGGCAGAGCGATGCTGAAAGACGCGCTGCCGAAGCTCGCCGGCTGCACGGCTGGCCCCGGAGGATACGCCGATACCGTCGCCGCAATGCAGGCCGTGCGTGACAACCGAGCAGAACTGCTGGCCGCGCTCGATGCGATGCCGGTCGACAAGATCCCTGAGGGTAAACAGCTGCTCGCAGATCTGACTGAGGCAATCGAATTGTCGCATCAGGCGAACGTCGAGTATGTCGCGTGGGCCGAGGCCGCGAACGCCAGTGGCTGTGCGACGCTTTCGGCCGTGGGCAAGGCCGCTGCCGATGCCTCGGACGCCCCGAAAGAGCGCTTCGCGTCGCGTTGGAACAGCGTGATCGCACCGAAGTACGGAGTGCGTTCGTTCGACGGCTGGTTTATCTGACGAGCTCTGCCCACCACAGCACGGTTTCGCCGTAACGTTTCTCTCTGAACTGCACGAGCCCGTCGGGCCAGGTGGGTTCGGGGGATCGGCTCGAACGCTCGACCATCACCACCCCGTCGAGGGCGAGCAGGCCGCTCGTGGCCACGAGATTTGCCGCAAGCTCTTGCTCGCCGAGGTCGTAGGGCGGGTCGAGCAGGATGACATCGAACTGCTCGCGGTTCGCGTGTGGTGCGGTGCCGACGGGCGTGCCGGGGGTGCGCAGCTCAAGGTATCCCTGCACCGAGGATCGGGCGACCTCGATCTTCGGTGCGTCTTCGGCGCTGAACGCCTGCTGCACGGTCTTCGCGTTCTTGCCTGCAACCTGCGCCGCCTGGGGGTGCTTCTCGACAAGCACGACGGCCGAGGCGCCCCTGCTTGCCGCCTCGAGACCGAGCGCGCCCGATCCCGCGTAGAGATCGAGCACCCGCGATCCGCGCACCAGGTTCCACGATTCGAGCGCAGAGAAGATCGCCTCGCGCACGCGGTCGCTTGTCGGCCGAGTGCCCGCCTTCGGCACCTCGAGCCGCAGCGAGCCAGCGGCACCCGCAATAATCCTGGTCACGGGTCGAGTGTATCTGTTGGTGGTGCCCGCTAGCCTTGGAACATGGCAGACACGACGCTCGACACCCGCCTTGAGGGCATTGTCGGTGGGCGCACGGCCAAAGCACTCGAGCGCGGCTTCGGCCTGCGCACGGTGCGAGACCTGCTGTGGCACCTGCCGCGCCGCTACTCCGAGCGCGGCGAGTTGACGCCCCTGCAGGGGCTGCCGGTAGGAGAGCACGTCACGGTGCTGGCGCAGGTGCTCGACGTGCGCAGTCGCCAGATGCAGCGAGGCGGCAAGTTGCTCGAGGCGCGCATCACCGATGGTGAAGGTAGTCTTCAGCTCACCTTCTTTAACCAGGCGTGGCGCGCGAACGAGCTGATTGCCGGGGCGAGGGGCATCTTTGCGGGCAAGGTCAGCGAGTATCGGGGTCAGTTGCAACTGCAGCACCCCGACTACGAGCTGTTCGGCTCGCAGCGCAATGGCGACGAGGCCGAGGGGGTCACCCCTGAGGTGTCTGAGATGCTCGATCAGGCGGCGGCACTCGCGTACTCCGAACGGCCGGTGCCGATCTACCCGGCCACGTCGCAGCTGCCGAGTTGGACGATCGGCAGGGCGGTGGGGCTCGTGCTCGATGCGGTGCGTAGTGCTGGCGGGCTCGACGACCCGCTACCGTTCGAGATTCGAGCGAGCGAGGGGGTGCTCGAGCTCGGCGAGGCGATCGAACTGGTGCACCGCCCTCAGAAGCGCAGCGACTGGCAGCGCGCGCGAGACAGTCTCAGGTTTCGCGAGGCCTTCGAGCTGCAACTCGCGCTGCTCGAGCGCCGGCAGCGATTCCATAGCATGTTCGGCACCGCGCGGCCCGGTGCCACGAACGGGCTGCTCGCGGCATTTGATAGCGAGCTGCCGTTCGAACTCACCGACGAACAGCGAGACGCGGGCGAGACGATCTCGGCAGAGCTTGCCGAGACCCGCCCCATGCACCGTCTGCTGCAGGGCGAGGTCGGCTCTGGCAAGACAATCGTCGCGCTGCGTGCAATGTTGCAGGTCGCCGAGGGTGGTGGGCAGAGCGCGATGCTCGCCCCGACCGAGGTGCTTGCCGCACAGCACTATCGCAGCGTCATCGAAACCCTCGGCTCGGGGCTGACCGAGCGGCTGCACCCGGTGCTGCTGACGAGCAAGATGCCGGTTGCAGAGCGACGGCGCTCGCTGCTCGCGCTCGCGAGCGGCCAGGCGCGCATCGCGGTGGGCACGCACGCGCTCCTCAGCGAGGGAGTGTCGTTCTTTGATCTCGGGCTTATCGTGGTAGACGAGCAGCACCGCTTCGGTGTCGAGCAGCGCGAAGCGCTGAGGCTCAAGGGAACGAACCCGCACGTGCTCGCGATGACGGCCACCCCGATTCCTCGCACGGTCGCACTCACGGTGTTCGGTGATCTCGAGACGACGTTTATTCGCAGGGTGCCGCCGGGCAGGCAAGGCATCACGACGTTTACGGTGCCCGTGCGAGAGAACCCTGGTATGGCCGCTCGAGCGCTCGATCGTGCCGCCGAAGAGGTTGCCGCAGGGCGGCAGGTATATGTCGTGTGCCCAGCAATTTCAATGACGGCTCGCGAAGAGGGCGACGACCAGATCGACGAGCTCTTGAACACGGTTGAGCAGTCCGGCAGTGCGCCCCCGCCGCCTCTGTCGAGCGTCGAACAGACCTTGCAGGAGTTCGCCTCCTTTCCGCGGTTCGCGGGCTTTCGCATCGAGGCGCTGACCGGCGCGATGAAATCCGATGAGAAGGATCGGGTGATGCGTGCATTCGCGGCTGGTGAGATCGATGTGCTGGTGGCCACGACCGTCATCGAAGTCGGCGTAAACGTTCCGAATGCGTCAATGATGATCGTGCGAGACGCCGAGCGGTTTGGGGTGTCGCAATTGCACCAGTTACGGGGTCGGGTGGGTCGCGGGTCAGTACCCGGGCTTTGCCTGCTGATGACGAGCGCCGCGGCAGGGAGCCCCGCGCGCGAACGCGTCGATGCGGTCGCTGAGACGAGCGACGGCTTCGACCTGGCTGAGCGCGACCTCGAGCTGCGCCGCGAGGGCGACATCCTCGGCACCGCGCAGTCTGGCGGTCGCTCGACGCTCAGGCTGCTTCGGGTCACCGAGCACGCCGAGGTGATCGAGCGCGCCAGAGACTTGGCGGGGCAATTGCTGAGCCGCGATCCTCTGCTGGAAAGCGCCCCGTTGCTCGCCGCGCAACTTGCCGAAGAAGAAAAACAGCGCAACCTCGATAACCTCGCGAAATCGTAGCCGGGTCGAGCATATATTTTCGCTGAGAACTCGCCCCCATGCAGGCGTTGATGCCTGGACGCGGGGGCGTTTGCCTCTAGGCTGTTGGGTATGAGCACCATTGCCGTCGTTCCCGGATCGTTCGACCCCGTCACGCTGGGGCATCTCGACGTGATTCGCCGCGCGGCGGCGATCTTTGACGAGGTGCACGTGCTGGTGGTGCACAACCCCGGCAAGAACGCGATGCTGCCGATCAGCGAGCGCATGAACCTGCTGCAGAAGGCGATCGATGAAGACGAGGGCATTCCCTCGAACATCACTGTCGCGTCGTGGTCGGTGGGGCTGCTCGTCGACTACTGCACCGAGGTCGGTGCGAAGGTGCTTGTCAAGGGCCTGCGCTCGCAGATCGACGTTGCCTATGAGACGCCTATGGTGCTGATGAACCGCAGCCTCGCCGGTGTCGAGACCGTCTTCTTGCTGCCCGAACCGGCGCACTCGCACGTGTCGAGCTCGCTCGTGCGCCAGGTATCGGCGCTTGGCGGTGACGTGAGCGAATACGTGCCGCGCGTGGTAGCGAAGTACCTCGACACGACACGACCCGCCTAACTCGCACTGGGGCACGGTCGTGCGTTCTGCGCGGCCCGCCTATGCCCAGCCAACGACGATTCGTGCCGCGTCTTCGGGAATCAGCGGGTCGACACCCGTGAGCTCAGCAAAGCGTCGAAGCCTGTTGGCGATGGTGTTGCGGTGGCAGAACAGCAGTGCCGCTGATTCGCTGACACTGCCGGTTCGCAGATAGCTGCGCACGGCTTCTTCGAGGCGCGCGCGCTCGGCCTGCCCGCAGCGCTCGAGCGCCGCATGCACATCGGCAATCACCGGCATGCCTTCGGCGAGCAGGCGGCGGTTCGCGAGCCTCGCCCAGCCGCGCGTCCAGGTCATCGCGCCCCGCTCATCGGGGCCGAACAGTCGAGCAAGGCTTCTGGCAGCCTCTGCGCTGTGAGCGAGATCAGCGAGCCCGTCGGCGCGGGCGATGCCGACACGCTCTTCGAGCAGTTGATCTCGAATCTCGGCAAGCCTGCTGCCTGGTGCCGCCTGGCTGTGCGTGAACGCGGTCATCGCGTCGCCCAAGTGGTGGGTGTGCACGATGGCGCCTGCCCGCTCGCTCTCTGAGACAAAGACTCGCAGCGCCGCGATATCGTCGCCGAGGGCGACGGCGATGCTGTAGCCAGCATCGACCGGAATGCCGAGCTCTGCGGCAATCGTGCCTAGCCGCATCCCGGTGGGGCGGGGCTCTTGAAAGAGCGCGGCGACGAGACCCTGACGCACCGAGCTCGCCTCGTCATCCATGCGCCGACGCTCGGCGACGTAGGCCTGCTGCGTCTGGCTCACGTACTGGTCGACGGTGCGCAGCACGATGCCCGTGTGGCGCACCAGCAATTCGGCATCGCTCTTGTCAGACACCTCGATGAGCCCCTCCCACAGCACGGAGAAGTCGTGGCGAATCGCGGTCATCAGTGCGGTGAGCGGAATGTCTGCCCGCGCGCGCGACACCCCGACGTGGTGTGCGATCGTAACGCCCTCGCCCATGCCACCGGCCCGCAGCCCGTCGACGAGCGCCTCGAACGAGAGCTTCGCCGAGCGCACGATCTCGGTGTTCGGTAGGGGAGCGGGGTCGTAGCCCGGGACGTCGCTGATGAGCGAGAGGAAGATTCCGGTCAGCTTGTCGACGTCGAGGCTGTCGAGCAGCGCGAGCCAGCGAGGGGCGTCGCCGGGGTTTGGGGCGGCGCTCAAGTTCAGCGCCGCGGCCGCGGCTGGGTCGGGTGAAAGGGAGGCCATTCATCTAGAATATGTGCAAATGCACAATCTGTGGGGTGAATTTGACACAGTTTGACCCCTAGATGATGACGATTTCCCTGTGATCCTAGTGAGTAAGCCTTTGCCACCCGGCGAACGGCCTCATCTTCCGGATTCCGCATCCCTCAACGGAGAGCTATATGAGCGAGACAACATCTACCGCGGCGATTGAGTACGACGCGACTCAAGAGCTGAGCGTCAAAGACGCGAACAAGGTCGCCGTCGGCGCCCTGATCGGTACCGCCCTCGAGTGGTACGACTTCTTCCTCTTCTCGGCCGCTGCCGCGCTCGTGTTCAACGTGCAGTACTTCACGAGCGAGAACGCGTCTGCTGCGGCGATGGCATCGTTCGCGACCTTCGGTGTGGGTCTCGCCGCCCGCCCGATCGGTGGCATCATCTTCGGCCGCATGGGCGACCGCATCGGCCGCCGCAAGGTGCTGATGATCACGATCATCGGCATCGGCATAGTCACCGGCCTCATCGGCATGCTGCCGACCTACGCGGCGATCGGTATTGCTGCGCCGGTACTGCTCGTGCTGCTGCGCGTGCTGCAGGGCCTCTTCGTGGGTGGCGAGTGGTCGGGCGCAATGACGCTCGTCGTCGAAAACGCCCCGCTGCACCTGCGTGCGCGCTACGCTGCGATCCCGCAGATCGGTTCGCCCATCGGCACGATCCTCTCGTCGGGTGGCTTCTTCGTTATGACGCTCGTCTTCTCGCAAGACAGCTTCAACGCGTGGGGCTGGCGTATCCCGTTCCTGATCGCGCTGCCGCTGCTGGCCCTCGCCATCTACATCCGCTCGAGGCTCGAAGAGTCGCCGGTCTTCCGCCAGCTCGAAGAGTCGGGTGAGGTCGTCAAGAGCCCTGTGCTCACCACTTTCAAGAACAGCTGGAAGCAGATCATCGTCGGTATGGCCGCAGCGCTGCTCGGTGTTGGCGGGTTCTACCTCGTGACCGCGTTCTGCGTGTGGTACGGCGTGAACGTGCTCGGCTACAGCGCTTCGCTGTTGCTGCTCGGCAGCATGGTCGCCGCGTTCGTCGAGATCTTTGTGCTGCTCTGGGGCGGTCAGCTCGGCACCAAGTTTGGCGCCAGCCGCGTGATCCTCTGGGGCGGCATCCTCTCGGCAGTCGTCGCATGGCCCGCCTTCCTCATGCTCAGCTCGGGCAACCCCGTGCTCGTCGTCATCGCAATGACCCTCGCAGTGGCCGCGCTCTCGCTGCCCTACGCTGCATCGGGTTCGGTGCTGACCGGCCTGTTCCCCGCGAAGACCCGTTACACCGGCGTCGGCCTCGCGCAGAACACCGCAGGCATGATCTCGGGCTTCATTCCGCTGCTCGCAACCGGTTTTGTCGCTTCGACCGACGGGGCGTGGTGGCCCGCAGCAGCAATGCTCGTCTTCCTGTCGCTCTTCACCGCCTTTGCCGGTGCGATCGCCCCGAAGCTGAGCGTGAAGCTGCCCGGCTTCAAACACTAGGCGCCAGCGCTCAGGCGCATCCCGTATCGGCGGGTGGGGAGGGATCTCTCACCTCACCCGCCGAGGCATCTCTCTCGCAGGCCAGAGTTCAGTTCTCGAAAGGAACACCCCAAAATGTTGCAGTCAGCCGGTCATCTCATCGTTCGCACGCTTGAGGCGCACGGAGTGAAGCGCGTGTACGCGGTCCCTGGCGAGAGCTATCTTGACGTGCTCGACGGCCTACATGATTCGGGCATCGAGACCGTCGTCTGCAGGCAAGAGGGCGGCGCGGGCTTTATGGCGCTCGCCGAGGGGCGACTGACTGGCCGGCCCGGCATCGCGATGGTGACGCGAGGACCAGGTGCCGCAAACGCGATGATCGCGATTCACACCGCGTGGCAAGACGCGACCGCGATGCTGCTCTTCGTAGGCCTCGTGCCGGTGAACGATCGTGAGCGCGAGGCGTTCCAGGAGTTCAGTCTGACCGGTTGGTTCGGGCCTACGGCCAAGCGGGTAATGACTATCGATGATCCCGCTCGCGCGGGCGAGCTCGTGGCCGAGGCCATGCGCATCGCCGCCACGGGGCGCCCGGGGCCGGTCGTTATTGGTCTGCCCGAAGACCTGCTCGTGCGCCAGGTAGATCGCGACGCTGCGGAAGCGATCGCTCCGGCGGCTCCGGTGCCGAGCCCGGGCGAAGTCGAGGATCTCACCGCACGGCTCGCCCGCGCCGAGCGCCCCGCATTCGTTGTCGGGGGTGACGGCTGGCAGAGCGGTGAGGGGCGTGAGCTGCTCGCATTTGCCGAGCGTGCAGGCGTGCCCGTGTTCGCCGACTGGCGCGCCTATGACGCGGTTCCGCACGAGGGGCAGGCCTGGGCCGGGTGGCTCGGTTACGGTCGCACCGATGCTGTTGCCGCGGGCTACGGCAACGCTGATCTGCTGGTGTTCGTCGGGTGCGGCAGGGCAGACGTGCTGAGCGACGGCTACATCAAGGGCTTCGACGCCGAAACCGTGCTCGTCACCGCCGACCCGAACGCCGTCATGCATTCCGGCCGCATCGATCGTCACACGCTCGCCACCCCCGCGACGTTCGTCGCGGCGCTCGCCGCGGTTGACCCCGCCACAGCTCGTGGTTCGCGCGACGACACGTGGATGGAGGGTCGAGCAGAAGCCCAGCGCCGCACCGAGGCCCACCGCGCAGATGCCTCGATCAGCGGCGAAGCACAGGCGATGGATCTCGGCATCGCGTTCGGCGAGCTCGACGACCGCCTCTCGGGTCAGGCGGTGCTCACCTTCGGTGCGGGCAATGCGACCATCTGGGCTCACCGCTTCGTGAAGCACCTGACGCCAGCGAGCCTCGTCGGCGCGCGCAACGGGGCAATGGGCATGGCGGTGCCCGCCGCCGTCGCCGCATCACTCATCTTCCCGAACCGCACCGCCGTTGCGGTCTGCGGCGACGGCGACTTTCTCATGAACGGGCAGGAGATCGCGACCGCGGTCGCCCACGGCGGAAAGCCGATCATGATCGTGGTCGACAACAGCATCTATGGCACGATCGTGCAGCACCAAGAGAAGCACTACCCGGGCCGTCCCTCTGGCACCCGCATGGCAAACCCCGACTTCGCAGCGCTCATGCGCTCTTTCGGCGGGCACGGCGAACGCGTCGAGACGACCGCCGAGTTCGGTCCGGCGCTCGACCGCGCGCTCGCAGCCGACTCGGCCGCGCTCATCCACGTCATCATTCCTGACACCGTGATGCCGCCTGCGAGCAGCGACGTGCCGGCCGATGCAGAACTGAGCGCAGAAGGCGCACGAGCATGAAGATCGATCTGATTGTCAGGGCCAGTGAGATCCTCACTCTCGATGAAACTCGTCCGGTAGCGACCGCAGTCGGTATCGCACACGGCCGCATCGTTGGCTTCGATCGCGAGCTCGACGGCGTCGAAGCCGATCACACGCTCGACTTCGGCGAGGCAACTGTGACGCCGGGCCTCATCGACGCGCACTGCCACACCGCATGGTGGGGGCTCGGGCTCGGCGCAATCGACCTGAGCCAGGCGCGCGGTCTCGACGAGCTCTACGGCATGATCGAGGCGAAGGTTGCCGAACTTGCGGGCGACCCCGATGCATGGGTGCACGGCACCGGTTTCAACCAGGCGCATCACGGCGACGAGTTTCCCGATATCGCAAAGCTCGACGAGCTCACCGGCGATCGGCCGCTCTACCTGCGGCACACCTCGGGGCACGCGTCCATCACGAACACGGCAACGCTGAAGCTTGTCGGGGCGCTCGAAGCCGGTTTCGAGAACCCGACTGGCGGAGTAGTGGTGCGAGACGCAACAGGTGCACCAACCGGGCTCGTCGAAGAGGCGGCTCAGGGGCTCGTGCAGGCGCTGCTGCTGCCGTATTCGACTGAACAACTGGTCTCGGCGCTCGACGCCGCGACTTCGCGCTACGCGGCCGAGGGGATCACCAGTTTTTCTGAGGCCGGCGTAGGCGGAGGGTGGATCGGCCACAGCCCGATCGAGGTCGCCGCATATCAGTCGGCTGCAGAGCGGGGCAGCCTGCACGCGCGTGCCCAGCTCATGCCAGCGATGGATGCGCTGCGCCCGCTGACAGGGCATGCCGCTGACTTCGCGCACGAAGGCGAGGGGGCAGGGCTCGATCTCGGTATCCGTTACGGCTTCGGAGATGACCTGGTTCGGTTCGGACACGTGAAGGTGTTTCTCGACGGCTCGCTGCTCGGCGCCACCGCCGCAGTCACCGAAGACTACTGCGGTCACGATCACGGCCGTGGCTATCTGCTCGATGCTCCCGAGACATATCGCGAACGCGCCCTCGGGGCCTACCGGGCCGGGTGGCCGCTCGCCCTGCACGCGATCGGCGACGCAGCTATCGACCTCGCGCTCGACCTGATCGAAGAGGCGACTGAAAAGTACGGCGCACGGGCGGTGCCCTGCCGCATCGAACACTTCGGCATCTCTCGACCCGACCAGCTCGAGCGTGGCGGCCGGCTTGGCGTTGCCGTCACCCCGCAAGCCGGGTTCATCGGCCCGATCGGCGACCAGATGGCCGACAAGGTCGGCGTGGAACGCGAGAATTGGCTCTATCGAGGCCGCTCGATTATCGATGCCGGCATGATCCTCGCCGGGTCTTCAGACCTGCCCGTTGCCGACAACAATATTCGTCGCGGCATGCAATCTGCGGTCGATCGCGCGACCGACTCGGGCAAGCTGCTCGGGGCGGACGAGGCGATCACGCCAGAGGAGGCACTGCGCACGCACACCGAGTGGGCGGCTCGCGCTACCGGGCAAATCGCCGACAAGGGCACTCTCGAGCGTGGCAAGCTCGCCGACTTCACGGTGTTCTCTGCCTCGCCGCTCACCGCACCGAACATCGCCGAACTCGACATCGTCGCAACGATTGTCGGCGGCGCCCTCAGCTACGATTCCCGGGCCTAGCAGCGTCGGTACCCACCGCGCCCCGACCCACGACTCCGAAGGAACGACCATGACCGATCACACTCGAGACGAAGCCTTTCTCGCCGACTGGGCGGTTCACTCGCAGTTCGGCGCAGTGCCGGGCACGAACGGTGTCGAGCGCCAGGCGGCAAGCGCCGCCGACGGCGAACAGCGCAAGTGGTTTGCCGAACTGCTCGAATCGCACGGCTTCTCGGTGCACCGCGACGCGGTCGGCAACCAGTTCGGCCTGCTCGAGCTCGTACCGGGGGCACCATACGTAGTGACTGGGTCGCACATGGACTCGCAGCCGACTGCCGGTCGCTTCGACGGTGCCTATGGCGTGATGGCGTCGGCTCACGCGTGCTTCAGGGTGGCCGATGAACTGCGCGCAAACCCTGCCGACGCGAAGTTCAACCTCGCGATCGTGAACTGGTTCAACGAAGAGGGATCGCGATTCAAACCTTCGATGATGGGTTCTGGCGTCTTCACCGGCAAGTTCGATCTCGAGGCAACGCTCGAGACCACCGACCCGCACGGCATTACGGTGCGCGACGCGCTCGACGCTATCGGTGAGCGAGGCGAGTTCGCGGGGCTCGACGTGGCGTCATACGCCGAGATTCACGTGCAGCAGGGCCGCAGCATGGAGGAGGACGGGGTGACGATCGGCCTGGTGAATGCGACCTGGGCGGCGCACAAATACGACTTCCGCATCACCGGAGAGCAGGCGCACAGCGGCTCAACGCTCATGGCAGACCGGCGCGACGCCCTGCTGGGGGCCGCTCGCCTCGTCGTGGCGGCGCGCGAGTTGGTCGACGAGTTCGAGCCCGAGGCGCTGCACACGGCTTGCGGCGAGCTGAATGTGTACCCGAACTCGCCGGTCGTCGTCGCGAGCGAGACACGGCTGCTGCTCGACCTACGCTCGCCGAGCGCCGAGGTGATTCGTGAGGCGCACGAGAAGCTCATGGCGACGATCGAGCGAGTCGAGCGTGAGGATCGCGTGAGCATCGAGATCGTTGCCGAGCACAGCTGGGATCAGAACCCGTACCCCGAGAGCGGCGTCGAGCTTGCGCGAGAGGTCGCAGTCGAACTCGGTCTCACCCACGATCGTGTCATGACGGTCGCGGGTCACGACTCGACGAACATGAAAGACACCGTTCCCACGGTGATGCTCTTCGTGCCGAGCGTGAACGGTGTCTCGCACAACCTCAACGAGTTCACGCGCGACGAAGACCTCGTGGCCGGAGTGAGTCACCTTACCGGGGTCATTCGAAGGCTCGCCGCCGGGGCACTCGTCGAGGCGTAGGGGGCCGTAAGAGCGCGCACGTCGGGTCGACAGCGCAAGCTACTGTTGAGGCCCCTGCGGGTACTGGGCCTCCGGTGCCGCCGCCCACGCTGCGGGGTCGGTGTGCGCCTCCGGCACCTCGGGCAGGGGCAGCTGCTGCTCGGCTGACTGCTGCGTGCCGAGCTGTGCGCGCTTCGCCGACCGGCGACGCTTGCTCGCACGCACGAGCAGGATGATCGCGAAGGTGATGATCGCCGCGATGACGAGCCACGGCAACAGTATGCCGAGCAGCACGAGGGCGCCGGCTCCGGCGGCGGTGAGCGAGCTCAGGCCCGCGAGCAGGCCCTCCCAGAAGTTAGACGGGCCGCCTGGAATCGCCGCGCTCGGCGTGGTGAATGAGACCCAGATCGTCGCTTCGTCGACCTGACCTTCGAGCATGTTGAGCTGAGCCTTGAGGCTGTCGAGCTCTGCTTGGCGGGCAGAAAGTGCCGACTCTGCCTCGATGAGTTCGCTGGTCGTCGCCGAGCCTGCCATCAGCTCGGTGAGGCGAGCGACTGAGCTCTCGAGCGCTTCGACTCGGGCCTGCAGATCGACGTGCTGCGCGGTAACATCGTCGGCCGAGATGCTCTGGTCGAGCACGTTGCCGAGCCCGCCAAGCGAGTCGAGCGCCTCGGTGAGCTTGTCCTGCGGCACGCGCACCGTGAGGCTCGCGCCCTCCGCGCCTCCTGCGCCGGTGTTGCTGAGCGATTGGGCCTCGATGCGCCCGCCCAGCGACTCGGCCACCTTCGTTGCCTCTCCGACGGCGCTCTGGGGATCCTTGACCTCGATGGTGACACTGCCCGTCGTGATCACCGAGCGCTTCGCGTTATTCGACGTGGCCTGCCCCGCAGACGCGAGGGCTTCTTCTCTCGACATGTTTGCGCCGCCGGTATTTGGGGCGAGCGGGTTGCTTGCATCATTCTGTGCTGCTTCGACGCTCGAGTAGTCGGGTGCGCCGCCGTCCAGTGACCTCGCGGGCACGTAGCTCCCTGAGCCGTTCTGCATCGAGCAGGCGGCGAGCGGAACCGTGAGCAAAAGGGCCGCGGTCGCCACGGCGATCCTCGTGTGCTTTGCGAGTGTGGGTTGCATGGTGTCTCCTTCGCGCAGGGGCGTTGCTGGCGGCCGCTAGGGTGGGCTGACGTTCGGGCTATTGTTCGAAAAGCTTAGGTGTGCGGGCCGAGGCGCGGCGGCAAGCCTGCTGTGAATCGCGTGCGGGTTATGCAATCGATATCTGCCGGCGGGCGAGGTATGCGAGCGGGTGGGCTCCCAGCTGTATCGGCTACGCTGTATCGGTGACCAGCATGCGCGTATACGAAGAAAGCATTCGTGACATTTACAATCGTCCCGGCGAGATGCGCGAACGCGAGCGCAGCTTCACCGCGCCAGAGGCATTTGGTGAAGGTCTTGCGTCGGTGCACGAGGGCGAAAACATCGATCTCGACGTGCGCCTCGAGTCGGTGCACGAGGGCATTCTGGCCTCGGTAGAGGTGCACACGACGATGCACGCGCAGTGCGGTCGGTGCCTCAAAGAGTTCACCTCACCGTTTCGAGTCGAATTTCAAGAGCTTTTCGCGTATACTCCTACGGAGGCCGAAGAGTATGGGGTTCACGGTGATCACGTGAATCTTGAACCCCCGCTCCGAGACGCGGTAGTGCTTGCACTGCCGTTTCAGCCTGTGTGCCGCCCAGATTGCCCTGGTCTCGACCCCGAGACCGGCGAGATGCGCGATGCCGAGGCTGCAGCTGAGTCTGCCGTGGTTGATCCGCGATGGGCTGCGCTGGCCGGGTTGCTGGCCGAAGAAAAAGACGTGAGCGCCGAACCCGGCCGCTCAGAAAGCAAGTAGGAAAGAGAGCATCATGGCTGTTCCCAAGCGGAAGATGTCGCGTTCGAACACCCGTCACCGCCGTTCGGCGTGGAAGGCCGTCGCGCCGAAGCTGGTAAAGACCGAGGAGAACGGTCGCACCGTGTACAGCCTCGCGCACCGCGCACGCGTGGTCGAGGATTCGCAGGGCAACGCTCTGTTCCTCGAGTACAAGGGCCGTAAGGTAGCTGACGCGTAACCATTCGTAGGCGGCGAAAGCTGTCATCGAATAGGTGCGTGGTTGCTAGCTCCTTCGGGCAACGAAACTTATGGGAAAGCCGTCGAAATCACTTCAGGGTGAGATCGACGGCTTTCTTGCACCCTTCGGGGTTTCGGTAGACCCAGATCTGCTGCGTCTTGCGTTGACGCACCGCTCGTGGGCCTACGAAAACGGTGGATCGCCGCACAACGAGCGCCTGGAATTCTTGGGCGATTCGATCTTGGGGCAGGCCGTGACGGTGAAGCTGTTCACTGAATACCCCGATCTTTCGGAGGGTGAGCTTTCTCGTCGCAGGGCCGCGCTCGTCTCGAGTGTGGCACTCGCCGAGGTCGCGCGCGGCATCGGCGTGGGCGAGCAGCTGCTGCTCGGCGTCGGCGAAGAGCGCAGCGGGGGTCGTGAGAAAGAATCTCTGCTGGCCGACGCGGTCGAGGCGATCATCGGCGCCGTCTACCTGTCGAACGACCCGCACGTCGCGGCGGCGTTCGTGCTGCAGCTCATCGAGCCGCTGCTGGCAGACCCCGAGCGCTTCACGATTTCGCTCGACCCGAAGACCACGGTGCAAGAAGAGGCCGACGCTCGTGGTGTGCCCCGGCCGGTGTACGACATCGTCGGGTCTGGCCCCGACCACGACCGGCGTTTTCAAGCGACGGTTGAGCTCGACGGGGTGCTCGGCAGCGGCTCCGGCATCAGCAAGAAAGCTGCCGAGATCGCCGCGGCTCGCAAGCTGGTCACTCAGCTGCGCGACCAGGGCAAACTGAAGCACCGCAAGAGCCGCTGACATGCCCGAGCTGCCCGAGGTCGAGGTGGTGCGTCGTGGGCTTGCGCCGGCGGTCACTGGCGCGCGCGTGGTTGGTATTTCGGTCGAGGATCCGCGTGCACTGAAGCGGCACATTCCGCTTGGCGGCGACGACGGACTCGGCGGACACGGCGTCACCATGAGCGCAGCGGCTGGCGCGACGCGTGCCGCCGACTTCGAGCGCCGCCTCTTCGGGGCAGTACTTGGCGCGCCAGCACGGCGGGGCAAGTTTCTGTGGGTGCCGCTGCTCGGGGAGGGCGAGCGGTCGCAGGCGCTGCTGGCGCACCTCGGTATGAGTGGGCAGATGTTGCTGCGCGCACACGAGGCGCCAGACGACCGGCACGTACGGGTGCGACTCTGGGTCGAACACCCCGAACACGGTGAGCTTCGCCTCGACTTCGCTGATCAGAGGTTATTCGGATCCCTCGCGATCGATGCACTTCAAGCTACCGCAGACGGCGCAGCAGGTGGCCTCGGAACCGAACTCGCGCTCATGCCGAGCCAGGCGGCGCACATTGCGCGCGATCCTCTCGACCCTGCGTTCGATGACGCGACGTTCGTGGCTGCCCTGCGCCGACGCACTACCGGCGTGAAGCGCGCGTTGCTCGACCAAGGCCTCGTGAGCGGTGTGGGCAACATCTATGCCGACGAGGCGCTCTGGCGCTCGCGACTGCACCCCGAGATGCCGGGATCGCGCCTGAGCGCGCGTAAAGCAACTGAGCTGCTTGCCCACGTTCGCGAGGTGTTTGCGCAGGCGCTCATCGAAGGCGGCACGAGCTTCGACGAGCAGTATGTGAATGTCAATGGTCAGGCTGGTTATTTTGCCCATTCGCTCCATGCCTACGGTCGCACGGGGGAGCCGTGCGACCGCTGCGGCACCTCGATGAGGCGTCTGCCTTTCGGAGGACGATCGTCGCACTTTTGCCCGAAGTGCCAGCGAAAGCGTTGAGATTGATGTGATTGCGTTCTGGCATGATAGGCGTCATGAGCAATGTCGACTGGCGCGAGATTGAGCGTGTTGCGGCCGCGCAGATTGTCTCCGCAGTTCGTGACGTTCGCGATAAGCACCCGGATGAGACAATATATGGTGCGATGTTCCATGAGTTCTACGGCGACGGAACGAACATTTACTGGCCGATGGTCACGGTTGGCACCGAGGAATCACTTTCCAGGGTGATTGCCGAGTACGCTGCTCGACACGGTGCCGATGAGAGTTTGGAAACATCGTTGCGGTGGTCTGGCCCGGACCTCGAGCATAGCTTCGATCCGGGAACCTCCGAACAGACTCTCGCTAACAGCGTGCAAGCGGCAGCGTCGTCCAGCGGGAATTTCAAGGATTGGGAGCGGCTCTACGACCGTTTCGTGCGGAGCTTTCCGAAGGCGGCCAAGCTTGCTCGCAAGCAACTTGTGGCGGAGAAGCTAATCGGCAAAGACTTCATCGCGATCGCTGACGACGAAACCGCAGATCTGGTCGCGTTGAGTCTAACGAAGTCACAGTTGCTCAAACACTTTCCCCAGTACGATGCTGCGGAACGGGAGCGTCGGCGGCTCATGGCGCTTTCTACTGAGGAACGCGTGATTGAGCTGATCCCCGAAGCTGTCGCCCCCAGATACGAAGGGCCACTTATCGGTGAGCACGAAGGAATGCTGGTGGCATGCGGCGCAGCTGCAGTTTCCGCGTTGACGAGAGTCGTACGGGGCGAGGAGTACCGCCAGGGAGATGTAGTTGCTGCGCGCCTGCTGGCAGAAATCAACATCGACTCCGATGAGGCGGTTGATGCGCTGGAAGCGCTGATGCGACGAAAGAAGGCCAGCCTGAATGCTCGCGCCTGGGCCGCGTCGGCGCTTGCGCGTCTGGGCCGCTCGGATCTGATCCTTGCGCGCGTGCCTGAATTGCCCGTTGAAGTTGTGACGCGAGGTATCGGTGACCCCTTCAGGGGGTTCAGAGATCGTGGGGCGCATCGCCCACTGAGCTATGCCCCGCTTGAAGCTGTATTGCGTGAGTACCCGGCCCTTGAAGAAGCATTCGAGAAGGAGCTGGAGCCTGGATCTGGCTACTGTGCTCTGACGAAGGAAGAGATTCCTGCTGCTTTGGCAGCACTGGATTCGCCCTGGCCGATTGTTCGGACTCATGCGCGCATCGTGCTTGAGGATGCTGGGGTAGCCCGCTTTGACGCAGCCCAGATGTCGATCCGGTGAGTACCACTCGTGGCGATTTGCTCAAGAGCAGTCGAGGCATCAGCGCTCGTATCGCGAGGATCGGGGCTGTAATGTTAGTCGCGATCAGCTCGCTGGTAACGGAATCGGGTACGTCGTCGAAACGCTATGCCTCGGTAAAGGCGGTGGGCTCCTACACGCCAAGGTTTCAGATGAGGGTGTCGAGCCCTTCGACGGTCACTCGCCCGAGACCTCTGCTGCCGCCAACCACCATCACGCTCATGAAGTCGACTCTGGCTGCGGCTGGAAGGCATGTCTCCCTGATCGCATCTCGCGGAAGACGGTGAGAGCCTGCGACGCCCGCACTGCATATACTGTGCACATGTTCCCTGAGTCGCTGTTCTCGGTTGTCGTCACGGTGATCGAAGTCATTGGCGTCTGCGTTGTGGTCATCGGGTTCGGGATCGCCGCCGTGCTCGCCACGCGAGCGCTTCGCCGCGGTGCCGGGGGCAAGGTCGCCTATCAAACCCTACGCACGACGATCGGGGGATCGATCCTGCTCGGCCTCGAAGTGTTCGTGGCAGCGGACATCATCCACACCCTGTCTGCACCGTCTTTCGAGGACGCGGCTGTGCTCGGTCTAATTGTGCTCATTCGAACGGTGCTGAGCATGTCGATCCAGATTGAGATCGAGGGAACACTGCCGTGGCGTCGTGCCATGCTGACGAGCGGCGGCGAGGTGGTAGCGAAAGCGATTTCACGGGAGGCCTCTGCGCCAAGGTAGTCGGCTCTGGTAGGTCGGTGCCTTCTGCGCGAGCCCACAGCCGCGCAAACCGTGGAAGCCAGCAGCGTTGGTGATGCTTTTGCGTAGACGGCGGCCTCAGATGTTAAACGGTCCTGGCAACTTTGCAGAGGTGCGTTCGTATCGAACCACCCACTCGCTCTCATCTGAGTTGCGGTACGCGATTGTCGCCCGCGTCGCATCGGCCCTGCCTTTTCGCAGGGCTGCCATTGCGGCCTCAGCTCCGAGCTCTCCGTCTTTCACTCGCGCGTACACGTTGACCACGATCTTGCCGTCGCTTGCGCGTTTGCCGCGGTCGTACCCGTCGAGATAGCCAAGCCCGCGTTCGTCGAGGGTCGAGTCGAGCCACTTGCCAGCGTGGTCTATGAGGCGGCGATCTGCCGCGCTGTTGCGGGTCGGAAACTGGACGACGACCCATGCGTAGCTAGTCGGGTCAACCTCGACGAAACCACTCGCGAAAAAGGGCTCGGCGAGTTCGCTCAGTGGTGTAGATCGCGAACTGAGCCCGGTCTCACGAATGCGACCCACTCGCCCGAGTGTGCCCTCGCGCACCACCCATTCGCCGGTGGCCTCGCTCGGCCAAATCTGCGCAAACTGCTGCGGCTTTTCAACGGTGACAAGCTGCATTTGTTCTCTCCGGTCTAAGTGCGATGCGCTGCTGGCGGCTGAAGTTCAGTGCAACACGTTGAAGACGATGTGAGCGCCTTCGTCGCGCGCCGCAGCAAAGAATGGCCTCAACCCCGAGAGATTACCGAGCGCGTACTCCTCTTCGTCGGGGCCATACTCAGGGTTACGTAGTTCTTCGGGCATCTGCTCGTATGCGCGAGAGAACTCGATATCACTGAGCGCAAGCAGGTAGTCGGCGACCTGCTTAACCTCGTCCGGTGCCAGATAAGTAATCCACGACTCATCATCATCGACCTGCAGTGATCTTGAGCCGCCGATGACTCCCCGAGCCGGCCAGGGGCCATCTTCGCCCGCGGGTGAGAGCGCGCACGCGATGGGATCCCAAGCTTTGTCGGTTTCGCAAGCGCGAGCGAAGACCGCTGGATCGTCTTCGTATTGCGCGAGCACCTCGAGCAACTGCTCGTCATCGCCGACAGCCGCGAGCACCGGCGCGATCTCGGCATCGTTGAGTCGGAAGTGAAGCCCCAGTTGCATGCGCTCTCCGTTTCTGCTGTAGTGCGAGCGCCTCAGGCGAGGAGTGCTTCAAGGCTATCGCGCAGAGCGGTCGCCCGCTCGGTAACGCGGGGGAGCGCTGCCGCGGCGATCCTTTTCGAGAGCTCAGAGTCGCCGACAATTACTGCAACGTTCGCCCACACGCGCAGGTGAGCCGGGTGCAGATCTTCGTCGAGCGCCTGCTCGGCTCGGGCGTGAAAGCCATCGGGGTAGCTCGAGAGCGGGTCGAAGAATAGCGATGATTGCCGCTGCCATTCCGAAGCCAGAAACGCCACCGACTCGGCTGCCTCATCTTCCGTTGAACCGTATGCGAACTCTGAGTCGGAGGAGTTGCGAAACCCCGAGATGATCGACCCGCGCCAAGCGCAGTCGTAGTCGCGCATCTGAGCGGTCGGTGGCACTGTGCCCCCGGCGACGTCGCCGAGGGCAAGCAGGTGGGCCCCCAGATTCACCTGGAATACGCCGCTCCGTGGCCGGTGTTGCACGTCGACCACGTGCACGACGGGGCCAGGCAGCTCGCGGTGCAACACGTCACCCTTGCGAGTGAAACCAGCCTCGACCAGCAGGGGAAAGAATTGCTTGCGAAGCTGCGCGCCGACTGTCTTCCGATCCATAGCATCAGCATACAAACAGCACCTGACCTTGTTGGTGCCGACGGCCCCCGTAACCCGGGCGGTTGAGATATCGTGGGCTTTCATGACGGACCCCCTGAGCGCGGCACCCGCGAGGTAGCCGCTATGCACGTAGCTATTTCGGGTACTCACGGAAGCGGCAAGAGCACGCTGATGAGTGACTTCGCGATGTCGCATCGCGAGTGGACGGTGCTGCCCGACCCCTACGAATATATTGACCTGGCTGAAGAGGCCTCGAGCGCTGTGGTGTTTGGTCAGCAGCTGAGCGTTGCCGCACGGCGTTTGAGCGAGCCTGCCGCTGCCCCCCAGCTCGCCGAGAGATCTCCGCTGGACTTTCTCGCTTACCTGCATGCGCTAGACGCCCTCGGGCGGCCTGGTGATCCTGCGGATCTTTTCGAATTGAACTATTGGATCGCGAGCCGCGCCATGACGAAGGTCGACTTGCTGGTGCTGCTTCCACTGCGCGCGAGAGACGGTATCGAAATCGGGCCTGACGAAGACCTTGAACTGCGTGAGGTCATGAACGAATCCCTTCTTGAGCTCGCCGACGATACGGACCTTGTCGGTGCAGTGCCCGTTGTCGAGATTGTGGGTAGTCGCGAGAGCAGGCTGATTCAGCTTGAGGCAGCGATCAATGAGCTCTGAGCGGGGCGCGGTGCAGTTCGCGGCTTTCGCGCGATTCTCGGGGTTGGTCGGGGATCGATTTGGGGTGCTCGGGTCGCCAGAGCCAGAGGAGCAAAATGGTGAGTACGAGTCTGGGCAGGTGACGATCGGTGCCGAACGCTGGCGGTTGCGCACCGCGCGGGTGACGCCGAAGAAGCCTGGAGCCTTCGTCGCACTGTGGCAGCGCAATGCGCGGGGCGAAACCTGCCCATTCGAGACCAACGAGAAGATCGCCGGTCTGCTGCTTTTCGTACGCGAAGACGAGCGGTTCGGAGTCTTTCAGTTCACATCTGAACAGCTCGAACGGCTCGGCATCACCCGCTCCTCGAGGCACGTCGGCAAACGCGGGTTTCGCGTCTACCCGAGCTGGAGCACTGGCCTCAACCGTCAGGCTGAGCGCACGCAGCGGCAGCAGGCCGAGGCGTTCACCGAACTGGGCGGGAGCCGCGTTCACCAGCAAATTGCTAGGGTAGCCCTTTGACCGTCGGCAACAGCGCCCGCCCCGAACTCGCCGCAGACCTCTCAGTGGCTGAGTTCACACGCTGGTACTGGCTGAAAGATGAGCTCGCTGGTTTCGCCCGGCAGCTTGGTGTTCGTGCGACGGGCAGCAAAGAGGTATTGGCTGCGAGGATCGCGGCCGCACTCGCGGGGCGTGAATTCATCGAGCCCGTCGCGCTGCGGCGCGCGAGCGGGGCGCAGTTGACTGGCATGCTCTCTGCCGCGACCGTGGTTCCGGCGGGTCAGTGCTCAAGCCAGGTGGTGCGTGCATGGATGGTCGAGCAGATCGGGCCTGGGTTTCACTTCGATGCAGAGATGCGTGCGTTTTTCTCGGAGTCAGACGGCACGAAGACGATGCAAGACGCGGTGGAGCACTGGCATGCGACCCGCGGCGGCGCAGAGAGAACTATAGACCAGCAGTTCGAGTACAACCGTTTCACCCGCGCCTGGCACGAGTCCCACGCCGATGGATCTCACGAAGAGCTTCTTGCGGCCTGGCGCGACTACCGCCGACAGCCCATCGACGAGCGCGGGCGAGCTTGACTTACTTGGCCGCGTACACCAGGGCCCAGCGAGGGTTTACCGAGGCGAGACCCGCGCTCCAGGGTTCGACGGGTCACCAGGGATCGGGGCCTCTTCGGGTAGCTGTTGCTGCACCTCGCGAATCTCCATCGCGCGGGCGGCCTCGGGGTGAAAAACCTCATCAAAGGTGCCGACGACGCCCGAGATAGCGGTGTGCTCGCCCCGTTTCTTGCGACGCCGATCGGTAACCCAGACCATCACGAGCAGCAGGACAAAGCTAGCGAGCAGTGCCACCGTGATCACCTCGTTCTGCGTCATGACTTAACTCTCGCGATCGACCGCTGGGTTTGGGCTGGTCGTAACCTCGCGATCAATCGCGAAGGCGAGATGTGGCATGTCGACCCCGCGATAGTGCTTCACGAAGCGCCCGCGCACGGTCATGCCCAGTCGAATGGCCACGTTCATCGATGCGAAGTTCGTGTCGCGAATCTGCGCCCACACTCGATCTGTGTCGAGCGCATCAAACGCGAAGTCACGGCAAGCGGTCGCGGCCTCCACGGCGTAGCCACGATGCCAGTGGGCGCGGTTGAAGAGATATCCGACCTCGAGCACGTCTTCGTTCAGAATGTGCTGCATCGTCAGGCCGCATTGCCCGATCATTTCGTCAGTCTCGCGAAGCACGACCGCCATGAATCCGTGGCCGGGCGTCTCGTAACGCTCGAGCATTCGGTCGAGCCAAGTTTCAACCATCTCGTCATCGAATGCGCCTTCGTAGGCGAGCATGGTTTCTTCGTCTTGCAGAATGGCGCGAAGCGCGGGCAGATCGTCTCTCGTCAGCTCTCGAAGGTCGAGTCGCTCGGTGGTGAGGCGCATGTGTCAATTATGCCGCCACCAAGACAGCGGCTGCGAGGTGCAGCGTGCGACACAAAGCGCTCGCAGAATGTCAGACCTGCGCAATACTAGAGCCATGGCAATCGAGGTGAGACCAGCGACGGTATTCGAAGACGTGGCGGCGGTCATCGGGCCGAAGAAGCCGACCTCGAACGTGTGCTTTTGTCTGAGCTATCGCATCGGCAACAAAGAGAACGTGCAGTTGCGCGAACCCGACCGCTCCGCCCGGGTGCGTGAACTCTGCCAGCAAGACCCGCCTCCGGGCGTGCTCGCCTACCTAGACGGCAACCCGGTCGGCTGGGCCGCGGTGCACCCGCGCCGTGAGACGAGCTTCGCTCGCAATCGGCTGATCCCACATGTTGACGACACCGACGTGTGGTCGCTCTGGTGTTTTCGCGTCAGACCCGGCTACCGCAAGCAGGGAGTGATGCATGCTCTGATCGAAGGCGCGGTCGCGCATGCGAGGGCGAGCGGTGCGCCTGCGCTCGAGGGGTACCCCGTAGACAACAACGGCGAAAAGGTGAATCTCACTATGGCCTACGTCGGCACGCGGCAACTCTTCGAGAGCGCGGGTTTCGAGAGAGCCGCAGACACCGGATCGGTGCTCGATGGGTTTCCGCGTGTACTGATGCGGCTAGCGCTCAATTAGATTCGCCGGCTTCGGCAGGGTCCCCCTTGCGAGCGTCGCGCAGCTCTTGCTCCGAGCGCAGCACGCAGAACTGATTGCCCTCAGGGTCGGCGAGCACTGCCCAACCGCTCTCGCGGCCGTAGATGCCGCGGCGGTCGGCGACAAGGGTCGCCCCGAGGGCGAGCACGCGGTCGATCTCGGCGGCCTGAGTGCCGCTTCGCGGCCGCACATCGAAGTGGATGCGTTTCGGCGGGAGATTCTCGTCAGGCACCTCAATGAACAGCAACCGATGACCCGAGCCCGGGTCTTGAATCATGCATTCCTCGTGGCCAGGGGCGTTCGGGTCGCCCTCGATATCGACGTAGCCGAGCAACTGCTTCCACCATTCCGAGAGCGCGAATGCGTCGTGGCAGTCGATCGTGGTGTGCGAGATGAAGCTGGTCATGGCCTTATCTTGCCACTGCTGGCCCTCGTTCAGACAGTGTGCCGCTTGCGCATACACTGTGTTTTGTGTCGAGCTCGGGTGGTGAAGTGCAAGAAACGGCAGATCCTGCCAGAACAGCATCGAGCTGGAGCATCTTCTCGCTCGGCGGCATCGCTCGCATGTACCTGTATCTTCTGCCGCTCTCGGCGATGGCGACTTTCTACTGCCTCGCCGCCGACCGGTTCACCGCGCATTCCGCTGCCGAACTCGCACGCGCAAGCTATGGCTGGCCGTTCAACTGGGTCACGCAAGATCTCTCGAGATACGAGCCTACTGGCCTTCCGACGACCATCGACTTCAACTGGCAGCGCAACTGGAGCGACCCAATAGCCACGAGCTACGACTGGCTCATGCTCGCCCTCGATATTCTGCTTCTTGGCGCGCCGGTTACAGGCCTCTTCTACGCGATCGTGTTCCTTTCGAAAAGGATCGCCGCTCACCGAAAGCGCTCTGCGTGAGGGTGGCGAGCCGCCCACTCGAGCACAGCAAGATCGCTCGGTGGGTGAGTGAGGGAAACGATGATCTGCTGCGGGTTTCGGCCTCGAACGTTCGCGAGGCGCTGTCTCCGCTGCTCGTCGCTTCGGCTGTCGTAGCCGGGCTTGCGGTTGGGGCGATCTCTGCGGTCGCGGGTGTTTCGATTGCGTTTTCGGCGTTGACCGGTGTGCTCACAGCCGGTGTGCTGCTCTCGCTTGTCTTCTACATGCG
Organism: uncultured Leucobacter sp.; assembly: GCA_937967375.1. GTDB lineage: Bacteria > Actinomycetota > Actinomycetes > Actinomycetales > Microbacteriaceae > Leucobacter. Next base: position 42,883 of record CALCJF010000098.1, read on the forward strand.
GCTTTCGCTGAGCTCTCGTGTCGTCGAGATTCGATGCACGCCCGAGACGCTTGAGATTCGAGATGGGGCTGGCGCTGTCGAATTGTGCCTCCTCGAAGCCGTGCGTCGCGTGACCATCGTGCACGACGGTGCGCCCGCAAGAATTGCCATTGACGCGGGAGCGAGACGGTATCGCTGGACGATTGGCCAGCTGTATCGGCACAACCGAGTTGAGCGTCTTGTCGAAGAAATGCCTGAGCGGCTGCGGCTTCGACTTACCGCTGCTGGGCTCGAGCAAACGCTGACGGTGCGACGAGGAGTGCTGACCACCGAGAGCCGACGCCCAGGCCACCGTGCAAAGCTGGTGCGATGAAACGCAGCGGTCAGGTCTTGTTTGGCGCCACGGCCCTGCTGGGTGCGTTGCTCACCCTCACCGCGTGCGCGCCAGCACCCGAACCCGCGCCGAGAATAACCACACACGCACCCACCGAACAAGAGTTCGTGCCTACCATGACCGTCGAAGAAGCCACCGCGCAGCTGTTTGCCGCGGCAACCGCGAACGATTTGGTCGCAGCGACCGAGGCGCTGAAGAACGACGCGCAGCTCGAAGCACGCGACGGCGAGGGGCGCACGCCGCTGGTTGCCGCGACGAAGGCGAACGCCGCAGCCGTCGCAGAAGCGCTGCTTGAGGCCGGCGCCGACCCGAACGCGAAAGACAATCTGCAAGACTCGGCCTACCTCTACGCTGGGGCGGAGGGGTTCGATGAGATCCTCGTCGCAACTCTTGAACACGGTGCCGACGTGACCAGCACCAATCGTTATGGCGGCACCGCCTTGATTCCGGCGAGCGAGCACGGCCACGTGAGCACCGTGAAGATTCTGATTGATGCGGGCGTTCCGGTGAACCACATCAACAACCTGCAGTGGACCGCGTTGCACGAGGCGATCGTGCTGGGCACGGGGTCGCCGGATCACGTCGAGACAGTGCGGCTGCTGATCGAGGGCGGCGCCAACGTGACGATTGCCGACGGCAATGGGGTGTTGCCGCGCGAGCTCGCGGCAGGCCGCGGTTATCGCGAGATCGTCGCGCTGATCGACGCGGCTCGGTGACTCGTGGGCAAGGCGTTGCATGACCTCGCATGACGCGGTGTAACGCCGTGTTTTTGTGCGTGTCCAAGTGTGTCGCGGGGGAGTGCGTGCGCCTTGAAACGTCACTACCGTTGCCGCATGACCACACTTCTTGATGCCCCAGTAGTCCCCGAAATCTCCGAAAAGGATCGCGCAGAGCGCCTCAACGCCGCGGGTGCGGCCTGGAGCGACCGAATCGATAAGAACCGTTCGTCGGCGCAGCTCACGTACCGCGTCGAAGGCGTCGCCGAGGGTGCCGTCGCAACTCGCTTGCGTGCGGGCAAGCACGAATTTGTGATCGATGAGCCGGCGCCACTCGCGGGTGACGACGTGGCCGCGAGCCCAGTCGAGTACGCGCTCGGCGCCCTGATCGGGTGCCAGGTCGTGGTGTATCGACTGTATGCGCAGGCGCTCGGCATTCAGGTCGACGACATTCGGGTAAGCGCTGAGGGCGACATCGATGCGGCTCGTTTGCTCGGCAAGGATCCCAACGTGCGCCCCGGCTTCAGCGACGTACGACTGCACATCGAACTTGACGGACCCGAGACACAGGATCGCTATGAGCAGCTGCGCGACGCGGTCGACGCAAACTGCCCCGTGCTCGATCTCTTCGCGAATGTGACCCCCGTTTCGGTGACGGTCGCGAAGGCCTAGGCGGGCGCCGGCTGAACACCCACTGACGAGCCTCGGGGCGCCGTTCGGCTACCCGAGGCTCAGTCGCGCGCCCTGATCCTCGTGGAGTGCAGGAAACGTGAGCAACTCGCCGCCGTACTGGGCGAGGCACATGCGTACCCGATCGGTGTAGAGTTCGACGCCGCGTGGGCTGAGCATGCCATCGTGCGTGAGAAATGCGCGGCGAGGTGCCGCGGCGAGCACGAAGTCCATGACCTGCGCGATGTTTGACCACGGCGATCCGATGGGAACGCCCAGCGCATCGGCGGCGAATGGCGGGCGGGTGATCGAGTCGCCGCCCCACGCGAGCGTCCCGTTGACGCGCACGCCGATGTTATCGATCACAGGGATGCTCGAGTGCAGCACCTCGTGCCGGCGACCGTAGAAGTCGAGGCCGAACGGGCCGGCACTACGGTGGTCGCCTTCGGTGGCTACGACGGCGCTTTCGATGCCCGCGGTTTCGAGCGCGGCAGCGGTCGCGGCGGTCGTGTAGATCTTTGCCTCGGGGGTCAGAGCGAGGATCGCCCGAACGTGTTCCGGCGTCCAATGGTCGGCGTGCTCGTGCGTGATCACGATGCCGGCCGGGGGAGCCGCCGATTCGAGGGCTCGGCGCAACTCGGCCTGCTGCGAGAAGTTGCCTGGATCGATGAAGAGCGAGGCGCCCTCGTGCTCGAGCACCAACCCTGCGTGTGAAAGACGAAAACCCTGCATGTCGCCAGTCTATGGAGCGGGCACTCTGTGCGGCACCCGTCGGCCCTGTTTCGTTGCCGCGCATGGTGACACGCCGGAGTGTTCGGGTCGATTTTGCGGTTGCAGAAATCCTGTGGCAATATAGACGGGTTGCCAAGTTACCGGTGAAAATCGGTTCGAAGCACAAGGCCCCATCGTATAGCGGCCTAGTACGCCGCCCTCTCACGGCGGTAACGCGGGTTCGAATCCCGCTGGGGTCACAGTGAGAAGCACCCCCTCCTTCGGGAGGGGGTGCTTTCGTTTTATTGCTTGTCGGTTTGAGCAAGCCTGGCTTGCTCGGCGGCAGGATGCGCGACAATGGAGACATGCTTTCTCCCTCGGTACCTCTGGCCGGGTTGCTTGCAGATCGTGCTGCATGGAAGCCAGTCGCCGAAGGCGAGGCAGACGCAATTGTGCTGCGCCACGAGTCTGGCGAACGATACGCAAAGATCATCTCGCACGCTGGCGTTGGGGTGGGCGCGCTTGAGGCCGAGCGCGATCGAGTCGAGTGGCTGTCGGGAACCGGGGTTCCTGGCCCGAGCGTGCTCGGCTGGCGCGCCACTGAGCACGGTGCATGCCTAATCACCAGTGCGGTCGTTGGTGTTCCTGCTGACCAGCTGACCGCGGCCCAGCTCGCGCAGGCGTGGCCGGCAATCTGTAGCACCTTAAATCAGTTGCACAGCATTCCTGTCGATTCGTGCCAGTACGGCAGAACGTTGGAAGAGATGATGGCGCTCGCTCGCGCGACCGTCGCCGAAGACCGCGTGCACCCCGAGTTTCTGCCCAGAAGCCTCGCGGACACTCCGCCCACGGCGATCCTCGCGAGCTTGGAGCGTGACTTGCCGTTGCGCCGGGAACAAGAGGCGGCCGACGCCGTGGTCTGCCACGGAGACTTCTGCCTCCCCAACATCGTCATCGATACCGACACCTGGCTTGTTGCTGGGCTCATCGACCTAGGGCGACTCGGGCGAGCAGACCCCTACGCCGACATCGCCCTTCTGCTCGCAAATGCCCGCGAGACTTGGCCCGACGAAGAAATCGCCAGCCATGCGGATCGCGACTTCTCGTCCCGTTACGGCATCACCCTCGCTCCCGACCGTATGGACTTTTACCTTGGACTCGACCCCCTGACCTGGTGACAGGAGACTTCGCTACGCACACACCATTTGAGGCGTTTTCAGCGATCCGCTTGACAGGGCGCCCGGGCACTGAATAGGTTCGAAACGAACATAGTTTTGAGAGGGGGTGCGTAAGATGCCTGAGTTTGATGTCAAAGTACCATTTATTGGGAATTCCTTCGGCACCGCAGCTCCTCGTGGTTTCTTCTGCCTCTCGGCAGATTAAGCAACCGTAGCTCTGGCAACTAGCCGCAGCACGATTCGCCACTCGGCTGACGTGACACTCGCGTTCGTCTAGGTTTCGGATACTCCGGAGTTCGACGCACTTCGCTCACACGCTTCTGAGGCTGAGCGAAACATGATCAGGCGAGACCGATCCAACGTGCGTGCGCGTGACCCTCTGCCTTCGCTGAAAGTCCTTCCCGCCGCCGCTGCCCTCCTCATCGATTGCAACGGGCTCGGTGACGCTCCCCGGCGAGTTCGCCTACTTCGCGAAATCGCCCGCCTCTCAAGGGGCTATTTGTCGTGCCCTTTTGAAGCAAACACTGCCGAATTTTCAATCAGAAAGACGTGATCGTGAACTCCACGCTCCTCACCTCCGAGCGGCCCGCCGGGTCGTCGTACTCACAACATGAGGCCGAATCGCCCGCTGAGCCCGCACGCTCTGCGACCGATGCCTCATCGCTCACCTACGACCCCGCTGCTGAACGGCGCCAGGCATCTGCCGAGCGTCGCGAAGCCGTACTCGCCGCACAGCAAGCGCGCGCAGAATATGAGGCGCTCCGTGCCGCATACCAATCAACTCCCCGGCTGTTCTAAGAGAGACAGTCGTATTCGCTCTTCAGATATCGAGAGGGGCTGGGCCGGAAGATCGATCCTGGCCAGCCCTTCTCGGGGCACAGCATGGCGCGGGTTTCACTTCACGGCCCTCGACGGTGCGCACTAGCGCCGTTTATCGTTGAATATTTCTTCGTAGAGCGGGCGCGGGTCTTCGGGGGCCGCCGCAATCAGCTTCTCTCCCTGCTGCCGTTCGGCCTGATCGCCCCAGACCGTGTAGCGGGCTGCCCTGAATCCGGGGTCGTCGTGCATGTCGCCGACCAGGTTCGCGCGCAGCGCGGCGATCGCTGACGGTGCCTCGCCCTGTCTGGTCGCACGCAATTCGAGCAGAGTGCCAAGCGACGCCCGGTTCGCGATGAGCGCGGCATAGGTCTTGCGGTGGCGCAGGTGTGTAGCTGATCTCGTGCCAGCCGAGCAGCGCCCGCATCTTCTCGGCAAACGCCTGCGACGCCGCCGCCCGAAACTCGTCAGCAGAACCAGTGCCGAGAAAGAACTCGAGCACGGCAGTGCCAAGCACCTTCTGGCCATCGACGATGAAGCCCCGAATGCTCTCGCCCGCAAGCTTACGAACCTCGGCGAGACCGTCATGTACCCGCGCAATCGTGTGTTCGAACACCGCGCGCGCTCGCTTGTCACGCAGCGCATCTTCGAAGATCAACCAATCGCGACCACTCATGGGGTACCTTTCTTGCGCGATGCCCCCGCTACGCGTAGGCACATGCTATCGCGGTACGAGGTCGAGAGTGGGGCAGGAGGTATCCTTCCTCCGGTAGTTTTGTAGTCGAAGGGTGGTTGACTCATGACATACAGCGTTGCGGTGGCCGGGGCGAGCGGGTACGCGGGCGGCGAGCTGCTGCGCCTGCTTGCTGAGCATCCCGAGTTCGAGGTGCGCACCGTGACGGGGCACTCGAGTGCCGGTGACGCCCTGATCAACCACCAGCCACACCTGCGCTCGCTCTCGCACCTGACGTTGCAGCCGACCGAAGCCGCGATGCTCGATGGCCACGATGTCGTGTTCTTCGCCCTGCCACACGGCGCCTCCGGCGAGCTGACTGCGCAGCTGACGAACGTGGGCCTCGCGGTCGATGCAGGCGCCGATCACAGGCTGAACAGCAGCGAAGACTGGGCGAAGTTCTACGGTGGCGAATACCACGAGCCGTGGCAGTATGGCGTTCCTGAATTGCTGCTTCGCGGCGACGACGGCGAGGTCACGAGGCAACGTGAGGCGTTGCGAGGGGCGACGAGGATCGCGGCACCCGGGTGCAACGCGAGCACCGTGGCGCTCTCGCTCGCGCCGGGCATCGCGGCCGGGGTGATCGAGACCGACGACATTGTGACCGTGCTCGCCGTAGGCCCCAGCGGTGCGGGCAAAGCGGCGAAGACGCATCTGCTCGGTGCCGAGCTGATGGGCACGGCGAACCCGTACGCGGTCGGCGGCACGCACCGGCACATTCCCGAGATTCAACAGTCGCTGCGCGGCGCGGGCGCGAGTGACCCTCGCATCAGCTTTACCCCGGTGCTCGTGCCGATGAGTCGCGGCATTCTCGCGACGTCTACTGCGACGATCGCCCCCGGCGTCTCTGCTGCGCAGGTGCGCGAGGCGTGGGTGAATGCCTATGCAGACGAGACGTTTGTGCACGTGCTGCCCGAAGGGCACTTTCCGCGCACCGCCGACACCCTCGGCGCGAACACCTGCCTCATGGGCGTGGCGATCGATGAGGCGGCTGGCCGCGTCGTTGTGGTCGCCGCCCTCGACAACCTCGCCAAGGGCACCGCGGGCGCGGCGATCCAGTCGGCGAACATCGCGCTCGGCCTGCCAGAGCAGACCGGCCTCTCAATGAATGGAGTTGCACCGTGACCGTCACCACACCCAATGGCTTTCGTTCGGCAGGCATTGCGGTCGGTCTGAAGAGCACCGGCAAGCCCGACCTCGCGCTCGTCGTGAACGACGGGCCGGAGCCCGCAAGCGCTGTGGTCTTCACGAGCAACCGCGCGCAGGCGAACCCGATTCTGTGGAGCCGAAAGGTAGTGCAGAATGGCCCCGCGCAGGCGATCATTCTGAACTCGGGTGGCGCAAACTGTTTCACCGGCGACTTCGGCTACGAGACCACGCGCCTCACCGCCGAGGCAGTCGCGAGCGAACTCGGCGGTGACGCAGAGCGTGTGCTCGTGTGCTCAACCGGCCTCATCGGCAGTGGCGACCAGGCATTTCGCGACAAGATCGTGAACGGCGTGCCCGCGCTCGCAGCCGCGCTCAGTGCTGAAGACACTACGGCGCCGGCCGCGATCCTCACCACTGATTCTGTTGAGAAGACCGCGAGCTACACGAGCGAAGCCGGTTGGACTATCGGCGCGATGGCGAAGGGTGCCGGCATGCTCGCACCGGGCCTCGCCACGATGCTTGTGGTGATCACGACCGACGCGAAGATCGACAGCGCTGGCCTCGACCAGGCGCTGCGCTCGGCAACCTCGGCGAGCTTCGACAGGCTCGACAGCGACGGTTGCATGTCGACGAACGACCAGGTGACGGTGCTCGCGAGCGGCGCGAGTGGGGTCGTGCCAGACGCGGGGGAGTTCGCGAGCGCGCTCGCTGCGGTGTGCGACAGCCTCGCGGCGCAGCTGCAGGCCGATGCCGAGGGCGCAAGCCACGACATCGATATCGAGGTGACCGGCGCGGTGAGCGTCGAAGACGCCGTCGAGGTCGCGCGTTCGGTCGCCCGCAATAACCTCTTCAAAGCCGCGATCTTCGGCAACGACCCGAACTGGGGCCGGGTGCTCGCGGCGATCGGCACCACCGACGCCGTGTTCGACCCGTACGCGGTCGATGTGAGCTTCAACGGGGTGCGCCTCTGCCACGCGGGTGGGCCCGATCGCCCAGTCGACGAGTGCGACCTGACCCCGCGCAAGACGCATGTGCTGATCGAGCTCTTTGTGGGCGAGCACACGGCGACTGTGCGCACGAACGATCTCACGCACGACTACGTGCATGAGAACTCGGCGTACTCGAGCTAACTCGGCGCTGACGAGCCCCACACGGAACGCGAAGAAAGCGAAGCGATGACGAACACGACGAGCACGGTGCCGCACGAAGAGGCGGCGCTCAAGACCGAGGTGCTGATCGAGTCGCTGCCGTGGTTGAAGAAGTTTCGCGACGCCATCATGGTCATCAAGTTCGGCGGCAACGCGATGGTCAACGAAGAGCTGCTGCGCGCGTTCGCCGAAGACGTCGTCTATTTGCGGCTCGCTGGCATTCGCCCTGTGGTGGTGCACGGTGGTGGCCCGCAGATCAGTGACATGCTGCGCCGGCTCGATATTCAGAGTGAGTTTCGAGGCGGCTACCGGGTGACGACACCGGAGGCGATGGACGTGGTGCGCATGGTGCTCACGGGCAAAGTGAACCCCGAGCTCGTCGAGCAGATCAACGCGCACGGCCCCTTCGCCGCAGGCACCACGGGCGAGGACGCCGGACTCTTCATCGGGCGTCGCCGCGACCCGATTGAGGTCGAGGGCGAGTCCGTCGACCTGGGGCAGGTTGGCGACGTGATCGGGGTGCGCACTGAACCGGTGCTCGCGTTGCTCGAGGCCGGTTTGATCCCGGTGATCGCGGGCATTGCGCCCGACAAGGATCACCCCGGCGAGTCGCTCAACATCAACGCCGATGCGGCGGCGGGTGCGCTGGCAACCGCTCTCGGCGCCGAGAAGCTCGTGATCCTCACTGATGTCGCGGGGCTCTATTCGAACTGGCCCGACCGCGATTCTCTTGTGTCGAGCATCACCGCAGACGAGCTCGAGGTGCTGCTGCCCGGGCTTGAATCAGGCATGATTCCGAAGATGCGGGCCTGCCTCGACGCGGTGCGAGGCGGGGTTGAGAAGGCCGCGATCATCGACGGGCGCGAGCCGCACTCGGTGCTGCTCGAGATCTTCACCGCGCGCGGCATCGGCACCGAGGTGACCGCATAGCGCGCTCAGGCTAGGTGGCTCGTATGAGGTTTTGTCGTGGGCCTTCGATGCGGGCAACCGCTACCTTGAGGTCGACCACATCGACAGCTAAAGTTTTCACTTCTGAGCGCAGCGTGGCGAGCTCTTCGTGCACTGCGGCGAACCTTTCGTTGATGCGCGCCTCAAGCGACTCAGACCGCCGATCGGTGAGGTCGAACCGATTGTCGACTTGTGCGAACCGTTTGTCGATCTGATCGAACCGTTTCTCGATCTGATCGAACCGTTTCTCGATTCTCTGTTCGAGTCGGCGCAGCAGTGCAAACATGCCCGAGAACAGCAGGGCGACCGTGCTGAACACCGACACGATGGTGGTGATGATCTCGGGGGCCACGAACATACCTCGATTGTGGCTCTTGAAATGGTGCGTTGCAAGCCACGCTACGTGGTCGCGAAAGGGTTTCAGTTCGCCGAACCGAAATCTGTGCATAACCCCTAGAACAGGTGCTTGTGAGCGACAAATCACAGGGTCAATCGTGAGCTAGACCATCCAGTTGAAACCACTCGGCTGGGTGATTTTGATATGCCTGAAACCTGCCGTTCATAGGGGTGGGTGAGATGGATGATCTTGATAGGTGAGTGATGCCTGTTACGGGGGAAGCCCCGAAATTCAGGGTGTTCGTTCAGGTACCGTCCTAATTACGTGAGCAGGAAGCGAAATCATCTTGCGTGGTTTCGAGGTCATCTCGGCCAGGCACTGACCACGCACATTGACTTCTCAATCCGAGAATCATCACCAATTGGGGGAACCAAATGCGTACTATCAAGCAGTACCTCGAGGCCGCAAAGGCCCGTAAGGAAAACGGCGAAGAGGGCTTCTCGCTCGTCGAGCTCATCGTCGTCGTCGTGATCCTCGGCATCCTCGCCGCGGTCGCTATCCCGATCTTCAACGGGATTCAGGGGCAGGCTCGCCAGTCGGCCGCAGAAGCGGCCGCCGCGAATGCTGCATCGCAGGCTTCAGCACAGGTGGCAACTGGTGTGGCTGCAAACCTGAAGGCTCCAGTGAATGACGAATTCACATACAGCGGCTACCCGACGGCCATCGTGGATGTTGACAAGATCTGTGTTACTGCAACAGCGAAAGCACCGAACACTGAAACAGCTACGGCTGGCCCCGGCTGCGCCACTCCATAGGCTCCGCACTCGAGGTCTAGCGGGTGCCCCGGTGGAAGGAGCGAGCCTTCACCATCGGGGCTACCCGACTCGGCAGTCGGCTGTCGGAGTCGCTTGGTGCTTCAATTTGGGCATTCTGTTAAGGCACATCTGGACCTAACTTTCGAGGGGAGCAACAATGAAGCAATCAATGCTTCGCGGCAACGATGCCAGCCGCTCCACTCCACCCCAACTCTCTCTCAAGCGGCAACCTGAGCAGGGCTTCAGCATCGTAGAGATCGTCATTGCGATGCTGCTATTTGCTCTGTTGGCCGTCGGGATTCTGCCGTTGCTCGTGAGCGTCACAAACCTCACCGTCGGCAACAGTGAAAGCGTGCGCGGCAAAGCTGCCGTGCAGCAGAAGCTCGCTTCGATTCAGCGCTACTACCCGACCGATCCGAGCGTGCAAGTAGAAGCCTCACGGCCCGTCGGTCAAACTCGAAACTGCAGTGCTCTGCCGACAAACGTTGCGCCACTCAAAGAGATGGTCGGCGATCTCACCGTCACTACAGCCGCCGGAGCCTGCCCCACTGTTTTTCCAGGGACGGTCTCAGTGAACGTCACCGTCACGAATTCCGGCCAAGTCAAGGTAGCCTCGGCCAATACAAGTGTGCGGGTGACCCAGTGAACCCCCGCTTTCGACGCAGGGACCGCCGGGTCAATTCCGTGGCAGACGATCCGGGCCAAGAGGCGGGCATGTCGCTCGTTGAACTTATCGTCGCAATGGCTGTGTCTGCGTTGCTGCTCGGCCTGATTGCTGTCATTTTCGGGCAAGGGCTCACCACGCAGATGCAGCAGGCGTCTCGAAACACTGCGACCGCGCAGCTGAATGCGGTTTCTGCCTACCTAAACGAGTCAATTCGCAATGCAACCACGGCTCGGGTTTCAGACGCGAATACCAGACTCGATATGAAGGTGATCAACGCGGCCGGCAACGCATACGAATGCCGTGCATGGAAGATCTCTGGCAACACGCTCTGGTATAAAGCTGGAACGTCAGCACCTGCGTTCGGAAGCAACTGGGCAAAACTTGCCGAAAATTTGGTGAACCCAGCGAGTGGAGTAGGCAGTGTGGGATTCAGCAACAGCGGTGCTGCGGTGAATTACCTTCTGAACGTCAAACCTGGCGACATCGAGGTCACCATCCGCGACGGTGGGTACCCTGGCGCGAAGAGCACCCTTGGAGGTTCGACATGCTGAAGAAGAATGCGCCCCGAGGAATCTCGCGGCTCAGCATCGCGGCTCGATTGCGTCACGACGCGGGATCGACGATGGTAACTGTGCTGATCGTCATGCTCGTGCTTACCATTGGCGGTCTTGCCGTCTCTGCTGTGGCCATTAATACTGCAGTGACTGTCACCGACACGAAACACCGCAGCGCGGCTCAGGCCGAGGTCGACGGTGCCATCGCGATGCAAACGGTGGAGCTGATGGCGGGGCGTTTGCAGTGCGATATGTCTCAGCAGAAATCTGGCACAGTACATAACGGGCCGGCCGCGACCACTCCTGCCGTCAACTGGACACTCGACTGCTCAAAGAACGGTACAGTCGGCACCGCCACAATTCAGGCCAGGGCAAACGTGGGTGGCGAGCAGGCGATGCGCAAGGCCCTGTTCAATTTCTCGCTCACCCCAGCAGTGCCTGCCGAGTACGGTGCTCCCGAAGATCCCATCATGATGTTCGGCGACAATACTACTTTTAACAGCAACAATGTGGTGATTGATCCGGATCATCCAGTGAACGTAACCATTCCATACGGTAGTTTCACCTGTAACACTAGGTTCCCCGGCAACCTGACAGTGAAGGGCGATATCAGGGTTGAGGGCGGTTGCGAGGTGACCGGTAACGTGATTTCAGTCACCGGTTCAATCTCTGGCCCCGCGCTCAAAGCGGGCAAAGATGTGTTGGCTTACAAAGACATCGACTTCAAAGGTAGCTCGCTCGTCAAAGGCAATCTTTACTCGGTTACCGGTGCTTGGCAGGCCACGGGAAGTGACTCAGTACTGGGCAACGTTACGCTCGGCAGCACCGCCGAATGCGGCAATCGTGACGCGAGCGTGCTTGGTCAGATCGGCGGCAACCTGCACGCGAAGGGGGGCTTCTCCTCGAACTCCGAACCGCACGTCATTAAGGGATCCGTGATCGCGGGCGGCGGCTCTTGCCTGCGGGCATCAACGATTGTTGGCACGCTGACCGTGCCCTCGGGCAAGTCGCTCGATGATGGATGGAGCGCCACCGTATCTGGCGTGCGTGCGAGGAGCACGGCTCCACTGTCTGCGGGCATCTTTCGTCCCGGTTCGGTTGCGCAGCCGACCTTCCCGGCAATGCCTGACTTGCCGCCCTGGTTCGAGTACAAGTACAAGGTGAGCGACTGGGTCGGCTACGAGGTAATCGAGCTTGCCAGGGTTGGCTCCGGGCCGGGCAGCTGTGATGGATTCACCAGCTCGATGGGTGCGTGGCTCACCGCGCAGTCGGCTTCGAATCCCAAAGCGCTTATCATCGATGGTCGAAAGTGCACTACCCTCTCAACAAATTACGGTGGCGGAGCTGACATTAAGCTCAGCAAGAATCTCATTTTGCTCGCGAACAACTTTGACCTCACCAACGCGAGAGTTAGTGCTGTCACTGGTTTGGCGAGCAAACCAAAGGTATGGGTCTTGAAGTCTGACGAGACACCCAGCGATGGTAAGCCGACGTGCAGTCCAACGGGCAACACAAAACTCAATATGAGCTTCTTCGATCAGACGGTTGCCACCATGGTTTATACCCCGTGCACCATCCAGGTAAACGGGGCGTCAAGCGTGTACGGGCAGCTGTACGGAGGCGACTGGGCCGGCGGCGGCGGCGCGGGTATTACCTTCGGCCCCGACAACATCGGCATGCCTGGAATGAGTGGAGGCTCGGGCAACGGCGGGGGTGGCGGCGAAGCAGGCGGTGAGCTTGTCACTGGCTCATTCGTGCTGCAATCAAGCCAAGATGTCCCAGTTCCGGTGACCAAACCATGACCCCATCGCCGTGGCTCGCGTATTTTGTGACGATGGCTGGGATCTTTGGTCTGCTTATCGGCTCATTTCTCAACGTGGTCATCTACCGCGTGCCTGCGGGCAAATCGCTGCTGCCGAGCAGCCATTGCCCCGGATGCGACACTGCGATCAAGCCATGGCAGAACGTGCCGGTGCTGAGCTGGATCGCGCTTCGCGGGCGATGCGCATCTTGCAAGACGCGCATCTCGGTGCGCTATCCGCTCGTCGAGCTCGGCACGGGAATCGCCTTTGCTTCGATCGCCTGGTGGTGGCTTGTCAGCGGTGCGACCAGCGATCACGGGCAGGTGGCCTTCGTGCTGCAGCTTGTCGCGTTGCTTTACCTCGCCGCCGCGTCGATCGCGCTCTCCCTTATCGACCTCGATACCTTTCGCCTTCCCAACTCCATCGTGCTGCCCTCAATTGTCGTGTTTGCTCTGCTGCTGCTTGCGGCTTCGATCTGCGCGCCTGACGGTTCGCTGTGGTGGCCACTCGCTCGCGCGGGCCTGGGCGCGATTGCGCTCACCCTGTTCTATGCGGCGCTGTGGTTTTTCTGGCCCGGTGGAATGGGGCTCGGCGACGTGAAGCTCTCATTAGCGCTCGGTCTGATGCTTGGCTGGTTCGGTTGGGGCGCTCTGGTCGTCGGTGCGTTCGCAGCGTTCGTATTCGGGGGAGTCTTTGGGTCCGCACTCGTGCTCGCCGGGCGCGGTGGACGCAAGAGTCGCATTCCGTTCGGGCCGTGGATGATTATCGGAGCCTGGTTCGGGATTTTTGCCGGAGAGCCGCTCGCGAACTGGTATCTCGATGCGGTGCTCGCATGACGACACAACTGGCAATGAAACACACAGAGCTGCTGTTGCGGACACATCATCAGAAAGGAACCCTGGGGAATGGCGAATAGCGTGGTGGGTCTAGAGATCACGGAAGAAGAGGTGCGCGCCGCCGAAGTGCAGGTGGGCAAAACACCCAAGATCCTCGCGCACGGAGTCGTGCGTTTGCCCCAGGGAGCCGCAAAAGACTCTGAGGTGCTCGATCGCGCGGCAGTGGTCGCCTCATTGCAAGAGTTGTGGAAGAAGGCGGGCTTCAAGAGCAAGCGGGTAGTGCTCGGCATTGTGAGCCGGCGAGTGCTCGTGCGTGACTACCGCACTCAGGCGATGGCACCCGACATGCTGCGACAGGCGCTACCGTTTCAGGTGGCCGACCTGCTGCCGGTGCCCGCCGATCAGGCAGTGATTGACTTCTACCCGATCGCGCAAGAAGGTGAGCAGCTGACGGGTCTGCTCGTCGCCGCAGTCGCCGAAACGGTGCAAGAGCTTGTCAACACGGTGTCACAGGCGAAGCTGCACGTGGAACAGGTCGATCTTTCTCCGTTCGGGCTGCTGCGTTCGATCGCGATGCTCACCGATTCGTCTGAATCGATCGCTGTCGTGCACCTCGGCGTTCACACGAGCTACGTGGTCGTCGCTGAACAGGGCGTGCCCCGTTTCGTGCGTATCATGCCGCTTGAGCTCGCCGAGGCGGCGGGGGAGCCCGATGCTAGCCAGCTGCCGCCACCCCTCTTTGACGGCGAGACCGAGGAGCAACGTCTCGCGCGTTTCTACACCGAGCACCCGCCAGAGGTCATGACACCCGAGAAGATCGATGACCTTGTGATGCAGATCACAAACACACTGAGGTTTCACGTTGAGCGCTCCGGCGGTCAGGCGATTTCGCGCTTGCTGCTCACCGGAGCGGGTGCCGGGATTCACGGCGTTTACCCTGGGTTCAAGCAGCGCATCGGGTTGCCCGTCAACCTGGTTGGAGGGCACCACCTCACGAGGCAAGATGGTGTGAAGTCTCGGCATGGCCAAGAGGATCTCGAACTACTGACTCCGGTCGGCCTCGCGATGGTGGGAGCACGCTGATGGAACTGCTGCCGAAGTATATGCAGAAGGGCAACGCTGCACCGAGGATCGAGGCCGGGGGGGTTCCCCGCGTCAATCTCTTGCCGCGTGAAGTCGTCGCGAAGCGCGCGCAGAGCGGAGCCATCAAGAGCTGGGGTTTGCGTGTAGCTGTTGCTGTGATCGTGGTTGCGGTGGGCGTCTTCGGCATGTTTGCCTGGCAAGCCGTCACCGCACTACGACTCGCTGCTACGCAGGCTGAAGGTATGAGCCTACTCAGCCAAATTGGTGCGAAAGCAGAGATTCAGCAGCTCGTGCAGACCGAGTCGAATCTCGGCGCTTTCGAGAAGAACGCGCTCGCAACCGACTTCGGTTGGGCAGAGAGCATGCAGAAGCTGCTCGCCAAGTTTCCTGAGGGGGCGTCGCTCTGTTCGTTCGATCTGGCGGGTGGTGCTGCACCGAGCGGTGAGCCGGAAGCGCAGGTGGGCCTCTCTGGCGTCTTCACGATCTGCGGTTCGTTCGCCTCGGCGATTCCGTACCTGCGCGATGCCACCTCAGTCGATGGAGTGCTCGCTGTGACCATCGTCGAGAGTAAATACGATCAAACGTTGAGCATGTATACGCACGCGATCGCGGTGCAGTTCGATCAGACCGTCTACGTCGGTGGTACGGAGAAGAAAAAGAGCGAAGCCAGCAAGCCGACTCCGCCG
>CALCJF010000099.1 GCA_937967375.1 uncultured Leucobacter sp.
CGAGATCGTGATGTGACTGGAGTTCAGACGTGTGCTCTTCCGATCTAACAGCGCAAAGGATCGGCATCGAGCGCGTCGACATCTTCTGGCCTGGGCAGCTGCGAGCCAGCGGGCACGCTCACCGGGCCGATCGAGAGCGTGTGACTCACGAGGCGGATGCCGAGTTCGGCAAGAAACGCTCGTGCGACGGCGCCGAGCGCCACGCGAGCCGCGGTCTCGCGTGCGCTAGCGCGCTCGAGCACCGGGCGGGCCTCGTCGAAGCCGTACTTCTGCATGCCGGTCAGGTCGGCGTGACCCGGGCGTGGGCGGGTCAACGCTGCACCGCGGCCGCGCGAACGATCGCCGAGCTCGGTCGGTTCAGGGCTCATGACCTCGACCCACTTCGGCCACTCGGTGTTGCCGATGCGAATTGCGATGGGGCCGCCAATGGTGCGGCCTTGCACGATGCCGCCCGAAAAGTTCAGCTCATCCTGCTCGAACTTCATGCGCGAGCCGCGACCATATCCGAGCTTTCGGCGCGCGAGATCCTCACGCACGGCGTCAAGCGACAGGGGCACGCCCGCGGGCATCCCCTCAAGCACGGCAATGAGTTCTGGGCCGTGGGACTCACCCGCAGTCAACCACCGAAGCACAAGCAACCTTCTTCCAACAAATTCAACCGAGTCCGAGACGGCCTCGGCGCTGGAGTCGCTGCAAAGGCCAGAAATGGCCTTTGCTCCGAGCTCCAGCGCGCCCCAGCGTGAGCCTTCTGAGCATAATCTCTATCCTCCCACACTCGGCGCGTCCACCCGCGCCCATTACGTCGCCTGCGGCTGGGGCTACGACTGGGCGAGATAGTCGAGCTGCGCGCGCACGCTCATCTCTGCCGCGAACCAGACCGACCGATCTACGTCTGCATAGACGCGTTCGACCACCTGCATGGGGGTCGTGTCGCCAGCTGCAACGGCGTCACGCACCTGCTGCAGGCGCTCGGCGCGGTGCGAGAGGTATGCGTCGACGACACGCAGCGGCTCGTCTATGACAGGCCCGTGCCCGGGCAGTACGCGGACCACCTCACCCACGGTAGCCAGTCCGCGGATCGCGCGCAGTGAGTCGAGGTAGGGGCCGAGCGCTCCGTCTGGGTGCGCGACTACGGTCGTGCCCTTGCCGAGAATCGTGTCGGCGCTGAGCAGCGAGGCCTCAGCCGGCAACACGAGACAGATCGAGTCCATCGTGTGCCCAGGAGTCGCCATCACCCGAATCGAAAGCCCATCGACGTCGAGCAGTTCGCCGTCTTCAAGCGGCTCGGCATCTCGGCACCACTTCTCGTCGAGCGCCCTCGCAGGTGCACCAGTGAGCTCGAAGAAGCGATCGATCGCGTCGGTGTGGTCCGGATGCCAGTGCGAAAAGAGCACCAGCTCGACGCGGCCGCCGTCTCGCCCGGCAACGTCGAGCACTCGCTGCAAGTGCGCTTCGTCGAGCGGCCCGGGATCGAGCACCACGACCCCGCGGTGGCCTGGTTCGCGAAGCACCCACGTGTTCGTGCCGTCGAGTGTCATCACGCCAGGGTTATCAGCGCGCACGAGCGTCGCGCGCGGCGTCACTTCTTCAGCCATTGTCAGCTTCCGTTCCGGTATCGAGCCAGAGCTTGCCGTCGATCTCAACGAGCTTCGGCTCGATCGCATTGATACGGCGCGCGGCGGCGGCTTGCAGCACCGTTTCGGCGCTCTCCCGAGCCAGTTCGGCGCAGGTCGCCTTCGTCGGAGGCATCATCGCGGCTTCTCCCCGCTCGACGCGGGCAAGCACCTCATCGAGTGGCACCCACTCAGACGCGTCCGCTTCGTCGCTGACGGTGTCGATCCTCTGCCCTGCCGGCAATACCGCGGTAAAGAAGCGCGTATCGAAACGCCTCGGTTCGAAAACCGGCGTGATCCAGTGCGCCCAGGCGCCGAGCAGGTCGGCCCTCAGCGAAAGTCGGTTCTCACGCAGAAACTCGCCGAACGAAAGCTCGTGGCGCTCGAGCGCCAAACGCGCTTCGTGGTAGGGAGTAACGTCACTCACCACGCTGTGCTCGTCGGAGCCAGCAATCAGCACACCGGTTTCTTCAAAGGTCTCGCGAGCGGCCGCCACAACGAGTGCCCGTGCGGTCTCGTTCGAGCAGTCGAAACGGGTCGCGAAGTGATCGGCAGCGGGGCCGAGCCACGGCAGCGGGGCCGCGTCGGCCTCGTGCACGCCGCCGCCCGGAAACACGTACATGCCAGCCGCAAACGCCATACTCGCCTGGCGTCGCATCAGAAACACCTCAAGCCCGCGCTGCCCTGCCCGCACGACCGCGATCGTTGCCGCGTCTTTCGCGGGCGCTGGTTCGTGCACCGCGTGCAGTTTGTCACGCATGGCAGCGGGGGCGGGGATCAGCATTTCTGCATCGCCTCACGCAGTGCCGGTTCGCCTTCGAGGGGTAACGATGGATCGCCATTCACAAAGATGCGAATCTGCAGCAGCGCCTGCTCGATGAGCATGCCGACCCCGGAGAACACCGGCACACCGACTTCGCGAGTGAGTTCGGCGAGCGGCGACGGCCAAGGATCGTAGGCGACGTCGAAGGTGGGCGCCACGCCCACGAGCGGCACTCGCTGCCAATCGATGCCGTGACCAGGCAGCGTCGAGATGATCAGTGTGGCATCGCTCAGCGACTCGTCGTCGCGCGCGAAGAGGTCTGCGGCGTCGACAGCGACGGCCCTCGTGCCGGGCTCCGAGCTGCCGTCGAATTTCGCTGCAAGTGCCCCGGCCACTTCGAGCCTGCGGGCAAGCACGGTGACACGCTCTGCCCCGAGCGAGCGAGCCGCGAGCACCGCAGAGACAGCGGTCGCGCCCGCGCCGAACACGAGAGTTTGCGACGCATCAAGGCCCTCCCGTCGAATCGCCGAGGCAAGGCCGCCAACGTCGGTGTTGAATCCTGCCCAGGCGGCACTCGCACCGGCGCCGGCAATACGAAAGAGCGTATTCACCACGCCACTCTGCTCGGCCACCGGGTCGAGCACGCGTGCGAGACGGCACGCCTCTTCTTTCAGTGGCATCGTCAGCGAGAGCCCCCGAACGTCGTCGCCGAGGTCCGCAAGATACGCCTCGAGTTCGCTCGCCACGAGCTCGTGCCTGCCGTACTGCCAGTCGAGACCGAGCTCACGATAAGCTGCAGCATGAATCGCGGGCGACTTCGAGTGCGCGATCGGCGAACCGAGCACCGCGAGTCTCGCGTGCTTGGGCAGTTCGAGGCGTGAGTCAGTCACAGAATTTGCCGCCGGCGCTCTCGTGCGCGTCGCACCACTCGTGCAGCTTCGCGACGTTCTCCTGATGCCCCGCCTCATCTGAGGCAAAGGCAGTGATGCCGTTCTCAAGATCGATTGCGGTGAAGAATATCCACGAACCCTCCGCGGGGTGAATCGCGGCGTCGATCGCGGCGTCCCCGGGCAGGCCGATCGGTCCGACCGGCAGGCCAGGGTTCGCGTAGGTGTTGTAGAGGTTGCTTGCGTCACCGCGCTCGGCGTCGCTCGTCCATACCGTGTTGTCAGGGTTTCCGGTTCCGTAGGAAACCGTAGCGTCTGACTGCAGGTTCATGCCAATGTCGATGCGGTTCAAGAACACCCGAGAGATCTTCGGCATGTCTTCGGTGCTGCCCGCCTCTTTCTGCACGATAGAGGCGAGGGTGAGCACGCGCAGCGCGTCGCCCTCGGCCACTCCGTGCTCATCGAGAGCCTGCCACATTCTGTCGACCAGCTTCTGAATGATCGTGTCGGCGGTGTCGCTCGGTTCGAACACATACGTGGCGGGGAAAAGGAAGCCCTCGAGAGACGGGAAGTCTGCCGGGACCCCAAACTTTGTCGGATCCTTTGCGGCGGCCTCGAAATCGCTCATGGGCAGCCCGGTCACCTCAGCGGCGCGGCTCAGCGCGTCCATCGCAGAGATGCCTTCTGGCAGTACAACTGTGAGCTCGACCTTATTCGCTTCGTCTCGCAGCGCGTCGAGCGCCGCTTGCGAGCTCATCTCAAGCTTCAGACGGTAAGAGCCGATCTGAAAATCGACGGGAGTGTCTTGAGCGAGCAGCAACTCGTAGAACGCCTGCGAGGTCTTCACGACACCGGCATCGGCGAGGGTTTTCGCGACGTCTTCACCGATATCGCCCTCGCGAATCGTGACGATCGCCTCGCCGTGCCCCTCACCTTCGTAGTCGTTGGTGGTCCAGCCCATTGCGAGCGACACGCGGTCACCGAACTGGCTCCAAAGATAGACGCCGGCCCCGCCGAGCACGAGCAGCAGCACGAGCACCGTGCTGAGCACGATAGTCAATCGCTTCTTCGTACGCTTCTTCGTGTCGCTGCTGCGGCTCATGATCGGTCACTTTCTGCGGCTTGGTCTGAGTCCTGAGATACCACGGTACCGGGTGCCTCCCCGCGAGAACGCTCCATGTCGAGCGCGTGCTGCAAGATCACCACTGCGGCTGCCTGGTCGATGATGCCCCGGCTCTGCTTGCTTTTCTTGCCGGCTTGACGCAGCTGCCCCTGCGCAGAGACTGTCGAGAGTCGTTCGTCGACAAGCCGCACAGAGATGGCCGCGGTCGCATCACCGGCCCGCTTGAGCTGCGCCGCGAGGCTCTCGGCAAAGTTCTCTGCGTCCTCCGTCGAGGGCGTGCGGTGGCCACTCATGCCGAGCGGCAGACCCACTACCAGCTCGATCGCGTCGGTTTCTTTTGCAAGCTCGAGGATCCGAGCAATGTCGCCGCCCCCCGACGCCGCTCGCGGCACCGTTTCGATCGGGGTCGCAAGCATCGCATGTGGATCGCAGCGGGCGACACCGATGCGGACCTTACCCACATCGATGCCGAGCCGCACACCCGGGCGCATTCCCTAGCCGACCAAACTACGGCGAATCTCAGCGAGCGCATCGTCGATCTTCGCTGGATCGGCGCCGCCACCCTGCGCGAGATCGTCTTTGCCGCCACCGCCGCCGCCGAGCACCTGAGCGCCAAGCTTTGCGAGTGCACCGGCCTTCGCGCCAGCATCGCGGGCTGCCTGCGTGGTCGCCGCGATCACAACCGGCTTGCCGACAGCGTCGCCCGCGAGCACCACGACCGCTGCCTCCGACGCGAGCCGGTCGCGCAGCTGCTGCACCAGGCCACGCACATCATCGGCCGAGCCGACCGTGCCGAGCGAGGCGAGCACCACCTTGAGCGCTCCGATCTGTTCGGCGCCAGCAAGCAGGGCGGGCATGCGCTCCCCCAGCTTTGCGGCTTCGAGCTGCGCAATCTTCTTCTCCGCAGCCTTGAGCTGCGCAGAAAGATCGCTGACGCGTTCGACAAGCTCGAGGCGCGGCACTTTGAGCCCAGACGAGAGCTGCTGCACGATCGTGCGCTCGACCGCGAAGTTACGAAACGCTTCGATGCCGACGAGTGACTCGATGCGGCGGTTCGTGCTGCCGACCGAGCTCTCGCCGATCAGGTTGATCATGCCGACCTCGGCCGAGCTCGATACGTGCGTGCCCGCGCAAAGCTCACGCGACCACGGGCCGCCGATCTCGACCATGCGCACGCGGTCGCCGTACTTTTCGCCGAACAGCGCCATCGCGCCGAGCGCCTTGGCGTCGTCGAGAGACATCTCGCGCGTCACGACCTCGTAGTCGCTGCGCACCGCGAGGTTCGAGATCTCTTCGATCTCGCTCTTCGTCTCAGCGCTCAGCGCCTCGCTGTGCGTGAAGTCGAGCCTCAGGTAGCCTGCCTTGTTGTACGAACCCGCCTGGTGTGCACCCGAGCCCAGCACCTCGCGCAGCGCGGCGTGCACGATGTGCGTGCCCGAGTGCGCCTGCGTGGCTCCCCTGCGGTAGTCGGCGTCGACGTGAGTCTCGGCGCGGGCATCGACAGCTACCGTTCCGATGTTGACCTTCACGGTGTGCACGATGAGACCGGGCACCGGCTTCTGCACGTCGAGCACCTCGGCCTCGAAACCGTCACCGATGATCACGCCCTGATCGCTGTCCTGGCCACCAGACTCTGCCCAGAGGCTGGTCTCGGCGAGCACCAGCTCGGCGATCTGCCCCTCGCTGGCCGCCGCTACCGGCAGACCGTCGACGACGATGCCGAGCACGCGGCTCTCGTGCACGAACTCGTCGTATCCGACGAACGCGGTCTCGCCCAGGCCGCGCAGCTCTTTGTACACCGAAAGGTCGGCGCGCTGCCCCTTCTTGGCCTTCGCGTCGGCTTTCGCGCGATCCTTTTGCTCTTGCATCAGCGTGGTGAAGACCTCGCGGTCGACGCTCACGCCCGCCTCTTCGGCGACCTCGAGCGTCAGCTCGATCGGAAACCCGTAGGTGTCGTGCAGCAGAAACGCGGTGTCGCCCGGCAGTGTGGTGCCCTCGCCCTTTGCTGCGGCGACCGCGTTGTCGAGAATCTGGGTGCCCGAGTTCAGCGTGCGCAAGAAGGTCTTCTCTTCGGCGTACGCGGCACGCGAGATGAAGTCGTAACCGTGCTCGACCTCGGGATAGGCGGCCTTCATCGCGTCGCGGGATGCCGGGAAGAGCGTCTCGAACGTTGGCCCCTCGACACCGAGCAGGCGCATGGAGCGCACCACACGACGCAGCAGGCGGCGAAGAATGTAGCCTCGGCCCTCGTTCGAGGGAGTGACCCCGTCGGCGATCAGCATGAGGCCACTGCGCACGTGATCCGCGATGACGCGCAGGCGCACGTCGTCGTCGTGGTTCTCGCCGTAAGTCTTGCCCGCAAGCTTCGCGGCAGCGTCGAGCACTGGGCGCACCTGGTCGATCTCGTACATGTTCTCGACACCCTGCTTGATGAAAGCAACGCGCTCGAGCCCCATGCCGGTATCGATGTTCTGCTTGGGCAGCGGGCCGACGATATCGAAGTCGATCTTCGACTTCACGTTCGTGATCTGGTACTGCATGAACACGAGGTTCCAGATCTCGACATAGCGATCGTCGTCGGTTGCCGGGCCGCCATCGACGCCATACTCTGGGCCGAGATCGAAGAAGATCTCGCTGCAGGGGCCCGCGGGGCCGGGCTGACCGGTCGACCAGTAGTTCGTGTCTTTGCCCAGGCGCTGAATGCGCTCCTCGGGCAAGCCGGCGATCTCGCGCCAGAGGCCGAACGCTTCGTCGTCGTCCTCGTAGACGGTGACCCAGAGATCCTTTGCGTCGAAGCCAAGACCCCCGTCTTCTTCGGAGGTGGTCAGCAGCTCCCATGCGAAGCGAATGGCGCCCTCTTTGAAGTAGTCGCCGAAAGAGAAGTTGCCGCACATCTGGAAGAAAGTGCCGTGGCGCGGGGTGCGGCCGACCTCTTCGATGTCATTGGTGCGAATACACTTCTGCACGCTCGTGGCTCTATCGTACGGCGCAGGCACCAAACCCGAGAGGTACGGCACGAACGGCACCATGCCCGCAACCGTAAACATCAGGCTCGGGTCATCGCTTACCAATGAGGCCGACGGCACCACCGTATGGCCCTGACGTTCGAAGAAGTTCAGCCAGCGCTGACGAATCTCTGCGGTCTGCATGCTATTTTTTTGCCTCCAGCTTGGCGAGACGGCGCTCGACGTCATCGAGCGCATCAGAAAACTCTTCCTCCGCAACGCGATACCCCTCGGCGAGTGCATCGCCAAACTCACGCGCGCCACGGTTCACCTGGTCGAAGAAGCGACGCCCGCCCGGGGTCTGATTCACGAAGTGCGCGCCAACGAAGCCGAGTGCAACCCCGACCACGAGCCATGACAGTCTGCGCATGTGTTCTCTCCAGTTCTCAGTGATGTTTCTTGCACGCGCGACCTGCGTGCGTGTTACGAATCTTGCGAGCCCCTCACGAAGCGCGCTGGCCTGCCAAGTCTAGCGTTCGCCGCTTGCCCAGAAAGGAAAGAGCGCCGGGATCCTCACGGAACCCGGCGCTCTTTGCAGCAAGCTGAAGCTTAGCGACCCGAGTAGCGGCCGCCGCTTGCGCGGCCGCCGACAACTCAGTACTTATTGCGAGTACTACTCGTGTCGTTTAGCGACCCGAGTAGTACTCGACGACCAGCTGCACGTCACAGGTCACGGGGACCTCTGCGCGCTTCGGGCGACGCACGAGGCGCGCCTGCAGCTTGTCGAGCTCGACCTCGAGGTAGCCCGGAACCGGGGGCAGCACCTCGGCGTGACCGCCGGC
>CALCJF010000100.1 GCA_937967375.1 uncultured Leucobacter sp.
GCGCCTGAACACCGCGAGCGCCTCGAGGTGGTGCGTGTGCGGAAACAGGTCGAACGCGCGCAGCGAGTCGAGTTCGTAGCCGAGCTCACGCAGCGTCTTCGTGTCGCGGGCGAGAGCGACCGGATCGCAGGCCACGTAGACGAGGTTCGCGGGGCGCAGCTCGCCGAGCTGGGCGCAGACCTCACCGCCGGCGCCCGATCGGGGCGGATCGAGCACGACGGTCGCGCGTGTCAGACGTTCGCGCACCGGCGCTGCAGCCTTCAGCAGCTCTGCAAGGTAGCGGTCGACGCGTGACGTGAGGGCCAGCGCGCCGACTAACTCAGAGAGATTCTCAGCTGCGTCGTCGGTTGCGCCCGCGTCGGCCTCGACCGTCGTCACCTTGAGCGACGGGCCAGCGGC
Source organism: uncultured Leucobacter sp. (assembly GCA_937967375.1). GTDB lineage: Bacteria > Actinomycetota > Actinomycetes > Actinomycetales > Microbacteriaceae > Leucobacter. The sequence continues at coordinate 400 of CALCJF010000100.1, forward strand.
CTCTGCCATTGCGGCGGCGAGCAGGCCGGCGCCACCGTAGAGGTCGAGGTTCGTCGCGGTGGCGTCAAAGCGGCCGTCATCGATGAGGGCGAGGATCGCATCGCGCACGGCTTCGAACAGCGTGTTCGGGGCCTCTCGGTGCACCTGCCAGAACCCTCCGGCACGCACGAGAAACTCGCGGCCACCTACCGACTCTCGTACGGCATCGTTCTCGCCGGCTCGGGCGCGTTCGCCGGGGTACGACACCAGCATGCGCGGGTCGTCGGCGCTCGGGGCGATCAGGTCGACAGCCTCGAGATCGGGCATGCTGTCGTCGAGCGGTGCAATAAAGCTGACCGCCTCGATAGCGAGCGGCAGCGACTCGACCTTGATCACGTTGCGGCTGCGCGCCGCATACGGCCCGACGAGACCGCTCTCAGGATCGACATGCAGGCGAACGCGCGTGCGCCAGCCGAGACCATTGGCCTCGTCGTCACCAGCGGCAGCTTCGACGCGCACACCGACACCGCCGGTCACTCGCGCAAGCGCTTCTTCGTCAAGCCCACCGAAGCGGCGCAACGAATCGGTTAGCACATCGGCCTTGAGGGCGCGCTGGCGCTCGAGCGCGATGTGCCCGAATTCCGCACCACCCGCTCGCTCGTCGGGGTCGCGCTCGATGGCCGCCTCCGGCCAAATGTGCGGGCGGCGATCCTCTGATGCCTGCAATACCGAAACGGTTGTGGCGCGAGCAAACGACTTCTTGCGTGCCTCAGAAACTCGGGCCAGCACTCGCTCGCCGGGAATCGCGTCTGCGACGAAGACGACACGCCCCTCGTGGCGGGCGACACAGACGCCGCCGTGCGCGATGCCGGTCACGTCGAGTTCGATCAGGTCGCCGGGCTGCAGGGCGGGCGTAGAAGAAGCAGTCATGACGACCATTCTCTCACCGCCTCGGCAGCCGCAGTGCGGGCAGGCTCAGGTGAGTAGGTACCCGAGGTCTTGCATGCGTGGGGCGAGCTCTGAACGGTCGGCGGCGCCAAGTTTTGCGCGGGCTGAGGCAAGGTGCGACTCGACCGTGCGCACGCTGCACGACAAACGTTCTGCCATTTCCCGGTTGCTGAAGCCTGCAGCCCCCAAGCGCGCAACGTCGATCTCGCGTTTCGTGAGGTGGCCTCTCGGTGCTGGCGACAGATTTGCCGCGCTGAACCAGGGCGCGTGTTCTTTTGCCGCGCGCTCGGTTTCACGCAGCAAGCTGTCGCAGCGTGAGACACTGCCGGTGGCTCGACGGCGCACGAAGATTGCGCGTGCTGCCTGCAGTGCATAGACCGCGGGGGCCCAGAGGTCGTGCTCGTGCAGCCGTTCGGCGGCGCGCACGAGGGCCGCCGGGTTGTGCGCTTCGAGCGCTCCGAGATGCGCGGCCATCAGCCGAAATACCGGCAGCGTATTCGACCCGTAGGCTTTCGCGTTCGCGTCTTTCGGTAGTTGATCTGGCAGGCGCACCACGTCGAGCGCCCCGCGCAGATAGTCGAGAAGATGATGCGTGGGTTTGCGCTGCTCGCTGGGGGTAGCCGTCGGCTCTCGAAGCTCGGCACCGATCAACGCAATGAGACGTTGCAAACGAATCGGAAGAAAACGAGGCAGGCGCTGTTCGAAACCTTGCCATTCTCGACTTGCACGGGCGGTGTCGCCCGCGGCGATAGCGATTGCAGCCGCGCTGAGATGCCGCACCCAAAGCTCGTGAAACGGGGCCCCGGGTAGGTGTTGCACCGTTTGGCTGAGGCTCTGCATGGTTGGCAGGTGCGTGGCCGTGAGAAGCGCAATGATGCCCTCGGTGACCGCGGCAGCGATCAGTTGGTCGTGCAGTTTGCTTGCGCTACTCAATGCGAGGATCGAGATGCGGCTTCGGCGCGATTTCGCGTAGGCCTCGCTGATATGTGGCGACTGTGGCCGCGGCGTCAACTGTTCGGGCAACCAGACGCCGCAACGAGAGCTTTCCAGCACGAGCAGCTGCTCTGCGAGTAGTGCGGTCTCCTCGATGGGGTGTTCGCGAGCCGCCTGCAGCACCGCGCCAATGTCATCGCCTAGCGTTGCGGTGTCGTTCCACCTTGAGAATACGAGCGAGGCCTTCTCGAGGTTGTTTTGCTCGGGGCTGAGCGGTGATCCCACTCGCTGCATTTCGAGGGCGTCAGATTGCGCGAGCAGTTGGCTGCGCAAGAATTCGATTTTGAGGTGGCGAACCACAGCGTCGTCGTCTGGGGTGCCGTCTGACAGCTTCGGGCGCATCGCCTGCAGCAGACGAAGGCCCTCGGTTGGCCCTCGAAGCACGCTGGCCGTACGCACTCGTGCGAACTCGTTGAAGGACTCTGTCGTGCTTGCTCGAAGCAAGAGATCGCGCGCTTCAGGGCGGTTAAATCGCACGAGGTCAGCGGTGAGCCTGGCGACGAGCTCGGCGTGGGCCTGCGCGAGAAGCTGATGCTGCGAGTGATCGCCGTTTGGCTCGACCTGAGTCTGCTCGAAGTTCCATGCGCAATACATCACCTCGCGCTCAGGCAGCGAGATGCCGAGAGTTTCTTGGGCGAGCAGCTTTTCGGTGGCACGATTCTGGGTGTCTTTCAGCAGAGCCGGATCGGCCCGCAACGCCAGCGGCGCTGCGACGATTTCGGGCACCCCTACGAGGTGAGAGCCACCTGGTGCGTCGATGAGCAGGCCGGCCTCTCGCAGTTTCGCAACCGATCGTGCACCGACGAGTTCTGCTGCTCCCTGCACAGTTCTCGGATCGAGCTGGGACAGTACGACGGCCGCTGCGATACTCGGCGGGTCGAGCAGTTCGTCGGCAGCCCGGGTGGTGAAACGGAACGAGGCCAGGTGCATGTCGCTGGTCTCGAGTTCGGCGATCGTCGGGTGCGGGCTGACTCTGACCTTGCCGTCGGCTGCGAGGCGCATCAGGTCGAGTAGCCAGCCGGGTCTGCCCCAGCAGAGCTTTGCCACAGCGGCGAGGGTGACTGCGTCGAAGTTCGCGGCGCTTTGCGCGTTACTGGTGATGTGGACGGCGTCGCTCTGTGCGAGCGAGACGATGCGAAAGTTTCTGCTTGTAGCCAGCGCGTGCGCCGCGGGGTGGTCGCCGTCTGCCAGTTTGGTGACGACTTCGTGGTAGCTCTGCGCCTCGTCATCGGTGCTGATGGAGGCGATATGTGCCCCACCCGCGGCAACGCGTTCGGCGAGCGCTTCGATCAATTCGGCGGGTGCGCGCTCGACGCTATCGATGACGAGCAGGTGAGATGCGGGGGTGCGTCGCATGTTCTCGAGGGCGTCGGCCTGATCGCATCTGATGAACGCATGCGCGATGCCGGCTGTCTGCAGGGTTTCGGTGAGCTCGCGCAATGTGTGCGACTTGCCGCTCTGGCTCGGCCCGCTGAGCAGGATCGGCCCAGGCTCGGCAATTTCTTGCACAAGCCGTGCGACTAAAAGGTGGCGCGGAAGCGCCGCCGTCTCCAAGAGATCCACTTTTCTGCCCCAATCTTGAAAAGTGATACCGGTCGGTGAGCAATACCCTATCCCTTTGCGGCCAGATGTTTAAAGACTTTGAGTAGTGAAAAGTCTGCTCTCAGTAATAGTGCTCATTTCGTTCGGTGTCGATCCTTGCCAACCTCACTACGATGCAGGTTCTCGCTCAGGTCGCGAATTCATATGTTTGCGGGCTACGCATCCGGGTCGTTGAGCGCGAACGCCGCGTTCTACTCTTTGGTCACGAGCGTCAGCCGCAGAATCAAGTTCCATTGGGGGAGACCGATTCTTTGGGCATGGCGGTGACCAAGGAAGTTGGGGAATTGCCTTGATCGAAAAGGACCAGCGAGGTCGGCGCGGAGTGGCCAAGAAATACCTCGCATTTGGAACAGCGGCGGCGTTGACGCTCACCGGCGTCGCGCTCGGAATGACGGCTTCGAGCGCCGACACGCAGACGCCTCCTGCGGGAACTGTGTCTGCTGCGCATGGACACGGCCTGTACACGAGCCTGTTCCCCATCGACGTTGTCGGTACAGCCAACGCGAGCAGTGATTTTCCAGACAACGCGGGCGCAAACGGGGACGACCTCGATGTTGAGTTGCTGAAGAATCTCGTGACGCTGAATCTCGGCACCATCAATCTGCCTCTCATTAAAGATCCGGATAACCCGGCAGCTGAGGGACTACTTGACTTAGGATCACTTGGCGCTATCTCGAGCTATGCCGAATCCCCGAGCACTACCCATTCGGTGGCATCTTCGGGTTTGATCACCAGCAACGGTGCGCTCGATCTGCAAGCACAGAATCAACCGGGGTTCGAATCGGCGAAAGTTGATCTCGGCGCGCTGCTCGATCAACTGTTGACTCAGACCGTTGCCGACAGCGTGCTCAATGAGGCAACGATCGACATCGGCGCCCTTGGCGCAATGGCAGAGAAGAACAATGGCACTGTTGCAAGTGAATACATGGTCGCCGATCTCGGGGTCACGCTCGAAAGCCCAGTCGTTGCGACCCTCGGAGGCACGGTCGAAACGACTGTGAATACCTTGGTCGGCGACACCGTGGCCGAGGCGGTCGGTCCGACTGGCCCCATCGGTACAGCGCTCGGCGGACTCTCGAGCATCATTGATGCGGTTGATCTGACGGTTCCGTTGGTGGGCGGACTTGAGCTCAACTCGGATCCGGCTCTCAACACAGTGCAGGTGACCGGCGTCTCGCAGCTCGCAGCGAGTATCAATACTCAGCTCGTTGCCCAGGGAATCTCGAGCGCCGACGACTCGGTGGTGATCAATCTAAGCACTGGCGAAATCACAATCGATCTCGCGGCGTTCGTAATCCAGGCGCAGAACGACCCGACGATCACCAACCTCAATCAACTGCCTCCGAACACGCCGGTGCTCTCGTCGGCGGTGATCACCGCGATAGTGAACGGCGTCACCGAAGCGCTCACTGACGCATCGAACCCGAATTCGCTGGTCAGCAAGGTGCAAACACTTCTGCTGAACGGAATCTGGGATCTTGGAGTCGAGGTGAAGATCAACGCCTCGGGTCAGGTCTGTCTGCTCTTGCTACCCTGCGCGAATCTCGTCGCGGGCAACATCGCGCTCGTAGGAACTCTCGGTGAGTTCACGGGGGCCGACGGCGCGCTCGACAGCAGCAATATCCAGGTGAACCTCGATCTACTCGGCATCCCCGTTGGCGACCTGCTATCGGTGATTGTGACGCCGATTCTTACACTGGTCGCCAATGACATCACTGGCCCGCTGCTGACGCTCATCACCGATGACGTAGTCGATGCGTTGCAGCCGACGCTCATCGGCGTGGTGAACACGGCAACCTCAGCTCTGCTGGATCCGCCAAGCGGCGCGCTCGGCCGTGTGCTCGCAGAGCTCGTGCAACTGACGATCAATGAGCAGCCAACTGCGGGTGATCTTGGGGCCGGAAGTTTTACAGTGCGAGCCTTAACGCTTTCGGTACTGCCACAGGTAGGCGGTGGCATCACCGACGCGGTCGACGTGCAGCTCGGTTCGGCGACCATCTTGGCGGCCGAGCCAGCTGCGATGATTACGGCGACTCCTGACTCGGTTGCCTCGGGTGAAACGGTGACGGTCGCGGGTTCGTTCTTTACCCCGAGTTCACCGGTTTCGATTACGATCCCAGGCGTCGCGACCCCGATCACGACGACTACTGACGCGAGCGGCGCGTTCAGCGCTACTTGGACGGTACCGGCAGGCTTCGCGACCGGCCCGGTGATTATCACCGCGACCGACGGTGGCAACAAGACCGCCACCGACACTGTGACAGTTGTCGAGGCCGCGCTGACCGCAAACGACGCCCCACAGGGTGGCTCGGTAGCGCTCAGTGGAACGGGCTTCGTACCTGGTGAATCAGTGACAATTACGAGCGACCTTCCTGGTGCGCCCACTGCGCAGCCGACCGCTGCTGTTGATGGCAGCATTACGGCGAGCTGGCCGGTGCTCGCCACTCAGGCGCCGGGTACTTACACCTTCACCGCAACGGGGGCAGGTGGTCGTGAGGCTGAGGACGACGCAGCAGTCACGCTCGCGGTCGCCACGCTCACGGCAGCACCGAACCCGGTGATGCCCGGTGGCACGGTAACTATCACTGGCGGCAACTTCGCTCCAGGTGAAGCCGTCACGCTGACTCTGCCTGCATCATGTGCAGTCACAGGCGGCACTCCTGTGATCGCAGATGGAAGCGGGAACTTCACCGTGACCTGCGCGGTGGGCGCGAGTGTCGCAGACGGCACGGCGCTGAACTTCTCGGCCACGGGGAACGACAGCGGCCGCAGCGCGACCGCTGTGACCGAGGTCGACAGTCAGCCACCCGCAGATGTCAATACGAATGCATCCGCTTCGGCAGCGGCGTCAGCTCAGGCGAACGGCAACAACGAGGTAGCGGCTCAGGCAGCGGCTCTGGCAGCCGCAATGGCTGACAACTCGACGAGCGCGAACGCAGCTGCAACCGCAGACGCAAACGCAGCGGCTGAAGCCGCGGCGCGGGCAAGTGTGAACGCGGGAGCCTCGACGAACGCATCGGCTACGGCCACTACGACGGCGAACTCGGCGGCTCAGGCCTCGGCCAACGTGAGCGCCGACAGCACCGCGAACGCAAACGCGGACGCCTCGGCAGCTGCCTCGGCGGTAGGTACCGTCGACGCCCGCGCCGCTTCGCAAGCTTCTGCAGATTCCGCTGCCGACGGTGTAGACGCCTCCGCAACCGCATCCCAGGATGCAACCGCAAACGTACGTGCCGACGCGAACGCTTCGGCTTCGGCTTCGGCTTCGGCTCGTGCGAATGGTGACCAAGAAGCGGCCGCACAAGCCGCAGCTCAGGCGGCGGCCTATTCGCAGGCTGACAGCGACGCTTCGGCGGCGGCTACGGTCGACGCCACGGCGGCCGCACAGGCCGCGGCATACACCGCGGTCGACGCGAACGCCTCGGCCAGCGCCTCGAGCGACGTGACCACCTCAGCGAACACGGCAGCTCAAGCCGCGGCTCAGGCCTCGGCCACCGCAACCACTGCGGTACAGGCGAGCGCCGATCACAACGCCGATTCGGCGGCCGATGGCACATTCGATGCTCGGAGCGCGGCGCGATCGGCAGCTGAAGCTTCTTCAGCGGCTAACGCCCACACTGCGGGTTCGGCAGACGCGGCGGTAGATGCCGCGGCCAACGTGCAGGCCAACGCAAACGCCTCGGCCTCTGCGTCTGCCTCGGCCGACGCTGATAGCTACAGCAACCCGAACGCGCAGGCTGCGGCCCAGGCGGCGGCATTTGCGAACAACGACAACGACGCATCTGCGGCAGCTGATCCGGACGCCATCGCTGCGGCGCAGGCTGCAGCCCGCCCGAACGTCGATGTGACCGCTTCTGCAACGGCGTCGGAGGACGCGGAGTCGCAGGCCCTGGCTGCTGCGCAGTCGACTGCGACGGCGAACTCGGCACAGGCCGCGAACGCCTCGGCGACTGCGACGGCTGATGCCGATGCATCTGCCGCGGCTGCCGCGATCTCGAACGCCTCAACCGATGCCTCGCAGAATGCCGCGGCTGACGTGAACGCTTCGGCCTCGGCCTCGGCATCTGCGCAGGCTGACAGCAACGCGAACGCGGCGGCGCAGGCGGCGGCCGAGACTTCGGCCCTAGCGAATGCGTCCACCACCGCAACCGCAAGCGCCTCGGCAGCTGCAACCGCCAATGCAGTTGCGGCGGCTCAGGCGGCAGCCCAGATCGCAGCCCGCGCAGATGTGACCGCGATTGCCTCGGCCAACGCATCGCAGGACACGTCGGCGCAGGCGAACGTCGCGGCGAACGCAGCCGCACAAGCGACCGCCACGACCAGCGCGACTGCGAACACCTCAGCGAGCGCAGCGGCTCGGGCCACAGCGACGGCGAACAGCAGCGCTGCAGCGCAAGCAGCAGCGAACCAGGCGGCGTTTGCGGACTCGACGGCCGACGCCTCGGCCTCGGCTGCCGCGAACGCGCGAGCATCGGCGAATGCCTCGCCGAGCGCCCAGGCGGCATCGCAGGGCGTCGCAAACGCGAGCGGCGGCCAGAAGCTCGTCAACACGGGTGCTGCGATCGGCGGAATCACGGCGGCCGGGCTCGTGCTGCTGCTCATCGGTTCGATCGTGCTGGTCAGCGCGCAGCGCAGAAAGAACCTGGTCTAGCGACACCACCGTGAGATATCACGTGCGGCCGGACTCGCCTCTGCGGTCCGGCCGCACGTGATGTACGGCACCAGTGTCACTTGGCCATAGAGTATGAGTCACTGCAACTGGCAGCGTCGCCGTTCGCTCACTGAGCGAGGCAACGCAATTGAGCGACTTGGGGGTCGGCTTGAGCACACCATCGTCAGCTAAGAAGAGCGCCGATATTCAGTCGAGCAAACGCAAGGTCGAGGCGCCTTCCCAGCACGAGACACCAACACAGGTCGAAGAGTCGGCCCCGCAGACTACGGTAGCCGCCAAACCAAAGGCTTGGGTGCGTGTGGTTGCGCTCCTCGCGGTGCTGTTTACCGGTTGGCACGTGTTCGCTTCATTTCTGTGGATCGCACCCTACTCACAGAACGCTCGCGAAGTGGTGCCTGGCGAGATGCTCACCAACTACATGATTCCGCTCTTTGGTCAGTCATGGAGCGTGTTCGCGCCCGAGCCCATCAACGGTGACTATCACTTCAACGTCCGCGCCACCCTCGACGACGGCAGCGAGACCGGCTGGGTGAGCGCAACCGACGTTGAACTCTCGATGATTCAATACAACCTGACGCCACCCCGTGCGGGCATTCAATCGAGCGAGGTCGCATCGAGCTACAAGGGGGCCTTCGACAGCATGGAAGAGGTCGACCGCTCAGTCATCTCGGGTGACTTCGCGGTCGAGAACTGGGAGGTCGGCCTGCGCGCCGCACTTGAGAACCAGAAGAGTGAGAGCGGATCCTCTGCCGAGACTCGCAAAGCCAATATCGACGAACTGATGCGCGAAGAACACCGCAGCACCGCGTACGCGACGCAGGTCGCGAAGGCGATCTGGGGCGAGAACGTGCAGAAGGTGCAGTATCGGGTGAGCCGGCAGAACATCATTCCTTTTGCGCAACGCCACAACCCCGACGCCCAGAGGCCAGAGCCAATGATCGTGCTGCCGGGGTGGCGGGGCCTCGTCGTTGAAGAGGGTCAGAACGATGGCAACTTCGGCGACGTGTTTCGCGGCCAGTTCGAGAGGATCACGAAATGAGTGAGCAGACGCAGACCCCCGTGGCGCGGTTCGGCGCGTTCATCGGAAGCCTCATCTCGGCAACCTGGATGGCGGCGATGAACGGCATCGGCAACGCCATCGCATGGTTCGAAGGGTGGCTCTTCGGCAGTAAGAAGGCGCTCTACGGGCTCGCCGTGACCCGCATCATCTTCGGCCTCACCGCAATCGGCCTGTTGCTCTCGAACTTCAGCACCAGGCTCTACACTTTCGGCTCGGGGTCGGCCTGGAACGGTGAGATTGCCGAACCGCTCAGCGATTTTCCGAAGATCTGGATTTTCAGCGCGTTTCACGCTGTGGCCGCGAACGACGTCGCTTTCACGACCCTCTACATTGTGCTCATTCTGCTCGCCGCGCTGTTCACGCTCGGCTGGCGTTTTCGCATCGTGCACCCGTTGTTCTTCGTGATGTGGGTGAGTTTCATCGAGATGAACGACATGGTCGGTGACCAGGGCGACAACATGTTTCGCATCGCGCTCATCATCATGTTCTTCGCCGACCCCGCCGCCCGCTGGTCGCTCGACGCGCGTCGGCGCGCGAAGAGGGAGTGGTTCGATGAGGGCAGTTCGCCGAGGCATCTCGGCACCGTGCTGCACAATCTCGCGCTCATCGCCCTCACTGCGCAGGTCGCTTTCGTCTACGGCTCGGGCGGGCTCTACAAGGCGCAAGGCAACCCGTGGGCGCATGGCTATGCGGTGTACGACCCGCTGCAAACCACCAGATTTGGCACGTGGCCGGTGCTCAGCGACCTGATCACGGCGTGGGGGCCGATGGTCGCCATCGGCACCTGGGGTTCGATCCTGCTGCAGGGCGCGTTCTTGCTCGCGCTGCTGTCACGCCCGACTAGGTTGCTCGCCCTCTTCGGCATTCTCGGCTTTCACGTGATGATCGGTGTGCTCATGGGCCTGCCGTGGTTCTCGCTCACGTTGATCGCGATCGACTCGATCTTTATTCGCGACCGCAGCTGGAAGCGTCTCAGCGAGGGCATCGGTGAACGGTGGCGCACCGCCATGAGACCCGGTGGTGAGGATCGGCAAACAGCAGCGACAGCCGAAGCTGCTTAGGGCCCGCCGCAGGAGGGCGCCCGCAGCCGGGCCACGAGAATATTTACCCCCTAGGCATTCAATGTATGGCTGAGAAGGTGCTTACGGGCAAATCTTTTCGAGGCGGCCTCGCGGGTCTATGCTGAGGCTGTGAACGCAAACGATGCCGCGATCGCGGCAGAGGGGCTCACGGTGCGACGGGGACGTCACACCGTGTTCGATGGCGTTGATCTCAGCGTGCCTCGCGGCCAGATCACCGGCCTGCTCGGCCCGTCGGGTTGCGGCAAGACGACGCTTATGCGCTCGATCGTCGGCGTGCAGGCAGGGGTGAGCGGCAGCCTGAGGGTGCTCGGCGAGCCGGCAGGTTCGAAGGCCCTGCGCCACAGGGTCTCGTATGCAACGCAGGCCGCCTCGGTGTACGACGACCTTACGGTGTTGCAGAACCTGCGATACTTCGCGAGAGTGCTCGGCGTGCAACGCAGCGATGCCGAGCGCGTGATGAAGCTGGTGGGGTTGGGCGACGCCGCGGGTCGGCGGGTCGAATCGCTGAGCGGTGGGCAGCGCGGCCGGGTCTCGCTCGCGGCGGCCCTGCTCGGCTCTCCCGAACTCGTGGTGCTCGACGAGCCGACGGTCGGGCTCGACCCCGTGCTGCGGGCCGAGCTGTGGCAACTGTTCCAAGAGCTCGCTGCGGGCGGCGTCACCTTGCTGGTGAGCAGCCACGTGATGGATGAGGCGTTGCGCTGTGACCGCCTGCTGCTGCTTCGCGAGGGGCAGATCGTGGCCGACACGACCCCGAGCGAATTGCTCGAATCGACCGGCACGAGCGACCCCGAAGCCGCGTTTCTCGCGATCATTGCGACTCGGGGTGGCGCGGGCGAAGTTTCGCCACACGTACCGAAGCATGCCGGGGGTGATCCTCGATGAATCTGACGCGAACGTTCGCAACCGCCGGGCGCGTGCTGCGGCAGCTCAGCCATGACCCGAGATCGATCGCGCTGATGCTGCTCATGCCGAGCATGCTGGTGGGGCTGTTCGCCTGGCTGTTCAGCGACCAAGATGGTGCGTTCGATCAGTTCGGTGGGCCTATTCTCGCGCTCTTTCCGTTCATTCTCATGTTCGTCGTGACCTCCGTGACGACGCTGCGCGAGCGCCGCTCGGGCACGCTCGAGCGGCTCATGACAACTCCGCTCGGCAAGGCCGACTTCATTCTCGGCTACGCGCTCGCGTTCGGCCTCATGGCCGTGCTGCAGGCGCTCATCACCGTCGGCTTCGCGGTGACGGTCTGTGGGCTGAAGGTCGACGGTCCGAGCTGGCAGCTCGGGGCGGTCGCGGTGCTCGATGCACTGCTCGGCACGGGGCTCGGGCTCTTCGCGAGCGCGTTCGCGCGCACCGAGTTTCAGGCAGTGCAGTTCATGCCTGTGTTCGTGTTTCCGCAGATTCTGCTCGGCGGCCTGCTCATGCCGCGCGACAAGATGCCCGACGTGCTGCACACGATCTCGGACTGGTTGCCGCTGAGCTACGCCATCGACGCAGTGAACGCGGTTGCCGCCGGCGACGAGGGCTGGGATCTCGGCAAGCCGCTGATCGTCATCGCTGCGGTGACGATTGCGGCGCTGGTGCTCGCCTCGTTTACGTTGCGTCGGCGCACCCCGTAGGGTTACGCCTGGTTTGATTCGCGGCGAGGATCGCCCACGCTAGCGACGGCGCATAGGCTTGTGGGCATGCGCCTCTATCTCGCCTCGACCTCACCCGCCCGACTCGCGGTGCTACGCGCCGCCGGAATCGAGCCCGTGTGCTTCTCGCCCGAAGTTGACGAGGAGGCGGAGGTTGCCGCTCGCGAGGCTGCGATCGGGCGTCAGCTGACCGCACCCGAGCTGACCGAGTACCTGGGGCGCCTCAAAGCTGAAGACGTCGTGCGCAGGCACGGCGCAGCGGGCACGGGCGAGATCGACGGCCTGGTGCTCGGAGGCGACTCGGCGTTTCTGCTCGACGACGAGATTCTCGGCAAGCCGCACGAGCCTTCGATCGCGCTCGCCAGGGCGAAACAGCACCGCGGCCGCACCGGAGTGCTGCACTCGGGCCACTGGCTGATCGACCACACCGGCGGATCGGTGCGCGGGGCCCGCGGTGCTGTCGATACGGCAGCGGTAACGATGGCGGCAGATGTGAGCGATGCCGAACTCTCTGCTTACGTCGCGACAGGAGAACCGCTCGAACTGGCGGGCGGCTTCGCGATCGATGGTCTCGCAGGCGCATTCATCGAGCGTATTGAGGGGGCGCCGAGCTGCGTCATTGGGTTGTCGCTGCCAGCGCTGCGCCGACTCGTGATCGACCTCGGGCACGACTATGCGGGACTTTGGAATCGTAGCTAGGGCACTGGCTAGTTCTTCTTATACCTAGCAGTATGTGATCGCAAAGCGGCTTGCTATTCTTGACCACAGGATTACAAGTGCTGGTCGATTGAGCAGCAGACTGCGAGGTGGCGAAGTTGACTCCAACTCAGCCGAACGTCCAGAAAGCTGGCGAAGCAAACCCTTCGGGGCGTGAACTGCGCTACCAGCGTGTCTACGACATGGTGCTGCGCCTGATCGAAGAGCAGAACCTGCAGCCCGGCGACAAGCTTCCGAGCACCGCAGAGCTGACCAAAATGGCAGACGTGAGCGTCATCTCGGTGAGGCTAGCCCTCGATGAGCTCGACCATGACGGCGTCATCGAGCGGCATCAGGGCCTTGGCACATTTGTCGCTCAACCTAGACTGATCAGCCAGCCCGGACGGGCCGGTGCACTACTCGGCACGATCTCGGCCGACGAGCGACCCGTTGAGTTCGAGACACGTCTCATTCGCATCTCGGTCGGCATGCCGAGTCTCAATCACGTGCGTGCGCTCGAGATTGAAGAGGGGCAGCCCGTGTGGGAGATCTCACGCGTTCGCCTGCGCGGAGATCAGCTCACTGTTGCAGAGCGCGCGATTCTTCCGCTCAGCCTCGTACCCGCCCTCGACGAAGCGTGGCTAGCCGAGGGGCGATCGCTCTACGAACTGCTTGCCGAGCGCTACGGCATCGTCGAAGCCTACGCCGAGCAGGTGTTTCAGGTTGATCGCCCGAGCCAGTGGGAACGCGAGCAGCTGCAACTAAAGTCGAACGACACTGTCATGCGTGTGCGTGGTGTGAGCTACACCGAAGACGACATTGCGTTTGACTCCTACCAGCAGACCTACCGCGCCGACGAGTACCTGTTCTATGTGCAGGGATCGCGAACCGCGCAGCGCCTGCTGAACCCCGAGAGCGATGGCTCGTGGGGAGTGCGCGCGCTCGGCGGCGAGTAAACGCACCCTACCCGCGATCCTCGCGCCCCGGATCCGGGCTCGGAATGCTGTCGATCAGCAGTCGGGTGTACGGGTCGCTCGGACGGTTCACAATCTCATCGGGCGTGCCTGACTCGACAATGCGCCCCTCGCGCATCACGATGATGCGGTCCGCATACTCGGCGGCGGTTGACAGGTCGTGCGTAATCATGAGAATACCGAGCCCCTCGCGCTCTTTGAGTTCGGCGAGCAGCCGCAGCACACCCGATCGCACCGACACGTCGAGCATGCTGACGGGCTCGTCTGCGAGCAGCAGCGACGGATTCAGTACGAGGCCGGCTGCGATCGCTACCCGCTGGCGCTGCCCGCCCGAGAGCTGGTGCGGGTAACGATGCAGGTATCGCTCGGTCGGCGTCAGGCCGACCGACTCAAGCGCACCGCGAATCAGTTCGAGGCGCTCGTGCCGGGTACCACCTCTGCGATGGATCAGCAGCGGCTCCTCGAGCGTGTCTGCGACAGTGAACCGCACGTCGAGCGACTCGTATGGATCCTGAAAGATTGGCTGCACCAGGCTGCGCAGATGCCGCCGTGATGCGCGGCGGGTGTCGAGTGCCGAGGTGCCGTCGACCTCGATGCTGCCGGTAGCCTCGGGGATGAGGCCCATGATCGACTGCAGCGTTGTCGTCTTGCCGCAGCCCGACTGCCCGACAAGGGCGACGAGCTCTCCGGGCTCGACGCTGAACGAAACGTCATTGACGGCGAGATGCTCGTGCTTGCCCGGGTAGCGAACGCTCAAGTGCTCGACCGAGAGCAGCGGCGCGGCGCTGTGCGCCGAAGAGGCACGATCGCCTGCAGCGACGCTGTTAATGTCTGGGGTGGCCTCGAATAGGGTGCGCGTGTAGTCAGATGTCGGTGAGTGGTAGAGCTTTGCGACATCGCCGATCTCAACGATCTTGCCGGAGTGCATGACGGCGGCGCGGGAGCAGCTCTGTGCCACCACTCCGAGATCGTGGGTAACGAGGATCACGGCCAGCCCGAGTCGTTCTGAAAGCTCGACGAGCAGCTGCAGAATCTGGTTCTGCACCACGACATCGAGCGCGGTGGTGGGTTCGTCGGCAAGGAGCACCTTCGGCTCGCAAGAGAGCCCCATGGCTATGACAGCGCGCTGCTTCATCCCACCCGAAAGCTCATGCGGAAACCGCTTCTCGGTGCCCTCTGGGAGCCCCACCAGACTCAGCAGCTCGCGCACGCGCTCGGGGATCCCGCTCACCTCGAAACCGTGTACCCGAAGTGCCTCTTCGATCTGCCAGCCGATGGTCTTCACGGGGTTGAATGCGCTCATCGCGCCTTGAAAGACCATCGCAATGTCTTTCCAGCGGTGCCGACGCACGGTGGCGTCGCCGCCCGCGATGATGTCGGTGCCCTCGAAGAGAATCTGGCCGCTCACCGTTGCGTTCGCGGGCAAGAGGCCAAGGGTCGCGAGAATGGTCGTGGTCTTGCCGCAGCCCGACTCGCCGACGAGGCCGAGTCGCTCGCCGGGTGCAAGGCTGAGGTTGATGCCCCGAACGGTCTCGGTGTCTTCGCCGTCATCGTTCTTGAACCACACGGTGAGGTCTCTGATCTCAAGTACCGGAGAGACCTTTGTAGCTTGGCCGGTCATGCACCTGCTCCCTTCTTTGACGGCTTCTGCGATGTGGCGCTCGGTAGTGCGTCAGTTGTCGAGCCGAGCGGGCGAATCGCCCAGGTGCGTAGCGCAAGATGCGAGATCTTTAGGCGCGGGTTGAGTGCGTCTTCGATTGCGCGGCCGACGAGATAGCAACCGAGGATCAACAAAGCGACTGCCACTCCGGCAGGTACGATAGCCCACCACGCACCCGTGCTAATTGCGGCGCGGGTGAACGCGCGCTCCATAATGACACCCCAGGTGATTGCGTTGGGGTCAGAGAGGCCGAGAAAGGCAAGCGCGGTTTCGTTGAAGATTGCCACCGTGACCGCTAGCACGCCGCTCGCGGCGAGCAGTGGGCCAAGCTGCGGCAAAATGTGCCGCATGATGATGCGCAGGTGGCTGCCCCCGATGGCTTCGACTCGTCGCACATAGACGCGCTCGCGCAGGGTCTTTACTTGAGAGCGAACGATGCGTGCGGTTGCGGTCCACATGAGCGCGCCGATCACGATGATGACGTGGTTCAGGCTAGGCCCCCAGACGGCGGCGATGACGATCATGAGCACGATCTGCGGAATCACTAGGAAGTAGTCGGTGATGCGCATAAGTACGGTATCGACCCACCCCCCAAAGTAGCCGGAGAGAATCCCCACGGCGGCTCCGATCACGATCGCGATCGTGGCAGCCGTGAATCCAACCCACATCGAAACTCGGCCGCCTTCGAGCACAAGGGTCAACACGTCAACCCCGCCGTCATCGCAACCGAACCAGTGGGCTGCAGAGGGCGCCTCGAAGACTCCGCAACTGACCTCTTTGCTGGAGTATGGCGTGAAAGCCGCGGCAAAGATAGAGAGCAGCAGGAACCCGGCGATGATCGCCAGGCCGACGATCGCGCTGGGCTGCCGAAGCGCCGTAGCGAGGGCGCCGCGACGGCGGCCATCGGGTCGGCGGCGCTTCGGGAGGGAGAATACTGTGGTGCCTGGTGAGCTCATGAGCGTGCGCCTCCTGGTTAGTCCGACACCCGCGGGTCGAGCCACGCATAGGCGAGGTCGGCGAGGTAGTTGAATGCGATGACGGTAATGGTGATCACGAGAAAGCCGCCCTGAAGCATGGGGTAGTCGCGTTGGAGCACGGCTTGGTAGAGTTCTCGGCCGATACCGGGCCACGAGTAGATGACTTCGATAAGGATCGCGCCACTCACGACGGTGCCGAGTGCCAGCGCGATCATGGTCACGGTGGGAAGCATGGCGTTGCGCACCGAGTAAGAACGAATGATTCGGCCGCGGCTAAGCCCCTTGGCCCGGGCCGTGAGAATGTAGTCCTCACCAAGGGTTTCAAGCACTGACGACCGCATAATCAGGAGGTACTCGGCGTAGAGGGTGAGGGTGAGTGTCGCGACCGGAAGAATCAGGTGCCTGAGGCGATCTACGAACTGTTCGCTAGGGCTGAGCGCCACCGCGAACGGGTCGGCCATGCCCGCGGAGGGCAGCACCCCGGCGAAGAAGATCAGCAACATCGCCCCGAGAAACTGCGTCGGGAACGCGTAGAACATCACCGAGATGTTGGTCATGGTGTGATCGAAGAAGCTGCCGCGGCGCACTGCGCTCAGAATGCCGAGGAAGATGCCGATTGCGAGCGCTAGGAGGGTGCCGGTGAGCACGAGCGGCAAGGTGTTCATGAACGCTTCGGTTAGGTTTGTTGTCACCGGCTGCCGGTTGCTGAACGACACCCCGAGGTTTCCGGTTGCGAGCCCCTTGAGGTAGAGCAGGTACTGCTCCCAGAGAGGCTTGTCGATGCCGAACTGCCGTTCGAGGGCGGCCTTCAGCTCGGAGGATGCGCCCGGTACTCGCGACATGCGACTGACGGCAGAGCCGGGGAGTACTCGGAATAGGACGAAGTTGAGCGTGACCGCGATGAATACTGTCATAAGGGCAAACATCGTTCTGCGCCAGATGTATCTACCTCGATGCATCCCGGTCCTTTCGTAACTGCGACAGTGCGGTACATGGTGTGTATTGCACCTACACTAATGCCTTTATATGAGGTGACGCCATATAGTATGCTAAGTCTACTGAGATAGGCGGACGGGCTGTGTGCGCCGAAACCACTCTGGATGGAGGATCAATGAAGATCGGATTTCGAACTGGCTTGGCGGTGCTGGCCGCTGGTGCCTTGGCACTTTCGGCCGCTGCCTGCTCGCCCGGCGGATCGTCAGGCGGGTCGTCGGGTACAGGCAACATACTGAGGGTCGGCGCAACGGCAGCGGTCGACTCGCTCAACCCATTTGTGTCTGACTCCGACTATTCCGTTGTGATGTACCAGTACGTGTACCCGCACCTCACCGAATACGACGAGAACCTTGAGATTGTCCCCTCGTTCGCTCAGTCTTGGGAAACCTCGGAAGACGGCAAGACTTGGACGTTCCACACCGTTCCGGGTGCGAAATGGAGCGACGGTGAGCCGCTCACTGCAGATGACGTGGCATTCACGGCAAACCTGATCCTCGAATATGCAGATGGGCCGACCGGCATTCTGGCCGGCTGGGTCGCACACTTGGACAACGCAGAGGCGGTCGATGAGAATACTGTCGTCTTGACCTACGAAACTCCGGTTGCCAACGTACTGACCCAGATGCAGGCGTTGCACATTCTGCCTGAGCACGTGTGGTCACCGATGGCAACGGGTGACGGCGTGGAGCTCACGAACTTTGAGAACTCGCCGCCGATGGTCTCGGGTGGCCCGTTTGCGCTCGACTCGTACAAAAAAGACCAGATGATGCTGTTCTCATCGAACGAGAACTGGTATGGCAAGAAGCCAAACATCGATGGCTGGGGGCTGCAGTTCTTCGCAAATGACGACGCGATGGTGTCGGCGTTGAAAAGCGGGCAGATTGACATGACCGGTCTCACGACGCCGCCAACCGCAGTAGAAACGCTCAAAGATGCAGGCATGGTCGTCCAGACCGGCCAGGGCGTCACGATCAAGAACCTGATCATCAATACAAACCCCGCGAAGCTCTCGCACCCAGAGCTACTGAACCCGGATGTGCGCAAGGCGCTTGAGTACGGCATCGATCGTACCGAGATTGTCGAACAGACCTACTTGGGAATGGCAGAGCCCGGTTCGACCCTGCTTACCCCCGCCACTGGATTCAGAAATGAGGCTATCCCGGGGCTCCCATTTGACATTGATGCGGCAAATGCGATCCTTGACGGCTTGGGCTACCTTCCGGGAAGCGACGGAGTGCGCGTGGCTGACGGTGTGCCGATGAAGTACGAAGTTATCTTTCCGACGGATGAGAGTGGATCGGGCGACCGTGCGTTCCAAACCATGCAACGAGGCTGGGAGAAGATCGGCATTCAGGCTGAACAGCGCAAGATGGATTCAGACGCAGCCTGGGATGCGATCACTGCGCCAGACAATCAGTACCTTGAGTACGACCTCGCGATGTGGAACTGGACGCCTCCGGTAGAGCCTGATTTCATTCTGAGCACCCTCACCTGTGCGGCGCTCGGCGGTAACTCTGACAGCGGATACTGCAACCCGGAGTACGACGCACTGTACAAGGCGCAAGGCACGGAACTGGACGAAACCAAGCGCCGCGCCATCATCGACGAGATGCAGCAAGTCATTTTCGATGATCGCCCGTACATTATCTATGCGTACCCGAACGTGATCGAGGCGCACAGCCCGGAGTGGGAAGGCTTCGTGCTTTCGCCGCTCATCGGTTCGATCAATAACCTTTCGACCCAAACCCTCACGCAGGTGCAGCGGGTAGAGAAGTAGCGGGATCCACATGCAGATGACGCATCTTCTGCTGCTTGCGCGGGGGTGGCAGCAATGTGCCGCCGCCCCCGCGACAGGTGCAATCGGATACCCGCACGGGCTCATGGCTCTGGCTGAATCTATCGGAGTTCAGGCGCGGGTACTGCACTCGATGCTGCTTGTCGCGGGTGAGGACGAGTCGGACAGCGGCGAAGTGCTGACCGGTGCTGCTTCTGATGGCTCTGCAGGTACCGTGATTCGCTTGGTGGTTCCTACGGAATCGGGCGTCGTGCGCGTGGTCGCAACCGAGCTGCCACAAGCTATCACTGCGCCCGGTGCACAGAACGGGATCGAACGCTATCGGGAGGCTGGTCTTCGGCTCGGCAGGCACGCATCCACCGGGGTTATCTGGTGCGATCCGCCCGAGACTGATCCATCTGCGACAACTGCGGCACAGCTTGACGCGCTCTGGGTGGGGGTGCTACTTGGCATGCAGCGCCCGGGGTGCGATGATCGGCAGGCGCCACCAGAACCGCCAGGATTTGCTGATTCCTGCGTGGGCGAGCTGGTGCTGCCATCTGAGCGGGCGCGGGCGCAGGCGCAGGCGATCTGGTGGGTGCGTGATCTTGTTGAGCGCCCAGCAAACCTCCTTGGCCCAGAGGAGTTTGCGCAGGAGATCCATGCCTTTGCTGCAGCACATGGTGTTGGTGTTGACGTCGAAGTGTGGCGAGCGGATGCGCTCGCGGAGCGAAGGTTTGGTGCTCTTCTCGCCGTGGGCACTGGTTCGGTGCGTCCACCGCTGGCGGTGCGCATGCGGTGGGGCAGAGCGAGCAGCGCATGCGAGCCCGGGGCCCCGGATGCACGGCGCGCGCTGAGTGACGGGGCTCTCGGACTCGTCGGCAAAGGCATCACCTTCGATACGGGTGGGGTGAACTTGAAGCGGGATCCTGGTGAGCTCGCGTGGATGAAAAGCGACATGGCTGCAGCTGCATCAATTGCGGCGGCGGTTGTGTTCGCGTCGCAGCTCGGTGGAGACGGTCCAGGGGTCGAAGCGATCCTGCCCATCTGTGACAATACGCTTTCGGGCGCGGCGGTCAGGCCAGGGGACGTGGTGACGCACCCTGACGGGCGAACCACTGAGGTTGTCGATACCGACTGTGAAGGGCGACTGGTCATCGCCGATGGTCTGAGCTGGTTGCGAAGCCAAGGTGCGGCAATGCTGCTTGACTCGGGCACGCTTACTGACGGCGGTGCGGGGATGCTTCGCACCGGCGTGTGGGCTAACGACCCCGAGCTTTCGCGAGCGTTGATTGCTCGCGCCGAGGCCGCAGGCGATCCGCTCTGGGCGCTCCCGCTTCCATACGGCGAAGCTCAGGTGCTCCAAAGCAGCGTTGCTGATCTGCGCAATGCGCCGACCGACCGACCCGACATGGGCCGCCATGCGGCAATCTATCTTGCGCTAATCGCGGCTGACACGCCGTGGGTGCACCTCGACATTGGCGGTACCGCGTATCTGGAGTCTGAGTGCGCGGGATGGCCAGAGGGGCCGACTGGTGCAGGAACGGTGGCAATTGCGGAGGCGATTCTCGCGTGGAACGCAGGATCTTTGCAATAGCAATCCATATTTCATATACTTAGCATTACAAGTAAGTGAGCGACGAGTGCTCACTTGTATTCGAAAGGTTTGACGTGGACATCACATTTGATTCGGCGTTTCCCTCGCGCACAGTACGCTCAGCTGAGCTCTTCGAGCGCGCAAAGCTCACCATTCCGGGCGGCGCGGGCAGTACCGCGAGGCTGCCGCGCAATGGCTGGAACCCCTACCCGCTCTTCATTGAGCAGGGAAAAGGATCGCGCATCACAGACGTAGACGGCAACGAGTACGTCGACTACCTGCTCGGCCTTGGACCAGACATTCTTGGCCACCGCCACCCAATTGTCACCGAAGCCGTGGTCAAGGCGATCCAGGAGCAAGGCACCAGCTTCGGCCTGCCATACGAGCTCGAGATTGAGGCATCTGAAAAGGTCGTCGCCGCGGTTCCCGGCGTTGAGCAGGTTCGTTTTGCGAACTCGGGATCAGAGGCAGTCGGCCAGGCGATCCGCATCGCACGTGCAACCACCGGTCGTCGCATCATCGTTCGCTTCGAAGGTCTCTACCACGGCTGGCAGGACAGCGTGTACTGGTCGAACCACGTCGACCTTGACAAAGCGGGCCCAGCGGATCGCCCACGCCCAGTCGCAATGGGTCTTGGCGTGCCAGCAGAGCTCAAGGAAACCCTTGTTGTGCTGACCTGGAACGATGCAGAGAGCTTCGTCAAGCTGATGGAGGAGCGCGGTGAAGAAATCGCCGCTGTAATCACCGAGCCAGCAGTGCTCAATACCGGTTGCATCCTGCCAGAACCTGGCTACCTGGAACTACTGCGCAGCGAAACCCAGAAGTACGGCGCAATGCTGATCTTTGACGAGGTCATCACCGGCTTTCGTATCGCCCGCGGCGGTGCTCACGAGTACTACGGCGTGATCCCCGATCTGACCACCTACGCGAAGGGTGTCGGCGGAGGCTTCCCGGTTGCGGCAATCGGCGGCACCAAGGAAGCAATGCGCCTAATCGCAGAGGGCACCTATTCGCACTCGGGTACCTACAACGCAAACGTCGTGCAGTGTGCAGCCGTGTCGGCAACGATGGATCTGCTCGCAGAGCCAGGGCTCTACGAGCGCCAGCGTGCACTCGGTGATCGCCTTGCGCGCGGTCTCGAATCGATTGCCAACGAGAACGGAATCGACGCGTATGTGACCGGTCTCGGCACCGTGTTCCAGCTTTGGTTCGCAGACGGCCCGATCAAGAACTGGCGTGATGCAGTTGCAAATACCCGCGAGGGCGTGTTCAAGCGCTGGTACGAAGAAATGCTTGTGCGCGGCGTGCTGTTCCACCCGCTACAGTTTGAGAACCTCTTTGTGTCGCTCGTGCACGATGACCGTGACATCGACGACACCCTTGAGGCTGCAGCTGGCGCCATGAAGGTGCTCAAGCAGGAATTCTCGCGCTAAGCGATTCAAGGAAGAAAGGGCGCGGTATGACGCCTCCCGAGGGCATCGCGGTCGGACTCGACTTAGGCACCTCAAGCCTCAAAGCGATAGCGGTTGAGCTTGGGTCTGGCCGGGTGCTCTTTCGAGAGCGGCAGCCCTACCCCACGCACCGGCCAGAACTTGGTGCGGCCGAACAGGCACCGCAAGACTGGATGGCGGCGGCGATTGGCGCACTGGCGCGTCTCGCCGCTGCAACCGGGGCAGAACGTTGGGTGGGCATTGGACTCTCGGCAATGCTGCCAACCCTTGTCTGCCTCGATGCAGACGGCGAACCGGTTGGCAACGCCATCGTCTGGGAAGACACCAGAGCCGAAGCCGAAGCCGAATGGCTCAGGCAAGAACACCCCGCAGCCGTCGCCTACCAGCGCACCGGTCAGCAATTTGACGGGCGATACCTGGTGCCGATGTACCTGCGGTTGCGCGAACAAGACGCTGAGGTCGCCGCGCGCACCACACGACTAGCCGGCGCAAAAGACTACCTATTTGAACAGCTCACAGGCGAGCTGCTCACCGACCCTTCTACCGCGGCGGGCAGCGGGGTCTACGACCTCACCACCGGTGACTACGCCACCGGCCCCTGGCCAGAATTGCCGCCGGTAGTGCCATCAACCGCCTCGCGCGGCCTCGAGGTCGGAGTCGCAAGACTTATTGGTGTGCGTGCGGGCATTCCCGTTGCGCTCGGTGGTGCAGACTCAGTGCTTGGTGCAGAAGCGCTTGGCACGAGGCCCGGGCTAGACGTCGCCATTATCTCGGGAACTAGCACCGTAGTGCTTGGTACCCACACCGAACTTGAGATTCACCCAGACGGCAGGGCCCTCGTGACCCCGCTGGCCCGATCCGGTTACGGTCTCGAAATGGATCTCGTTGCCACCGGATCAGCCTTCCAGTGGTTGGCAAACCTCACGGGTGCTGCGAGCGTCGCAGACCTTATTGCTGAAGCGATCGAGGTAGATCACCTTGCGGCCCCGAGCGTGCTGCCCTACCTTGGGCCGGGCGAACAGGGAGCGCTCTGGGAGCCAAACATTTTCGCTTCTATCCAGGGGCTCACCCTCGGCACCAGCCGAGGCGCACTCATGCGCGGCTTGCTCACCGGAGTCGTTCTTGAACTCCGACGCTGTATTCTTGCGATTTCCGCGAGCGACGAGGGGCGCATTATTGCCTCGGGCAGCTCACTTACCTCACCACAAATATTGCAAGACCTCGCAGACGCGTGCGGTCGTGAAGTGCTTGCTGATGTGGGCGACGCGGATCACTCAGCTCTCGGAGCAATTGACGCGCTGCTCGAAGGCATCGGGATCCCACTACCTGAACGCAGCACCGAACGCTCACGGTTCACTCCCTCGGCAGATCACACAGTGCTGTGGCAAAAGCTTGCTTCTCGTCACGAGGGCGATCTTGGGCGGGAGCGAGAGCGTGTTGCCACTACCCGGGAGGCAGCACAGTGAACGAAGCAACACAAGCTCGCGAAGCGCAGCCCGGCATACTGAACGCGCAGCCAATCGGCGCCCTTATTGACGCGCTACTCACCTCTGCTCCGGTAAGCGGCGGTAGCGTCGCGATTTCGCGCGGCGAAACAATCGAGGCTCGTGCCTTCGGCACACGCGGGCCAAAGGGTGCGCCGGTAGATCCTCGTGACCGATTCGAAATCGGCTCAATCTCAAAAACCGTGGCTGCTCTCGCCGCAGCCCGGCTCGAAGCAGAGGGCAAGATTTCGCTAGACAGCCCGGTGCGGGACCACCTGCCGTGGCTGGTGCTGCCCGAGGGTGCAGGTGATCCAACACTCAGACATTTGCTTGCGCACACCGCAGGCTGGATCGCGGGCAACTCTGCAGCCCCTGGCGAAGTCGCACAGGCGCTTTCGCTCGCTAAATCTCGTGCGGTCTCCGCACCAGGCGAGCGCTTTCACTACTCAAATGTGGGATACGTAGTGCTCGGTCTCGCGCTCGCCAAAGCAACCGGTACAAGCTTTGCAGTGCTCTTGCGCGAACAGCTCTTTATGCCGCTTGGCATGCCTGGCGCAATCGCGAGCATCACGGGTGCAGAACGCGAGCGGCTTTGCCCAGGCACCGTGCCAAGTCGGGATGATGCGCAGTGGACGCCGGGAGCGGCCCTGAGCGAGCAAAGCTGGGTTGAACCGGCGGGCGCCGACGGCAACGTTGCGGCGAGCGTGCTCGAACTATTGCAATTTGGGCGCGCGCTGAGCAACCCCGAAAGCTTCACTGGCCGGACCCCGTGGCTCCCAGCTGCGGTTGCAGCAATTTCGACCCCCACCGCGCCAAGCGGTGAAGACATTCTTGGAGTCGGCCCGCACCTCACAGTAAACGAAGCACGCTACGGGCTCGGCGTAAACGTCGAACCCACCGATCTTGGCGCTCTGCTTACACACGGCGGCGGCATGATCGGATACGGCGCCTTCCTGATCGCGCACCCGGACTCAGACATAACGGTTGCGGTCACGCTCAGCACCCCGGGCGAATGGCCCCACGCTGAACTGCTCGCACGCGCTGTGCACGCCGAACTCGTACGTGAGCACAGTGGCGCGATCGCGGCAGGAGCCTACGACCCGGTTGCCGCATTGCGAGTAAATCGTGCACCGCTCTCACCAGGCAACGAAGAGCAAGCTCGGCTCTCCGGTCACTACCGCAGCTACACCCCGTGGTGTCCGCACTACGAAGTGGGCGTTTCTGCCGAGCCTGGCGTTGCCGGGCAGCTCGTGCTGCGCGCATATAGCGGAGTCGAAGCACCTACCGCAGACACTCCTCTCGTGCCGCTTGGAACGCTCGGGGAGTTCGATGAGTCCTGGTTTCGAGTGGGTGAGGATCCCTGGTTGCCAGAGCGCGCGAGTTTCGGCAACGTGATCGATGGCAGCGCTCAGACGC
Source organism: uncultured Leucobacter sp. (assembly GCA_937967375.1). Lineage (GTDB taxonomy): Bacteria > Actinomycetota > Actinomycetes > Actinomycetales > Microbacteriaceae > Leucobacter. The sequence continues at coordinate 25,392 of CALCJF010000100.1, forward strand.
TAGATATCGACGGTTGCGTCTACTCGAGAGTGCGCGAGAGATGACTGAGGGAATCTTGTCGCCAGGAACGACGAAACGGGTAGGTGCCATGCAGGTACATGTGTTCTCTGAGGTGGAGGCGCTCGCCGAAGCGGCTGGTCAGCGCATCGTTGCGGCGGTGCAGCGCATTCCAAATGCAGTGATCGGGCTAGCCACGGGTTCATCGCCGGTGGCGACGTATCGTGCCTGGGGTCGGCAGGCGGCCGAGCTTGGCCTCGACCAAAGCGCGGTGCGAGGCTTCGCGCTCGACGAGTATGTCGGGATCGAACCGAGTGATCCACGCAGCTATCACAGCGTCATTCGTCGAGACGCGATCGCGAACGCGGGGCTGCGGCCCGAACTCGTGAGGGTGCCTGATGGGAACAGCGACTCCGGAGAGTCGGAGCGATACGAACGCCGGATTCGTGAGGCTGGCGGGATCGATGTGCAGGTGTTGGGGCTTGGCCGAAATGGGCACCTCGGATTCAATGAACCAGGGTCTGCTGACAATTCCCGAACGCGCGTCGTCGAGCTTGCCGGGTCGACCGTTGCCGACAACTCGCGCTTCTTTGCAACCCCCGCAGAGGTGCCCACGCACGCAATTACGCAGGGATTGGGTACCATCTTCGAGGCGCGCGAACTGCTGGTGATTGCGGTCGGTGAAGCAAAGGCCGAGGCAGTGCGCGGTGCATTGTACGGGCCCGACACAGAGCAGTTGCCCGCCAGCCTGCTGCGCCGACACCCCAATGTGCACTGGTTTCTTGATGAGTCGGCTGCCTCGAAGCTGAGCCTTTGAGCTGGCACCAGCGCGAAATTCGAATAGACAGAATTGTGGCAGGCATCGGCCGGTATCGGTCGCAACTTCGTGGGCGAAAACGAAATACCCGGCTAGTTTCCTAGCCGGGTATTGCTCTGTGCGCCCTAAGGGATTCGAACCCCTGGCCTTCTGATCCGTAGTCAGACGCTCTATCCAGCTGA
>CALCJF010000101.1 GCA_937967375.1 uncultured Leucobacter sp.
CGGCAGGGCAACGCCGAGCCACAGCCAGAACCAGCCGAGGGCGTTGACCGCGAGGCCGAGCTGCGCAGCCATCTGCGGCAGTTGGGTGAGGTTGCCGATGGCCGCGACGACCATGTAGACATAGAGCGCGGTGAGCACGGCGAACGCCGCCCACCCGGTGATCTTGCGAGCCATCAGAACAGTCCCCCGAACATCGGCAGCGGTACGAGCACGACGAGCCCGAGCGCCAGCCAGGCCACCATGCGCCGAACTCGCGCGCCGCGGCACAGCACGAGCACCGAGGTAAACCAGAGCGCCGGCGCGAACGGCGCGACCCAGAACACGATTTGCTGCAGTATCCCGCCGAGTGAACCACTCGTCTCGATCACCGCGGCGTTCGCGGTTGCCGCCGCGTTCGCCCAGCTGAACCACACCAAGGTGAAGAGCAGGTAGACCCCGCCGATCAGGCCGAGCAGCACGAGCGCTCCGTTTGAGAGCTGGGTCGATTCGCCAGTCGGCTCGGTGGCAGCGTCAGCGACTTCGGGCCGAGGATCACCGGAGGTCTCGGCGCTCAGGGCCGTTTGCGGTTCGCTCCCCTGCGGCTCAGCCGCAGCAGACTGCCCCTCGACGGTCCACCCGCTCGCGAGCGAGCTCTCGCGGGCCGCCTCGCGGCTCGCGCGATCCTTTTCGTTACCCATATCGACAAGCCTAGCGAGCCGTACCCGGCTGAAACCTTGAAGTACACTGACGCAGAGACAAGCGAACATCGTCACAGCAGCAAGAAGGAGCGCAATGTCTGAAGATGCAGTGGCCAAGCAGAAGGCCGAGTCTGCCGAGCCGGCGAACGGTCAGGGCTGGAAGCCGACACCCGAGTCAAAGGCGAAGAGCAAGCAATTGCGCATCATCGCGCTCATCGCGTGGGTCGTTGCGATCGCCCTTGAGGCCGTCGCGATCTTCTGGCTGCTGCGTCAGCGCGAATGGGTTGGCGAAGACGGCACCCTCGTGCGCGATCCAGACACGGGCCTGCTTCAGGCGCAAGACGCTGTCGCGCACTTTCCGCAGTGGGCGTTCATTACGCTGCTCGTGTTTCTCGTGGTCATCGCGACGCTCGCGATCACGGGTTCGCTGCTCTGGAAGAAGGCGAACCGCCTCGACCCAGCCCGCAAGGCCGACACCGTGCGCTTCTTCGTGCAAAACCAGCTCGGCGCGATCATCTCGATCATCGCGTTTCTGCCGCTCATCATTCTCATCTTCCTCAACAAAGACATGGACAAGGGGCAGAAGACCACGGCCGGCATCGTGGGCATCGTGCTCGCCGCGGTGAGCGTGATCGTCGGCGTCGACTTCAACCCGCCGTCGGTCGAGCAGTACACCGCCGACCAGTCGACGGTCATTCAGCTGCTCGGCTCTGACAACGTCTACTGGGTCGATGGCGGCACCGTCTACCACGTCTGTGAAGACGTCTCAGACATTCAGACCGGCAGCGTGATTCAGAGCGGCACGACCGCGCAGGCGATCGAGGCAGGCAAGAACCGTCTCACCCTGAAGTTCGCCTCGGAGCTGCAGAACTGCGGCCTGAACGTGCCAGAGAACGCCGACGAGATCACCTCGGCACTGCGCGAGATTCAGGCGGGCAAGACCGACACGCTGCTGCCGGCGCCTGTGTGGGCAGACCCATCGGACGCCCCGATCGAGGTCGCAGACGCCGAGCCAGCGGCGGCATAGCGCACGTCTCGTTCGCATCGAAAAGGATCGCCCCTCCCCTGCTTCAATCGGCAGGCGAGGGGCGATCCTTTTCTTTGCTCTGTACTTCGTTGGTTCTTTGCCTAAGAATTCTGCGCGACTATTCGACGCGCTGCACGCGCTCGCGATACTTGCTGACGTTGTTGCCGGGAATCGAAGTGCGCTTCGTGCCCCGCACCTCATCGACCTTCGCGTCGCTCCCGGTGACCGGCTTCGACTCGATGAGGGTCTCGCGTTCGAAGGAGTGCGACTTGTCGGTGTTGCGGTAGTACCTGAACAGCGCCGTGTAGACGGCGACGCCTGCGGCAGGGCCTGCGAGCAGCAGCCAGCCGCCCCCACCCTCGTCTTGAGCGTTCGACTGCAGAAACACGTGACCAAGCACCGGCCCGAGCACCGCGGCGGCATTGATGAGCCCGGCGATCATAGCGTCGCCACCAAGAATGCGATCACGATCGCTTCAATCACGGTGCCCGTCGAGAGCGCGGCCGCAAGCAGCCTGCCCCGCGAGACCGGCACGCTGCCCATGGTCTCACCGGTTCGTCCGTTCACTGCGATGTAGTGCACCATGCCGCGACCCCCCTCTTCGTGATAGTACGAGTACAGCCAGACCGGCAGATACATCGATACCCATCGAGTGCCGTGCACGCTGAGCTGCTCGTGTTCCCAGCGCACGCCGCGGTTGTACCCGCTGACAGTCGGGGCCACTTCAGAGCGCGCGATCGACAGCAGCTGGTCTTCGAGCACGGGGCGAATCGCCTCAACGTTCTGGTCTCTTTTCTCAGAGGTGAACCCCGTGAGATAGCTCGCGTTCCACTTCACGGCGTTCTTCGTATCGAACGGCAGGATCGTGTTGATGATGTTGTTCGTGTTCACGAACACGTCCATGTTCGCGCGCTCGGCAGACGACTCGATCGTGAGGTCGTCTACGGTGAAATCGACGAATCGGCGCACCTGATAGACGTCGGCGTCGTAGAAGGTCTCGCGATCGTCGCCGCTGCCCCTGGTATAGCTGCGCAGCAGCACCTCTCCTTGCCCCCAGACGGTCGCACTCGCATTGCCGTCGACGACCATGTAGGGCAGGTAGACACCGACCACGTTCTCAGGGGTGAACTCTCTTAAGAAGCGCCGATGTGCGAACATTCTGCGTTTGCCCGCGAACTCTCGAATCGCGGCGACCGCCTGCTCGTGCGTCAGCGTGAATGGCAGCACCGCGTCTGGCACGGCCCCGTTCGGCACCTGGTTGTTGACCGTCAAGATGCTGCGACACCAGTGGCAGCGTGCAGACATGGCGCTCGCAATGTTCACGACCACCTCCGAGCCGCAGCCACCGCACTTCAGCGTCACGACATCGCTCATTGAGTCATCGATGTCTGCGGCACCCGTGCCGATCACCGTGCCCTGCAGCTGATCGAGGGGCTGCTCGGCAAAGATCTGCCCCTCGACCGTCGTCTCAGACCACTCGTAGCGGCAGAACATGCAGATCAGCATGCCCGTCTGGGGTCGCAACTGAATCTCGGTCGAACCGCACCTCGGGCAGCGATTCACACCGTCACCCAGCCGCTCATTCTGAGTGTTTGCCTGCGTCGTCGCGTTCGGATCAGGGGCGAAAGGCGGCACAGGATCAGGTTGAGCGGGAGGCTGCTCAGCTGGCACCGCATACTGCGGCGGCATCGCCGGATCCGCCTGCGCAGGCACAGGCATAGGAGCCTGCGCAGGCGTCACAGGGCTCTGCTGCGGCGGAACGCCCGGCAGCCCCTCAGCAGCATCGTTCATGTTGGTTCAGCCCTGCTTAGAGCCCCAGCGCCTTCGCTTTTGCCGCGTCGTAGTCCTCTTGCGAGATCAGCCCCGCGTCGAGCATCTCTTTGAACTTCGCGAGCTTCGCCATCGGATCCTCGGCTGCAGGAGCGGCCGGAGCCGGGGCCGCCGGGGTTGCCTGCTGCTGAGTGCTTTGAGCGCCCACCCCGGGAACTGGCTGCTGCAGACCACCGAGACCGGCTGTGCCAGCCGCCATGCCCATGCCGAAAATGCCGCCGGCGCCGGCATTTTCACCGGCAGCTTCGAAGCCCGCTGCCACCGAGGCCTGCAGGTTCGAGTTGCCGCGCGCTCCGGCAAGGGCATCTGCCCGCTGCACGTTCTTCAGCAGCTCGCGGGTGTTCTCGTCGTACTCGATCGCGATGATCGCAGTCGCTGCGATGACAAGGCCTCGGGCCGTCGACCACTGGTAGTTCTGCTCGACTGCCGCCGAGAGGCTCTGAGCAAAGCCGATCGAATCCTGCTGAATCTTGGTGATGCGGTTGCCCTTAGAAGGATCGTTTGTGTAGAGCGAGAATGCCGGGGCCAGCGATCCGACGACCTCGTTGAACAGCTGCGAAGCGGCGTCGTTCTCGAGATCGGTGAAGTCGAACACCTGGCCCGGCTCGAGGTACTTTGCTGGCACAAAATTCTTGATGAACAGGATCGGGTCAGTGATCTTCAACGTGTAGGTGCCACGAGTCACCGCGCCCACCTGCGCGTTCATATAGGCGTCGTCCCAGTAGATCTCGCTCTGAGTGCCGAAGCGGTTGTTCGGCAGCTCCTTGAGCGTGACGAAGTAGGCGCGCTGCTGGGTGCTGGGGCGACCGCCGAACTTGAAGCGCTCCCAAGAAGTGGTGATCAACGGGCTGACGATACCGTTGCCCGCGAAGATCGACTGAGAGTCCTGCGCCTCGGAGTTCCACTCGTAAGCGCCGGCCTCCGCAGCGAAACCGGTGATGGCGCCGTCTTGCATCAGCACGAGACCGTAGCCCTCGGGAACGAGGATCTTGCTGCCGTTCGTGATGACACCGTCAGAAGCCTTGGTGTTCGAGCCGCGACCCGCGTTCTGCCCTTGAGGAACTGCAGCGAACAGCGCTGCAGTAGGCGCCAGGCCGCTGGGCACCGTGTAAAAGTCTTTCCACTGATCTGCAAGCGTGCCGCCGATCGCGCCAATTGCTGCCTGAATGAGTCCCATGTGTGCATCCTCACCGATGTGCCGAACGGCATTTGACTGTGAACGGCTTCAGCCTAGCGGTGCAATGCTGCACGAACCAGTGAAATCACTGCGCTTTTCGCGCGGTCGGCCGGGCCGAGCGTTCGACGTTGCGGTTCGCGTGCAATGGCGAAACCCCCGCGATCCATCCCTGGGTCACGGGGGTTCCTTCTCAGTGCGAGCTATGCCTTATGTTCTGCAGGGGTCTCGTCGAGCGTGGCGTCGATTGACTCCATGTCTGGCATGGTCAGGCCCTTGACGCCCTTTCGAATAAGGAGGAACGCAAAGTAGACCGCGCCGATCCCGAGCATGATGAACACGTATACCCACGAGGCGATGAACGATTCGTCACGGAAGATCGATAGCTCCCAGAGCAGCCAGACCACGGCGACGATCAACACAGGGAGATCCCACCTGCCGAGGTCGAAGCCGCGGCTCGGGGGCAGGTGCTTGCGCTTGACGATGTAGAGCAGCACCGTGCCCGCATAGATGCAAGCGGGCAGCAGCGTTGCGGCTGAGAACAGCGCGAAGAGCGCGTCGGTGCGGAACGAGAACACACCGAGCACTATCTGACCGACGAGGAACATGAATACCGTTGCATTCGCTGGCGTACCGCGCTTCGGGTGGATCTTGCGCCATGCCTTCCACCCCGGGAACCGCTCGTCGCGCGACATCGCCCAGACGAGGCGCGAACCGCTCAGGGTGATCACCAGGCCACACGAGAAGATCGAGATGACGACGAGCACGAGCAGCGCCTTGCCGACGAAGCTGCCCAGTACGCCCTGGATGATGTCGGCGATCGGCGTGGCCGATTGAGCGAGCGCCACGGGATCCCCCGCAAGCCCGGTGACGGCGATGATGAACAGGAAGCCGATGATGCCAAGCGTCAGCACCGCTTGCCACATCGCCTTCGGCACGACCCGGGCCGGATCCCTGGTCTCCTCGGCGAGATTGGCTGCGGATTCGAAGCCGACGATCGTGAATGCGCCGATCAAGAAGCCCATTTGCCAGGGACTCGCGTGGTTCAGCGTGCCAAAGTCGAAGTAGCCCTCAGCTGGAATGTCTGCCTTCGAGAAGAGCGTGCTCCACTCGAACTGACCGGTCGCGAAGCCGACACCGAACAGCAGCACCACGAGCAGGATCATGCCAATGAGTTGGATCATCACGGCCGTGTTGTTGACCTTTTGAGTGGCATGGGTCGAGATCGCCACCAGCAGCGCCTGCAGCAGGATCACGACTGCGGTGATGGCCCAGGCGTTCAGTGCGGTGCCCTCGTAACCGAAAAGCACCGGCAGGATCGCCGAGGCGATCGTGTAGTCAACGGCAACCACCACAATGCCGAGGAACATGAACGACACCCAGCCCATGATCCATCCGAGCACCGGGTTTGCCAGTCGTGAAACCCACTGGTACGCGTATCCCGTTACGGGCACGCGGGCCGCGAGGTTGCCGAAGATCAGTGCGACAGCGAGCTGACCGATCACCACGATCGGCCAGGTCCAGATGCCCATCGGCCCGGAACTGTTCAGTACCGAGCCGTACGAGGTGAAAATACCCGTAGCGATCGAGACGAAGCCGAAGGCGACCGCGAAAAGAGTGAAGGCTCCGAGATCCTTCGCCATCTTCGGCTGGTCGCCGGCGACCCCGGTCGGTGCCGAAGTATCGGATTGCGACATTGCATTTCTCCTAATTGCGTGTGTTGCACCGGGGAGTTCCGATGCATGGTGGTTGACCCCTTAGAGGCGGATCGTGATTGGCCCGTCCTCGATCCGAGCTGCCGAGAACAGCGACCAGGGCATGCGAAACACGCGTCCCGGTGAGACTGGCCACGGCATCGTCTTCTTGCCGATCACTCGGCCCGCCTGCGTGGCGGTGACCGTCGTCGGCCCAGCCTGCTCCGCGTTCACCCACGCGAGCAATTTGCCGCGCGAAGGCGAAAGACTCGGGGTGTAGAGGCCCGGTGACACCCAGAGGAACGGTGCTTCCGCCAGAATTCTCACGCCACCGCCCCACGGCTCCTGTGGCCGTTCGAGATAGTCGGCGATGGCGCCAGCCGCGTGCTTTCCGCCGAGGGCAGCGACGTCAGCAGTGTCGACCGGATGCACCATGTTGCCTGCGGCAAACACTCCGGGGGCACTCGTGCGCCCGAGCGCATCGACGAGCGGCCCTCGCGTGCCGAGCGTGTCGAGCACGATCCCGCCGCTCCGGGCGAGTTCGTGATCAGGTATCCAGTCGCCCGTGAAGACCACGGTGTCGCAGTCGATGACTCGTCGCTCACCCGAACGCAGATCTTCGATCTCGACCCCGCTGACTCGCCCCCGCCCGATCACACGGACGACGCGCGAATGTGTCAGCACCGGGGTTCGGAAGAATGCCTTGCCGCCCGCATTGAAGAGTCCGTAGCTTTCGGCACGCGCGTACTCGCTCACCATTGCGACCGTTCGGCAACCGGCTTCCTTCAAGGTGAGCACGGCAGACCATGAGACCAGTTGACCCCCGACGACGACTGCGCGGTCACCGATGGGTCGGTGATGCACGTGCACCGCGTTCTGCAGCTCCCCGGTCGTATAGACTCCCGCCGGCCGGTCTCCCGGAATCATGCGAGCCGAGCGCGGGCGCTCACGTGCTCCGGTTGCGAGCAGTGTCACTTTGCTGCTGATTCGCGCGACACCCGCCGGGCTGACGGTACTCGCACCGCCCTCGGGATCCCAAGCTGTCACCATCGTCCCGGTGCGCAACTCGACGCCAGCACGCTGAGCGAGGTCTACGAGTTTGCGCGCATAGCGGGGACCCGTGGTGAACGAAGCGCGATCGCGGATCCCGTAGCCGGCGTGGTCACTGTGCCGCGGAATACCGCCCGCCTCGTGTTCGCGATCGAGCACTACCACCCGTGCGCCCGTGCGCCTGCGAAGCTCGGTCGCGGCGGTGAGGCCAGCCGGTCCTCCACCGATCACGAGTAGGTCGGTATGCTCGGGAGCGACGTCGCGCTGCTCGCTCATGCGCGATCCCCTCGCTGCTCGGAGATACATTCGTGAGGCTGATCGTGACGATGGCCGTCGAGCATCGCCTCGACAGCGGCACCGCAGAAGAACCCCTGGCAGCGACCGCTCGTAGCTCTCGTGCGCCTGCTGAGACTCGAGCGATCGCAGGCGGGTACGGTGCTGCGCAGCGCGTCACGGATCTCGCCTCGACTCACCCGTTCGCAGAAGCAGACGATGTCGCCGTAGGCCGGATCCTTTGCCACGAGCCCAGGGATCGAAGAGGGGCGAGGAAAGCGTTCGCCTAGGTTCGGCATCTTCGGCGTTGGAGCGAGATCGCCCCGTTCTTCGAGTGTGAGCCCACTCTCTGCAAGCAGTTCAATCACGTGCTCGGCAAGCGCCATGGCCGACGTGAGGCCGGTCGAGCGGATGCCCCCGAGCAGCAGGTAGCGCTGTGCCGTATCCATCTCGACGAGGTAGTCGGAGCCGGCGATGCTGGCTCTCAAACCGGCGTAGGCGGCGGTCACCTCTTCCTCGAAGAGTGAGGGCATGAGGCGCTCACCCTTGGTGCGCAAGAAGTCGAAGCCTCCCTCCGAGGTGCCGCTTGCCGACTTGTCGTCGAGATCCTCGGCGGTGGGGCCGAGCATGACGTTACCGAACACTGTCGGGCTGACAAGTACGCCCTTGCCGAGCGCGGTCGGCACCGGCAGCACGATCTTCTGCACCTTGTCGGCCGCGAGCTTGTCGAACACGAGCAACTCGCCGCGTCGCGGGATCACCGCGAAGCGGTCGTAACCGAACAGCCCGTCGACGACGTCAGCACCGAGCCCGGCGGCGTTGATGACCCAGCGGGTCTCGATCTCGCCGCCACTCGTGTGCAGTACGGTCGTCCCCGTCCCCACCTCGACACCGCGCAGCTCGTGTTCGAGCAGCAGGGTGGCCCCGTTTCGCACTGCCTCAGTCGAGAACGCGAGCGAGGGGCTCCACGGGTCGATGATCGACTCGTCCGGCACCGTGAGCCCTCCGAGTGCACCGGGTCCGAGATCGGGAACAGCGGCGTACACGGCATCGGCGTCGATGAGTTCGCAACGGTCGTAGCCGTTCTGCTCTGCCTTCTGCTTGAGCCCCGGCAGCGCAGCCATCTCGTCATCGTTCCAGGCGACGAGGATCGCGCCCGTCCGCTCGACGGCGATCCCCGCCTGCCGCGCGTACGCATCGAGCAGGTGGTAGCCACGCGCGACCAGCCGGGATTCGAGGGTGCCTGGTTTCGCATCGAAACCGGTGTGCAGGATGGCGGTGTTGGCCTTCGAGGTGCCACTGCCGACGTCGTTCGAACGGTCGATGATGGCAACACTCGCGCCGGTACGGCTCAACGCCCGTGCGAGCGCGGTGCCGACGACGCCGGCCCCGACGATGGTGAGATCGAAGATCATGCGCGCTCCTTTGGAATGTTCGTCTCGAGTGCGTGCCGCCAGGCCGCTCTGAACTCCGCGGAACGCTCGCGCTCCATTTGCGGGGTGTAGCTTTGCGACGGATGCCAGGCCAGCGGGGCATCCGCCACGTCAAGATCGGGGTCGATGCCGAGCCTCGCGCATGCGGCCGCCCCGAGTGCGGTCGCGTGCGGCGATGCGAACACGTCGATGGGCACCTGCATCAGATCGGCCTGTGCTTGCATCAGCACGCGCGAGCGGGTGAGGCCGCCGTCGACTCGCAGGCGCTCGATAGAGAAGCCACGACCTTCGGTAGCGGCTGGGCGCCCATCACTGCTCCCCTCGTCATCGCCGCCCGATGAGCCCGCGACGAGATCGGCGAGTTCGGCCACCTGCGCAGCGATGCCGTCGAGCACTGCTCGCACGATCTCGGCCCTGCCCGTCGACAGGCCGACACCCGTGAACACGGCCCCCATGTCGGCGCGCCACCACGGCGCGGCGAGTCCCGCGAACGACGGCACGCACAGTGCACCTCCGGAGTGCTCAGCGGCTGTGGCGTCGAGCTGTTCGGCAGAATCGATGAGGCCGAGATCGATGAGCCAGCGCACGGCAGAGGCGGCGGTGTACACCTGACCGTCTGCGCAGTAACTGGTTCGCCCGCGCAGCTTCCAGGCGACCGAGGTAGTGAGCCCGTTGTCGAAACGGGGCGCGGTTTCGCCCGTGTTTACGAGCAGAAATGCGCCAGTGCCGAAGGTGCATTTGGCTGTGCCGGGCGTCAGACAGCTCTCTGCGAACAGCGCAGCCTGTTGATCGACGATCAGCCCGGTGACGGGAACCCTCCCACCGAACACCTCTGTCACGCCCACAATGTCGTCGCTCGCCACGAGCCTCGGTAGGCGCTCATCCGAGAGCCCGAATATCTCGAGCAACTCGGGGTCCCAGCTGGCCCGGTCGAGGTCGAACACCAGCGACCGGGAGGCGGTCGACACGTCCGTCACGAACTCTCCGGTGAGGTGATGCACGACCCACGTATCGGTGGTGGTGACCACGCCTTCCGTCGTCCAGTGTCTGCGCAGCCAAGCCATCTTCGGCGCGGTGAAGTAGGGGTCGAGCTGCAGACCGGTTCTCTGGTGCACGAGCTCGGAGTGGGAGGCGAGTTCGTCGCAGATCTCTTGCGCCCTGCGGTCCTGCCACGAGATCGCCGTGGTCAGCGGCGCACCGGTTTCCGGGTCCCAGGCAAGCACGGTCTCGCCCTGATTCGCGAACGAAACCGCATCGAGCGGCCGCCCCGCTGCGGCGATGGCCTCCGTCGCCGCAGCGAGCACCGATTCGAGCAGCTCAGCCGGATCCTGCTCTACGACGCCGCCCTCGCCGTAATGCGGGTGCACGCTACGTTCGGCGACCGCGAGCACCTCGCCGGTCCCGTCCACCACGACGGCTTTCGTTCCGGAGGTGCCCTGATCTATCGCGAGTATCGCCATGTCGTGCCCTCAGCCTTTCGCGTTCTCGCCGACGATTACCTTTACTCCCTGGCCACGCAACGCATCAAGGTCGGCAGCATCGATGCGGCTGTCGCTGAGCACGCCGTCGAAGGCTTCTGCCGCGCAGACCCTGAACGGTGCTCGCACCCCGACTTTGCTCGAATCGACGAGCGCGTAACTGCGCGCACTGTTCTGCATGATGAGTTTCTTGGCATCAGCCTGGTCGAAGTCGAAGTCGGTAACTCCGGCCTCAGCATCGAGGCCACCCGTGCCGATGAACGCGACGTCAGGGTAGATCTCGGCGAGAAACGCGCGGGCGGTGGCGCCTGACACGAAGATGTCTCCGCCGCGGACGATCCCACCAGGCATCAGCACGGTGATCCGAGGGTCGGCGCAGAGCACCTTCGCGATACGCATCGACGGGGTGACCACTGTTCCCGAGTAGTGTCCGAGCAGCGCGTCGGCGAGAGCGAGAGCAGTGGTGCCGAGGTCGATGAAAATGGTGCGCGCGTCCTCGAGCAGGCCGAGGGCGAGGCCCGCGATCTCGCGTTTCTCGGCCGCTGCGAGATGCTTGCGGGCCGGAAACGAGGGTTCCTCAGTCGCGGAGTGGGTCGGCCGCACCGCTCCCCCTCGCACCCTGCGAATCTGGCCTGAGCGATCGAGTTGTTCCAGATCCCTGCGCACCGTTTCGAGCGAGACCCCGAGACGCTCGGCGATGTCGGTGATGGGAACCGACCTAGCTTCGCTCACCATCTCTGTGATGATCCTGCGCCGCTCCGTTGCTAGCATCTGGTGGCTCCCTCGACCGCTTGGTGTTGTGTCGAGCTCAAGTATCGCAGAATCGGTCAGAATCTGTCAAAATTCAACATTTCACCACAGAATTCCACACACATCCGCGCCATCACGCCTTGACTAATGCAGGTCGTCGCGCACCACCGCGGCGACTTCAGCAGCCGCGAAGCCCGCGACGGTGCGCTTCGATGCCCCGACGAGCAACACCGACGCCGAGAGTCGCCCTGTCGGCAGATCCGCAAGAGAATCGGTAATGAACTCAGCGCGTTCGAGAGGTACTCCTCGCTCCAGCAGCGCCTCAGCCTTGCGCTCGCCGACACGATGGTCGGCGAAACGCATCCCGCGCTCAGACGGAGTCAGTTCGGACGCACTCAACAAGTCGCACACGATGCCCGCGCGCTGCAGCAGCGCCTCGGCCAATCGCCGCTCGGTCGCTGTCGCAATCACCACCCGAACCCCCGCAGCGCGCTGCCCGGCGATCCGCTCCGCGATCGACTGCCTGATCCATCGAGGATCGGCGCCGATCCTCGCCCCAAGTCGACCCGCCAAACCTGCATACTCGGGCTCGCTCACCCCTGACAGCACGGCTTCGGTGATGCGGCGCGAGTACCGCTCCCGCGTCTTCCGATCGCCCGCGAACGCCCAGCGGAGAAGGAGGGGCAAAGCTCGCGCGAACGCCCGCGGCGACCGAGCCGCACGATGCAGCAACAGCGCGGCAAACGTGTCCTTGCGGGTGATGACCCCGTCAAGGTCGTAGACGCTGATACCCGACCCGCCGGCTCCCAATGTGCTCACGAATGGTGACTCTAGCAAAGCCGGTGAGCCCTCATCCGGCGAGTAGCAACGAAAGCAACGCAACGATCGGGAGGGATGCCAGCGTGGTGAGAAGCACGGTGTCGCGCACCATGATCTCAGCTCGCCGGTACACCGCGGCGAAGACGTAGACATTCTGCGCGCTGGGAAGAGCCGCGGCGATGACGGTGGCGAAAGTAAGGTGCGCATCGAAACCAAGCATCCGGGCAGCAACCCAGGCAAGCATCGGCATGACGAGCATTTTGATGACGCACGCGCAGATCACTTCGATGCGTTCTTCGCCGCGCCGCAGCACCCGCTGCCCGCGCAACGACGCTCCGAAACTCAGCAGCGTCATCGGGATCGCAGCTGCGCCAAGCATCTCAATCGGATCGAGCATGATGCTCGGCAGCCGCACTCCAAAGAGCGAAACCAAAAAACCGGCGACCGACGCGATGATGACGGGGTTCCGAAACACATTCCCGAGCGCGAACACACCACCTCGCAAGCCGGCAGCGCCGCTGACAACGACCTCGAGAATGGTCAGGATCAACGGAATGAACAGAACGAGTTGCACGAAAACGAGCGGCGCCACGTAGCTCGCATCTCCCAGGATGTAGATGGCGATCGGAAGCCCGAGTCCGTTCGCGTTCACGTACCCCGCAGAGGCAGCGCCCAGTGTGGTTGTGGCGAGATCCCGCGCGAACCAAAGCTTCGATACCAGCACGAAGATGGCAGCTGCGGCGAGCGCAGAGCCCACAGATACGAGAATTACGGGCGAGACGAGCACGGCCGGACTGCTCTCGCGCAGCAATCCGAACAAAAGCGCCGGCGTAGCCACGTAGAACGCCACATTATTCAGCACCTGGCGCTGCTCGCCCCGAATCATCCCGAAGCGGGCGGCAAGATATCCGGCCGCAATCACGGCGAGAATCACTGTGAAGCCGTGCAGCACTGCCGTCACAGTGCACTCCCCTTTCGAGCTCTCTTTCGCAGCCCGATACTCAACCAACGGGCGCAGCAGGCAGCACTAACTGCGGCATCCGAACTCACTTCCGGATGCCGCAGTCGGCTACGGGCTAGCTATTCATGACCTTTCGCAACCCGACGGCTCGTTCGATCACGACCACCATCAGCACCGAGATCACGATGAGCAGTACTGACAGCGCGGCGAGACCGGGATCGGAACGGTACTGCAGGTAGCGGAACATCTCAACAGGGAGGGTGACGTGGCCTGATCCGGCAACGAAGAGAGAGACCACCGCTTCGTCGAACGAGATGATGAACGCCATGACGCCACCCGCGAGAATTCCAGGGGCGATGATCGGCAGCGTGACCCTCCTGAACGTCACGAACGCGTTCGCTCCGTGCACCCGAGCGGCCTCCTCGCATCGCATGTCGCTGGTCATCAGACTCGACAGCGTCGTGCGAATCACGTACGGCACTGTGATCCCGAAGTGCGCGAGCACGATGCCCGGGTAGGTGCCGACGAGGCCGACGGGCTGGAAGACCAGCAGCAGGCCGAGGCCGAGCACGACGCCAGGTACCAGCAGCGGGGAGAGGAAGAATGCCGAGAGCGCAGCCTTGCCCCGGAAGTCGTACCGCGCGATCGCCAGAGCGACCGGTACGCCGAGCAGCAGCACGACGAGCGCCGTGACCACCGCGGTGATGAGGCTCACCCGTGCCCCCTCGAGCATCGAGGTATTCGTCAGAATCGCCTCGTACCACTGGAACGAGGGCATCCCAATCTGGATCGCAAGACTCTTCGTGCTGTTGAACGAGATCAGCACCACCGCGATGATCGGCGCGAGCAGAAACAGATACACGATCGTCACGAGGACGCGGTTCACAATTTTTGACATGGGGATCACTACTCCTCGAAGCGCTTGATGAGGCGCTGGTAGACGGCCACGATGGCGCCGAAGAGCACCAGCAGGATCACCGACAGAGCGGATGCGAGCGGCCAGTTCAGTGTCTGCGTCGCTTCGTTGTAGACCTCGGTCGCGAGAATGAACACGCGCCCTCCGCCCAGGAGCTTCGGAGTCACGAATGAACTCACGGCGAGCACGAAGACGAGCAGGAAGCCAGTGAACACCCCTGGCAACGAGAGCGGAAGGGTGACTTTCGCGAAGACCTTCGCCTTTGACGCTCCGAGCGACCCTGCTGCTTCCTCGAGTGAGCTGTTGATGCGCCCGAAACCCGAGACCATTGCGAGGATCGCGTAGGGCATCAGGATCTCGACGAGTGCGATCGACGTTCCCAGAAGGTTGTTGCTCAGGCGAAGCGGGAGCGAGATGATCCCGGCGTTCATCAGGGCGGTGTTGATGACCCCCTGATCTCCGAGCAACGACATCCACCCGAAGGTACGCGCGACAGCCGAGGTCAGCAGTGGCGCAATGGCAAGCGCCATCAGCACGCCCTTCCACCGCGAGGTCGTCTTCGTGAGGAAGAGCGCAATCGGGTACGAGAGCACCACGGCCGACACTCCGCAGACGAGGCCGAGCAGCAGGGTGTTGCCAATCACCTTCCAGTAGAAGGGATCGGCGAGCGCATCAGCGTACGAGGCAAACGTGAGCGTCTCGATGAGCTGGCCGCCCGAGCCGTTCTCGTTCAGCGACATACGGATCATAACGAACAGCGGGAGTACGAAGCTGACGAACAGTCCGATCACGCCGGGCAGCACGAGTCCGAGCACGGGAGAGCGGGAATGCGAGCGAACCGGTTTCCGCGGACCGTCGTCATGCCCTGTCCGGATCAGCTCCGTTTCAGTGTGAAATGCAGACATGCGGGTTCACCTCAATCATCAGCAACGAGGTAGGCATCGTCGGGCTGGAAAGAGACAAGCGCCTCGTCCCCCACCGCGAGACCGCCGCCCGCTGCGCTGAGCTGATCAGCGCGCATGAGCGTGCCGCCATCGAGCTCGATGTCGTAACTACGCACGTTGCCGGTGTAGCTCGAACCGACGACCCGGCCGCGAGCAGTCGGCACCGAACCTGCATGCTCCCCACCGAGTCCGGTCACGTTGACGCGATGCGGTCTCACCACGAGAGATCCTCCGGCGCCGACCCCCGATGCGCCCGCAACGCTCAGCCTTCCGAAGATCCCCGCGTCGAGTTCGTAGCCGCTGCTTTTCGCCCGCACATCGCTGACGGTCAGGAAGTTTGCCTTGCCGATGAAGTTCGCCACGAACCGCGTCGCGGGATGCTCGTACACCTCCGTGGGGCGGTCGTACTGCTCGATCGCTCCGTTGTTCAGGATCGCGATGCGATCAGCCATATCGAGCGCCTCGTCCTGATCGTGCGTGACGAAGAGGGTTGTCGTGCCCGATTGCTGCTGAATGGTTCGGATCTCGCGCCGCATCGCCTCGCGCAGCTTGGCATCGAGGTTCGAGAGCGGCTCATCGAGAAGCAGAAGCGTCGGGTGGATCACCAGTGCGCGCGCAAGGGCGACTCGCTGCTGCTGGCCGCCTGAGAGAGCCGCCGGTCGGCGGCTCTTGAGGTGGTGAAGTTGCACCATCTCAAGAGCCGCCGCGGTTCGACTCGCGATCTCAGCGCGCGGCGTCTTGTGCATCTGCAGACCGAAGGCGACGTTCTCTTCGACCGTCATGTGCGGAAAGAGCGCGTAGGACTGAAACACCATCCCCATGCCCCGTTTGTGTACAGGAGTGGAGACGACGTCCTTTCCGTCCACGATGATCTGCCCCGACGACGGTTCCAGTAGGCCTGCCACCATGCGAAGCGTCGTCGTCTTGCCGCAGCCCGATGGGCCGAGCAGGGCGATGAGATCCCCCTGCTCGACATCGAGATTCACATCATCGACGGCCGGCGCCTGCGTGTTGGGGTAGGTTTTCTGCAGATTTCGGATGGAAAGATACGCAGTGTCGAACCGGTCAGTCATGATTAACCTCCGATGACGTTACGTCGCCACTCGTCGGTCCACGCATCGCGGTAGTCCGCGAGCCAGATCCAGTCGATGGGCACGATATTGGGGTCATCCGCTTTTGCGATGCGATCGGCGACGTCGGCGGGCAGCTCGGCGTCTGCGATCACCGGTGCGTAGTTCAGCACTGTCGAGAAGTTCTCCTGTGCTTCCTTCGAAAGCGCGTAGTCGACGAACGCCATTGCCGCTGCGGTGCGCTCATCGCCGATGCCCTCGGTGACGTTGATCGTATTGATCTGGAACCCGATGCCGTCATCGGGCTGTACCACGCCCATGACGCCGCCGGAATCCTCGGCGAAGTACTGCGCACGAGCGTTCCAGCCGACCCCGTACTGCGAGGTTCCGGAGATCACCGGCTGGTACACGTCGGGAACGGGCTCCCAGGTGTTGACCTTCGGCGCAAGCTTCGAAAGCTCCGAGATCGCCTGCGAGATGTCCTGCTTGTAGTCGCCACCGAGGCGGTTCTCGGTCAGCACCGTCAGCGTGTGGCCCTGAATGTCAGGCGGAGCGGGAATCGAGACCGAGTTGTCCGGGGCATTCCACAGGTCTGCCGTGCCCTTCGGAGCTTTGTCTACGAGCTCGGTGTTGTAGAGCACGACGAGGTTGTCGAACGTGACGGCGGGGCCGTAGCCGTCGGCGCTCTGCCCGAGTTCCACGACGTTTGCGAGGTTCGGCACATCAGCCTCGCTGATCTTCTGGAACAACCCCTCTTTGTTGCCGGTGTGCGCAACTGAGGCGTCCATGATGGCGACGTCCGCGGTGGGGCTTCCCGCCTCGCTGCGAAGCTTGCCGAGCATCTCCGCGCTGTTCTGAGCCGGTTCGAACGACGCGACCACATCGTCTTGCGAAGCATTGAACGCGTCGATCACGGCCTCGGTGTACATGTCCCCGAATAGGGCGGCATATCCGAGCACCGTGATCTCGACAGGACCGTCACCGTTTGACGAGTCGCCTCCCCCGGCGTTCGATCCACCGCTGCACGAGGTGAAGGCGAGGGTGGATGCGAGCGCGAGCGCGACACCACCAAAGATCTTTTTCTTTGACATAAGGGCTTCTCCTTTGAAGAACTGGCAGGCGGCGATTGCCGCCCACCTGTTTCCCTGCTGTCAACAAACCTGGCTGAGAGCAAGTTAACAACCCGGGCGTGGAAATGCAAGCATCGATGCAAAGCTGCAGGCATCTCCGCTTTCCGTTCAGCCCCGCATCACCGCATATTCGCGCGGATGTCGGGGCTTGCGCGATATTTCTTTGTTGGGCGGAAGAAGAAAATCTCGCACACGTGCATTTGTAACGGTTTCATAACAGAGCATTGCGCATCGAACACGCGGGGGTATCGTCCTAAACATGCACACCAGTTGCATGCAGAGTGTATACACTTACACTCACCCGGGCTGCCGACAAACCTGGCCGTTTGCCATACAGCTTCGACCGCGCGAGTTCAAAGATCGAGTCAGCGCGGTCACCCCGCATCCCAAGAGAGGTTTCATGTTCGTCTTTCACCCAATGCCCACCCAGATCTCGGAAGAGCGGCGCCAATCGTTGCTCACCGTGCAAACATCAACGCTCGGGCACCTTCGCGACTATGGATTCGTGCGCGGACTCACTCCGAACCAGCGCCCCGTGCGCTTCGCGGGCACCGCTGTGACGGTTCGGCTTCCGCATATGGACTCGACCGCTCTGCACGTAGCCGCAGATCACCTGCGACCCGGTGACGTGCTCGTCGTCGAGCAGTCGGGCGACGACCGCTCAAGCTTCGGCGGAATGTGCGCTTTCACCGCGAAGACGCGAGGCGCCGAAGGCGTGATCCTCGCTGGCGCGATGAACGATTTCGAAGAGGTACTCGGCTACGGACTCCAGGTGTTCTCGAACGGTGTCTCCGCTCGAACAACCCGCATTCTCGGCATCGAAGGATCCATCAACGTACCGATAACCGTTGGCGGCGTGGTGATCAGCCCCGGAGACGCGATTTTCGCCGACTCCGACGGCATCGCTGTGCTGACCGAGAATGAAATCGACGACATCGTCGCGGATCTGCGCCAGAAGGAGGCCGCAGAGGATCCCAAGAAGATCGAGATCACCAATGGCAAGCACCTCTCCGAATGGAGCGGCGCACGCAAATACTTTGAAGGAACAGAACGGCTGATGCCACTATGAGCGCGTTCAACCTCACCGTGGCGCAGTTTGGCGCGACTATCGACCCAACCGCGAACCTCGAGAACGCTCTGCAGCTCGTGTCCGAGGCTGCTGCGCAGGGCGCAGACCTCGTGGTACTGCCTGAGAACGCGATGTATTCCGATCCGCTCAAGGAACGCCCCGGAGAGAAATATTCGGAACCGCTCGACGGCACCTTCGTCACGTCACTCAAGAAGTCGGCAAAAGAACACGGCGTGCACGTGCTCGCAGGGTTCACCGAAACAACCGACGGCGACCGCCCATACAATACGCTCGTGCACCTCACCCCAGAGGGCGAGCTCGAGAATGTGTATCGCAAGGTGCACCTGTACGATGCATTCGGCTACAAGGAATCTGACACCGTCTGCCCCGCAGCCGCCGAGGCTCTAGTCTTTGAGGTGAACGGAGTGAAGGTCGGTGCGGCGACGTGCTACGACCTGCGTTTCCCCGAAATCAGCCGCTTTCTCGTCGATCACGGCGCAGAGGCGATCGTGTTACCCGCGGCCTGGGTTGTCGGCCCGCTAAAGGAGTATCACTGGGAGACTCTCATCCGCGCGCGCGCGATCGAGAATACGGTCTACTTCGCGGGCTGCGGCCAGACCGGCCCCGACTGCACCGGTTCGAGCATGATTGTGGATCCGATGGGGGTCACGATCGCCGCTGCAGGAGAGGCTCCCATGGCTCTCGCCTCTGCCCGAATTGACACCGACCGAATTGGCAAGGTGCGCGCTTCGAACCCGAGCCTCAGTAATAGAAGATTCAGCGTGAGCCCCCTCCCGGCAAACTAGCTCCGTTCGGTTACCATCAAGGGTATGTCTTTGCTTCCCAACGTCACGCAGGCCCGGTTCGGGGGCTGGACCACTGATATCCAGCTCCCGCCGGGCTCGCGTCAGTCAGGGCAGAAGGCAACCGAATATGCCTATCAGTACCTCAAACACCTCATCGTCACCCTCGAGCTGCCGCCCCTCGCGATCATCACCGAGGCCGCCGTCGCCCAAACGCTCGAGATATCGAGAACCCCGGTCAGAGAAACCTTCCTGCGCCTTGCCGGCGAACAGTTACTCGATCTGATCCCCTATCGCGGAGCCATGGTGCCTGCGATCACCAAGCGAGCGGTCGAAGAGCAAGCCGTCACTCGTTACCTCTTCGAGAGCTACGGCGTCGAGACCATCTGCAACTCCAAACTACCGATCGCCGCAGAGTTGCGCCGCACCGTCGAGCAGCAGCGCACGATCTACGAGAACGATTCCGAACGGATCGTCGATATGATCACCGCCGACAAAGAGTTCCATTGGCAGCTCGTCCGTGCGACCGGCAATACCGATCTCTCACAGTTGTACAGCTCATTCCACGACCGCCAGTTGCGCATCGGCGTCGCACTGTTCCAAGCATTCCCCGACCGACGCTGCGCCGCCATCGACGAGCATATTTCGATCATCGAAGCAATCGAGCAATTCGACCTCGAGCTCGCGAAGTCACGACTCGAGTATCACCTCTTCGGAAAGATATCCGAGCTCGGCGGTGTGTTCACGAACTACACGGCACCCAATGCCTAGCGCCGCATAAAGCGAAAGATTTTTAGCACAGCACCTTCGAGAGGCGGCCGAGGTCATTCTCCTCTTTTGTGCTATCGAAGGTCTCTGCAGGCGGCACTGCCCCGACGGCCCTTCCTCGGTCGAAGAAAATCGACCTCGTCGACCGCTTCCCCCGCAAACCCCATTTCGTGTACGCCTCGTCAATTGAGGCTGCGTGATGGACAGCGCAGCTGCCGCTCGACCGAAGTGAAGCTCACGCGCAAGCACAATAAAGCAACGCAGTTGCTGGATCGTGGGATCCCTTCCCACTGTCTCGATCATGACCGGTACTCTACCGCGTTCGGTGCGCAGGGAAGCACGAAGCCCGGCGCTCGCATGATGCGCGAGCGCCGGGCTTCGTATACGGTGATGTCGCTACTTAGCGCGCAGCGCTGCCGTCCACGTAATCCTCGTCTTGCTGCTTCCAAGCGAAGAGGCCTCGCAGCTCGCGTCCGGTGACCTCGATGGGGTGCTGCTCGGCCTTTGCGCGCAGCTCAAGGAACTCCTTGCCACCATTGTCCTGATCAGCGATGAAGCGCTCGGCGAACGCGCCCGACTGGATGTCGGCGAGCACCGCCTGCATTCCTTCCTTGACGCTCGGGTTGATGACGCGGGGGCCTGACACGTAGTCGCCGTACTCGGCGGTGTCAGAAACACTCCAGCGCTGCTTGGCGATGCCGCCCTCCCACATGAGGTCGACGATGAGCTTCAGCTCGTGCAGCACCTCGAAGTAGGCGATCTCAGGCTGGTACCCTGCCTCAACGAGAGTCTCGAAGCCGTACTGTACGAGCTGCGCAGTGCCGCCGCAGAGTACGCTCTGCTCACCGAACAGATCGGTCTCGGTCTCTTCGGTGAATGTGGTCTTGATGACGCCGGCGCGGGTGCCGCCGATCGCCTTCGCGTACGACTTCGCTGTCTCCCAGGCAGTGCCCGAGGCATCGACCTCGACAGCAATGATGTCAGGAATACCGCGGCCTGCAACGAACTCGCGACGCACCGTGTGGCCGGGAGCCTTAGGCGCAACGAGGATCACGTCAACGCCCTCAGGCGCCTCGATGTAACCGAAGCGAATGTTGAAGCCGTGCGCGAACGCAATAGTCTTACCCGGAGCCAGGTGCGGCTTGATCTGCTCGTTGTAGATCGCACGCTGGTGCTGATCCGGCGCGAGGATCATGATCAGGTCGGCCCAGGCCGCCGCCTCGTCAACGGTAAGCACCTTGAAACCCGCCTCGGTGGCCTTTGCCGCCGACTTCGAGCCCTCCTTGAGTGCAATGACGACCTCGACGCCCGAGTCGCGAAGGTTCATCGCGTGTGCGTGCCCCTGCGAGCCGTAGCCGACGACAGCTACCTTCTTGCCCTGGATGATCGACAGGTCTGCGTCGGCGTCGTAGTACATTTCAGCCACGAGTGGCCTCCTTCGTTGGTTGTTGGTTTGTTAAGACTTGTAGACGCGTTCGGTGATGCTCTTCGCACCGCGACCGACCGCGATGAGGCCCGATTGCGCGATTTCTTTGATGCCGTACTGTTCGAGCACCCGCAAGAACGCCTGAATTTTGCCGGTGTCACCTGTGACCTCGATCACGAGCGCATCGGTGACGACATCGACGACGCGAGCGCGAAACAGGTTGACTGCTTCGAGCACGTGCGACCGGGTTTGGTGGTCGACGCGCACTTTGATGAGCATGTGTTCGCGCTGCACTGATTGCGAGTCTTCGAGTTCGACGATCTTGATCACGTTGACGAGCTTGTTCAGCTGCTTGGTGATCTGCTCGATCTGCACGTCGTCTTCGTTCACCACGACGGTGATGCGCGAGAGACCTGCGAGCTCGGTGGGACCCACCGCAAGCGAGTCGATGTTGAAGCCGCGGCGGGCGAACAGACCCGCGACGCGAGTGAGCAGGCCTGGCTTGTCTTCGACCAAAAGGCTGAGTACGTGACGGCTCATGGCTTACTCCTCTCCCCACTCGGGGCTGTGCTCAAGTGCATATTGGATATCGCTGTTGCTGGTGCCCTGACGAACCATAGGCCAGACCATCGAGTCTGCACTCACGACGAACTCGATGACTACCGGGCGATAGATCGGAAGAGCGTCGTGGAGGGAAAGAGTGTAGATCTCGGTGGTCGCCG
>CALCJF010000102.1 GCA_937967375.1 uncultured Leucobacter sp.
CATCGAGCAAGGCAAGCTCGGAGTCCTCAGAACGTGCACGCCAGACCGCATCGCACGCGCTCGGCGTCGCCGACAGTGCGATCGCGACCGCGAGCGATGCCGTCGAGACGGCAGAGTCGGTTCTCGGTTCGCACGCAAGCGGCGCGAGCGCAGTCTCGGCCGACCCCGCGCAGAGCGCAGGCGCCTAAACCCGCGCCGCGCCTCAGCCTGGACCACAGCTTGAGACGGCACAATAGATCACGTGAACGGGCAGTCTGAGACGGTGGTAGAGGTCGAGCGACCGATACTGAGTGTGCGCCGGCAGGGGCGAGTTCTCGCCCTGCCGGTGCTACTGCTCATCGCGCTCGCCGCCGCAGCCGGCTACTTTGTGGGCGCGCTGCCTGAAGCCTGGATGAACTGGGCTGCGGGCCTTGGCGCGCTGGCAGTCGCTCTGCTGCTCGGCGTCGGCCCGATCCTTGGCTGGCTCACCAATAGGGTTACCATCACGAGCCGCCGAGTGATCGTGCGGCGTGGCTTTTTCGTGCACCGACGCAGCGAGATTCCCCTCAGCAGGGTGCGCGAGGTGCGCTCAAAGCGAGGGCTTGGGCAGCGCATGTTCGGCGCGGGAGACATCGAGCTGCTTGTCGGCCCTGATGCGCCGACACTGCTGCGCGACGTGCCGACCCCCGATGCGATTGTCGACGCACTGCAAGAGCTGATCGAGCAGGACTACCTGCGCGAAGGCCGCGCGCAGCAACCAGGCTGGCTTATGCCGGGGCAGGGGTCCGCTCAGCACGGCGGCTTCGTCCCGGGCGCGCCCCCGCAGGGGCCATCGGGGAACGGGGCAGCGGGATCCTCGCCATATGGCGATACGACGGTGCTGCCGTAACCCGAGGTTCTTTCGAAACAGCTACTTCGTGCGCGCGTAGAGCGTGTCGATGAGCTTGCCAGCGAGCCCAACCAGCTTCGCGATCTCGTTCTCGTCGCGGTCGACCCAGCGGCACTCGGGGTCACCGACGGGCACGAAGTTCTCGTGCCGCTCCCACACCATGAGCGTGCGCTCGGCGCCCAGCACGTACTGCTGCCACCAGATCTGCCGCATGTAATTGCGTGGGATCGTGCGCCAAGCCTTGTTGGTCGTCTTGATTTCGGCGAGCTCGAGCCTGCCCGCCTCGCGCAGCACGAGGCCATCGGGCGTGGCGAGGTGCCGCATGTCGGTCTCGGCGTGAAACAGTGCTCGGCTTGGCTCGATGCCGTGTTCGCGCAGCACCCAGGCCGCGATCACAGGCTCGCGCTCAGTGCCGTGACGGGTGAAGGCGTTGCCGGTGAAGCTTGAACCGTGCAGCTTCTCCCATGCCGCGGCATCGATTGAGCGCGGGGTCGAGAGCTTGGCAACATCGGTTGCCGTGATGCCGCGGGATCGCGCGCGCATCCACTCGCCCCGGTCGCTCCCGTCGGTGACGACTCGGCGTAGGTGGCTAGGTAGTGCGGCATTCATCGTCTTCTATTCTGTCATCGACATAATTGAGTCATGGTGAGTGAGCAGCCCGTGGCGGGTATTGATCGATCATTGCGGGTGCTCGTAGTCGATGATGAGCCTTCGATTTCGCAACTGCTTTCGATGGCGCTGCGCTACGACGGATGGCAGGTGGAAGTCGCGGCGAATGGTGCCGAGGCGGTGTCGCGGGCCTCCGAGTTCGAGCCCGACGTGATGGTGCTCGACATCATGCTGCCCGACTTCGACGGCATGCAGGTGCTCTCAAGGCTGCGCAGCGGAGGAGACCTGGTGCCGGTGCTGTTCTTCACCGCGCTCGGCTCAGTCGACGACCGGGTCAAGGGGCTCACCGCTGGAGGCGACGACTACATGGTGAAGCCGTTCAGCATCGAAGAGCTGATCGCCAGGCTGCGCGCACTCGTGCGGCGCTCGCGGCTGCAACTCGATCGCGCGCCCGACCCTGTGCTGCGGGTGGGCGACCTGACGCTGAACGAAGACAGCTACGAGGTGGCGCGAGGCGGCGATACGATCGAGCTCACCTCGACCGAGTTCGAGCTGCTGCGCTTCTTCATGCGCAATCAAAGGCGAGTGCTCTCGAAGGCGCAGATTCTCGACCGCGTGTGGAGCTACGACTACAGTGGCAAGCAAACCGTGGTCGAGCTGTATGTGTCGTACCTGCGCAAGAAGATCGACGCGGGGCGCGAGCCGATGCTGCACACGGTGCGCGGCGCGGGCTACGTGCTGAAGCCGGTCGAGTAGCGCGATCCTCTTCGCCGCCTTCGCAAGCAGATGGGCACTAGATGTCGTCTCAGGGCTGTTCAGGCAACATCTAGTGTCAACTTGTTTCTGGGCTCGGTGCTGCCCGGGGATCCGAGCAGCAGAGGGCATGAAGATGCGAGGCCCGCGGAGTCGTGCTAGGCTATCCCCTGGCCCAAGACCGCCGGTGGGGTTCGCAAGAACCGCATAACATTCGTGAAAGCGAAGGCCTGCGCAGGTACGACTCAAAGAAAAGAGAGCAATCTCTTTGAAACTGAAGCTCCGTGCGTGTGCGCCGGAGCTTTTTTGTTTGTCAGGCGGCTGGGGTTCCCGGGCGGCGACCGCCGCGCGGGTGAGACAAGCTAGAGGAGCGCCATGGCTACGAAGGATGCTACGGTTGCCGACCTTCAGAAGAACTTTGAAGAGTCGACCGCCGTTCTGCTGACCGAGTACCGCGGTCTCACCGTTGCTGAACTGCGCGAGCTGCGCAACAGCATTCGTGAGCACGCGACCTACGCCGTGGCGAAGAACACGCTGACCAAGATTGCCGCGAACAACGCTGGCATCACCGCATTCGATGACGAGCTCGCCGGTCCTTCGGCTCTCGCCTTCGTGCACGGTGATCCCGTTACCGTTGCAAAGGGTCTGCGCGACTTCGCCAAGGCACATCCTCTGTTGGTGGTGAAGGCTGGCTACTTCGATGGCAAGCCGCTTACCGCCGCTGAGGTTGGCAAGCTCGCCGATCTTGAGAGCCGCGAGGTGCTGCTGGCTAAGGCCGCAGGCGCCATGAAGGCATCGCTGTTCGGTGCCGCGCAGCTCTTCAACGCACTGCCCGCAAGCGCTGCACGCGCCTTCGGTCAGCTGCAGGAGAAGCAGAGCGCATAAAGAATCCCTCGCCGCCTCATGGCGGCAGGTTTCGTAATACAAGACCCGCCTCTTGCGCACTGCGTGAGGGCAAACATCAAGGAGAAAACAATGGCTAAGCTTTCGACTGAAGAGCTGCTCGAGCAGTTCAAGGAGCTCACCCTCATCGAGCTCTCGGAGTTCGTCAAGGCATTCGAGGAGACCTTCGAGGTCTCGGCTGCTGCCCCCGTTGCTGTTGCTGCTGCACCGGCTGCTGGCGCTGCTGAAGAGGTTGAAGAGAAGGACGAGTTCGACGTCGTTCTCGAGTCGGCTGGCGACAAGAAGATCCAGGTCATCAAGGTTGTGCGCGAGCTGACCGGCCTGGGCCTGGGCGAGGCTAAGGCTCTCGTAGAGGAGGCACCGAAGGTTGTTCTCGAGGCTGCCAAGAAGGACGCCGCTGAGGATGCCAAGGCAAAGCTCGAAGAGGCAGGCGCTGGCGTCAAGCTCGCGTAAGTTCCTTTTCACAAAGGATCGGGGCCGGGTGCGTTGCACCCGGCCCTTTCTCTGTTCCGGCGACACCGACCATCTGCGTTAGCCTGAAGGCACCATGACCGAAGGTTTCGAGCGCTTCCCGTTTCCAGGCCGCCGCGGCGTCGAGAGCGGCACAGCCCTGACTGGGTTCAGTCGGATCGGCGCCTATCTGTTCGGTGCATTTCTGCTGTTTCTTGGAGTGCTCTCGGTCGTTCAGCAACTGGGTGAGGGGCAGACGCTGCGCGCGATCCTCGCCGCAAACGTATGCACGGTTTTCGCGCTGCTTGCCTTCGGTATCTCCCCACGGCGTACCCCGAAACGCAGCTTTCGTTTTCTCAACTCGGTGGTGTTGACCCGTGGCGAGCAGCCTCCGGCTGACTCGTGGGTGCACGTCGCGCCGACTCGGGCGCTGAGCTGGCCGCTCACCGTCGGCATTGTCTGGGGAACGCTTGGCCTGATCGCTGTGGCGGTTTTCGCGCTGCTGCAGCTGCTCGGTGTCACCCCGAGGCTCAACGAAGACGCGGGCACGGCTGGGCTGATCCTCGGCTTTCTCATATTGCTTGTGTTATCGGCGGGAGGCGCGTTCACCTCGTGGCTACTGATCTGGCGCCGTATACGAGGCGGCAGCTTCGGCACGCGGCCGAGTGGGGTGGCCCTTGGGCAGTCGGGCGTCGCGGTGCGTGTTCCGGGGCGCGACGTCGAGATCGCTTGGGAGCAGATCGTATCGGTTACGCCCCAGGTTGTGGCGGGCGGGAGCGCACGCCAATCAGTTGCGATGATCAAGCTGCAGCTCGCACGAGGATCAGGCATCGCCGGCGACGCACAGATGCTTGCGGCCGAGGGCTACAAGGTGCCAACCGACGCGCTCTACACGGCGCTGCGCTGGTATCACGCGCATCCGGAGTCAAGGTGGGAGCTCGGTCGCGTGGAGGCGCAGCGGCGGCTCGAAGACTGGCGGCTCGATGCGGTTGGGGCTGTCGTGAGAAGGCCTGCCACCTAGGCTCGTGCCATAGGCTGGAGGCGTGACGGCAAGCATCTATCTCACATCGGCAGAGGGTAGAACCGGAAAGAGCGCGATCGCGATAGGGGTGCTCGACGCGCTGCTCGCGTGGGCACCTCGCGTCGGGGTATTTCGGCCGCTCATTCGCAGCGGAGCAAGCCACGATCGGGTGCTTGAGCTGCTGCTCACTCGGTCTACCGCCGGTCATGATTACGAGCAGTGCGTTGGGGTCACCTACGAAGAGGCGCACGAAGACCCCGATGCGGCGGTCTCCAAGGTCGTTGCCGCCTATCGCGCGATGCGTGACGACTGCGACGCCGTGATCATCGTCGGCAGCGACTTCACCGATGTCGCTGCGCCGACCGAGTTGACCTTCAATGCACGCATTGCCGCCAATCTCGGCAGCCCGGTGCTGCTCATCCTCGGCGGGCGCCAACACGATCGTGCCGAGACGCTGGGTCAATCAGCCGCGCGAACCCCCGGTGATGTTGCGCAGCTCGCCGAGCTGAGCGTTCACGAGCTGCGCAACGAACATGCGACCTTGCTCGCCACGATCGTGAATCGTGCCGACCCGTTCGCCGTCGCCGATATTCAGTCCGCGGTCGCTCGCGAACTCGTGGCAGGCACACCTGTCTGGGTGGTGCCCGAGCAACTCGCGCTGGTTGCCCCGTCGGTGCAGGCGGTGCTTGACGCGGTCGACGGGCAAAAGCTGCGCGGCGAAGATGACGCGCTCGCTCGCGAGGTGCACGACATCGTGATCGCTGGCATGGCCATGGAGCACGTGCTGCCGCGCCTGATCGAGTCTTCGGTGGTGGTAGTTGCTGCAGACCGGGCCGAGACTCTGCTCGCGGTGACGATGGCGCACGAGGCTCCGACATTTCCGAGTCTGGCCGGTGTTGTGCTCAACGGAGACTTCGAGCTTTCACCAGATGTAGAGCGGCTGCTTGACGGGGTGAATTCGCCGCTGCCGATCATTCGCACGCCGCACGGCACCTTCGACACCGCTCAGCGCATCATGCATGCCAGGGGCCTGCTCACGGCAGACGCAACCGGGCGGCTCGACACCGCGGTCGGGCTGTTTCGCGAGCACGTCGATGTCTCGGCACTCGCCGATCTGATGCGTTTGCATCGTGGCAGCGTGCGCACGCCAACCATGTTCTCGTACGAGCTCTTCGAGCGCGCGACCGCGGCAAACGCGCACATCGTGTTGCCCGAGGGTTCAGACGACCGGGTGCTGCGGGCCGCCCATACGCTGCTCGCCCGCGGAACGGTTCGACTGACGATCCTCGGTGAAGAGCCGGTCGTGCGTGGCCGCGCGACTGAGCTTGGGCTCGCTCTCGACGCGGCCGAGATCCTTGACCCCAGCCAGCGCACCCCGTTGCGCGCGCAGTTCGTCGCCGAATACCTGCGGCTGCGCGGGCACAAGGGAGTCACTCCCGAGATCGCTGAAGAGCGCATGAGCGACGTGAGCTACTTCGGCACGATGCTGGTGCATCTGGGCTATGCCGACGGCATGGTGTCGGGCGCAGCGCATACGACGGCGCACACGATTCGACCAAGCCTCGAGATCATTCGCACCGTTCCCGGCGTCTCGGTGGTGTCGAGTGTGTTCTTCATGTCGCTCGCCGACCGCGTGCTCGTCTACGGCGACTGCGCAGTGAATCCAGACCCGACGGCCGAGCAACTCGCCGACATCGCAATTTCTTCGGCAGAGACCGCGGCACAATTCGGGGTATCACCGCGCATAGCGATGCTCTCGTATTCGACCGGAGACTCGGGCGCGGGAGCAGACGTCGAAAAGGTGCGACGCGCAACCGAGTTGGTGCGCGCCGCCCGCCCCTCGCTCGAGATCGAGGGGCCGATTCAGTACGACGCCGCGAGCGATCCTGCGGTGGGCGCCTCGAAGCTGCCGGGGTCGGCGGTCGCCGGACACGCGACGGTGTTCATCTTTCCCGATCTCAACACGGGCAACAACACCTATAAGGCCGTGCAACGATCGGCAGGGGCTATCGCGGTCGGGCCAGTTCTGCAGGGGCTGAACAAACCGGTCAACGACCTTTCGCGCGGTGCGACCATCGAAGACATCTTGAACACTGTCGCGATCACAGCGGTGCAGTCCGCTTCGCCAAAGGGGGTGCAGTAGTTGCAGCATATTCTTGTGATTAACGCCGGCTCCTCGTCGATGAAGTATCAGCTGATCGACAGCGTCACTGGGGAACGGCAGACGAGCGGTTTGGTCGAAAGGATCGGCGAGAGACTCGGGCAGGTGAAGCACGAGAGCGACGGGCGTGAGTTCGAATGGCAGGCCGAGATCGTCGATCATACGGCGGCCTTCGCGCAGATGGCTCGCGGGTTCGGTCTCGCGGGCAGCCCGCTCGAAACCCTCGACCTCGCGGCTGTCGGGCACCGCGTGGTGCAGGGCGGCAGCGAGTTCGTCACCGCAACCCTCATCGACGACGAGGTCGCCGCGCGCATCCTCGCACTTTCTGATCTGGCACCGCTGCACAACCCCGCGAACCACAGCGCGATCGCGGCAGCCCGAGCCGCTTTCGCGAACGTGCCGCATGTCGCTGTGTTTGATACCTCGTTTCACCAGACCCTGCCGCAGGCTGCCT
Organism: uncultured Leucobacter sp.; assembly: GCA_937967375.1. GTDB lineage: Bacteria > Actinomycetota > Actinomycetes > Actinomycetales > Microbacteriaceae > Leucobacter. The sequence continues at coordinate 7,220 of CALCJF010000102.1, forward strand.
ATAGCTATGCGATTTCACCCGGGGTGGCCGAGCGCCACGGCGTGCGCCGCTACGGCTTTCACGGGATCTCGCACCAGGTGGTTTCGCAGCGGGCGGCGAATCTGCTCGGGCGGCCGCTCGCCGAGCTCAAACAGATCGTGCTGCATCTCGGCAACGGGGCGTCTGCGTGCGCCGTAGACGGCGGACGCTCGGTCGACACTTCGATGGGACTGACGCCCCTCGAAGGGCTGGTGATGGGCACGCGCAGCGGAGACATCGACCCGGGGGCGCTGTTGCACCTGATGCGCGCGGGGCTCTCTGTCGATGAGCTGGATCGCCTGCTCAACAAGCAGTCGGGCTTGCTGGGGCTTGCCGGCTCGAACGACATGCGAGATGTTCGCGCAGGGGTGGCCGCGGGCGACCCGGCCGCGCGACTCGCTTTCGAGATCTACGTGCGCCGCCTGAAACACTACATCGGCGCCTACCTGGCGCTGCTCGGCGGGGCAGACGCGATCGTGTTCACCGCTGGGGTAGGCGAGAACCACGCGCCGATGCGCCAGGCTGTCTGCTCGGGTCTCGAGTGGTTCGGCATTGAGATCGACCCCGTGCGCAACGAATCGCCCGAGCGGGGCGCGCGCGTCATCAATAGGGATGCCTCGCGCGTTGCGATCCTCGTCGTGCCAACCGATGAAGAAGCTGAGATCGCGAGGCAGGCCGCTGAGGTGATTGCCCGGTAGTCTTCTGGGTACCGACCCGGCGCCATGAAACTGAGGGTGGACGTCGGACGGGGCAAGTAGCATTGATGCGTGGCTACCGCACTGTATCGCCGTTACCGGCCAGAGGCTTTTTCCGAGATGATCGGGCAGGCTCACGTGACCGAGCCGTTGATGACGGCGTTGCGCACTGGCCGCATCGGGCACGCATACCTGTTCAGCGGCCCGCGCGGCTGTGGCAAAACGACCTCGGCCCGCATTCTCGCGCGCTGTCTCAACTGCGCCGAGGGACCGACCGATACCCCCTGCGGCACCTGCCCGAGCTGTGTGGAGCTCAGCCGCGACGGTGGTGGCTCGCTCGACGTGGTCGAGATCGACGCCGCGAGCCACGGCGGTGTCGACGATGCGCGCGAGCTGCGCGAGCGAGCCGTGTTCGCTCCTGCCCGCGACCGCTTCAAGATCTTCATCATCGACGAGGCGCACATGGTGACCTCCGGCGGCTTCAACGCGTTGCTCAAGATCGTCGAAGAGCCGCCGCCGCACGTGAAGTTCATCTTCGCGACGACCGAGCCCGAGAAGGTCATCGGCACGATTCGTTCGCGCACCCACCACTACCCGTTCCGACTTATCGCGCCCGGTGCGCTCATCGACTACGTGCAGCAGCTTTGCGACAGCGAGGGTGTGCAGGTTGAACCAGGCGTGCTCGCGCTTGTGGTGCGCTCGGGCGGCGGTTCGGTGCGCGACACGCTTTCAATTCTCGATCAGCTCATCGCGGGCAGCGAAGGCACGTCGGTGACCCTCGAACGAGCTACCGGCCTGCTCGGTTTCACGAGCGCCGAGCTGATCGATGAGGTTGTGCAGGCGCTCGGCTCAGGCGACTCGGCAGCGGCTTTTGCTGCGACCGACCGGGTGGTGCAGACGGGGCAAGACCCGCGTCGTTTCGTAGAGGATCTGCTTGAACGTCTGCGCGACCTGATCGTGATCTCGGCGACCACCGTTGATGGGGCCTCTGCGGTCTTTCGCGGGGTGCCCGACGATCAGTTGGAACGTATGTTCAACCAGTCGCAGGTGTTCAGCTACGGCCAGCTCTCGCGTATTGCCGACGTGGTGAGCGGCACACTCGACACGATGGTGGGTGCGACCGCTCCGCGCCTGCACCTCGAGCTGATGGTGGCGCGAGCGCTGCTCGCAACCGGTGTAGCGCCTGCCGGTGCTGCCGCGGCCCCCCCGTCAGCACAGTCGGCCCAATCGGCACCTTCTGCCGCCACCTCTGCGGCTGCTATGCAACCACCTGTCTCTAGCGCCGCTCCAGCTTCTCGCGCCGCCGAGCCTTCTTCGGTTTCGACTCCGGTTGCGCGCTCTGAATCCTCGGCGCAGACGGCGGCACCCGCCACGACCCCCGCGCCAACTGCGCCAGCCCCGTCGGCCGACGCGATCGATCTGATTGCCACGATGAAGTCTGCCCGCGATTTCTTGAAGAACGACGAATCCGGCACCACCCGGCCACCGATGGTGCCGCTGGGTGGAAGCTCGAAACCAGTCGCAGAGCCGAGTCCTCAAGCGACACCCGCGGCACGCGAGACCGAGGCGTCGCAGGCTCAGCAAACGGCGTCGGCCCCGGCCGATCCGAGCCCGTCCGAGCCTGTTGCTCCCGAAACAATCGCTCTCGACGAGATGCTCGAGACCTGGCCAGACCTGCTCGACGAACTGCTCGAGAGCGATCGCGAGGCATGGAACGCAGTGCGCCAGGCGCAGCCCCTCGCGATCGAAGGCGAGATGCTGACCATCGGGTTCGCTTCGAAGGCAGATCTCGACGCGTTCAAGACGAGTGGCGCTGGCCCGTTGCGCGAGGCATTGGTGGGTGCATTCGGAATCAGCGTGAAATACGTGCCGAGGCCGCTGCCCGAGGGCGTGCGTCCGATGTTTGCCAACCGTGAAGGCAGCGATGAAGCACCTCAGGAGCCTTCTCCAACGCCTGAGACGACCGCTCCGGCACTGCCGAGCACCCCGGTAGAATCGCCGACATCGATTGAAGCTGACTCTGTCAACGGTGCACCTGAGGGCTCCCGTCCCGGGCCGCTACCGGTCGCCGAGATGTCAGATCCTCCCGCGCCTCCGTCTGACGACTACGCTGAACCCGACTACGAGCCGGAGCCCGACTACGAACCAGAGCCAGAGCCGACGTTCGAGCGATCGCAAACGACGACACCGATTCGAACGACGACACCGATTCCAGCGAGGGTGCCGATTCCGGCGGCGGCGCCAGAACCAGCGCCAGCGCCTGAGCTGCAGCCGAAACCCGCATCGCCCGCGGAAGAACCCAAACGTCGCGAATCACCCGGCTTCACCCGCTACGGGGAGTCAGTGGTGCGTGAGGTACTGGGCGCCAGGTTCGTAGAAGAACGCCCGCTGCCAGAGGGCTTCGAAAGGTAAGAAAAGTACATGTACGACGGAATCGTTCAAGACCTGATCGACGAGTTTGGCAGGCTCCCGGGAATCGGCCCCAAATCGGCGCAACGCATCGCGTTTCACATTCTGCAAACCCAAAGCTTCGACGTGTCACACCTCGCCGAATTGCTCACCGAAGTGCGCGAGCGCGTGCACTTCTGCGACCAGTGCGGCAACATCACCGAGCAAGAGCGATGCTCAATCTGCCGTGATCCGCGCCGTGACCAGGGTCTGATCTGCGTGGTCGAAGAACCGAAAGACGTCGTCGCAATCGAACGCACCAGACAGTTCCGTGGGCTGTACCACGTGCTCGGGGGCGCGATCAGCCCGATCGATGGCATCGGGCCAGACGATCTCAGCATCGCACAGCTCATGCGGCGTCTCGCACCGAGCGAGGGCGAAGAGCCGGTGCGCGAGGTGATCCTCGCCACTGACCCAAACCTTGAGGGCGAAGCAACCGCCGCCTATCTCTCGCGACTGCTCACCGCGATCGAGGTGCCCGTGTCGCGCCTCGCATCAGGCCTACCCGTCGGCGGCGACCTTGAATTCGCCGACGAGGTGACCCTTGGGCGTGCGTTTGAGGGCCGCACCAAGATGTCGTAGACCTTGATACAAGCCCTGAGATAAGGAGCACCAATGACTGCCCCCGCAGGATGGTACGCCTCGCAGAACCCCGGCAAGCTTCGCTGGTGGGACGGTGCGCAGTGGACAGAGCACGAGTGTGACGCACCCGCTCAGCTAGCGCCAACTGCTCAGGCTCCTCAAATATTTCAGGCACCGCAACCGCTTCAGGCGGCACCAGCGGTCCCTGCCAGCGTCGGCCCTCAGCCGGGCTGGTACCCGGTGCCAGGCGTGAGCGAAGTGCGCTGGTGGGACGGCCAGCACTGGGCGCCCTACTCGGTCGGAAATCGGGGCCCGCGCGGCAACTGGTACGCGACCGAGCCGCCTGGCATCGCTTACGTGTTCGGCGCGATCTTTCTTGCACTCGGACTCTCGCAGCTATTGCTCTCAACGTTGTCGTCGGGCATGTCGATCGCGGGTCTCGGGCCGCTGCTTCTCGGAGCATTCTGGATGAGTGCCGCAATCGCCCTCTCCATTGTGCGCAGCAGGCCGGCGCCCGTGGCCGGTACCGAGTTTCTCGACCCGATCGTGCAGCCGCTTCCAGGTCAAGCCGAGGGCGACGGTGCCGCATGGATTGCGCTGACACCGAGACTGAGTCGCTGGTGGTCGGGGGTGCGCTGGGGTGAATACGTCGCCGAAGCGAACAGAATTCGCCCGACCCACGGCGGTGCAAAGACTTTTCGCGTGCTGAAGGTCATGGCCTGGGTCGTCATCGCGATCGGTGTCATCGCCGCACTCGTGGGTATCGTATTGCTCATCATCCTGCCGCCCGACTTTCTCTCACGCGCAATCGGTGTGATCGTGCTGTGCTCTGGCCTCGGGCTCGCAGTTGTCGGTGCGATTCTGTTTCCGATCATTCACTTGCGCCGTCATGCGATGCTCCTGCCAGAGTATCCACCTACCCCAACGCACAGCGCCGGTGCATGATGCGGCATATGTACTCGCGATAGACTGAAAGCTGGCTTATATATTCGGGCGGCACACAGAGGAGGCGCGCGTGGCATTGATCGTGCAGAAGTTCGGCGGATCCTCGGTTGCCGATGCCGAAAGCATCAAGCGTGTCGCCAAGCGAATCGTTGAGACCCGTCGCGCGGGCAATGACGTGGTCGTCGCGGTGAGCGCGATGGGCGACACGACCGACGAACTGCTTGATTTGGCGGCAGAGGTCACGCCGATTCCGGCGCCCCGAGAGCTCGATATGCTGCTGACCGCTGGCGAACGCATCTCGATGGCGCTGCTTGCGATGGCGATCAAGGGCATGGGCGTTGACGCGCTCTCGTTCACGGGCAGCCAGGCCGGCATGATCACTACCGCAGAGCATGGTTCGGCGAAGATCGTCGACGTCACCCCGCGACGCGTGCGCGAGGCGCTCGACGAGGGAGCAGTCGCGATCGTCGCAGGGTTTCAAGGTTTCAACCGCGGCACCGGTGACATCACCACACTGGGGCGCGGGGGATCCGACACAACAGCTGTGGCGCTGGCCGCCGCGCTCGACGCCGACGTATGCGAGATCTACACCGACGTCGACGGCATCTATACGACCGACCCTCGCGTCGTTTCGCGAGCCCGCAAGATCAACTCGATCACCTCGGAAGAGATGCTCGAGCTTGCTGCATCAGGAGCGAAGGTGTTGCACCTGCGCGCTGTCGAGTACGCGAGGCGCCACGGTGTCGCACTGCATGTTCGCTCGTCGTTCTCAAACGACGAGGGCACAATCGTCTACGACCCGACGAAGGGTCACCCGAAGGGGGAAAAGGTGGAAGAGCCGATCATCACAGGTATCGCCTTCGAGAAGAACGAGGCAAAGGTGACCGTCGGCGGTGTGCCCGACGTGCCCGGCAAGGCCGCGCAGATCTTCGAGCTCGTCGCGAAGACGAACGCGAATATCGACATGATCGTGCAAAACGTTTCTGCCGAAAACCGCACCGATATCTCGTTCACCGTGCCGCTCACCGAGGGGCGTCGGGTGGTCGAGGCGCTCGAAGCCGAGCGAGAGCTGATCGGCTACGCACGGCTGCAGTACGACGATCAGATCGCCAAGGTCGCGGTCGTTGGTGCGGGCATGCGCGACGCCTCGGGTGTCTCGGCACAGCTGTTCCGCGCGCTGTTTGACGCAGGCATCAACATCGAGATGATCTCGACGAGCGAGATTCGCATCTCGGTCGTGACTCGAGCCGACGTGATGGAAGACGCGGTGCGTGCACTGCACACCGCCTTCGGTCTCGACGCAGACGTCGAGGCTGTCGTTCACGCAGGCACCGGACGCTAGGAGCACGTATGACCACCCAGTTCAACCTTGCCGTCGTCGGTGCCACCGGTCAGGTCGGCACCGTCATGCGCGGCCTGCTCGAGCAGCGCGACTTTCCGATTGCATCACTGCGCCTCTTTTCGAGCGCTCGGTCGGCCGGCACCACGATTGAGTTTCGTGGCGAGCAGATCACTGTCGAAGACGTAGAGACAGCAGATCCCGCTGGCATCGATATTGCGCTGTTTTCTGCTGGCGGAGCGGCTTCGTGCGAGTACGCGCAGAAGTTTGCCGACGCGGGCGCAATCGTGATCGACAACTCGAGCGCCTGGCGCATGGATCCTGCGGTTCCGCTCGTTGTCAGCGAGGTGAACCCGCACGCAATGGACGGCGTGATCGAGGCCCGCAGCGGCATTATCGCCAACCCGAACTGCACCACGATGGCGGCGATGCCGGCACTTAAGGCTCTCGACGAAGCAGCTGGCCTCGAGCGCTTGATCGTCACTACCTTTCAGGCAGTGTCGGGATCGGGGCTCGCAGGCGCACGCGAGCTCGCCGGCCAGGTGACCGCTGCTCTCGAGCAGGGGGGCATCGAAAAGCTGGTGCACGACGGAAGCGCGATCGAGTTTCCCGCCCCCGAGATCTACGCCAAGACCATCGCATTCGACGTGCTGCCGCTCGCGGGTTCGATCGTTGACGACGGTGAAGGCGAGACCGACGAAGAGAAGAAGCTTCGTAACGAGAGCCGTAAGATTCTCGAACTGCCAGAGTTGCTCGTCTCGGGAACCTGCGTGCGCGTGCCGGTGTTCACCGGTCACTCGCTCTCGATCAACGTCGAGTTTGCGAATGAGATTTCGGCTGACCGCGCGCGCGAGGTGCTCGCGAGTGCTCCAGGCGTCGAGCTGAGCGATGTGCCTACCCCGCTCGAGGCTGCGGGGAACGACCCGTCGTATGTCGGTCGTATTCGCGAGGATCAAAGCGCCCCGGCAGGCCGAGGCCTCTCGATGTTCATCTCGAACGACAACCTGCGCAAGGGTGCGGCACTGAACGCAGTGCAGATCGCAGAGGTCGTGGCTGCTCGCCTGACGAGCTGAGGTCTTCGTAACAATAGTGCGCGATCTATAGCCTCGACGTACAGAAGGCCGCACATCGCGCACTATTGCCGTGGCTTGCGTGGCAATTGAGCGTCGCGTTCGCGCACGGGTAGCGGCCAAACCGTTGTGTTGGCGCGGGATCTAGCGCTCGGCCTCAAGGGTGATGAGGCTCGCCTCGGGGCGGCAGGCGAATCTTATCGGTGCGTAGACTGACGCGCCGAGTCCGGCGCTGACGTTCAGGAATGCCGCTCGCTCGGCGTCGTACCACACGCTCAGGCCGCGCGCCTGCTGCACCGGCAGATCACAGTTCGAAGTCAACGCACCGACGCCCGGCACGCGCACCTGGCCGCCGTGGGTATGCCCGGCGAAGATCGCCGAGACGCTGCGGTCGAGCAACTGGCCGAGTGCGTGCTGGTAGGGGGCGTGCACCACGCCGAGGCGGGTTGCAGCTGGCTTCGAGGCCGAGGGCAGGCTCTCGACTGACGCATCGAGCGCTGCCACATCGTCGTAGCCGATATGGGGGTCGTTCAGGCCGATGAGCTCAACCTCGGTGCCGCGAAGCGTGAGCCGCTGCGCCCGGTTGTTGAGGTCGATAAAGCCGAGCGCGGTCATGCCGCGGGTCAACGCCTCGTTATCGAGATCGGGCGATCGCTTGCCGGTTCTGCTTGGGGCGCTCAGATAGACGAACGGGTTCTTCGCGATGGGCGAGTAATAGTCGTTCGAGCCGTGCACAAACACTGTCGGAATCTCAGCCTCTGCGAACGCGCTCAACGTGTGCAGCAGTGGCCCTCGAGCGAGACGGTGACCCATCAGGTCGCCGGTGAGCACCACCAGATCGGGGCGCAGCTCAACGAGGCTGCGCACCCATTCGATCTTCCGGTGCTGCCAGGGCGCGAGATGCAGGTCGCTGAGCTGGAGCACCCTCAGGGGCGTCGAGCCCTCAGGCAGCACCGGCAGCGTGTGCCTGCGCAGCGTGAACAGGCGAGGCTCAACCAGCGTCGACCATGCGGCGACGCCGAGGGCTGCTGTGAGCAGCCCTCGGCCGGTCCTGCTTGTTATGAACACTTGACGTACAGCGTGACTTGGTTGGCAGGGTTCGCCGCTTGGCCCTCACCGGGGTTGACGCTCTCAACGTTGCGGTTCGGCAGGTTGTTGGGCGGGTTCGCAGGTGCGGGGGCCGAACACACAATGTCGACGTTGTTGAACCCGGCGCTCACGAGCGCCGCTTGCGCGTCATTGCCCTTCTGCCCCACGAGCCCGCTCGGAATCACCTTCAACGCGCCGTTGCTGACGTAGACGGTAATGTCGGAGCCGCGACCTGCCTCGCCCGCGGGGTTCGTGCTCGCCACGAGACCCGCAGCGACGTTCGAGTCGACCTCGCCGCCGTTCACCACGCCGAACCCGGCCGCAGTCAGAATCTGCTCTGCCTCAGCGTACGACTTGCCGGTGACATCGGGAACGCCGACCATCACACGCTCGGTCGCGGTGCGCGGCGGGTCTGGGAACTCCGTGCCGCCGTAGATGCGGTCTGCCGCATCCATCGCAGCGTTATAGATCGCGCGTTCGGGGCGGCCAAGGCCAGTGCTGTTGAGCGACACCTTGCCCACGACGTTGCCGGTCCAGACCGCGGTTGCAACGGTGCTGCTGCCACCTGTGTTCCATCGATCGACTGCGCTGTCAGTGGTGCCCGACTTGCCGAAGTGCGGAATGCCGTAGTTCGAGCGCGAGTGCGACATGGTGCCGTTGCGCACCACACCCTGCAACGCGTAGAGCACGCCCGCCGCGACATCGGGTGAAAGTGCCTCGCCGCACTTGCTCTTCGTGAAGTTCACCTCTTTGCCCTCGGCGTCGGTGATCGCGTCGATGGGGACCGGGGTGCAGAAGACGCCGTTCGCGGCGAACGCAGCGTTGGCAGCCGCCATGGTCAGGGGTGCGATCTCGTCGGTGCCCGCGAATGCGAGCGACGGCACGATAGTGAGGTTGCGCGTGCCTGCGTTTGAGGTGCCGCTGTCTTCGGGCATCTCGATGGCGCGATGCACGCCAAGACTTTCGGCGAGCTTCACCGTGTCGCAAAGGTCGAGCTTCTGTTGCATCGAGACGAACACGCCGTTGAGCGACTGTGCGGTGCCGTTCATGACCGTGGTGTTGCCAGGCGCCTCGCCCGCATCGTTCTTGAAGGTGTAGTTGCCACCGCCGTAGACGCCGCCTAGGCAGCTCGCCCTGAACGAGTTGAGGTTCACGGTGCGGCCGTTGCCGTTCACGCTGTCGTTGACAGAGTTGCCCGCTCGAATCCACTCGGCAAGTGTGAAGACCTTCATGGTCGAGCCGACCTGGAAGCCGCTCGACCCGCCGTACTCGTAGTCGGTGTTGTAGTTGATGCTCGTGTAGCCGGGGTTCGAGTCGAGCACCGCAGGATCGGCGCTGAACGGCCTGTTCTGGGCCATCATGAGCACGCGCCCGGTGCCGGCCTGCACGCTCGAGGCGGCGGCGCCGATGTCGATGCCCTCCATGGTCTGCGGGATGTTCCCACGGATCGCTGCGAGCGTCTCAGCCTGCATGTCGAGGTTGATCGTCGTCTGAATCTGGTAGCCGCCACGCAAGAAGTTGAAGTGGCGCTCTTCGGGGGTGTTGCCGAACGCGGGGTCGAGCTCGATGTAGCGCTGCACGTAGTCGCAGAAGTGGCCAAGGCCGTAGTTGGTCTCAGCAACCGAGCAGCCCGACTCTCGGTAGACGCGGTTCGGCACCACGTCGGTAGCGACGGCTTCATCGTGCTGTTGCTGCGTAATGCGCTTCGCGTCGAGCATGCGTTTCAGCACCCAGTCGCGGCGCTCCTGGTTCGCCTTGATATTCTCATCGTCGCTAAGGTTCAGGTTCGAGGGGTACTGCACGATACCGACGAGGCTGGCAGCTTCGGCAAGAGTGAGGTCACTCGCGTGCTTGCCGTAGTACGACATCGCCGCCGACTCGATGCCGTAGACCTGGCCGCCGAAGTTGGCAATGTTGAGGTAGCCGAGCAGAATCTCATCTTTCGAGAACTTCTTCTCGATGCTGACCGCATAGCGAATCTCTTGCAGCTTGCGCTCGGTGGTCTGCGCCATGGCTTCTTTGTATGCCTGGTCGCGCTCCTTCTCGTCGATAATCGCCTCGGCACGCTGCACGAGCACGTTGCGCACGTACTGCATCGTGATAGTCGAGGCGCCGCCCGCGTCGCTGCCTTTGAGCTGGCCGAGCACGGCACGGCCGAGGCCGAGCACGTCGACACCGTTGTGCGTGTAGAAGCGCGGATCCTCCGTCGAGACCGCGGCGTCTTTCACGTATTGCGAGATCGCGTCCCAGCCGACCATTTCGCGGTTCTGCGCATAGAACTCGGCGAGCTTTACATCTTCGCCTGCAGAGTTCTTCGCGAGAATCGTTGATGGTTGCGCGAGCTGACCCGGGTCGAGGTGGCCCGGCAGATTCTCGAACACGCTGATGGCCGAGTTCGCGGCATACCCGCTGATGGCCACGACCGGAGTGACAGCGACGGTGACGAGTATGCCCGCAACGACGCTCATGATGATGGCGCCGAGAAAGCCGCCGATGGCGCCGCTGGGGGTGCGGGGCTTGGCAGTGCGTACGTTGCCGCCGCGGGCGCCCGAGTTGGAAGACGATGAAGCCATAAGATTAAGCGTAAGCGACGTGGCTGAGAATTTCGCACGCCCGCGCGGTGCGAGCAGCCTCGCAGAACCCGTTAGGTGCGCTGCGAGACTGGCCTACATAATACCCAGAAGACAATCAAAGGAGCGCCCGATGAGCGAATCGGCCGAGAACGGCGGTGGCGCCGAGTCGCCAAAGTGGGAGTACTTTGTGACCCCGCTACTGCTGCACAACGAGGCAACCATTCTGAACAACTGGGGCGCCCAGGGGTGGGAGCTCGTGCAGATCATTGAGGGCCCGGCCGGCGGCAACGTCGCATATTTGAAGAGAAAGGGCTGAGCATGTCAGTCATCGAAGAACGCCTGCGTGAGTTGGGCTATGAGGTTCCCGAGGTTGCAGCTCCCGTGGCTGCTTATGTGCCGGCTCTGCGCCGTGGCAACCTCATCTACACGAGCGGCCAGCTTCCGTTCGTAGAGGGTGCGCTGCCGAAGACGGGCAAGGTGGGTGCAGAGGTTTCGCCTGAAGAGGCCGAGGATCTCGCGCGCCAGTGCGCGCTCAACGGTCTCGCTGCGGCTCGCGGCGTGCTCGGCTCGCTCGACAAAATCACCCAGGTCGTGAAGGTCACCGCGTTCGTCGCGTCTGACCCGTCGTTCACCGGCCAGCCCGCAGTCGCCAACGGTGCCTCGGTGTTCCTCGGCCGGGTCTTCGGCGATACCGGTATTCACGTTCGCTCGGCGGTCGGCGTCTCGGTGCTGCCGCTCGATGCTCCCGTCGAGATCGAGTTTGTGTTCGAGACCTCGGAGTAGAGTTCACTCAACACAGAAGGGGGCGAGGATCACGCAGTGTGATCCTCGCCCCATTCTTGTATTTGCGCGAGACTACTGCTTTGCCGCGGCTTGCTCATCTCGAACTCGCAGCGAAATCGTCTGCATGACCGCTGTATCGGCGAGCGTCGTGGTGTCGCCGATCTCCTTGCCCTCGGCTGCCTGCTTGAGCAGGCGACGCATGATCTTGCCCGAACGCGTCTTCGGCAGCTCGCTCACGACGAACACCTGCCGGGGCCTAGCAATCGCACCGATCTGAGCCGCCACGTGCTTCTTGAGCTCGGCTTCTGCCTCAGCTTCGCTGAGCAACTGCTGCTGCGATTTCAGAATGACAAAAGCCACTACGGCTTGACCAGTGGTTTCGTCGTCTGCGCCAACCACTGCGGCCTCTGCCACTGCATGGTGCTCTACGAGCGACGACTCGATCTCGGTGGTCGAGAGCCGGTGGCCCGAGACGTTCATCACGTCATCGACGCGTCCGAGCAACCAGACATCACCGTCCTCGTCGACTCTCGCGCCGTCGCCAGCGAAGTACTGGTCGCCAAACTTCTCCCAGTAGGTGTCGATGAAGCGCTGATCGTCACCCCAGATGGTGCGCACCATCGAGGGCCACGGGTGCCTGATCGTGAGCAGCCCGCCCTGACCGCGATCGACCCGGTTACCGCTATCGTCGACCACGTTCACGTCGATGCCGGGCTGGGCAGCCTGAGCGCTGCCGGGTTTCAGGTTCGTCAAGCCGGGCAGCGGAGCGATCATGATCGCACCGGTTTCGGTCTGCCACCAGGTGTCGACGATGGGGGCCTTGCCGGCGCCGATGACCTCGTGGTACCAGCGCCAGGCTTCGGGGTTGATGGGTTCGCCCACCGACCCGAGCACTCGAATGCTCGAGAGGTCGTACTGTTCTGGAACCTGGCGGCCTACCTTCATGCACGAACGAATCGCGGTGGGCGCAGTGTAGAGAATCGAGACCTTGTACTTCTCGACGATCTGCCACCAGCGGCCCCAATCGGGAGTGTCCGGGGTGCCCTCATAGATCACCTGGGTGGCGCCATTCGCGAGCGGCCCATAGACGACGTAGCTGTGACCGGTGACCCAACCGACGTCTGCAGTGCACCAGTAGACATCGGTCTCGGGCTTCAGGTCGAAGACGTCGCGGTGCGTGGCCGATGCCTGGGTCAGGTATCCGCCGCTCGTGTGCAGAATGCCCTTCGGCTTGCCCGTGGTGCCGCTCGTGTACAGGATGAAAAGCGGGTTCTCTGCCGGGAAGCCCTTTGCGGTGTGTTCTCCGTCGTAGGCCGAGATCTCGTCGTGCCACCACAGATCACGACCAGCCTGCATCTCGACTTCGTTGCCGCCACGCTTGACGACGAGCACCTTCTTGACGGTACTGGGTGTGCCGTCTGCGTTGTCGAGACGCAGGGCGTCATCGACGGTTGGCTTGAGCGCCGAGACACGTCCCTTGCGGTGGCCGCCGTCGGCAGTGATCACAAGCTCGGCCTCGGCGTCGTCAACGCGGCTTCTCAGGCTCTCCGCGCTGAACCCACCGAAGACGACCGAGTGGGCCGCGCCGAGGCGGGCGCAGGCGAGCATCGCGATGACGGTCTCAGGGATCATCGGCATGTAGATTGCGACCCGGTCGCCCTGCTCGACACCGAGCGCGGTGAGCATGTTTGCCGCGCGCTTCACCTCGTGAGTCAACTCGCCGTAGGTGTAGGTGCGGGTGTCGCCAGGTTCGCCCTCGAAGTAGAGTGCTACGCGATCACCGATGCCTGCGGCGATGTGCCGGTCGAGGCAGTTCGCGGCGACGTTGAGCTCGCCGTCTTGAAACCATTTTGCGAAGGGCGGGTTCGACCAGTCGAGCACCTCAGTGAAGGGTTTCGTCCACTGCAGTTCGCGAGCACGGCTTGCCCAGTAGCCTTGGGGGTCTTCGGCGGCTTTCCAATAGATCGACGAATCGCCCAGGTTTGCCTGCGCCTTGAATTCTGGGCTCGGCGGGTAGGTCTCTACCTCGAGCGAGTAGCTTTCGATCGTGCCGTTAGCGGTCGTGTCTGACATGTGCGCCGTCACCCTCTGTTCTGCGCGCACCCCTGTGTGCGCGTGGATCCAGCGTAAAATATATTCTTCGCCGCAGCAAGCTTTGATGCCCTGTGTTTCGCGCGCGTGCGCTGTGGCCGTGCCAACGCGAGAGTCGGTCGCAGTACCGCTCCTGAAGGCCGACTTGTCGCTCACAAGCCGGCCAGATCAGGGTTCTCCACAGATTTCTTGAAGTGGTCAAACCGGGGTGCTGTCAGGGTGTTGGCTTACCGTATGTATGTAGCGAGATCGGGCGACCCGCCCGCGCACCTGAGCCCCGCGCGGCAGTCGGTCTGGCAGGCCCCAAGTGCACCCGCTGCGCTACGGAGCTCTGCGCTCAGCGTTGAAGCCGCGCGAGCGTTTGGTGGGCTGCTGCCAATGCTCGACTGGCCTGAGCTGCGCGATGTGCTGATTCAAGTCGTGGCTGGTGAGGGGCAGCTGTGGTTCGATCATGGAGGCCGCATGCACCAGCTCCCCGAGTGGAGAGCCTCACCCGAAGCGGTGCGTGCGACGGCGGTCGGGCTGATCGCGGCCGGAGGCAGACATCTTGACGAGTTAAACCCTTGCGCAGATGTGCGCCTCGGTGACGGGATCCGTGTGCACGCAATATTGCCACCGGCGAGCGTGACCGGTGCGGCGATATCGATTCGGGTGCCGAGGATCGCCCCGCTCGATTTCGCACAGCTCACCTCTTCCGGGTTCTGCGACTCGAGGCAGCGCGAGCTGTTGCGCTCGGCCGTGGCCGAGCACGCGAACCTCTTGGTCACTGGAGGAACAGGAAGCGGCAAGACCACCGTGCTCGCCGCGCTGCTCGATCTCGTGCCCGAGCAAGAGCGCGTCGTGACCATTGAAGACGTCGCCGAATTGCGGCTCACGCATCAGCATTGGGTGGCGCTCGAAGCCAGGCAGGCCAATAGCGAGGGAGTCGGTGCGCTGCCGCTCGACCGATTGCTGCGTGAGGCGCTTCGAATGCGACCTGACCGCATCGTGCTGGGGGAGTGCCGTGGGCCAGAGCTCTTGACTCTGCTGACCGCGCTCAACACCGGGCATAACGGGGGCGCCGGTACGCTGCATGCATCGAGCCTCGCAGACGTGCCTGCAAGACTCGAAGCGCTTGGTGCGCTTGGAGGGCTGTCGGCCACCGCAGTCGCTCGTCAAGTGTGTTCGGCCCTGCATTTTGCGGTGCATCTTGAACGAACCGTAACCGGGTCACATCGGCTCGTCTCGATCGGTCGATTTCTGCTTCTCGACGGCGTGCTCGGCATCGAAGAGGTCGCATGATGCGGCTGCGACGGGGGCGTGCTGGGGGAGGCCGGGGCACTGGGAGCACGCGCGGAGTCTCAGCCGAAGAGAAGACGCGCTCGGTGGCGGCGACGGCAGCATTGCGAGCCGCGTCGCTTCTGGGCGGTGGCGTTTCCTCGGCCAAAGTCTGGCGGGTGCTCGGAGAAGAGCCCGGTGCACCAGACGAACTGGTCGAAATTGCCAAGCGCGTAGCATCGGGGCAACCGGGTGAGGTGGCGCTCGCCGCCGTCGGCGACCCCGAGTGGCGGGTGCTTGCGGCCGCCTGGTCATTGGCGCTGCACAGCGGTGCTCCCATCGCTCGTATGCTCGAGCGCATGGCCGAGGCGTTAGTGTCACTTGAACGGGTCGGCAACCGACGTTCCGTGCTGCTTGCGGGTCCGCGCGCCACAATACGACTAGTGAGCTCGTTGCCGCTCGTCGCAATGCTGTTTGGTGCGATTCTCGGCTTCGACCCGATCGCGGTGATGCTGAGCCCGGCAGGTGCGGTGCTCGGCGCGCTCGGTGGGGTGCTGCTGCTCGTCGGGGTGCGCTGGGCGAAAGTGCTCGCCGATCGCCTCGCCGCGGCGGAGTGGGTGTCGGGTCTTGAGTGCGAGCTGTGCTGGATCGCTCTCTCTGGCGGCGCGGCGCAGCACGCAGCGCTGCGCAACGTAGCGGATCGGGCAGATGCGTTTGCGGTGGCCTGGGTGCGGCTTGGCGCACTTAGACGCGATGGCGCGGTACAGCAGGTGCTTCGGGCGGCAACCGCCCACGGCACCCCTGCGGGTTCGATGCTCTTAGCCGAAGCGGCGGCCGCTCGTGCGCGTACGCTGGCTGAGCTCGAGCGGCAGGCGGAGCGCCTGGCGGTGAGCGTGCTGTTGCCGATCGGAGTGTGCGTGCTTCCGTCGTTCATCGTGCTCGGTGTGTTGCCCGTACTGCTTGCCGTCATGGGATCGCTCGGGCCGATCTCGTAGCGCCTCTTCGCCGTTTCCGTGACCCGATTCTGCCGGCGCACGGCTGCTCCGTTGAGACATGCCCATCACCCAGTTTGTCGCTCACAGCTTCTCCCTTCTGCAGCTTCTCCACAGATTTCGAGGGATATCGCAAAACGCCGTATGCACGCTCGAAGACAAGCGCACGATGGGTGCAGAGAGATCGGCGCTGGGCCGATCCAACGAATATTTGGAGAACACGCATGAACGCCAAACTTTCTGCACTTTCTGCCTCGCTCGACCAGTTTGTGAAGCGTCGAGACGCATCGCCAGGCAAGGTGCTGCATCAGGTGCAAGACGACGAGGGTGCTGTCACCGCGGAGTATGCGGTTGTCATCATGGGCGCCGTGGCCTTTGCGGGGGTGCTCGTCGCCATCATGAGATCTGGGGAGGTGCGCGCATTTCTGCTCAATCTGATCGAACAGGCACTCAGCTCGGCTGGCTGAATCGCAGAGGCCGCACCTCGGGTTGTCGTCGGCGCGTGATTGATGTCGACAGCGAACGGGGCTCGGTGACGGCAGAATTCGCGGTGGCGCTTCCCGCAGTGTTGCTGGTGTTGCTGCTCGCGATTGGGGCGGTAATGCTCTCCGCACAGCGGTTGAGTCTCAGCTCAGCCGCGGCGCAGATGGCCCGCCACGAAGCGCGGGGTGACGCCGCGGCTGCGGCCGCTGTGTTCGGCGGGCTGAGCATGCGCGGCGGTGTCGTCGTGCAAAGAACCGCCCAGGGGCAGCTGCACTGCGTAACACTGAGCGCCACCCCCGCGGGCGGTGCTCTCTCAGCGATAAGCGTCAGTGGTCGAGGGTGCGCGGCCGTGAGTGAGGCGGGCTCATGAGCCACCGGAGTAATAAGCTGCATGATGGTGCGCGCGGGGTCAGCCCGTGAGCGCCCCCGCACTGCTCGGCGTCGCGGCAGCAACCCTTGCTCTGGCGCTCCCTATTATTGGGGCCGCTGCTGCGCTTGATACTGCCGAGCGCGCTGCCGGAGCCGCAGACGCGGCGGCCCTGGCCGCGGCAGACGCCGCCCACGGGTGGATCGACAGTGATCCTTGCGCAATCGCAGAAACGGTGACGAGTGCCGTCGAAGTACATCTCGAAAGCTGCGATGTGAACCTGGAAAGCGGCCAGGTTCGCATCAGCGTCAGCGTGCAGACTATGTTCGGGAGAGTCACGGAGCGTGCACACGCAGTGCCCTCTGTGGCATAGAGTGGTGCCCCAGAACCGCATCACACAATTGATTACGTTGAGAAGGAGCGCTGTGGGCGCGAAGAAACTCGTCATCGTGGAGTCACCGACCAAGGCAAAAACCATTGGCGGCTACCTTGGTGACGACTACGAGGTCATCGCATCGGTCGGGCATATTCGTGACCTCGCCGAACCCTCTGAGCTACCCACAGAGCTCAAAAAGGGGCCGTTCGGCAAGTTCGCCGTTGACGTCGACCAGGACTTCGCCCCGTATTACGTGGTCAACGCAAATAAGAAGAAGACGGTCACCGAGCTCAAGCGGGCCCTGAAAGATGCGGACGAGCTGTGGCTCGCAACTGATGAGGACCGCGAGGGGGAGGCGATCGCCTGGCACCTGCTCGAGGTGCTGAAGCCAAAGGTGCCCGTGCGCCGAATGGTGTTTCACGAGATCACCAAAGACGCGATCGAACAGGCTAAGGCGAATACGCGCGACATCGATTTCGCGCTCGTTGACGCCCAAGAGACCCGTCGCATTCTTGACCGCCTGTACGGCTACGACATCTCACCGGTGCTCTGGCGCAAGGTTGCGCCGAAGCTTTCGGCCGGGCGCGTGCAGTCAGCTGCCACCCGCATCGTGGTCGACCGCGAGCGCGAACGCATGGCTTTCGTGGCGGCGGAGTACTGGGATCTCACCGCAAGCTTCAAGCCGGGTGCTGATGCAGCCGATACCGCACAGTTCGAGGCACGCCTCGTGCGCCTTGACGGCGAACGGCTCGCGACGGGTTCTGATTTCAACGACTCGGGCGAGCTGAAACCAAAGTCGCAGCAGGCTGGCGTCGTGCTGCTGCCGCAGGCCCGCGCGCAAGCGCTCGCGGCCGCCCTCGCAGACGCCGCCTCGGCGAAGGTGCTCTCGATCGAGACTAAGCCGCACACCCGTCGCCCCGCGCCACCGTTCACCACGTCGACGCTTCAGCAGGAGGCATCGCGCAAGCTGCGCTATAGCTCGCGTCAGACCATGTCGCACGCACAGTCGCTCTACGAGAACGGCTACATCACCTATATGCGCACCGATTCGCCGACGCTCTCGAAGCAGGCGATCTCGGCTGCACGCAAGCAGGCAGCGGAGCTCTATGGTGCCGCCACGGTTCCCGATGCCCCGCGCGTCTACACTGGCAAAGCCAAGGGGGCGCAGGAGGCGCACGAGGCTATTCGCCCCGCGGGCGACACCTTTGCCCGCCCGAGTGAGCTCAAGAACAAGCTCAACCGGGGTGACTACGACCTGTACGAGCTCATCTGGAAGCGCACGGTCGCGAGCCAGATGGCCGACGCGAAGGGCTCGACCGACACCGTCACGCTCGGTGCTTCGATCGCCGATGCAGCCTCGAAGAGTGGCACCGCGGCGGCCGAGTTCACCGCGAGTGGCACCGTCATCACCTTCCCCGGCTTCTTGCTCGCGTACGAAGAGGGCAAAGACGAAAAGCGCGGCGCAAAGGATCACAGCGTCGAACTGCCGCAGCTTGCCGAGGGTCAGACCCTCGCGGTCATCGATCCCGAAGCCAAGGGCCACGAGACGAGCCCGCCGCCGCGCTTCACCGAGGCGAGCTTGACCAAGCGACTCGAAGATCTCGGCATCGGTCGACCCTCGACCTACGCAGCGATTATCGGCACGATCACCGACCGCGGTTACGTCACGAAGAAGGGGCAGGCGCTCGTTCCAAGCTGGATCGCCTTCTCGGTCGTGCGCCTGCTCGAAGAGCACTTCGCCGCCCTCGTCGACTACGACTTCACCGCAGAGATGGAGGGCGACCTCGACCGCATCGCGGCCGGCGACGCCGAGCGGGCGGCCTGGCTGCGCGACTTCTACTTCGGCAGCGACAACCATCCCGGTCTGCGCGGCGTGGTCGATAACCTCGGCGAGATCGACGCGCGTGCGATCAACACCATTCGCATCGACGACGAGATCTCGCTGCGCAACGGCAAGTACGGCCCGTACCTCGAGGTCTTCGACGAGAAGTGCGAGGTCGGTGAAGACGGTGCGCTGAAGCCGCGCAGCGTGAATATTCCCGACGGGCTCGCCCCGGACGAGCTCACCGCCGCCCGCGCGCACGAGCTCGCCGACGCCGAGCCGCTCGAAGACCGTATCGTTGGTCTGCACCCAGTCACGGGCAAGCGCATCGCGGCGAAGAACGGCCGCTTCGGCCCATACGTGACCGAGCTACCCGATGAAGGCGAAGAGCTGCCGAAGGGCGTCAAAGCGCGCACGGCGTCTCTCTTCAAGAGCATGGACCCCGCGACTATCGACCTCGATACAGCGGTGGCGCTGCTTGACCTGCCACGAGTCGTGGGCACCGATGAAGAGGGCAACGAGATCACGGCGCAGAACGGTCGCTACGGTCCGTACCTCAAGAAGGGCACTGAGACTCGCACACTGCCGAGCGAAGACGCGATCTTCTCCATCGACCTCGCCGGTGCTCTCGAGGTGCTCGCCCAGCCGAAGTACGGCGCGCGTAAGGCCGCTTCGGCGCTCAAGGAGTTTGACGCAGACCCGGTGAGTGGCAAACCCATCAAGGTAAAAGACGGCCGGTTCGGCCCGTACGTCACTGACGGCGAGACGAACGCCACGATCCCTCGAGGCGATAGCGTCGAAGAGATCACCTTCGAGCGCGCCGCCGAACTGCTTGCGATTAAGCGTGCGAAGGGCCCGGCGAAGAAGAAGGCACCCGCACGCAAGGCTGCAGCGAAGAAGCCTGCAGCGAAGAAGACCACCGCGAAGAAGCCCGCAGCGAAGAAGCCCGCAGCGAAGAAGACTGCTGCGAGCGGTAATAAGACAGTTGACCCGGTTCGCGCCGCAGCGGCGAAGAAGGCGGCCGCGACCCGCAAAGCGAATGCCGAGCGCCGCGCCGCCGAGGCTGCGGCCGTAGCGGCAGCCTCGGGTCAGTAACAATGACCGGCCTCTTCATAACGTTCGAGGGTGGCGACGGCGCAGGCAAGACCACCCAGTCGAAGCTTCTCGCTACCTGGCTGGAGCAACGCGGCTATGAAGTCGTGCACACGCGAGAACCCGGCGGCTCGAGCCTTGGCGATTCAGTGCGAAATGTGCTGCTGCACGGCGGGCACGTGTACGAGCGTGCCGAGGCGCTGCTCTATGCCGCCGATCGCGCACAGAACATCGCTGAGGTCGTGAGGCCAGCACTCGAACGTGGGGCTGCCGTCGTGCAAGACCGCTATATTGACTCGTCGCTGGCGTACCAGGGTGCCGGCAGGCCGCTGCCACAGGACGAGGTTCGGCACATCAACGAGTGGGCAACCGGTGGCCTCTGGCCCGCGCTCACGGTTCTGCTCGACATGAACCCAGAGGTTGCGATTTCTCGGCGCGAGGCGGCCGGCCAGAAGGCCGATCGGCTCGAGCGCGAGGCAGCGGAGTTTCATCTGCGGGTGCGCGCCGAGTACCTGAAGCTTGCTTCTGCCGAGCCCCAGCGCTTTCTCGTGCTCGACGCCACCCAGCCGGTTGTTGAGTTGCACGAGCGGATTACGGCCCGCGTGGCCCCTCTCGTCGAGGGGTAGTCCGTGCAGGGGAGCGAGCAGCCGCGCAACGGTCGCGCTGCTGATCGTTCGAGTAAGTGGCTTGCGCTACTGCCATGGCACGAACCGACCAGGCAGGCCGCGACCATCGGGTGGTGGGGCTGGTTTCCGAATATTCCGAGAAACTGGTTTGGGCGAGTCTGCTGGGTGCTCGCAGTTGGTGCCCTCAGCCTCGGTTTCGGGGCCCTGGCAGTGGCGCTGTCGGTAGATGTGTTCTCGCGCGGTGAGGCCGCGTCCTCGCTGCTGAGTCTGCTGCTCGGATTTGTGGTTCTTCCGGCCGCTTGCCTGCTGTTCGCCTGGCATCTGGTGAACGGGATCGCGCTTGCCCGCAGGGAGGACTCGCGAAAGCGAGCCCTTGAGGCAGAGGTTGCCGACGCGGCGGCGCGCGTCGAGGAGGCACGCCGCCGCGCTCGCGGGCAGGGTTGACGGGCGGGAGATTCGCCCCGACTATGCGAGGTTAGGCAACGGGAGTTTCGTGGTCGCCCACAAGCTTCAGCCCGATTACGCAGCCGACGATCCCCAGCAAGAGCAGAACCTTGATGACGCTGACCGGTTCTTGCCCCGTGACCATCGCGTAGATCACGGTCAGCGAGGCGCCGACGGCCACCCAGACCGCATAACCGGTGCCGGTGGGAATATCGCGCAGCGCGAGAGCGAGGCCGCCCATGCTGATCACGCAGCCGACGGCGAAGACGACGGTCGGCCAGAGCTTCGTAAAGCCTTCAGACTTGCCGAGCGCTGTCGCCCAGACCGCCTCGAAGACACCTGAAACGATGAGAATGATCCATGCCCACATGACTTGCTCCTTTGGCAAGTCTTGTCGCACTCGGGGTACTTGGCCATCGTCCCGGAGCCTGATCACCGGCTCGAAACAAGAATCTCACCCCTGCCTGGGCAAGACCTGGGCAGAGGCGAGATTCTCGTTGTGCGTCGTGCGTTGTGCGTTGTGCGTCCTTGGCCGCGCTACTCTGAGATGCCGAGGCCCGCTGGCTGCTGCATCGAACGCTCGAAGCGTGCAGCAGCGGCGTTCGGCAGGGCGGTGAAGAGATCGGGGTCGATCACGTCGCCGAAGCGGGCCGGCAGCGTTTCGCGTGAAGCGGTGCGCAGCTCGGCGATGGGCAGCGTGAAGCGCTCCTGCACCTCGATCGTGGCATCAGCGCCAGGCACGTCGGTGACGCCGACGCGCAGCACCGGGTAGCCGCGACCTTCGCAGAGCCCACGGAACTTCACGTCTTCCTCGTGCGGCACCGACACGAGCACGCGGCCCTGCGACTCTGAGAAGAGTGCGGCGGTGGCGTCGACGCCGTCGCGCGACATGATCTCGTCGATCCAGACTCGGGCGCCAACGCCGAAGCGCAGCGAGCCATCGGCAAGCGCCTGCGCGAGGCCACCCTCACCGAGGTCGACCGCGCCCGAGAGCAGACCGCCCTGCGACGCAGCGTGCAGCAATTCCGCGAGCGAGCGCTCGTCGTCGAGCGAGACCTGCGGCGGCAGGCCGCCGAGGTGCTCGTGCACGGCCTCGGCCCACGCCGAGCCGTCGAGTTCGTCGCGGGTGGTACCGAGCAGGTAGAGGTGCTCGCCCTGATCTTGCCAGCCCGAGGGCACGCGACGGGCCACGTCGTCGATGATGCCGAGCACGCCGACGACCGGGGTCGGGTGAATCGGCACATCGCCGGTCTGGTTGTAGAACGACACGTTGCCGCCGGTGACGGGAACCTCGAGCGAGAGGCACGCGTCAGACAGGCCCTCGACGGCCTTCGAGAACTGCCACATGACCTCTGGGTTCTCGGGGCTGCCGAAGTTGAGGCAATCGGTGACGGCGGTCGGCACGGCACCGGTGGTCGCGACGTTGCGGTAGGCCTCTGCCAACGCGAGCTGAGCGCCCGCGTACGGGTCGAGCTGGCAATAGCGACCGTTCGCGTCGGTCGAGATCGCGACGCCAAGGCCGCTCTCTTCTGACACGCGGATCATGCCCGCAGCATCGGGGAACGAGAGCGCCGTGTTGCCGAGCACGTAGTAGTCGTACTGGTTGGTGATCCACTCCGACGACGCCTGGTTTGGTGACGAGGCGACGGCGAGCATCTGGGCCCGCAGATCCTTGCCCGAAACTGCCTCGCCGCGAGCAAAACCGGCAGACGCAACCGACGAAGCCTGCAGCGAATCGATCCAGGTCGGGTATGCGACCGGGCGCTCGTAGACCGGGCCATCGACGGCGACGGTCGAGGGGTCGACGTTGACGATCTCTTCGCCGCGCCAGTTGATGACGAGGCGGTTCGTGTCGGTGACTTCGCCGAGCACGCTCGTCTCGACGTCCCATTTCGCTGTGACCGCGAGAAACGCGTCGAGCTTCTCAGGGGCGACGACAGCCATCATTCGCTCCTGGCTCTCGCTCATCAGAATCTCTTCTGCGGTGAGCGACGGGTCGCGCAGCAGCACGCTGTCGAGTTCAATGAACATGCCGCCGTCGCCATTCGCGGCGAGCTCCGAGGTCGCGCACGAGATGCCGGCAGCGCCGAGATCTTGAATGCCCTCGACGAGGTCGCCTTTGAAGAGTTCGAGGCAGCACTCGATGAGCACCTTCTCGGCGAATGGGTCGCCGACCTGCACGGCCGGGCGCTTGGTCGGGCCGCCTTCGTCAAACGAATCAGAGGCCAGGATCGATGCCCCGCCGATACCGTCGCCACCCGTGCGGGCGCCGAACAGCACGACCTTGTTGCCGAGGCCCGAGGCGTTTGCGGTGTGCAGGTCTTCGTGGCGCAGCACGCCAACACCGAGCGCGTTCACGAGGGGGTTCGCCTGGTAGACGCCATCGAACACGGTCTCTCCGCCGATATTCGGCAGGCCGAGGCAGTTCGCGTATGACGAGATGCCCGCGACCACGCCGTGCACCACGCGGGCGGTGTCTGGGTCATCGATCGCGCCGAAGCGCAGCTGGTCCATGACGGCGACCGGGCGGGCGCCCATCGAGATGATGTCACGGATGATGCCGCCGACGCCGGTCGCGGCGCCCTGGAAAGGCTCGATGTACGAGGGGTGGTTGTGGCTCTCGACCTTGAAGGTCACCGCCCAACCCTCGCCCACGTCGATCACGCCGGCGTTCTCGCCCATGCCGACGAGCAGGCGCTCTTTCATCTTGTCGTTGACCTTCTTGCCGAACTGGCGCAGGTAGATCTTCGACGACTTGTACGAGCAGTGCTCGCTCCACATCACCGAATACATGGCGAGCTCGCCCGAGGTGGGGCGGCGCCCCAGAATCTCGCGGATCTTCGCGTACTCGTCAGCCTTCAGGCCAAGCGCCTCAAAGGGTTGCTCTCGGTCTGGCGACGCGATGGCGTCGGCGACGGTGTCGGGGCGGGGTTCGGTGGCAGCGGCATGCGTCTCGGTCACCTTTCAAGTCTACCTTCTGCTGGGGCTCGAAAAGGATCGCCGGGCGGGCCAGGGCGCCGCCCTCCGGGGCGCAGTCGGCCGGCGCCAGAGCTGGCGATTCTCAGGCAAGCAGGCCAGACTGGAACCATGAGCACACAGCACGATCCGCAAGACCCCTCGCAGAGCGGCCCGCAACCTGTCGTAGCTCCTGCGCCCACCGTTGCGCAGGCGGCAGCACCAGCCCCATCGGCATTGCCCCCCGCGCCCGCTGCCGGGCACGTGCCCCAGGCCCCCGCGCGCAGGATTCCGACCTTCCTGAAGATCAGCATCATTCTGCTTGCCGCGCTGTCGATCGCTTCGATCGCGCAGGAGGTCGCGCTGAGTCCATACCATCT
>CALCJF010000103.1 GCA_937967375.1 uncultured Leucobacter sp.
GCCGCGCAGGGCGACTTCGGCGATCGCCAGGCCCGCGCCTTCGAAGGCGGGGTCAACCTCGTAAATCCCACCGTCTGGGTGCACCCAGCGCCGATTATGCGGCGGGAACTCAAGTACTCCATCGAGCCCTGCTTTACGTACGTCGCCAGGTAGGCCCTGAAACTGGACACTCACGTCGACTACCAGCAGCACAAGTCCGGGCAACCCGAACTCTTCGGCCCTGCGACGCCAATGAGCAATCACAGACTGGTAGTTAGGAATCTGGGTGATGCGGTACACGGCTAGCACAGGCTTGCCGTCGATCCTCGTATAGCGCGGGTCAGTGATCAGATGGCGCACATCTTCTATAAATTGCTCGGCCGGAACGCTGTCGTAGTCTTGCGCGATGAGCACGTCCTCTTCCCAGCCGTCCCATCGCCTGGTCCAGTTTTCATTCGCCCACATGAGACAGAACGGATGATCCTGGTCCGAATTCACGAGCGCCTCGACAGGAAGATCCATCAGCTTCTTGCCTTCAAACCAGTAGTAGTAGTACATGAAGCCCTCGACACCTGCGTTGCGGGCGAGGCGATATTGCTCTTCACGGACTCCATCGTGACGCAGATCGTAGTATCCAAGGTCGCTCGGAAGCGCAGGTTGCCTGTGCCCCAAATACAGAGGTTTCGCCGAGGCAACGTTGTTCCACTCAGTAAAGCCAGTCCCCCACCATGCGTTGTTCTCCGGGAATGCATGGAATTGCGGAAGGTAGAAGGGGTACAGGCGGGCCTCTGGGATGACCTCGGTATCCGGCAAGTAACGCCGCCAGTTGAGGGTCGGTGTAAGCCCGTTTAGCTCGTCCAGTCGAGTGGTTTCGGCGAGCACGAAACCAGCCTCCTCAGCCAACGCGCCGATTGCACGTTCAACCGCATGCGCCGTTGTCCCATCTATCTGTCCGGCCTCGTCCTCGAAATCTTCGGGACTCATCTCAAGTGCAAAGAGGCCCTGCAATACAAATCCGCGCACCCAATACATCGACCCAGCAGCAAACTTGAGTGTCTGAGGGGCACGAATCTCAAGCCGGAGCAATAGCTCGTTCAGCAAGTCGCGGTTTCCGCCCCAGTGCTCGGCTCCAACCAAACTCTCGCTGGCCGTCAATAAACCGATTCCCGGGTTTGCGGCAAATGCCCCAAGGATCTGCTTGACCTGCTGAGGGCTACCGAGCAGCTGATCCAGAAAACTCTCACGCCATTCCGTCCCGTTGCCGCTCAAGGTCTCGTGCGACTCGCGCCACTCGCTCTTCTTCGTATGCAGCTTGAGCACAAGTTCATAGCGAGCAAGCAGCTCCGCGTTTACCACGGAGATCATCGGCAAAATGTCCCTGCCCCGGTTTTCGACTTGCAGAACTCGCACACGACGAATCTCACCGCCGATACTCGCTTCGTCTACTTCGAGCTTCGTCTCGGATGCGTTGGTGATAATCACATCAAACGGCACCGGGATCGAGTGAAGCCCTTCAAGTAGCTCCGGCAGCAACTCCGGGTAGAAGACATGGATCAATACCCCGACGCGAGGGAATGCACCGCTATCGGAATATGGTTGCCAATCGGGCCTGCCGTCGTGACGGAGCTTGTCGCTGCGACGCCGTGCCCAGTTGGCAAAAGCAGCCGGATGAGCCGAATGCAGGTTGGGCGCGCCCACTCAAGCACCACCGCGAAGCACGCGAAGTGGCCGAGTTACGCGCCAAGACATTGATGTATGGATTGCTTGGTTCTCGCGTCGAAGGTGCTCGACCTCAGACTCGAGCACAGCGCGTGCTCCTTCGCTCGCACGCAAGCTCTCAGAGAGTTCCTCAACTTTCTCGCTGAGTTGAGCCACCCGGCCGCGGAGCTCCGCTTCTCTTCGCGAGCTGGCAAGCAACGCACTCGTCCGTGCTTCCCCGTGCTGCTCCAGAATCTGTTCGGTCATGCGGTCGATTCTAGCCCGGTCGAGCTTTCCAGTGCGGCAGACCAGAAGATAGTAGGGACGCTCATGCCGTCAGCGTCTCGGGAGCCACCTACCGAGCGCGTGAGCAATACGCATTGCACGACTGTTTCGCATCTCTTGCAGCTGCAGTCGCACCTCGCGCGCCTCGGCAAGCTGGTCGCCGAGTTCACGATCCAGAGTCTCCGAAATGTCGTGAGCGAGCTCCGCGATCTGATCGGGCGAGATTTTTAACTCAACGATGCGACCGGCTTCGCGCACCGCGGTCGACTCGGTGGCTCCTTCGAACCTCAACAATGGTCCGGCAAGAACTGACTGCATGAACCATTCGGAATCTTTCACAGGGACGTCTTCGACTGGATTCGTCAAGGCCCGCGCAAGCCTGTCGTCGAGGTCGAGAGTGCCCGCAGGCGCCGCAGTGATTTCCTCTGGTTGAGGGTGACGGGCAAGATACAGCGGATAGAGGCGGCCCTCGTTTAGCCTGCGATAGTCGCGCATACCGTGATGGTTGGGGCTTGGCGTCAGGCCACTGCGCGCGTATGCATCACCAGCATTCTTTACTTTTGCGCTGAACTGCTTCCAAGATCGCCACGGTAGGTGCAGCACTTCGATGCCTTCGCCAGGTGCCGGGCGCCCCTTGCTATCAACGTTGACAAAGTGGTTCCCTTGAGCCACCTCAACCTCAGGAGTCGCAACGAAGACCACGTCTGGTGTCGCGTGAGCGTGCAGCCCAAGCTCGTTTATGCGAGAAGTTGGGCGCAGGTCGCGATAGACCAAGCGAGAAATCCCCGATCCTTCCTTCGCGGGAGGACCGGTCATATCGATCACCGGAACATCGAATGCCTGATATTCGGTGGAGATATTCTCAAATGCCTCGCGGAGGGTCTTGGTGGCATTCTCTGCAACCCAGAACTCGTCGGCATCAGCGTTCAGAACCCAGGTAGCCCCGTGCACCTCGGCGGCCTCCCGGGCCATGGCTGTCACCACCTGCGCCTGCTGCTTCTCGTGTCGAGGATCGTGATGCAACGTAATGAGGCCCTTTTCCGCATACGTTTCGAGGATCTCGCGCGTACCATCGACCGATGCGTTGTCAGTCACGATCATGTGGTCGATTCCCTGCGCAAAATGATGCTCAAGCATCGCCCCGATGATGTCGGCTTCATCTCGGACCATGAGCGTCATCAAAAGTTTCACACCCGAGACACTACCCGAAGCGGCTAACCTTAGAAGCTTCGCGACCCCAAAACACAGGAGCCGTCAGGGTATCCTGAGCTAGAGTGTGTGGGTTGTCCGTATGTGCTCCCGCTCGCCGCGAGGTACCAACCGCAGCAGCGCTCTAGGAGGATCATGAACCGCGCAGAACGCTTCGAAGCGCTCGCCAAACAACCCTTGAACACCATCGGGGTTCCCGCCACCTCACGCCGTCGGCGGGCTACCCAGAAGAGCTTCGCCAGTACCGTTCGCGAGATTGTCGCCGACCGTAGCATGCTCAGCCTGCTTGTTCGACGAGACATCAAGTCGCGATACAAAGACAGCTCACTCGGACTTGTCTGGACCCTGATCCGTCCGCTCACGCAGCTTGCCATCTATTTCGTTGTGGTGGGCAAGTTTCTCGGGGCTGAGCGCGGGATCCCCAACTTTGCCGTATACATCTTTACCGGACTCACCGCCTTTGCGCTGTTTCAAGAGATTGTCTCTGGCGGAACCGCTTCTATTCTCAGCAATGCGGGCCTTGTCAAAAAGGTCTATGTTCCCCGAGAGCTGTTTCCACTTGCAACGACGGGTACGGCTCTATTCAATTTTGCGATTCAGTTCAGCATCCTGCTGGCCGTGGCGATTCTCACGGGCAGCCTGCAATGGTCTTGGAGTCTTCTGTACCTCATACCCTCGCTGATCACGCTCGTCAGTTTCGGAGTCGCACTTGCGCTCATACTTTCTGCCTGGTTCGTGTATCTACGCGACATCGGCTACTTCGTCGAAGTGGTGATGATGGTCATGATGTGGGCTTCCCCCATTCTTTACTCATGGGAAATGGTAAGGAATGTGCTCGTCGACGCAGGCCTGCCCTGGCTGATCGAACTGTACACGGCAAACCCAGCAACCCTTGCGGTACTTGGGTTTCAAGAGGCGCTCTGGGGCATCACCGACCATGGCCTCGCGCTGCCTGATCACCTCTGGCTTCGGCTGACGATCGCCTCCGTCATCGGCCTACTCTGCGTTGTCGGCGCACAGCGAGTGTTCGCGCGCCTACAGGGCAACTTCGCTCAGGAGCTATAGACCATATGTCTCAGGACCAGATCACACCCGAGAACCCACCGGTTGTAGTGCACGCTGACAATGTCAGCAAGCACTTTATTCTTCGACGCGATAATTCCCTGAAAGATCGCCTCCTCTCGTTCAGAACCGGTCGCCGCAATCGCGAAGAGTTCACCGCGCTCGATCGAGTGAGCTTCGAAGTCAAAGCGGGGCAAACGATTGCGCTCATCGGCCACAATGGATCCGGCAAGAGCACAATGCTGAAAATCATCGGCGGCATTCTCGACCCTTCGAGCGGCACGATCGCTCACCGGGGACGCATCGCGGCGCTGCTCGAACTCGGCGCAGGTTTTCATCCTGACTTAAGCGGCCGCGACAATGTCTTTCTCAATGCGTCACTGTTGGGTATGAGTCGAGCAGAAACCGAAGCGGTCTTCGATGACATCATTGAGTTCGCAGAGATCGAGGAGTTCATCGATACTCAGGTGAAGTTCTATTCCTCGGGCATGTATGTGCGTCTCGCCTTCGCCGTAGCGATTCACACCGACCCCGACATCCTCCTTGTCGACGAAGTGCTCGCCGTCGGCGATGAGGCGTTTCAGCGCAAGTGCATGGATACCATCCGTCGGTTCCAGGCCGAAGGACGCACCATTCTGCTGGTCACGCACAACCTTGGCCAGGTACTCGAGCTCGCAGATCACGCAGTGCTGCTGCATCATGGCTCGCTTGTCTACTCGGGCGAACCGCGCGAAGCCGTGTCGCAATTCAGGGATCTACTCGAAGAACGCCGCCTCGACCACGTAGCCGCGCATTCTGACCACGGCGATTCACCCGGGTCGACCAGTCTTTTCGCTGTAGCAAGGGCACACGGACCTGTTCCTGGCCAACCGCTGAAGCTGGGTGACCCTTTGACAATCAGAATCGATCTTGATGGAGCACTTGAGGAGAAGTCCTGGGTATGCGCGGTTCAGATCGACAACACTCTGGGCCAGCCAGTATTCGGCACGACGAGTTCTCGAATCGGGCTTGAGCTGCTTCCACTAGAAGGAGAGCCCCGCTCGGTGGCCTTTGAACTCAAGGACACTCGCTTCGGTGAAGGAAAATACTTTGTCAACGTATCGATATTGAGCGAAACCGGCACGCACATTCTCGACGTGCCTCAAGCATGCTCGTTCGATGCAGTGACACCCGACGACTCGCGCGGCATGCTGT
Source organism: uncultured Leucobacter sp. (assembly GCA_937967375.1). Classification (GTDB taxonomy): domain Bacteria; phylum Actinomycetota; class Actinomycetes; order Actinomycetales; family Microbacteriaceae; genus Leucobacter. The sequence goes on from CALCJF010000103.1 coordinate 5,428, forward strand.
ACGCAGCGGTGACGGGCGAATCGAGGTAGCGAGAGCATGGCGGGTGCAATATCTGCAGTCCGAAGGGTCTTACGCGAGCGTCTGCTCCGCACCACCTTTGCCGCCGGCAAGTTCCGGCTGAAAAGGTTCGGTCGCGTGGACCCGGGCTCTGCTCTGGTAGTAATCTGCCTCTGGAACAGATCGACCCGGTTTCGAGAGTTGCTAGATGATCTTGCGGCACAGGATGTTCCGAATGGCATCACGCTTGGTCTATGGAACAACGATCGAAGACAACGCTCGTACTATGAGCGAGAACTCGTAACGTGGCTGGAGACACACCCGCAGAGCGCGCTCAGCTGCATCATGCTCACGCATTCTCAAGTGAATGCTGGCGGATTTGGCCGTTTCTATCTCGGTAACCGTTTGGCGCGCGAACTCGGCAAACAGCACCTTATTTTTCTCGACGACGATCAGCGGATTCAGCCAGACTTCGTAAGGCGTGTGCTGCATCAAGCAGCCCCAAAAACCGTAGCCAGCTGGTGGGCATGGCAAATCGAGAATAACGATTACTGGGATCGTACCCGGGCCCTTCCCGGAGAACCCGCGGACTACACGGGAACCGGAGGCATGGTACTTGACTCAGCACTGCTTGCCGTTCCGAACCTAGTGGCGGGCCTAGAGCCTGAGCATTGGTTTCTCGAGGATATATGGCTCAGCCATCTTGCGAAGGTTTACGGCTTCGAGCTCAAAGCGCTCGATGCAGACATCAGCTTCGTGATGGAAGAAACGAACCAGCATCATCAGCTTGGCACGCTTAAACCTGACTACTATCGCACGCTCGCAAAACTGAGACGAAGCGAGTAAGCACGAGCCTGCCCGAGCAATTGCACTCCTAGGTTTCACCTAGAGTGCAGCGGTTGGGGTCAACCTGAATGAGATCCACCCCAACCGCTACAGACCAGCCCTCAGCCTCAGCGAAGACCTGTGTGCACGGTCATCCAACCCGTCGGCCACCCGCCGCTCACCCGGTTGATCCAACCAACGCTCACCCACATACGCTGCCCAGCAGGCTTGGCCGGGAACCTAGTGATCTGCGGATAGTTTGATTCCATGTAGCTAAACGCAAACTCCGGGTTCGCGTTCGTGGCGCTAGTTGGGTCCTCCAGCACGTACTCTTCGTAAACCCAGGGCTGCTCCGTTGCAAGAGCTGGATTCAGTCGCATCCGGTCCGAAGCAGCCATGGTGAACGACCAGTCCTGAGCAGACTGACCGTAGAAACGCGCACCCTGCAGATTTAGGTTGTACCTGGTCTGATTGATCCTTGAATAGATGTGCTGGGTACCAGAGATATCGGCTGCGTTCATGCCCGCGCGAGCTGTGATGCATTCGTTACCCCAGAGCACGGTATCGTTCAGCGCAGCGGCACCACCGAGCAGGTAGGTATTCGTGGGTTTGTGGCTATCGTTGGCGCTGTAGGTAATCGATGGCATGCAATCCGGCAGCGAAAGCAGCAACGGCATACCGTGTTTCCCGGCGACAGCCGCACCGGTCAGAGCATCCGCGAAATTCGATCCACTGGCCCAATAGGTTGAAGACGAAATGCCCGGGAAATGTTGGTTTACGATCATTGCCGAAGTCGCAAAGCGATCGGCTCCCGCATACCGGGTAACCGCATGGCTCGGCGTGCGCTTGAGCGAGGTCACAACCGATTCGGCCACCGCGCTCACGCCACCTGCAACATACATTCGAGTGTTGTTCAACCGCACCAGTTCGGCCTTAGTGGCGGGGAAGGCTTCTGCCGAACCACCGGGCACGAGGAGAACCGGGCCGTTCACCTGTTTTGCAGCAGGACCAGCCGAGAGCGCGTCCGCGAAACCGTAACCTGTTGCGATGAATGCGTTCGCAGCGCTCCCGTTCGTCGGCCAGCCGAGCTTCGAAAGCTCGATCGACGTGTCGAAACGAGTAGCTCCCTGCACACGCTTCACCGTCACGCCCGGAAGCAGCCCCGCGAGCTGGGTCGCAACCGAGGAACCGACCGCACTTACACCGCCCACAACAATGATGGTCTTCGGCTTCAGTCGCTGGATCTCATTCGCGGTGGTCGTTGGAAGGTTTTCTGCTGTCGCAAGCAGTAACGGAGCATTCATCTTGGCCGCGACGGGGGCAGCGCTCAGCGAGTCCGGATAGTCGAGCCCGGTGGCAACGAATACTGTTCCCGTTCCTGTGGCGAAGGGCGCGGGGAACCCGTGCTTCGAGATCTCTACCGCAGTGGCGAAGCGGTCTGATCCCTGAATTCTTACGTTCTTCGTGTCTGACGCGACACCGCCGTTTGAGAGCTCGATACCGGATCCGTGATAAGCGTCTTCAATCGCCGAAGGAGCAGATTCTGATGTCGTCGCGTTTTCCGCGCTCATTTCTATCTCAAGCGTCCCCTGAGCATCGGCACCTGGATCGTTCTGCTCTTCCTGAGTGCTTTCGTTGTTTTGAGGGTTCTCGTTTACCGCTCCCGTCCCGCTCTCCACGGAGGAGACGGGTGGCCGTTCCTCCGCCATCGCAGGGGAAACAGCCCCTCCAACGATCGTGGCGGAAAGCAACAAAGTCAAGGCGCTACGCGCATATTTCAAGCTCATGATGGTCCTTCGTTGGTGACAATGAGTCGGTGGCGTCTCCCCCGTGAACCACCAAGCTCAAGCATAGAAGAACTCCAGCGGTCAGGTGTTCGAAACTGTTAGCGCAGATCCCTCAGATACTGCCCGTAACCGCTCTTCACTAGCGGGGCCGCAAGTTCGGCGAGCGCTTCGTCACTTATCCAGCCGTTACGCCAGGCAATTTCTTCAATACAACCGACCTTGAAACCCTGTCGGTCCTCGATCACTCGTACGTATTCCGACGCCTGCATCATTGATTCGAACGTTCCAGTGTCCAGCCAAGCAGTGCCGCGATCAAGTGTTTGCACGTTCAAACGCCCCTCTCGCAGGTATACCTCGTTCACCGTCGAGATTTCGAGTTCCCCTCGAGCACTCGGACTAATCGTCTTAGATATCTTGACGACGTCGTTATCGTAGAAATACAGGCCGGGGACGGCGTAGTTGCTTTTGGGATTTGCGGGCTTTTCTTCGATAGAGATGGCTTGCAAGTTTTCGTCGAACTCGACCACACCATAGGCTCCCGGATCCGCCACGTGATAGGCGAAGACCACAGCACCATCAATATCAGTATGCTTGCGAAGGTTAGAGCCAAGCCCGACACCGTGAAAGATATTGTCACCAAGCACCAGTGCGACGTCATCGTCCCCTATGAAGTCTTCCCCGATGATGAACGCCTGGGCCAGGCCGTCCGGCGAGGGCTGCACGGCATACTCGATGCGCATTCCAAGCTGAGACCCGTCGCCGAAGAGGGCACGGAACTGATCGTTGTACTCGGGTGTCGTGATGATGAGGACCTCGCGGATCCCGGCCATCATGAGCGTCGAAAGCGGGTAGTAAATCATCGGCTTGTCATAGATCGGCATCAGCTGTTTCGATATGCCCCGCGTAATTGGCCAAAGGCGAGTGCCCGACCCGCCAGCAAGTATGATGCCCTTCATGACTGCACGTCCTTTCCAACGTCATGGGCAATCTTAGCCGCCCGACACTGTTCGCCGAGGGTGCTACACCTCTAGAATCTTGCCTAATTGCGGTCTGTAGCTCAGCGGTACTGCGATCTATGAGATAGGGCCCCCACGTTTGGAACCTCACCGCATGACCCCCCGTGTCGCACGTTTACTCTCGGTGCCACTTACCGCAGCATTTGTGGCCTCGCTGCTACTTATTCCAAGCGCCTCGGCGGCCGCCACCATCGAGCACCCGAACGGAGGAGTGAGTCCTCTACAACCTGAACCACCCACGCAAGTAGAACTCACAGGGACACTTATCGAATTCCCCACCGAAACTGCGCCACTGGAGATCGGCCCGGGCGACGAAGCAGCAGAACCCGAGGTTTCGTTCGAGGGCAGGGTCTTTCTTGCCACCGAGGCAGGGAACACAGTGCGCTTAATTAGTCCCGACTCGCCCATGCTTTCGGCGGGCGATAAGCTCACCGCAGAAGTCCAGGTTCCCGAAGAAGTCAGGGCAGCAGTTTCCGCCCAGGTGCAGGCCGAGCTCCTTACCCTCGATCAAGTTGGTACCGCCGAGCTTGTAGCCGCAGCCGCTCAAGACATGGAAGTCGAATTGTCGACAGCCGAGCCCGTTCATGTAGAGACTGTCTCGGATAGCGAGGTTGCGGCCCAGCTTCCTGCCGCACAGCACACAGTCGATGTCGCCTATCTCAGTCGTAACGGCTCTTCGGGCGGCGTCCCAAGTGACACAAGTATCAGCACTGCAGTCTCACGGCTCAGCACTTATTGGAACCGAGAGTCCGGCGGCCAAGTCAGCTCGATAGCAAAACCTCTCGCCACAAAGTTTCAGTCTGTGAGTTGGGATGTCTGCGGTAACCCCATCGCGACCTGGGAAATTGCGGCGCAGCTCTTTGGCCGAAGCTGGGAATGGTACGTGCAGAACACGGCTCAGCGTCATCTGCTGGTGCTGGTCGACATGGGAGATAGTCCCTATGCCTGCGATGGCAGCGGGCTGGGATCGGTGGGAGCAAACGTACGGTCGGGTGGTGTCATGCACGCCGAAGTCGCCGTAGCCTCTCCAGCAGACTGGGATGGCGTCGTATTTCACGAGTTCGGGCACAATTTATCGCTTGATCACTCGAATAGTCGCGAGTGCGCCCCTCCCTATAGCGACAGGGCTCCGAACTCTTCATCGAACGGATGCGCAGACAAAGAATACCTGGACTTCTACGACGTAATGGGAGGCGGGTTCTCCCTCGTCGACGGGCAAGGCAACACGGTTCTCTCCAACAGTAGAAACGTGAGTTCTCTCAATGCGACTCACCGCCAAAAGCTTGATTCATACGGGGATGGGCTGCTTCGAGTAAACCTCACAGAATCTGCCTCTCAGATCATTACTATGCAGAGCAGTGGTGCGACATCAGGAACACGCGGGATCGAAGTAACTGACCCCACGACCGGAGAGTCACTATTTGTCGAGTACCGCGGCACAACCGGCACTGACGGCAGTTCGTTCTATTCGCGCTGGGCCCAAGTCGCCAACGATCCACCCGGATTCGAACGGTTCAGTAACGGCGTGCGAGTCTTGCGCACGGCGCCGACTTCAGGTCGCGCTTCGGTATTACTGCAGACGTGGAAAGATCAGACCCGATTGGGCTACTTGCAACCGGGCAGCCTGCTCAGCAGCTACACCGGCGCCGTGAACGTTCGAGTCGTTTCGGCGAACGGATCTCAAGCGGTGATAAGCATCAGCACCACACCATTCATCGAAGAACAAGAACCTGTCATCGCAGTCGTCGGCGGCGGCAGTGCATGGGTCGGCAAATCAGCAACTGTGCAATCGGTCGCCTCGTGGGCTCCCCAGCCTCAAACTGTGAGCTACCAATGGCACCGAGGCGATGATCCGATCGTTGGCGCAGACGAGATCAGCTACACTCTGACAGCTGCCGATGTTGGAAAGAACATCACTGTTCATGCCACTCCGTGGTGGCAAGGGAATGCGTTCGCCCCGGCGGTCTCCGCGCCCCTTCTGCCGAGCGGCCCCACCGTCTCACGCGTTTCAGGAGCAACACGATTCGAAACCGCAGTCGAGGTCTCGAAGAAGGCGTTCCCCGCTACAGCCGATGTCGTGTACCTGGCTACAGGAAGCAATTTTCCCGACGCATTGGCGGCGGCTCCAGCAGCTGCGGTAAAAGGAGGGCCACTCTTACTCGTGCCTAGCGATGCAGCGCAAATCTCTCGGTCGTTGCTCGACAGAGTGACTCAATTGAAACCTAGCCGGATAGTCGCGGTCGGAGGCGAAGCCGCCATTCCGAACGATGTCGTCGCCCGGTTTCACGCTGCAAGCCCGGCTGCAGAGGTGACACGTATTTCAGGCTATGACAGATTTGCAACGGGGAATGCCCTCGTGCGTGATGCGTTTGCCGAGAACAGCGTACCGCGAGTACTGATCGCTACTGGAAACGACTTCCCAGACGCCCTGTCAGCTTCAGCTCTGGCTGGTGGAACAAGCATCCCAGTCATCCTCGTCAACGGCAAGGATCCTCTTCTCAACTCAGACACGCTGAGACTGCTCAACGACCTCGACCCTTCTCGCGTCACTCTTATTGGCGGCACAAACGCAGTTTCAACTGGCATAGAACAGCAGCTCGAACAGAGCTACTCAACGGATCGTAGTGCCGGCTCGAACCGCTTCGAAACAAGTGCGATCCTCAACGAGATGAACTTCTCGGGTTCGGTGTCTACTCAATACTGGGCCACCGGAAGCGGGTTTGCAGATGCCCTATCCGGCGCAGTGCTGGCTGGTGTTCAGCACTCCCCTCTATATGTGGTTCCCTCAACCTGCGTTCTTCCCGAGGTGCTCGTAGCCGTCGGGCAGAAAAAGGTCACATCCGTGACGCTCATCGGCGGCCCAGCCGCTCTCTCCGCCGAGGTGGAGGCACTGATTCCCTGCGTTTGAGATGGTTGCTTCACGCCCGGTGGCGGGCCATTTACCCCACGCCCATACCGGAGACTAGGTCCTCGGCGTTCGCGTGCGATACTTTGCAGCATGACTGCTCGCATCGGCGCACGTTTTCTCTGTGTTTCTTTGTGCTCGGCTCTGGCGGTCGCGCTGCTCAGCGCGCCGGCTGGCGCGGTTGAGCAGCCAACTCAACCAAACTCTGTTCAGCCTTCGACGTCCGAAGCCCAGCAGGACGCGCAGGCGGTCGAACCTCGCGAACCCGACGAGACCAGGGTAAGCGAAGTGCAAGTCGCGCCGGCAAACATCGCAGCGTCGCAACAAACTCCCAAAGCTGCAGACCCCAAACCCACCACCATCAGTTTGAAATCAGACATTGTGGTGGTTGGCATCACCTGGGAGCAGCAAGTCGGAGCTCCCGAGTCGGTCGAGATCCGTTACCGGAAGGGCACCTCATGGACTTCCTGGTTCAGGCTGGAACAAGATCCAGCGCCCGACGGAGCGCAAACCCACGCAACCGAACCAATGGCGATTACCGACGCGAATTCGCTGGAAGTGATCGTGACCCCGGCTGCGGGCGCGCACGAATCCAACTACACGGTCAATGTGATCGACCCCACCGGTGCCGCTCCTGCCGAGACTGCCACACCAGATGGTACACAGTTTCGTTTTCACGGGTTCGACGCAGAACCGGAAACCGCACCGCAGGTAGCTCCCCACGCAACAGCCCAAGGCGCTCTCGTTTCTGACGCCGCAGCCCCCTACGGACTCACCATCAACACCCGCCAGGGCTGGGGTGCGGATGAGAGCATTCGTGACGACTACGACATGGCGCGTGATCACGAAGTCACCTACAGTGGCGCTGTGGTACACCACACCGCGAGTAGCAATGACTACTCCCAGGCCCAGGTGCCCGGGCTCATTCGCGGCTTCTACTGGTACCACGCCGTTACCCAGGGATGGGGCGATATCGGGTATCACCTGTTGGTCGACCGCTTCGGTGGCGTGTGGGAGGGCCGATACGGCTCGTTGGATCGTGTACGACTCGGATCCCACGCTCTCGGGGGCAACTTTCAGACCTTCGGCATCTCGGTGATCGGGACGTATTCAAATGTTGCGCCCTCTGCAGCAGCACAGGACAGCACAGCGCGAGCCATCGCGTGGATGTTTGACACATATAACATCACCAATGCCAAGGGCACCATCTGGGTACCCGGCAGTGACGGCAATGGCGGCCTCGGCAACGGGCGCACTATCGACACTATTTCGGGCCATCGCCAGGTGAGCGTAACCGACTGCCCGGGTAACGCATTTTTTGCCTTACTACCGAACATCAGAAACCAAGTCGACTCGATCATCAACATGCCGCTCTCTGGAAAAGTCTCGAGATTCGCCGGCGGCGACCGCTACGATACCGCTGCTCGCGCAGCGATCACCGCTTACCCAGGAGGCGCGTCGACCGTATACATCGCTGCCGGAGAAAACTATCCGGATGCGCTTGCGGGCGGGCCAGCAGCCTCCGTTTCAGACGCGCCGCTCCTCCTTTCGACCGCCGCGTCGCTCCCCGCAACAACCCAATCAGCCATCGAACAACTGCGTCCGAGCACGGTTGTGATCTTGGGAGGTAGCCAATCAATTGGCTCCTCGGTTGAGACCTCATTGCGGCAAATTCCCTCGGTACGAAACATCGAACGGATTGGCGGGGACACACGCTACGAAACCGCCGCCAAGCTTGCCGAAACGAAGTTCAGCGCTCCCGGCACTGTATACCTAGCAAGCGGCGAAAATTTTCCAGACGCACTGGCGGCAGGCCCTGTGGCAGGAATACTCGAAACCCCCCTGCTACTGAGCACACCCGATGCGCTTCCCGCGGCAACCGCAGCATCGCTCAACCGCATCCGGCCAACAAAGGTCGTGTTGCTTGGCGGGACAGCCTCACTTTCCGATTCAGTCGAATCAGAAGTCGCATCGCTGACAGGGGCGACCGTCACTCGTTTCGGAGGGAGCGACCGCTTCGTCACCTCAGCGCAAATTACGCAGTCACTTCACACTGGCCCTGTCGACACGGTTTACATCGCTTCTGGCGCGTCGTTTCCAGACGCCCTCTCGAGCGGCCCTGTAGCCGCAAAATCCGGCGCAGCGATGCTTCTCGTCCATCCAGGTGGCATTCCGCTACCCACCGAGGCAGCTCTCCGTGCGCTGAGCCCAAAGCAGATCGTTATCGTCGGCGGCCAACAAGCGATCTCCATGGTACTCGAGCGCAAACTTGACAGCTTTATCGTCCGATAGAGCCTCCCTGTTATCGAGTATTGTGTGCATATGTTCAGGATCAAAACGAGTGTCCGAATTGACGTACGACGAGAACGCTCGTCGTGCGGTCGTATCCGGCTCCGAGTGTGCCTCGCAGTGCTGCCCCTCGCTTTGCTCATTTCGGCGACAGGAATAAATTTTCCAGCCGCCGCCACTGCGACCGAGGTCCTGGATTCTGGTACCCCCGAAGGCGACAGCATTGAAGTCGCTCCCGAGCACCCAGCCGCTCAGAGTTTCCCCACCGACGCGCAGACCGAGGCAACGCCTCCCCACGCAGACTCGGAGCCCCCGACAGAGTTTGAGCAACCCCCTCTGGCAGCGGACACGGTCGTCACGCCTATCCCAGAGGGTACGTCCCGTCTCGCGGGCACAGACCGCTATGAAACTGCGGTCGCCACATCGCAGCGATACTCTCCCGGCGTCCCGGCGGTCTATGTTGCCAGCGGTCTGAACTTTCCGGATGCTTTAGCAGGAGCTTCAGCGGCAGCCAAAATCGGCGCCCCGTTACTTCTTACTCCACCAAGCGAACTCCCTCCCGCTGTTGCAGCGGAACTCGAGAGATTGGCTCCGGCAGAAATCGTTGTGACCGGAGGTAACGCTTCGGTAAGCGAATCAGTTACGAACCAGCTTGCCCAGTTTGCACCCGTGAAACGGATAGGTGGCGCGAACCGCTACGATACCGGGCTACTCATCGTTCAGGATGCGTTCCAAGAATCTCAGTTCGCAGTCATCGCGTCAGGTAACGGTTTTCCCGATGCGCTGGCCGCAACAGGCGTAGCCGGCAAGATGCAGGCACCGGTAATTCTGGTGAATGGGCCAGCATCCAGTCTTCCTGAGGCAACGCTGGACGAGCTTGGCCGGCTCGGAACCACGTCGGTGCTAGTGGCCGGAGGGTATGCCGCCGTGTCCTACGAGATCGAGCAGCAATTGGCTGGAGCAGGAATCACAATAAGCCGTCGAGGTGGAGCGGACCGATACGAAACTGCGGCAATGATCAATGCTGCCTATTTCCCCGCCGGCTCCACTGACACCATGCTGCTCGCCAATGGCCAGAACTTTCCCGATGCACTCTCGGGAGCAGCGTTGGGAGGCTACCTAGGGGCACCGCTCTTTATTACGCAGGCGGATTGCATTCCCGCACAGATCCATGGCACTATCGTCGCATTCGGGTCGAGCAAGCGGTTGATCCTTGGTGGCACCGCCGCGGTGTCACAGAACGCCGCAGCTATTACAAAGTGCGTACCGCCTCCACCGCAAACCAACCCGGGCGGCGGCGGAGACGGCCCCACAGGCCCACCACCCGGAAGCCGCATTGTGACTGCAGGAGCTTTCTGTAAGAAGATCGAGATCGGGCAGATCGCCTACACTTCGACAGGTGTTCGCATGAAGTGCACCCGCAATATCGGAGAGACAACACCTCGCTGGCGAGCGTTCTGACCGCCAGCCCGGCATGCTCTCACCAAGTAGGCTTGTCTTTCATGAGACTCTCGGTAATTGGGTGTGGCTACCTCGGGGCAGTACATGCAGTATCGATGGCGAAGCTGGGCCACACGGTTATCGCCATCGATGTTGATGCGCAGAAGGTTGAATCTCTCTCATCCGGTCGCACTCCATTTTTTGAACCGGGTTTTGAATCTCTTCTCTCAGAAGGTCTGGCGTCCGGGCGCTTGATGTTTACGCAGGATTTTTCCGCGGCAAAAGACGCAGAGTTGCATTTTCTGGCGGTAGGCACTCCGCAATCGACGGACAGCAACGCTGCTGATCTCAGCTATGTTCACTCAGCGGTCGATTCACTCATACCTCACCTCGCAGAGGGAGCACTGCTAGTCGGCAAATCAACTGTGCCCGTAGGAACCGCGGAAGAGCTCGCGAGTCTTCTTCTGCGACGTGCCCCCCACGCTCGAATCGCCTGGAACCCAGAATTCTTGCGCGAGGGCTTTGCTGTGCAAGACACCCTGAGTCCGGATCGCTTGGTCTACGGGGTTCCGCAGGGTGATGCAGGAGCTCACGCCACAGAGTCACTTGACCTCGTGTACGCGGAAGTGTTAGCGAACGGCACCCCTCGGATTGTCACAGACTATGCCACTGCAGAGTTGGTGAAAGTCGCAGCTAACGCGTTTCTGGCCACAAAGATCAGTTTTATTAATGCAATGGCGGAGATTAGTGAGAGGGTTGGCGCAGATGTCACCCAACTCGCTGATGCAATCGGTCACGACGCAAGAATAGGTCGCCGGTTTCTCAACGCCGGCGTGGGATTCGGCGGCGGCTGCCTACCGAAGGACATCCGAGCGTTTGCTGCACGTGCAGAAGAATTGGGAGTGGGCGATTCCGTCTCATTTCTACACGAGGTGGACGCGATCAACCTGCGTAGGCGATCACGTGTGGTCGACATAGTCTCCAATGAGTTTGGAGGCAATCTCGAGGGCCACCGCATTGCGGTGCTCGGGGCGAGCTTCAAGCCGGATAGCGATGACGTGCGCGACTCGCCGGCTCTTGATATCGCCCATCAACTCAAGGCCAGCGGAGCCTCGGTCGTTGTGACAGATCCGCAGGCGATCACGAACGCGAGAGCCAAACACCCTGAGTTGCAGTTCGAACCCGAAATGAACAGTGCTCTGGTAGGTGCAGAGGCGGTGCTATTGCTCACTGAGTGGCAGGAGTACAGGGAACTCAACCCCGTTCGCACGAAGACTATTGTGAGCGCAGCGACTCAGCCGATTATTGTCGACGGCCGCAACTGCCTTGATCCACTCGAATGGAAAGCAGCGGGCTGGAAATACTTCGGCCTCGGACGCTAATGCGATCTGCCTGATCACGAATCCTGGCCCGTGGCTCCGAAGAAATTATCAAGCGCCGGTAGAACCTGAAGGGGTTCCGCTCGACTTGACAAGCCATCTGGGCTAGAGCATTCTAATGAAACTCGCCCTATTTCCAATTCTGGTACAAATTACTCCAGCGGTGTAGTGACTCTTTAATTAGAAGGGCTGCCAATCGATGTCAGCAGTAAAACGGGCCGCTCAGGGTGTCCTCACAGGCGTTGCCTGTATCGGCATCCTTGCCGGAATCTTGGTTCCTTCATCGCCCGCGATCGCTAGTGAAGAGCACTATACGCTGTCTGGAACGGTTATCTTCCCAGAGAACACAACACCTGCGGAACGCCAGAGTGTCGAGATCAGTGCGTTTCCGCGCAGTTCAGGGGCAGGCTGCGTTGGTCAATACTGTTTTGTCTCAGAAGTGAATTACGATCCTGAAACTGGTAATTTCTCTATACCCCGGCTAGCGCCTGTTACTTGGGACTTGCATGCCTCCGTCCTAAGTTCGAACGGGGGTGCGATTCAGGCGAGTATTTCCAATCCTGGCGTAGACCTATCATCGGGTAATCACTCTGGCGTGATGGTGGAGTTCAGCGATGCCGCAAGCATCAGGGCCAGCTTCATTTGGGGTTCTAACTTTAATACCTGCAATGTGCCAAAGGATCCGTCGGGACAGATCCGAGTGGTCGCACAAGAAGTGAACTCCGGAGTCGAATACCCAAGCGGAGGACCTCGCAAGGGGGACGGGTGCGTAGAGGGGCACGGGTTCGAAGTCCCGCCCGGAACATATAAATTCTGGGCGGAGGTCTTCGGTAAGCAAATCTATCTGGACGGAACGGTGCATGGCACAACTCAGGTTGCCGAAGCAAGTCAGATCGAAGTAGACACTTTCGACTATCTTACCTTTCGAATCAACCTCGCTCCTTGGTTGACTGGCACCGGGACTCCAACGAGCAATCCGCCCGTTTCGATCGTCGCTGAAACCTACAAGGCAAGTTTTTCGGAATATAACTGCCAGGCTAATTCTCAGGCCACTTCTTCCTCTCAACCTGCTAGCTGGGGCACCGTGAACCGCTACCAATGGCTGCGAGACGGGACTGAAATTCCAGGCGCAACCCGCATGAGCTATCAGGCATCGGAGGCTGACAACGGGCATACGTTCTCGGCACTGGTGACAGTGTCACTCTACGGCGCAGAACCGTTGCAAGTAACTTCCGCTTCCACGGTCGCCAATTGCCCACCAATCACGCTCGGAAAGGTATCCGTCTCGGGCCTTCCAAAACCAGGTAATCAACTCATCGCTGAAGTCGAGAATTCTGAACCGCTTGGTGTTCAGCTCAGCTTTCAGTGGCAGAGGTCAGGTGCCGATATCGCAGGTGCCACCTCAAACACCTACTTGATTAGCCAGGCAGATACGGGACACTACCTATCCGTAGTTGTCACTGGCATCCTTGCGAACCGTGTCGCTCAACAGGCTGTCTCGGAACCCATAGCCGTTGCGAGCCTCCCCTCAGTCATTCCTGGTACCGTTGGCATCGCCGGGCAGCCGGAAGTCGGCAGCGTGCTGACCGCAACGCCGAGCGGATGGAAGCCTAGTAGTACTCAATATACGTATCAGTGGCATCTTGACGGCAGGGATATCGCAGGCGCAGTATCAGAAAGTTACTCGCCCGGGAACGGCGACATCGGACACGATATTTCGGTAACGGTTACTGGCAAAGCGAATGGGTACCGCACCTCACAAGTGACTTCAGGCTCCTTAACAGTCACTCAGCCGGTACTGCGTTTTGGGCCCGTCGTAATCCAAGGGAGTGGAGCCACGGACGGCAACGCATCATTGGGGCAAACACTGTTGGCTTCGCTGGCTACAGCGGGCCCCATCGGAACGGCCTATGCCTACCAATGGCTGCGAAACGGTATTGAGATTCCTGGGGCAACGAACCCGTCCTACACAGTAACTGAGGGTGATCTGCTCGCATCAATTACAGTTCGTGTGAACGCGTCTGGTTCCGGCTACATTCCAAATGAGATGACCTCAGCTCCGATCCAAGTAATCGAACTTCAGTTGCAGCTCGGAAGCCTTACAGTTGACGGCGCACCAAAGCTAGGCGCTCTCCTCAGCGCACAGCCCATGGGTTGGGGACCCGGGGCTATCTCTTTCACCTACCAATGGTTGCGAGATGGTCAGGAGATCCTTGGGGCGAACGCAGCCAAGTACACGCTTGTCCATCAAGATCAGGATCACCTGATAACGGTGCTTGTCACTGCTTCAAAACCGGGATATGCCACAGTTACCCGCACCTCTCAACCGCTGAGCTTCACTTGGAAGTGGCCAAAATTCATCCGAGTTTCAGGTATTGACAGGTTTGCCACTGCGGCAGAAATCTCAAGACTGGCTTATCCAGAAAGCAATGACGTCACCCGCGTCGTGCTCGCAACAGGCTTTGGATTCGCTGATGCCCTCTCTGCGGCCCCACTCGCAAGCAAACTCGGCGCACCGCTGCTCCTGACAACGCAGGATCAGCTGTCAGCCGCTGCGCGGAGTGAAATCGAACGGCTCGAGCCAGATGAGATCGTCATCGTTGGCGGCACCGGCGCCATAAGTACTGACATCGCGGAGCAACTCGCCCGTGACTATGAAGTCACCCGCATATCTGGGCAGGATCGATTTATCACCTCGCGTGAAGTAGCCGAGTACGGGTGGGGCGATGAAGGCTCCGATCAAGCGTTCATTGCTACCGGATTCGACTTTCCAGACGCTCTTTCAGCCGGGTCTGCTGCTGCCGTGCACGACATGCCTGTCATTCTCGTGCCAGGCTCAGATCCAAAGCTCCCCAGTTCAAACGTTGGACAGCTTCGGGCTCTCGGAACAATCCGTGTGAGTATCGTCGGCGGGACGACCGCGGTTACGGAGAGCATCGCCCAACAGCTTGAAACGAACCACATAAGAACAGACCGATACTCCGGAGCAAACAGATTCGGCACCAGCGCAAGCATTGCCACGAAGTTCGGGACTCAGCATGGCGACGTATTCCTCGCCTCAGGATCCAACTATCCCGATGCTCTCGCCGGTGCTGCAGTTGCGGGTAAGCAGGGCGCAACCCTCATACTTACAGCGGGAGAATGCATGCCCGGGGAATTTCAGCCTGTATTCAGCAAGCTTTCTCCCGATCGGCTTGTATTACTTGGAGGCTCTTCAGCCGTCGCAGATGTCGTCGCACAACCAACGTTCTGCAACTAGGACCAGGCGTTGCACAGCACCTTCACCGCTGACGGTGACCTGTATTGCACAGTGCTCCGGTCTCTTGCCAAGAGCGGCATAAGCGTATCGGCCTAGCCAGCAGGCCTAGGCGTGGAGAATGCAACCAAACTCAATGAGGTTGTCGCGGAGAGAATCTTACCGGCGGGATGTGCCGTTCTTAGCTCGAAGGATCCTGCAACGCGAGCCACCAACGCGCACGCAGTTGGCTAAGCGCCTACACTTTACGCATGTCTGTTTCTCCCCGACCCCTCGTCCCCAGAGTCGGAGTTGTAACGGTGAGCTACGACTCGAGCGAGGCGCTCGAATCTTTTCTCACAAGTCTTCACGCGCATCACGGCAGTCACCTCGCCGTGGCGGTTGTCGATAATAAACCTGAGGGCGCAAGCAGCGTAGAGAAGGTCGCAGGTTCTCACCACGCAACCTATGTGCCGCTACCCAAGAATCCTGGCTACGGGGCTGGCATGAACGCTGGTGTACTCGCATTACGTGAAGAGTACGGTGAATTTGACGCGTATTTTTTCTGCAATCCCGATGTGATGTTCACTGAGCCGGCCCTCCCCGAGTTGGCAATCGCACTCATGTCGGATCCTGCCGCTGGCAGCATCGGCCCTCGCACACTAAACGAGGATGGAACCGTATACCCTTCCGCACGTGGTATTCCCTCAATCAGCACGGGGGTTGGCCACGCGCTCTTCGGTCGTGTGTGGCCAGGCAACCCATGGTCTCGCGCCTACAAGAATGAAAGCGATTACGGTGCTCGTAGGGCCACGGGGTGGCTTTCTGGCGCGGCCGTCATGGTGAAACGGTCCGTAAACGATGAAATCGGAGGCTGGGACGAGGGTTACTTTCTACATTTCGAGGACATCGACCTGGGGTACCGAATTGGTTTGGCCGGGTACTCGAACGTGTTTGACCCTGCCGTAACAATCATTCATTCCGGGGGGCACTCCCTCAAGAAGAACAGTGTTCTGGCAGAACGCGCGATGACCCGAAGCTCGATCCGATTCATGAACAAACGCTATGCAGGCTTTTGGAGAACGCCCCTGCGCTGGGCAATCGTCCTAGGATTGCAGCTGCGTGGCTGGCTCAAGGTACGTGCAGCGCAGCGACGATAAACTATCGGAAGTAGAGTCAACCTCGCCGGCGGTCATCTCCCTTCGACTCGGCGATACAACGCAGGAGGACCCAAGTGGCCCGCAAGATGCTCGTAACCGGTGCCGCCGGTTTCATAGGTTCGAACTTTGTGCACTACCTCGTCGCAAATACGGACGACACCGTGACGGTGCTCGATAAGTTCACCTACGCTGGAAACGAGGCGTCACTCGCGGGTCTGCCCGAGAATCGCGTCACCGTAGTGCACGGTGACATCTGCGATGCGCAACTCGTTGACCGGCTGGTTCGCGAGCACGACATCGTGGTGCACTACGCCGCAGAGTCGCACAACGACAACTCGCTGCACGACCCGCGCCCGTTTCTCGACACCAACATCATCGGCACCTACACGCTGCTCGAGGCGGTGCGCAGGCACGAGAAACGACTTCACCACATCTCGACCGACGAGGTCTACGGCGACCTCGAGCTCGACGATCCGAATCGCTTCACCGAGTTCACTCCCTATAACCCTTCGTCGCCGTATTCGTCGACCAAGGCGGGCAGCGACCTTCTGGTCCGCGCGTGGGTTCGTTCGTTCGGCCTGCAGGCGACCATCTCAAACTGCTCGAACAACTACGGGCCGCGCCAGCACGTCGAGAAGTTCATCCCCCGCCAGATCACGAACATTTTGGTGGGCGAGCGCCCGAAGCTCTACGGCGAGGGTCTGAACGTGCGCGACTGGATTCACGCCGACGACCACTCGAGCGCGGTGCTGCGCATCATCGAGGCCGGCCGCATGGGCGAGACCTACCTGATCGGCGCCGATGGCGAGAAGAACAACAAAGATGTGCTTGAGCTGATTCTCACCACGATGGGTCAGTCGGCAGATGCCTACGATCACGTGATCGATCGCCCCGGCCACGATCTGCGCTACGCGATCGACTCGACCAAGCTGCGCACCGAGCTCGACTGGCAGCCGTCGTTCCCCGACTTCGAGCGTGGCCTCGCTGCGACGATCGACTGGTACCGCGAGAACGAGGCGTGGTGGCAGCCGCAGAAGGCTGCAACCGAAGCGAAGTACCGCGAGCAGGGGCAGTAATCGTGGCAGCAAAACCGCTCGCGATTCGTGAGACCACGATTCCGGGCATGGTACTGATTGACCTGCCCGTGCATGGCGACAACCGTGGTTGGTTCAAAGAGAACTGGCAACGCGAGAAGATGGTGGCGCTCGGTCTGCCCGACTTCGGCCCGGTGCAGAACAACATCTCTTACAACGACAAGCGAGGTGCCACGCGCGGCATTCACGCCGAGCCGTGGGACAAGTACGTCTCAGTAGCTACCGGCAGAATCTTCGGCGCCTGGGTCGACCTGCGCGAGGGTGAGTCCTTCGGTGCGGTATTCACCGCCGAGCTCGGCCCCGACACAGCAATCTTCGTGCCGCGTGGCGTCGGCAACAGCTACCAAACCCTCGAAGACGACACCGCCTACGTGTACCTCGTCAACGATCACTGGAGCGCAGAGGCGCAGAACGAATACACGTTTCTGAACCTCGAAGACGAGACCGCGGCAATCGACTGGCCGATCCCGCTCGCCGACGCCGAACGCAGCGGAAAGGATATCGCACACCCGCGCCTCGCCGACGTCGTACCGATGAAGCCGCCGCGCACCCTCGTGATCGGCGCGAACGGCCAACTCGGTCGCGCGCTGCAGCAGCAGTTGCCAATCGCAGACTTCGCAGACCGCACGCGTATCGATCTTGCCAACCCAGCATCGCTAGCCGGCGTGCGCTGGAGCGACTACGACACCATCATCAACGCCGCTGCTTACACCGCGGTCGATGCGGCAGAGACGGCAGAGGGTCGCGTCGCGTGCTGGGCTGCGAATGTGACCGGAGTCGCCCAACTCGCGCGCATCGCCGCGGCACGGCGGATCACGCTCGTGCACGTCTCGAGCGACTATGTTTTCGATGGCTCGAAAGACGGCGCCTACCTCGAGACCGACGCGATCGCACCGCTCGGTGTGTACGGGCAGTCGAAGGCCGCCGGCGATGCGGTCGCTTCTACCGCGCCGCAGCACTACATCGTGCGCACCAGCTGGGTGATCGGCGAGGGTAACAACTTCGTGCGAACCATGGCCTCGCTCGCAGAGCGCGGCATCGACCCCAGTGTGGTCGATGACCAGTTTGGCAGGCTCAGCTTCACTGAGGACATCGCCGCAGGCATCGTGCATCTGCTCACGAAGCGCCCCGAGTACGGTATCTATAACCTCACGAATGAGGGCGACACGATGAGCTGGTCAGATATCGCTAAACTGGTCTACGAAGCGAGCGGTCACGATTCGACTCGAGTAAGCGGCATCACTACTGCGGAGTACTTCGCAGGCAAACAGGTCGCACCCAGGCCGTTGAATAGTCTGCTTTCGTTGGAGAAGATCGAAGCGACCGGGTTTGCTCCGCGGGACGCATCTGACGCACTCGCCAGCTACCTTCGAGGCGCTTAGAGGCGAGGTGGTTCTCGCGTCAGCTTTACGAACGGAAACCACCTCAGTTCACGACACCGGCCGAGACTCGACCTATACCGAAACAGCGGGTGTATGCGGTTCCCATAGATCTCGGTAGAGGTCTCTCGACGCCGATTGAATCAATTCGTCGTACCGAGATCCATCAAGATCGAGCACACTTCCCGGCGCCGAGGTTACCAAGGCAGAAACTCCTACACCGGCCCGGCGGTCTTCGCGTCCGATCCCAAGAACATCAAGAGTGGTAGCAAGCATACTGAGTTGATCGGCGCCGACTCGTGTTGCAGACACACCATCCGGACTCCAGATTCGGTTAAAAAGCGATCGATCCTCGACTGTGCTGAGAGCACCGAGTAACACAAAAGCCTCACCGACCATCTTCGGGTGATCTCCGCTCAGAACTACCACGGTGTCGTCCAGGTAACCCATTTCGTCCATGAACTGAATAAACCCAGCAACCTGCTCCATAGAGCAACGAATGGCAGACTCCAGCGCATCCTCAGTGGTTTGTACGCAATAGTCATAGAGGTGCGTCGGTTCGTGGGAGTCCAGCGTCAACATAGTGAGGTTGAACGGTTGGCCCGATTCGTGCAGGCGAACAACCTCTTCCTTGGCATGTTCCATGAGCCTGCGATCAGAAAGACCCCAGTCAGAAAGCTCAGTTTCGCCCGCCGCAACCCAAGTGCCCAGATCGCGGACATCATCGTAGCCGTGACTACTCAGAAACTTCCCCTTCGAAGCGAACGCAGCGTCGGCACCGCCGAGAAATACATTCTGATATCCCTCTGCTTTCAGCACGTCGCCCAGGCACACAGCCCCTGGCATGAACTCGTCTGCCGCAGACCCGATCTCGTTTGAGTTGATATCGTCCTCGCCGACGCCGGCTCCCCTCAGCGGCACCGCACAACTAGTACCCACGAGGCCGGCCATTGTCCATCCGCCACCACTGAACATTTGATAGTCAGGAATTGTCTGCCAATCTTCAGTCACGCGATGCAGGGGTTCGAGCATATTTTGCTCGAATAATTGATCATCAGCCATCGAATCTTCGATGGACTCAAGGAAGATAAACACAAGGTTCTTTGGGGCAGCATCTTGACTCAAACGAGCCTGCGCCACATCGCCTTCGATGTTCGGCGAAACATAATAATCGGCCATTGACAGCGTGGTGGTCTGCGACCGCACGTACTGAGCCAAACTCACCGTGTTCGCGAGAACACCAGTCCCCGCGGCAAAAACTGCCACGGCAAGAACGCCGGGCAACCAGATCAGCCGTCGGCTCCAGACGCGAGGCGATGATCCGGCCGAGTTGCTTCCCCGGTGCCTAAGAATATTCAACAGCAGCAGGACGATGGCAAGCGCGGCCAAAGGAACGATCAAGGCTTGGACAATGAAGCTGACAAAGTACCCAGCCTCCGCACCGGTGACCTCTGCTCCCCCAGCACCCGGCAAATGGAGCAGAAGCTGCTCCACGGAAATCTTGCCGAAAGTACGCCGAACCCACAACGCAGTTCCAAGCAGCACTGTTCCAAGAACGAGCAGCACCCCAGCAGCCGAGATGAGAGCGACCCGAAGAACAAACAAAGCTCTGCTCTTCTTCAGGCTGTTCGCATCCAGGGCTTGAGAGTCGGCAGTCGCCAAAGCCAAAGTCTACCCCCACCACACGAGATTGTTTACAGTGCGTTCACCCGCAGGATCACACAAGTTCACAATCCTACGTTACCGAACCGCAACTTTCCAGTCAGGTCGTCTGGTTATCTGGGTTTGCGCAAAAGGGGATGCGGCTAGCTCCCAGGCTCGGGCGCCGGCGAAGCCGCAGCCACTCCGTTTGCCACGAGCTGGTGAATCTGCCCGTAGTCGGGGTATTCGGGGTCGACGTCTGGCGGCGTGAGGTTCACCCGCACCGGGTCGAACTCGCGCGCCTTACCAGCGAGCGTCACGAAGCGGCCGAGCATCGACTCTGGAATATCGGTCTGCACAAGGTCGCTACCGGCCCCCGCGATCTCCTGAAAGCGCAGCAGCACGTTCGCGGGATCCATCTGCGCGAGAATCGCCGCCTGAATATCGCGCTGATGCTGCATGCGGTCGTAGTCACCGTTGTCGAGCCCATGCCGCACACGCGAGTAGAGCAGCGCCATCTCGCCGTTCAGGTGCTGGGTTCCCGGTTCGATGAACTGATCACCGTCAACCCACTCACCCGTGTCAGGGTCTTCATAGCCGTTGATCGGCACTGGCTGCGTCACCTCAACTGTCACCCCGCCAAGCGCGTCGATAAGCTTCGAGAAACCAGCCATATCGATGAGCACGTAGAACTGCACCGTCAAACCCGTAGCCCCAGAGACCGCGTCTTTTGTCGCTTCAATACCGGGCGAAGAACCACGCGATGCCGCGTCGGCATAGAAGCCCTCATAGAGCGGCTCATCGAAGTCTTCGAGCTCGGTATAGAGCGCATTGAGATAGCAGGTGGTGAGGCAGCCACCCCAGTCCTCATCGAACGCGTTCGGCGCTACACCAAAACCGTTCGGGTGCACCGCATACATTGGCGATGTCTCGGGAAAGGGCATATCGATCAGCTCGCGCGGCAGGCCGATCATCACAGATTGCCCCGTCTTAGCATCGACGCTCACGAGCGAAATGCTATCCGGGCGCAGCCCCTCGCGATCCGCGCCAACGTCGGTGCCGAGCAGCAGAATGTTGTAGCGCCCGTCGACCGGCTCGACCGCGGGTGCACCGCCCCCGAAGATGTCGCCGATCGCGCCGCGCGCCGATCCCACTGCAGTTGCCGCCCACCCGGCACCGAGCACGGGAGCGAACGTGAGCAGCACCGAAAGCAGCGCCACCGGCACCCGCCAATTGGGGGTGACGCGCACGAGCTTCGTCAGCCGCAGCGTGTCGAGCCCAAGCACGAGCCAGAGCACCGCGTAGGCAAGAATCACGCCCTGCAACACGAGCAGCACGATCGAGTTCGTGAACACCGACAGCGTGAACTCGCGGGCCGCCTGTAGACCGACGAGCACGAGCACGCCGACCACAAGCAGGGTGACGGTCGCGCTCAGCCCAAAACGGCCCAGCTTGCGGTTGCCCGCGAGCAGCTGCGCGCTGCCCGGCAGCAAGAATCCGAGCACCACGAGCCAGCGAGCCCGCTTCGTCATCAGCGGGGCCGACCCCGTGTCTGGGTTGCGAATCGGCCGTTCGAGGTCGAGGCTCACGCGGCGAATCCGTTCGGGTTGGCCGACTGCCACGCCCAGCTGTCGCGGCACGCTTCGTCGAGACTGCGGGTCGCCTTCCAGCCGAGTTCGTCATTGGCACGACGAGGATCAGCCACCGCCTCAGCAATGTCGCCCGCCCGGGCTGCGACGATCTCGTAGGGCACGCTCACACCGGTAGCACCCTCGAAGGCCCGCACGACCTCGAGCACGCTTGACCCGTGCCCCGTGCCGAGGTTGTACGCGGCAACGCCGGCTGAAAGGTGCTCGAGCGCTGCCACGTGGCCCTCAGCCAGATCCATAACGTGAATGTAGTCGCGCACCCCCGTGCCATCCACAGTCGGGTATTCGTTGCCGAACACCATGAGGCGGTCGCGACGGCCCACCGCTACCTGCGAGATGAACGGCATAAGGTTATTCGGAATGCCTGCAGGGTCTTCACCGATGCGCCCCGACGGGTGCGCGCCCACCGGGTTGAAGTAGCGCAGCAGCACCGCGCCGAGCTCGGGCCACGCGGCCTGCGCGTCGCGAATGATCTGCTCGTTCATCGCCTTCGTGAACCCGTAGGGGTTGGTGATGCCCTGCCCGACCGGGTGATCCTCGCCCTGCGGCAAATGCTGCGGTGTGCCGTAGACAGTCGCACTCGAGCTGAACACGAGGCGCGTCACGTCGCGCTCGCGCATCAGCTCGAGCAGGTTCAGCGTCGAGACGAGATTGGTGCGGTAGTAGCGCGTCGGCTGCTCAGTCGATTCGCCCACGGCCTTGAGGCCGGCGAGGTGGATCACCGAGTCGAATGCCTCACCGGCGAGTGCGGTGCGCGCCGCCTCGAGGTCTGCGAGGTCTGCTTCGAGCACTGTGATGCACGCGTTGGTGAGCGCTTCAACCCGGCGAATGGACTCGATGCTGCTGTTCGAGAAATCATCGAGCACCAGCACTTCGTGCCCCTGCTGGGTCAGCACGAGCGCGGTGTGAGAGCCGATGTAGCCGGCGCCGCCGGTCAGAAGAACACGCATGGGGTTAAGCGTAAGAGGTTGCGCGGGGAGAGTGCTGGTAACCCGCCGAGCGACCCCTGCAGATCGCGCAAATAGCGATCGCTCGGTGCACCGAGCTTCGAACTCTCACTCTTTCGTCAGGCAGCGCGTCTCGAGTTGCGTAGACTATTACCAGCTAACTGTCTTGTATTGTTTCGCACGCCGAAGGAGGGTCGTGGCCACACTCACCCTCATCGGGGAGCCCTTCCCTGATCTCGAAGCGCGAACCCAGGCCTCGGCCGCGCACAGCCTCGCCGAAGCGCTGGCAGACACCGCCCCCCGCGGCTGCTCGTCACGCCTGCTCGTAGCCCGCGACGCCACCCCGCCTGTGTTTCACTCGGCTCGCGCCAGCGTCGAGGCCGTGCCCATGAATACCGGTTCGCTGCCAATTCTCTGGCGCACTGGGGCAACCGCGAGACCACTCGATGGCGAGTTCGTGCACTCGAACACCCCCATGGTGCCCCTGCGCTCGCGCGCCGAAGACGACGGCTCGCAGACCTCGGTCTATATTCCGCACACACTCGCGTGGAGCGCCCCCGAACTGATGGGCGCAGCGCAGGCGAAGGCGTATCGGGCATTCGTGAAGCGCGCCGCGCGCCTCGCCGACACTCTGCTCGCCCCGACCCACGTGGTCGCGAACGAGATCAGCGAGCGGTTCGGGGTCGACGTGCAGGTGCTGCCGCTGGCCGCGCCTGTCGAATACGTCGGCACGGAAGAGTCGGCGGGCATCCGCTCGACGCTCGGCCTACCCTCGCACTACATCGCGACAACCGCGCTGCCTGGCGAGAACGGCCGGCTCGACTGGCTGCTGAACGCCATGGAGGCAAACCCCGCCCTGCCCCCGCTCGTGATCATTTACCTCGGCACCGAACCGCTGCCGCCGATGCGAGAGTCATTGCAGCACCGCGCGCGAGTCGTGCAGGTCGAACAGTTGGCAGAGGTCGGGGCGATCCTCTCGGGCGCAATGTTTTTGGCGCTGCCGCAACGCGTGCTCGGAGCGGGCTACGAGGTGCTCGGCGCGATCGCCTCACACGTGCCCGTGCTGTACGGCGAGTGCGAGGCCGCAGCCGAGTTGGCGCTCGACGCCGCGGTCAGCGCTCCGAGCGAAGCCGAGTTCGCGGCCGCGCTCGCGCGGCTCACCTCAGAGGCCGGGGCCGCAGAGCTTGCCAGGCTGCGCATCTTCGCAGAAGACCGCAACCGCACATACGGCTGGCGCAGCACCGCCTGGCAGCTGTGGGAGATTCACGCGAACATGTAGCTGGCTCGGCGCTCTGTCTCGCTGACTGCTGCCGCACTAGCTACTTGCCGCCTACTCAGCCGAGCTTGGCTTTGAGCGCCGCGTTCTTCGCCTCGACCTGGGTCTCGAGGTCTTTGGCATAGGCATCGAGCGCTGTCGCAAGTTCGGTGTCGAATGACCCGAGGATCCTTGCCGCGAGCAAACCAGCGTTTTTCGCACCGCCGATGCTGACCGTAGCAACCGGAATGCCACCGGGCATCTGCACGATCGACAGCAGCGAGTCGAGGCCATCGAGCTTCGCGAGCGGAACCGGCACACCAATGACCGGCAGGGTGGTCATCGAAGCGACCATGCCTGGCAGATGGGCCGCACCGCCCGCACCCGCGATGATGACCTTCATGCCGCGCGCCGCGGCACCGCGCGCGTAGGCAACCATTTTGTCGGGCGTGCGGTGGGCGCTCACGACCTCGACCTCGTGGGCAATGCCGAACTCGCGCAGCACCTGCACGGCGTCGCTCATCACCGAAAAGTCGCTGTCGCTGCCCATGATGACGCCGACGAGTGGGGTGTCTGCAGTGCGCTCGCTCATAGAGTCAATGGTAGTGGTTGCGAGCGTTCACGAAGTCTCGGGGTCTTCATCTCGGATGCACGCCGCCGAGTGGCCCGCCTCCCCGGTGCGGAGCGGTTCGAGTGCCGGCCGATCCTTTGCGCACGCCTCGATTGCCCGCCAGCAACGCGTGCGAAACGGGCACCCGCTCGGCGGGTCGATCGGGCTCGGCACGTCACCCGAGAGCAGAATGCGGCCGCCCTCGTCACGGCGATCAGGGTCAGGCACCGGAGACGACGATAGTAGCGCCCGAGTGTACGGGTGCCTCGGGTCACCGTACACGCTCTCGGTCGATCCCTCTTCGACGATTCTGCCGAGGTACATCACCGCTACGCGATCGGCCATGCTGCGCACCACAGCGAGGTCATGCGAGATGAACAGATACGAAAGCCCGAGCCTTGCCTGCAGGTCTTTCAGCAGTGTCACCACCTGCGCCTGCACCGAGACATCGAGCGCAGAAAGCGGCTCATCGAGCACTAACACGCGCGGCTCGACGGCGAGCGCCCTGGCGATACTGATGCGCTGCCGCTGACCACCCGAGAACTCGTGGGGGTATCTGGTGAGGTGTTCCTCGCCGAGGCCAACCATCTCCAGCAGCTCGATCGCCCTCGTATGCCACTGCGCGCGGGGCAGCAGATCGGTGTGAATCTCGAACGGTTCGCGCAGGATCGCTTCAATGGTCATTCTGGGGTTCAGCGAGGTGAAAGGATCCTGCAGAACGATCTGCACGTCTCGCCTGAACGCGAGCGTCGATTTGCGATCTCGAGCGACCGGCTCGCCGCCGAAGCGCATCTCACCCGAAGTTGGTGGTTCGAGCTGGGTGACAAGGGTTGCGAGCGTGCTCTTGCCACAACCCGACTCGCCCACCAGCGCGAGACACTCGCCCTTGCGCAGCACCAGATCGACGCCGTCAACCGCTTTCACGGTGGCGCGGCGGCGGCCGCTCTGCTTCGTCTCGAAGTGCTTTTGGAGTTGCACTCCCTCGAAGAGCACCTCACTCATTGCGGTCACCATCCGATCCGTCTACCCGCTCAAGGTGGCAGGCGAGTTCTCGCCCACCCACGCCATGCTGCATCTCGGGCTGTTCACTGAAACAGCGCGACTCGGCGATTGCACACCGCGGGGCAAACACGCAGCCCGCAGGAATGCGTCGCGGGTCTGGCAAGCCCCCGGGAATGGGCGTCGGCAGCGCCGTCAGGTCGGTGCGCGGCACCGAGCCGAGCAGTCCCTTGGTGTAAGGGTGCTTAGGCGCCTTCAGAATCTCGCGCACGCTGCCAACTTCGACGACCTTACCTGCATACATCACCACGATTCGGTCAGCCATCTCGGCTGCGACTCCAACATCGTGCGTGATCATGAGCAGCGACATGCCGCGCTCACGGCACATGGTGCGCAGCAGCTGCAGAATCTGCAACTGCACGGTCACGTCGAGAGCCGTCGTCGGTTCGTCGGCGATCAACAGCTCAGGTTCGAGCGCGAGCGCCATCGCGATCATGATGCGCTGCCGCATACCGCCCGAGAGCTGATGCGGATAGTTTCTGGCGCGTTGCTCGGGGTCGGGAATCTGCATCGCGCGCATCAGCTCGACCGCGCGATCCCACGCCTCTCGCTTTCCCATGCCTCGATGCACGCGCAGCGACTCGGCGATCTGACGGCCGACGCGATGCACGGGGTTCAGGGCAGAGAGCGCGTCTTGAAACACCATCGCGACGCGACTGCCTCGCACCCGGTTCAGCTCGTTCGAAAGCAGGTTCTGGCCGTCAAGCTCGAGCTTCTCGGCCTCGATCGAGGTGTTTCTAGGGTCGTGCAGGCCGAGAATCGACTGTGCCGTCACCGACTTGCCAGACCCTGACTCGCCGAGCACGACGACGCACTCGCCCTTTGCCACCGTGAACGATACGTCGCGCACGGCCATCACCTTTGGCTGATCTCGCCCGCCGAAGCTGACGTTCAGGCCGTCGATGGTCAGCAGTGCAGCGCTCATTTGCGAACCTTCGGGTCGAGAATGTCGCGCACGGTGTCGCCAAGAATCACAAAAGCGAGCACCGTGACGCAGAGAAAGAGTGATGGGAAGATCAGCAGGTGGGGGTGTGAGTTGAAGTAGTTCTGCGCCGTGTTGAGTTGCAACCCCCACGAGATCGCTGGCGCCTGCAGCCCGACGCCGAGGTAGGTGAGCCCAGCCTCGCCCGCAATGATGCCGCCGACGCTGAGACTGCTGAGCACGATCACCGGCTGCACCGCGTTCGGCAGAATGTGCTTGCGCATTACCCTGCCGTTTGACGCGCCGAGCGCCCTGGCCGCCCGCACGTACTCCATGTTCTTCACGCTCATCACGTTCGACCGCATCACGCGCGTCTGCGTCGGCCACGAAAAGATTGCGAGCGTGATGCACACGGTGAGAATATTGCGCACTCCGATAGCTGTGAGGATCACGATTGCCGCCACCATGAACGGGAACCCGTAGAACACGTCGGTGATGCGACCGAGCACGTTATCGAACCAACTGCCGTAGAAGCCCGAGAGCAGACCGAGCACAATCGCGATGAGCATGGTTGAGAAGGTCACGACGATCGCGATGGTGATCGAGGGCCGAGCCCCATAGATGACATTCGCGTAGAGATCGCAGCCCTGCACGTCGAACCCGAACGGATGCCCCGCACTCGGCGGGTTACCTGAGAACATAAGGTCGCATTCGCGAGGATCACCGTTACCGAAGATCCACGCAAACGGTGCCGGAAACACCGAGATCACGAGAAACAGCAGCACGACGGCCGCGGGAATCGTGAAACCGGGTCTGCGCAGCAGGGCGAACGAAAGCTTCTTGCGGGGTTGCGCGGTAACAATGGCCTCCGTGCGAGGCGCGGTGATTGTCTCAGGCATGGCGGATCCTCGGATCAAGATAGGCGTAGAGCACGTCGACGATGAGGTTCACGATCAAGAACACGATCACCAGCAGCGTCGAAATACCGACGACTGTCGGGCCGTTCTGTTGACCGATGGCGAGAAAGATCTGGTTACCGAGCCCAGGCAGGTTGAAGATGCCTTCGATGATGATCGCGCCGCCCATGAGCGCGCCGAACTCGATACCGAGATAGGTGACGACAGGGATCAACGAGTTGCGCATGGCGTGGTTCATGATCACCTGCCGCCGCGGAATACCCTTCGCGATCGCGGTGCGCACGTAGTCGGAGCCGAGGTTCTCGATGAGGCTCGAGCGGGTCAGCCGAGCTGTCGCGGCGAGTCCCATAATGGCGAGCGCCGCAGCCGGCACGATGAAGGCGACGGGCCATCCGGCCGACACCCCGGCGACCGGAAACCATTTCAGTTGCACTCCGAAGAGAATCTGCGAAACGTATGCGACCACGAACACCGGCACGGCAAACGCAAGTGTGGTGACGACGCCAACGAGGTGGTCGGCGAAGCGTCCCCGGTTCAGGGCGGCCCAGATGCCGAGCGGAATGCCGACAACGACCTGCATGGCCCACGCAGTGGCACCGAGCAGAATGCTCGTCGGCCAGTTGCGCGCGATGATCGCCGAGACCTCGTGGCCTTGGAAGTCGGTGCCGAAGTTGCCTTGGAACAGGTTCAGCATGTACTTTCCGTACTGCACGAGCAACGGGTCGTCGAGGTTGTACCTCTGCCGCAGTTCGTTGTAGACCGACGGAGATAGGTGCTGCTTGCCCCCGCCGAGTGCCGCGATCGGGTCGCCCGGCAGGGCATAGACCACGACGAAGATGAGAAAGGTGGTGCCCAGAAATACCGGAATCACCTGCAGCAATCGTTTGACGATGTACCCTGCCATCGTTTCCTCTCGAGTGGGATCGGGTGCCCGACGCTTGCGCGCCGGACACCCAACTCACGGACTGACCTGCGCTAGTTGATCTTCACATCTCGCAGATCGCCCAGGCCGCTGAAGCCGACCGGAACGGACTGCACGTTGTCAGACCAAGCCGCGGTGTAGTAGCCGTAATAGAGCGGAATGATCGGCATGTCCTGCCAGACCAGTTGCTCGGCCTCCTGGAACAGCAGGATCCCCTCTTCGACCGAAAGGCCGTTCGCTTCCGAAACAAGCGCATCAACTTCGGGGTTGCTGTACCCGCTCTTGTTTCCGTAACCGCTGGTGGTGACCAACGGGCCGAGGAAGTCGGAGATGTGCGGATAATAGGCACCCATGTAGAGCTGGAACGGCCCCTGCACCTGGCGGGCATCTACGATCTCAGCGTGCTTCGCGTAGCTGCTGAGTTCAAAGGTAATGCCTTCGATACCGAGCACGTTCTTGAACTGGTTTGCGATTGCCTGCAGCTCCTGATCACGACCCGTGTACTGGTCGCCGTAGAGCACCATCTCGCCGTCCCAGCCACCGGCCTCTTCAAGAAGCTTCTTTGCCGCTTCTGGGTCGAAGGCACACGCATCGCAGACATTCTCCTGCGAGCCGACCACCGTGTCGGGCGCGAGCGAGCTTGCCGGTGCACCGGCACCGTTCAGAATCTTCTCGGTGAAGGCGTCGCGATCGATCGCCATCGACAGCGCCTGGCGCACGCGCACGTCGCTGTATCGCTCATCCCAGAGTGGAAGCCCGAGGTAGTTGAGGTTCGGGATCTTCGAGACCGCGGTGCGACCATCGACCAGGCTGTCGACCTCGCCGAGGCGATCCGGTGGAACCGGGTACACGATGTCGATGTTGCCTGCGAGCAGATCGTTGAACGCCGTGTCTTGGCTCTGGTAGGGCACGAAGGTGATCTGGTCAGCGTTGCCTGGCTTGCCTTGGTATTCCTCGAAGCGCGTGACTTCTACAGGCTGGTTCGGCTCGTACTCGTTCACGATCGAGTAGGGACCATTGCCGATGGGCTGCTTGCCGAAGCCGTCGAGATCGTCATATGCGGCCTCGGGCATCGGGGCAAACGCGTTTGACGTCAGCAGGTACGGGAACAGGCCGAATGGCTCAGTGAGGGTCACCGTGAACTCTGTATCGCTCACTTCTTTCAGACCAGAGAGTTCGGTCGCCTGCGGTTCGCCCTCGGTGGGATTCATCTCGACGTAGCCTGCGATTTTACTGAAGCTTCCGTTCTGCAGCCAGGCGTTCTTGCCGAGCGCCGCGGTGTTCCAGGCGTTGATGAAGCTCTTCGAAGTCATCGCCTCGCCGTTATGAAATTTCCACCCCTCCTGCAGCTTCACGGTCCAGGTGATCTGGTCGTCCGATTCGACGGACTCTGCGGCGGCGGGCACCGGCTCGCCTGTCTCTGCATCGAGATCCATCGGCGTCGTGAAGAGCATCTTGCTGAGGTTGTAGTCCCAGGTATTCGCCGGGGTGAGGTTCACCGGGTCGTACATCGAGATCTTGAAGCTTGTTCCGCCAGCGTCTCCGCCGCTGCCGCCAGCGCCGGGCACTGAACAGCTCGACAGCAGGGCGAGCGCGATCGCCGCGCCTCCGATGGCACTCGCGACTCTGCGCGTGCCCCTTCTTGTAAACATCACAGTGCAGCTCCATTCTGTTGTGAGTGTGTGGTTGAAGTCTTCTCGATTCCCCATGCCGAGAATCCGAGCACTGCGGCGCGCTCGGCAATGGTGTCGGCTAGGGATCGACCGGTAGCGTGCCCCGCGTTGCGCGTCACCTGCAGGAAGGTGTGCTCATCACCATCGACGGTCTCACGAAGCGCGGCCGCAAGCGGGTACGCATGCGGACCGGGCGGCACCCGATCGTCCTGGT
This sequence comes from uncultured Leucobacter sp., assembly GCA_937967375.1. Classification (GTDB taxonomy): domain Bacteria; phylum Actinomycetota; class Actinomycetes; order Actinomycetales; family Microbacteriaceae; genus Leucobacter. The sequence goes on from CALCJF010000103.1 coordinate 35,743, forward strand.
CGGCTGTCAGCACGAGCGTCGGCGCATAACGGCGATCGGCATGTACGTTGTGCAGCGGCGAGTACTCGGCGAGAAACTCGCGGTCAATTGGATCGTCCGGATCGCCGTACTCCGCGATCCAGCCGTGAGCGGCCGTGTATCGGTGAAAGTTCAACATGTCGGCGACCGGCACTTCGGTGACGACCGCACCGAAGAGCTCGGGGGCGCGCACGAGTGCAGCCGAGGTCATCAGCCCCCCGTTCGACATGCCGTTGATTGCGACTTGCCGCGCGCCGCTCCAGCCCTGCTGTTCGAACCATTCGGCGCAGGCGATGAGATCTTCGATACCGTGGCGTTTGCGTTCGCGTCGTGCGGCCTCGTGCCAGCTCTCACCGAACTCCCCGCCGCCGCGCACACCAGCGTAGGCCAGCACCCCGCCAGCGCGCACCCAAGCCAGGTGCCATGAGCTATATCCGTTGGTCAGAAAAGGGATCGCGTAGCCTCCGTATACCGAGAGAAATACGCGCGCATCGCCAATCGGCGGCTCTCCGTGCTGCCGCACGACCCGCATCGGCACTCTCGTGCCGTCGGCGCTCGTCGCCCAGACGGTCTCAACGAGCAGTGGAGCCTCGCCAGTCTCGGCGAGTGCGGCGAGATCTCCGAGTTTCACACACCGCACCGAGCGCTGCCCACCGATCACCTCGAGATCGAGCGCGAGGGCGCTATCTCCGAGCTCGCCTATCGACTGCACCACGAGGTTCGCGGGCAGTAGCACGCGCTGCAACACCTCGCCGCTCCGAAGCGAAACCACTGTGAAACGGGTCCCTTCGAAGGTGTGCGCAACGAGCACGCCCCGATCGCCCAGCTGGTATGCATCGGCGAGCGGCTCTTCGTCGGCCGACTCGTACACGACCCGCTCGGGTTCTTCTGCACGCAAGCCGAGCAGCCGACCTGCAGAGTGGCCGCGGTAGCTCAACAAGAACGTCTCGTCGTCGTGCACGCCGATGAGCGTGTCAGGGCCCTCCGAGTCGATCACCGTCTGCCATTCGTCATCGGCACCGAGCGGAATCGGGCGTCGATAGACCGTCGCCGGCACAATGCCCTTGAGCTGCTGCAGCAGCAACCACTTACCGTCATCCGAAGTAGACGGGATGACCCAGCTTGTTTCGCTCGGTTCGTAGATGACTGGATCCTCAGACTGATCAGTGCCGAGGCGGTGCACTCTGATCGTGGCGCCCGAGTTTAGTGCGGTCAGCTCCTCACCCTCGGGTGGCATTGCCCACGACATGTATGCGAACGAGGTGTCATCGAGCCAGGCGAGGTCGGGCCACTTCATGCCCGTGAGGCGGTCTTCCAGGTCAAGACCCGTTGCCGCGTCTCGAACTCGCGCGAGCTGCCAGTCCGCCCCGCCTGTTGATGCGGTCCAAACGACGCAGGCTCCGTCGGGGCTCGGTGAGAATGTGGCGATGGAATCCGTAATCGACTCGAGCTCGCCTGCAGAAACGAGGATCCTCTCACCTTGCTCGTCAGTGACCCAGAGTGAGTGCTGTTCTTCCCCAGCGCCACGCCTGAGCTGAAATGTGCGACCGCCGGCTTCCTTCGGCAATGAGCGGTGTTCGGTCGAGAGAATGTCTTCGAGCGATGCCCTGATCGAGTTGATATCCACGAGCCCGTCGAGATGCGCCTCGCTTCGAAGGTTCTCAGCGTCAATCCACGCTTCGACATCGGCGCCCGGTCGATTTAGCCAGCCGAATCTGCGCGCAATGGCTTCTTCCTGCTCGCGCAACCGGGTATTCGTGTGATCTGTCATGCCCTCACCTTTGAGTTGATCCATTTCTAGATTAGCTTAATTTTCAGAAATTACTGAAACTATATAAATAAAATAGCTTCTTGGCTACACCCGGAGTAGAGTCATTCTTCAGAAGCGAGGTAACACCAGTGCAGGAAGCATCCAGAGCGATCCCCGACGCCCAGAACGATGACGCGCGCACCGAGTTCATCGAAGCTCTTGGCTTTCTCGTCGAAGGCATCCGCTGGATGCCCCGCATGACCGGCCGAGTGCTCGGATGCCTGTTGGTCGCTGACGGCCCACTGACCCAGGCCGAGCTCAGAGATCAGCTCGACGCAAGCCTCGGAGCCGTTAGCACAGCGACAAGAACACTGCTCGACAAACGATTCGCGCTGCGCGTCAGCATTCCGGGAAGCCGACAGACCGGCCTCATCATTCATCCCGACGCCTGGCGAAACATGGAAGAGGACGGCATCGCCGGCGTGCAATCCTATGCGCAGCTCGCGCTACACACTCTGGGGTCACTCAAGGGTGAGGACTCTCCGGCAACCGCGAATCTACAAAAGATGAACGACTACTTTGTCGAGGTAGAAAAACGCATGCGAGGCATTATGCAGTGGTTCGACGAGCAGAAGAAGCTCGAGCAGTAGCCCCAAGAGGCAGTCGCCCCACACGCAGAGAGAACACTTCCCTTCGCCGCCCGACGCCGTCACCGACCCGGCGCCGAGGGGCCGCGAGATCAGCGCTCAGTCGAACTTGGCGGCGGCCGCGCGAGCCTCGGCGAGCACCGATGCGAGGTCGTCGCCCGTCACCGTGACATGGCCGACCTTGCGGCCCGGCCGCGGCAGCTTGTCATAACTGTGCACCTTGGCGCGCGGGTGCGCCGCAAGCACCTCGGCGTAGCGCACCGGCATCGGCCCCTCGGCGGGGCCGCCGAGCACGTTCACCATCACCGCGGCGGGCGCGGTCATTGCTGTGTCGCCGAGTGGAAGGTCAGCGACCGCGCGCAAGTGCTGCTCGAACTGGCTCGTCGCCGAGCCCTCGATCGAGAAGTGACCCGAGTTGTGTGGGCGCATGGCGAGCTCGTTCACGAGCACTCGCCCGTCGGCGGCCTCGAACATCTCGACCGCGAGCACGCCCGTGACGCCGACGCCCTCGGCGACGGTGAGTCCAATGCGCGCTGCGTCTTCGAGGGTCTGGGCGTGCTGCACGGGTGCCGGAGCGAGCACCTCGGCGCACACCCCATCGCGCTGAATGGTCTCGACCACAGGCCATGCGCGCACCTCACCGCTCGGGCGACGGGCGACCAGCTGTGACAGCTCGCGCACGAAGTCGACGAGCTCTTCAACGAGCAGCGCGCCACCGCGGCCGTCTTCTGCGAGCGCGGTGAACCAATCGCGCACCTCGCTTGCGCTCGAGATCACGCGCACGCCCTTGCCGTCGTAGCCGCCGCGTGCGGTCTTCGCCACGGCGCGGCCGCCGTGAGCGTCGATGAACTGTTGCAGCTCGGCCTCGTTGGTGACGGCCGCCCAGGCGGGCACCGGCACGCCGAGCTCGGTGAGCTTCTCACGCATCAGAATCTTGTCTTGCGCGAACTGCAGGGCGTCTGGGCGCGGGTGCACGCTGACTCCTCGCGATTCGAGCTCGCGCAGAATGCTCGGCGGCACGTGTTCGTGATCGAAGGTCACCACGTCGACGGTCTCAGCAAACGAGAACACGGTCTCGGGGTCTCGGTAGTCGCCCACGCGGTCTGCGGCGCGCTCGGCGCTTGATCCCTCGGTCTCGGCGAGCACACTGATGCGCAACCCGAGGTGCACGGCCGGCGGCACCATCATGCGAGCGAGCTGCCCGCCCCCGATCACGCCGATGCGAATGATGCCTGAGCCGTCTGCGAGAGCCATTCCTCTATTCTCGCATCTCTCATCGAGGCGCCTCGCCGGCGAATAGTGCACGAAGCGCTTCCTCGGGAGCGATCAGAGCGCAATACGTGCACTGTTACGGCGCGAGGGAGGGGAGCCGGCGGCACGCGAGGTCGAGTCGGCAGCACACAGAACGAGCCTCGGCGGCGCGCAAAACCCATCGCCGCGCAAATAGTTGACGAAAGTCAACCAATCGCATATAGTTGATTCTCGTCAACTTATTCGGTGCGCCGGGCAAAGCCCGCTGCGCGCCGCGATCCTCGTCTCTCAAACGAAGGCAAACACACCTCTATGTCTCAAACCCCAACCTCATCGAGCCCGAAAACCGGCACCGTGCCACTCGTGCTGCACGGCCGCGCCAAAAACTGGGCACTCGCCGGCATCTTCATGAGCACCTTCGTATCGATGCTCGCGATGAACGTCGTCGGCACCTCGATGCCGCGCATCATCGCCGACATCGGCGGCACTCAGGCGACCTTCACCTGGGTCGTCATGGCGACCTCCCTCGCCTCGGCGATCTCGACCCCGATCTGGGGCAAGCTCGCAGACCTCACAAACAAGAAGGTGCTGCTGCAGCTCGCGCTCATCATCTTCACCCTCGGTTCGATTTTCGCTGGCATGGCGCACGATGCTACCTGGCTGATCTCGTTCCGCACCGTGCAGGGCCTCGGCGTCGGCGGTCTCGGCGTGCTCGGCCAGATCGTGCTTGCCGAGATTCTCAGCCCGCTCGAGCGCGGCAAGTACATGGGCATCATGGGCGCCATCATGGCGGTGGCGACCGTCGGCGGCCCGCTCATCGGTGGACTCTTCACCGACACGATCGGCTGGCGCTGGAACTTCTATGTCGCGGTTCCCTTCGCGATCGTCGCCCTGATCATGCTGCAGCTCACCCTGCATCTCACCACCACCAAGCGCAAGGTCAAGCTCGACTATGCAGGCGCGGTGCTCATCTCGGCCGGTTTTTCGAGCCTGCTCATCTGGATCACTCTCGTGGGCAGCGACTTCGACTGGGCTTCATGGCAGACAGCGCTCATGGTCGGTGCGGGCGTGGTTCTGCTCGTGATCGCAGTCTTCGTAGAGCTGCGCGCTGAAGAACCGCTGATCCCACTCACCCTCTTCAAGAACGCAACGTTCACGATGTCGGTCGTCGCGAGCGTCGCGGTGGGCATCGCTATGTTCGCAACCGTTGTCTACCTCGGCCAGTACATGCAGATCGCCCGCGGCCGCAGCGTGATCGAGTCGAGCCTGCTCACCCTACCCATGATGGCTGGCGTGCTCGGCTCGTCGACCGTCGTCGGCCAGCTCATCAGCCGCTACAACAAGTGGAAGGCGTTTGTCGTCACCGGCGCCATCGCCCTGCTGGTCGGCATCGTGCTCATGGGGCAGATTCGCTACGACACCTCGTTCTGGTATGTCGGCATCTCGATGTTCATCATGGGCTGCGGCGTCGGCATGACCATGCAGAACCTCGTGCTCGTCGTGCAGAACACCGTCGCCCCCACCCAGATGGGTGCCGCGTCGAGCGCTGTGACGTTCTTCAGAACTCTCGGTGGCAGCGCGGGCATGTCAGTCATGGGCACCGTGCTCGGCCACCGCGTCACCGAACTCATGACCGAAGGCCTGACCAAGCTCGCGCAGACGAACCCCGCGGCCCTCGCGGGTGCAGAAGCCCTCAAGAATGGCACGATTCCCAAGATGTCAGAGCTCGACCCCGCGCTGCGTCTGGTCGTCGAAGACTCATACGGTCACGCCATTGGCGACGTGTTTCTCTCGGTTGCGCCCGTCGCGGCCATCGCCATCATCGCAGTGATCTTCTTGCCGAACATTCCGCTCGGCACCAAGAACAACGCGCAGCGCATGGCGGGCAAGCGTTCGCCCCGCACCGGCACGGTAGAGCAGATTGGCCAGTCGGTTGCGCTGAGCGTTGACACCGGTTCGGTTCCCGTCATCGAGAGCTCACCGGCGACTGCCGTCGGGGGTGCGTCAGCGACTGCGACTGCGAACGTGAACTCGGCGAAGCGCAACGACGCCTAGGCTTGAACCATGCATGAGCACACCCGCGAAGAGGTGATCTCTGAGATCATCAGTGAGTTCTCGCAGTCGTTTGCGGCCGCGAGAACCCGCTGGACTCGCTTTGCCGAAGAGGTGCACCCCGAGCTGCGCGGCCCCGGCATGATGATTCTGCAGACGATTCTGCGCCGTGGGCCGGTCACCGCGACCGGGCTCGGCAGCATTCTCGACATGGACAAGGCCATGGTGAGTCGGCAGGTCACGAAGCTTCGTTCGCTCGGTCTCGTCGACGCGAAAGAGGCAGAGTCGGATCGCCGGGTCATTCTGCTGACCGCAAGCGAGGCGGCACACTCCGCAATCGAGGGCATCCAGGCGCGTATCTCGGCCGACTACCTGGTGCGGTTCGCCGGCTGGAGCGAAGACGAACTCGCGCAGCTGCAGAAGCTGATGCACCGCTTCAACGCAACCGCCGAGGATCCTCGAGGCGAGAGCCCGGCGACGCGCTGCGCGCGGGCGGCCGAGGAGGCCGGGGCTTCGGGCGAAAACCGCGGCGCCTAAGGCTGCAGCTCAAACATCAAACAGCGCTCAAGGCATACGAAAGTCGAAATTTCGTATGCCTTGAGCGCTGTTTTGTGCGTTTATGCAGGGCGAGGATCAGCGCCAGCCCCTGCGCGAGTCGGCCGATGAGGCCGAGAGCGCCGAGTCGCCGAGCCGCGAAGTCGCGGAATCGCGCGGCGATGGCGCCGAGCTCCGCCCTCGGAGCCGGCCGATTCCCTCCGACCAAGGTCAAAGCCCCGAGTAGGCGTGCAACCCCGCCCAGCCGCTCAATGCGACGCATCGCGTCGCGCGGCGATGGCGCCGAGCTCCGCCCTCGGAGTCGGCCGATTCCCTCCGACCAAGGTCAAAGCCCCGAGTAGGCGTGCAACCCTTTGAAGAACACGTTCACGATCGTGAAGTTGAAGATCACGGCACCATAGGCGACGATCGACAACCACGCCGAGCGGGTGCCTCGCCAGCCGCGCGTCGCGCGTGCGTGAATGAAGCCCGCGTAGAGCACCCAGATCACGAGGGTCCACACTTCCTTGGTGTCCCAGCCCCAGTAGCGGCTCCAGGCGCGCTCGGCCCAGATCGAGCCGGCGATCAGAGTGAAGGTCCAGAACACGAAGCCGATAATGGCCATGCGGTAGGCGAGGTCTTCGAGGCGAATCGCATTCGGAAACCCGCTGAGAAAGCGCAGCACCCCGGTCTCGCCCGCTTTGATCGCGTTCTCGCGGCGCGTCTGCATGAGCTGCAGCACCGAGAGCCCGAACGACAGAGTCAGGAAGCCGACGGCAAGCACCGCAACAAGAATGTGAATCACGAGCCAGTAGGTGTCGAGGGCCGGCGGCAGCGGCACGATCTCGCGATAGAAGTTGACCTTGGTGACGCCGAGAAACAGCACCGTCATGCCCGTGACGAGCGCGCCCAGAAAACGCACGTCTACGAAGAACTGCGTCAGTATGAAGATCGCGATGATGGCGGTGGTCGCGGTGAGCGAGAACTCATACATGTTCGAGAACGGCACGCGGCCGGCGGCGATCCCACGTAGCAGTGTGGCTGCGAGGTGCAACGCGAAGCCGAGCACCGTCAGGGCGAAACCGATGCGAAGCGACCGGCTGCGCACGATGACTCGACCCTTCGCGTCGGTCTCGGGCAACGCACTCCCGCCGTCGCCGCTTCTGTTGGCCAGATCGACCACAAAGAAGACGAAAGCGATCGCGTAGACGGCCATGGCCGAATACAGCGCGATCGTTGAGTATTGTTCGAGGTGTTCGAGCGACTGCAGCACGGCTCTCAAGCCTAGTCTCGTGCGATCACGGCTTGCTGTGAACTGGCAGGCAAGAAGGCTTTCGGGCGAGGATCAGGCCGCGACTCTCGAGGGCAGCGCCAAGCTGAACGGGTAGCGCTCTGAGCGCACCAACTCGACGTCGCTCGCGAATCGATCGCCAGTCTCGTAGCCGTGGTGCGACGAGACGACGACCCGGCCGCTCGAGTTCACGAGGGCCGCCCCCTCGAGGCTGTGCAGCAGCGGGAGCAGCAGGTCTTCGAGCGACGCGACGAGCACGTCGGCGCACAGCACTCCCGAGAACTCGCCGTCGAGCATCAGAGGAATCGCAGCGGTGAGGGTGATCTCGTTCGAGCAGAGGTAGTCGACGAACGGGCCGGCGATGTGCCGCTCGAGCGTCTGGGCAGGCAGTCGATACCACTCGAGGCGGTGCAGGTCGATCGCGGCCTGGCCCGGGCCGAAGGTCGATGACGCGAGCAGCGCCCGCTCTGGCCCCTGCCACCAGGCGAGCGGGTTGCCTTCGGCGACCACGTTCTCTGCGGCGCAGAAACCCGCACCATAGAGCGGCCGGTCGGTCGATTCGAGCACGGCGTGAGCCTCTGCTTCGACGAGGCCGGTGAGCTGCGCCCCCGAGATCGGCCCCTGCGCGAGGCGCTCAGCAAGCTGCTGTTGCAGCCGGGGCAGCCAGGCATCGAGCGGAGCAAAGATGCCGTCGACGAAGTCATCGAACTGCGCGATCAGCTGATCGCACTGCGCGTTTCGCTCTGCGCTCACGCCGCCTCCCCCGTGAAGCTCGCGGTGCCACTCTGGCCGCGATACCTCTCAAGTGTGGCACGAAGCTGCTCAGAAGCCGAGCCGCCCTGCAGTTCGATGCGCAGCCCGCCGAGCCATCGCACCGAGCTTCTGACGCTCGCACGCACGACCTCGCGCGCCTTCGCGACGTCGCCCTCGCGGGTCGCTTCAATCTGTGCGAGCAGCGAGTCGTGGGTGAGATGTCGCTGTTCGACTTGCGCGTCTTGCAACGCGAGCAGCGGGGTGAACTCGGTCTGCACCCGCACGTGTTCAGAGGTCAGCCGCACCGACTGGCTGAGCGCGGCGAGTTCGAGCTGCACGTCGGTGATGCGGCGGCGCCATGGCCCGGGCGGCAGGTCGCGCGCGTCGACCAGCACGCGCTGCACGACATCGAGCTCGTCCTCGGTGGCACGCAGGCACGCGTATTCGGCGCAGGCGGCAACGATCACCTCGTAGTGCACGCCGAGGTCGGCTAGCGCGACGCGTGGCATCGCCATCAGCGCCCTCGTGTTGACCTCTTCGACCGCACCAGGGCTTGAGCGAACGAAGCTGCCGCCGCCGCGGCCCCGCTTGGTGTCGATGAGCCCGCGGTGGCGAAGCGTGCCGAGCGCTTCGCGCACGGTGACGAGCGCGACACCGAAGAGCTGCGACAGCTCGTTCTCGCTCGGCAGCCGCTCGCCTTCAATGAATGCGCCGCTCGAGATGGCCTGCAGCAGCCTGGTCTCAACGAGTTCGGCCCGCCCCTCATCGCCGATCGGCGCGAACGCCGCGTTGCGCAAACGACTCGACGCGGGTGATGCCTGCGCTAGCTCCATCGTTGCTCCTCTCGCGAGTTCGGCGTTGATTTTTTGGGTGGGGCGAGGATCACCCTCGCTGCAGCAATTCTCTCGCATTCGGTGGCTTCTGCCTGGCAGCAAACATATGCAAAAACCCGCGAGAACACTGCCCAGTCTGCCAAGAGAAACATGAGCGCACACTGAGTGCTCGCCGCAGACGCGCGGGCCTGCCGTGACCGAATCGTGATCCTCGAGAACAAATTTAATTGCAAAACATCTAATTTCCTATGTTAATGTTTCTGACATTCCAACACTGTCGTTCGAGGAGCACGCAATGACGCAAGATGGCACCCAGGCCCAGAGCACCGGTTTCGATCTCGGTGAATCCCGTGGCCGTATGCACGAAGAGCACACCAGCCTGCTGAAGACCGCCGACGTGGCCGTCTCTCTGCAGGGCCTGGCCAAGCACTTCGGCGACATGACCGCGGTGAAAGACCTCGATATGGACATTCGCGCGGGCGAATTCTTCTCGATGCTCGGCCCCTCGGGCTCGGGCAAGACCACGGTGCTGCGCATGATCGCCGGCTTCGAAGAACCGAGCGCAGGCAAGATCCTGCTGCACGGCAACGACGTCACCCGCTCGGCACCATTCGACCGCGAGGTCAACACCGTGTTTCAGGACTACGCGCTGTTTCCGCATATGTCGATCGCCGAGAACGTCGCCTACGGCCTCGCCGTGCGCAAGGTCGACAAGGCGACGCGCAAGAAGCTCGTGAGCGAGGCGCTCGAGCAGGTGCGCCTGAGCCACGTCGCCGACCGTCGCCCCTCGCAGCTCTCGGGCGGCCAGCGCCAGCGCATCGCCCTGGCCCGCGCGCTCATTCTGCGCCCGAAGGTGCTGCTGCTCGATGAGCCGCTCGGCGCACTCGACAAGCAGCTGCGCGAGCAGATGCAGATCGAGCTCAAGCAGATTCAGCGCGAGGTCGGCATCACCTTCATCTTTGTCACCCACGACCAAGAAGAGGCGCTCACGCTGAGCGACCGCGTGGCCGTCTTCAATAACGGCAAGATCGAGCAGGTCGGCGCACCGCGCGAGGTCTACGAGTTCCCTGAGACCGAGTTCGTCGCGAGCTTCCTCGGTGTCACCAACCTGCTGAATGCCGAGGTATCGCAGCACCTGCTCGGCGAAGCCCGCATTCATAGCCTGCGACCCGAGCGGGTGCACCTGGTAGACGCCACGGCCCCGGCAGAGCTCGGCGCAGTCGACGTCGCGGGCACCATCGCAGAGATCGTCTACGCCGGCGCGCACACCCGCTACCTCATCGACACCGAGGCAGGAGTGCGGTTCATCGTCGAGAAGCAGAACTCGCACACCCCGCGCACCGAGCCGAGCGCTGCCCGCGGCGACAACGTGCGCCTGCGTTTTCAGCGCGATCACGCGATGGCGATCCCGGGATCAGAGCCCGCACAGAATCGCGACGCCGCTTAGACGGCCACGATCCTTTACCCACCGAATACCAACCCGCCCGACAGGGCACATCACCTACTAAGGAGTAGCGATGAAGAAGATACTGGCAGTTCCCGCAGCTGCAGCGGCAGCGCTGGCGCTGGCGCTCACCGGTTGCGCAAGCGAGGCAGGCACTGAGGCCGCCGGCGGCCTCCAGATCGACGTTCCCGAGATTCCCATGATGGACAAGCTCGGAGACAACGAAAAAGAGGTCAACATTCTCGCGTGGTCGGGCTTCGTCGAGCCCGCCTGGGCAGACACCTTCACCCAAGAGACCGGCTGCACCGTCAACCGCAAGGTTTTCGCCACGAGCGACGAAGCGGTGCAGCTCATGCGCACCGGCGAGTACGACCTCGTGTCGGCATCGGGCGATGCGAGCCTGCGCCTCATCGTCGACGGCAACGTGCAGCCGCTCAACACCGAGCTGATTCCGAACTTCTCCGACGACATCGTGCCCGGCATGAAGGGTCAGCTGTACGACACGCTCAACGGCAACGTCTACGGCATTCCGATCGGCCGCGGCGCAAACATTCTCGAATACAACAGCGATGTCGTGACTGAAACCCCCGACAGCTGGAACATCGTGTGGGAGAAGGACAGCCCCTACGCCGGCAAGATCGCCGCCTACGACAGCCCCATCTACATCGCAGAGGCAGCCGTCTACCTGATGTCGAGCCAGCCCGACCTGGGCATCAAGAACCCCTACGCGCTCGATGAGAAGCAGCTGAAGGCGGCCACCGACCTGCTGAAGCAGCAGAACGCTATGGTGTCGGAGTACTGGTCGCCGGCGACCAACATCAGCTCGTTCACCGGCGGCAACTCGGTTGTCGGCACCTCGTGGGAGGTGCTGCGCAAGGCGACCGCAGACGAGAAGTTCAAGAGCGTGCTGCCGAAGGAAGGCAGCACCGGCTGGTCAGACGCCTGGATGCTCGCCGCAGACGCAAAGAACCCCAACTGCGGCTACGCCTGGATGGATTACACCTCGTCGCCCGAGGTGAACGGCGCCATCGCGATGAACTTCGGCATGGCTCCCGCCAACGGCGCGTTCTGCGACACCAGCGCAGACGCGAAGGCTCACTGCGACTACTACAACGCCACCGACGAGGAGTACTTCAAGAAGGTGTGGTTCTGGACCACCCCCATCGACCAGTGCCTCGACGGCCGAACCGATGTGAAGTGCACCAACTACCAGGACTGGACCAACGCCTGGGCAACCGTCAAGGGTTGATCGGCGCCTAGCGATTGACCAGGGTGGGTGCCCGGCACTCGGGCACCCACCTGATCCTCTTCCCTCAAATCTCTTTCTCCGATCTCCCCGGAGGTTTCGGCCAGGCTGAAACCAGCCGGTTCACCGACTTCGTCAGCGAGGACACCCCGTGAGCACCAGCACCGTTCGGTCGCGCAAGCCCCGACCGATCTCTACCGCCCTCTACCGGCACCCCAAGGGTCGCCTGGCCGCGCTGCTGTCGCTGCCGATGGTGTGGCTCGTCGGCGTCTACATCTTCTCGCTCGCCATGATGCTGGTCACCGCATTCTGGACGACCGATCCTTTCACCTCGCGAGTGAAGCCGGGCTTCACGCTCGAAAACTTCACGCAGCTCGCGACCGTCTCGGCCTACTCGATGACCGCGCTGCGCACCCTGCTCATCGCGATCGCCGTCACCCTGATCTGCGCCCTGTTCTCGGTGCCGCTCGCGGTGTTCATGACACAGGTCGCGGGGCCGAAGCTGCGCGCGGTGCTCGCCGTGCTCGTCACCCTTCCGCTCTGGGCGGGCTACCTCGTCAAGATCATCGGCATGCGCCTCGTCTGGACAGAAGAGGGCTTCTTCAACTGGTTCTTGCAGCCGCTCGGCATCACCGGCCCAGGGCTCGGCGTGCTCACCGTCACGCTCACCCTCGTGTACCTCTGGTTTCCGTATATGGCAATTCCGGTATATGCAGCCGTCGCGCAGATTCCCGAGAACCTCTACGACGCCTCGTCAGACCTCGGTGCTCGCGGGCTGCGCACCATTCGCACCATCGTTGCCCCGCTGCTGCTGCCCTCGCTGATCGCCGGCTCGATCTTCACATTCTCGCTCAGCCTTGGCGACTACATCGCGGCGATGTACGTCGGCGGCTCAACGCAGATGATCGGCAGCATCATCGCCCAGAACATCAACCTGAACCCGCCGCTCGCCGCCGCGTTCTCGTTCGTGCCGATCGTGCTGATCGTCATCTACCTCAGCGCAGTGCGACGCACCGGCGCCCTCAACAACCTCTGATCTGGAACCCAGGAGTCACCTCATGCTTCGCCTGAACCGCGGAACCAAGATCGGTCTCGCAATCGTCACCATCGTCGTGCTCGCATTCATGTACGTGCCGATGTTCGTCATCATCATGAACTCGTTCAACTCGGGCAAGGTGCCCGGCTGGCCGATTCCCGGCTTCTCGCTCGAGTGGTGGGAGAAGACGATCGTGAACCCCGCCATGCACGCCGCGCTGTTGAACTCGGTGATTGTCGCGCTCGTCGCCACCGCCTTCGCGCTCGTGCTCGGCACCCTCGCTGCCTTCGCGCTGCAACGCTTCAAGTTCTTCGGCCAGCACGTCGTGAACCTGCTGATCGTGCTGCCGATCACCCTGCCCGGCATCGTCACCGGTGTTGCCCTGTCGAACACGTTCTTCCAGGTGCTGAAGCCCATGGGTATTCAGGTCGGTTACTGGGGCATGATCATCGCGCACGCCACATTCTGTGTCGTCATGGTGTTCAACAACGTGATCGCCCGCCTTCGCCGCATGAACCCGAATCTCGAAGAAGCCTCGGCCGACCTTGGCGCGGGCATCGGCCAGACGTTCAGGCTCATCACCTTTCCGCAGTTTCGCCCCGCGTTCGTCGCCGGCGGTCTGCTCGCCTTCGCACTCTCGTTCGACGAGATCGTGGTCACCATTTTCACCGCGCCAGTGGGGGTCGAGACGCTACCGCTCTGGATCATGAACCAGATGGCGCGGCCCAACGAGGTGAACCAGGTGAACGTCGTCGCGACGATCATGATTCTGCTCTCGCTAATTCCTGTCTACTTCTCGCAAAGGGCTTCCGCAGCCGCTGTTTCGAAGTAGTATGTTCCTGGGCGGTATTCTGGCTCCCCGCTACCACCGCCCGGTCGCCTTTGGCGACAACCCCCCGCTGCCCCCAAAGTTCGCATCAATCTGAGCGAGCTTTGGGGGTAGCTCTCTTTTTGCCGGCTTTGCGGCCGGGGACATTCCGTTGCGGCCGTTCTGCTGGAGACCGTCTGCTGGTGCCGTTCTGTTGGGGCCGTGTTGCGGGGGCCGTTCTGGGTGGTGCCCTTTTGCGCGTGCCTCAGATGGGTGGCGCTCCGGATCACCCGGGTACCGCCGACGTACCGGCCTCCAGCAAGCTTTGGGAGTCACAGAATGTTCAAAAGGCGGGTTTTGACGACAGTATGTGACCCCCGAAGCTTGCCTGCCTACAGTCGTAAGGGTACTCAAACTTTGCCCACATGCAATTGAAAAGGCTCGCCTGGAGACAGCACAGAAGCCGCCGACAGCTACAGCCGCTCGCGGTGCTGCTCGCGCAGTTGCTCGACCGCGCGCTCGAGCGTGGGGTCGTCGCCGCGCGCGAGCGCCGCGTACTGCAACAGCACGCCGTCGTCGGTCTGCACAGCCTTCACCCACATGCGGCGACGCGGCACGAACAGCGATGAGAGCAACCCGAGCACTGCGGCAAGAGCTGAGATCAAGATCCACTGCTGGGCCGGATTTCGCATCACGTCGAACGATGCGTAGCGCGGCGCAGCTTCAAAACTGATGGTGCCCATGCCGTCGGGCAGATCGACTGTGTCGCCGATGGTCAGCTTGAGGGACTCCTTGTCGATAGCACGGCCGGTGAGCTGCTCCATCCCGGTTGTGTCGAGTTTGTAGACCGACTGAGGAATCACCACGCCGCCCGCGTCGGCATTGATGCCGAGATCACCAGCGAACACGTCGAGAGTCAGCACCGGGTTCTTGAGGTCGGGATACACCGAGGTGAACGCGCCTGTTTCGAGCTCTGCCTGCGTGGGGTAGAAGAAGCCACGCAGCCCGAGCTGTGTGGGCTCTCCATCGCGCGACAAACCGTACGGCACCTTGATGACGCCGAGCGAGGTCAGGTTGAGGTTGTCTTGCGGAATGAATGGCATCGACTCGCTGTAGACCACCGTGCCCTCGGCGTTGCGAACGGTCACGGTCGGCGCGTAGCCGTTTGCGATCAGGTACACGGGCGAGCCGTGCACACGCAGCGGGTGATTCACACGGATCACTTCTTCGCGCGTTTCGCCGTCCGGCGTCTCGAGCGTCACGTGCGCTCGATACTCTTTCACTTGGCCGAGCGCAACCTCGTTGCCGTCCTGCTCGGTCACGTAGTCGACGTCGAACTTGTCGAGTGTCATCGCGAACGGCTCAAGGGTCGAGGGGTCAAAGTAGGTTCCCGAGTTCGCCGAATCGTAGTCGATGAGCTGGTTGAAGAACGACTCGCCCACAACCAACACGCGTTGACCGTTAAAGCTGAAAAGCCCGCCGACGGCAACGCTCAAGAGCACCCCGACGAGCGCAATGTGGAAAAGCAGGTTGCCGGTTTCGCGCAGGTAGCCGCGCTCGGCCGACACCGAAACCTCCGCGGCGCGATGCTTTGAAGCTTTCACGTGCTGCACTTCGGCACGATAGTGCTGGCTTCGCAGCAGTGCGTGTGCTTCGAGGATCGCGCGCTCGGCGAACGCCTCGCGCTCTTCGTCCGACGCGCTCGGGTTCGAGATGCGCTGTTCGGCGTACCCGGCCATGCGCTGCAGACGGGCAGGCGTACGCGGCGGCTTGCCCCTCAGCGCCTTCCAGTGGTGCGCGATGCGTGGCAGCACGCACCCAATCAGCGAGACGAACAGCAGCAGGTAGATCGCCGAGAACCAGACCGACGAGTAGACGTCGAAGGCCTGGATCGGAAACGCGTCGAGCACCTTGAACAGATCTGGGTGATCCTGTTGGTACTGCAGCACCCCGTTCGGGTCTGCTCCGCGTTGCGGCACGAGCGATCCGGGTATCGTCGCGACAGCGAGCAGCAGCAAAAGGATCAGCGCTACGCGCATGCTGGTCAGCTGCCGCCAGAACCAGCGCAGGTAGCCCCGCAGCCCCAGTTCGGGCGAGGTAACCCTGCCTCGCCCGTCTAACGCGTCGGATGCCCCGAGCGTGCCGTCGTCGTAGTCTTCGGGCCGCCCGGTCGCGGCGGTGCCGCGTGGCTTGATGCGCTTCACGCGCTCGGCTTTCGAGTCACGCGCCTGCGCGCCCTCTCGCTCAGTCTCGTGGGAATCAGAGGATCGTGCCAAAGTTCGCCATCACCGCCTGCAGAGAGAACATGATCTGACTCCAGATTCCGGTCACCATAAGCAGGCCGATGAGAATCAACAGGCCGCCGCCGATGAGGTTGACGGCACGAATATGCCGCTTAAAGAATGTCATGGTTTGCGTCATCCAGCCGAAGCCGAACGCGGCAAGCACGAACGGGAGGCCGAGCCCCACGCAATAGGCCAGAGCAAGCACCGAAGCGCGCCCGAGCGAGCCGGCCTGCAACGAAAGCGACATGACGACGCCGAGGGTCGGCCCCATGCAAGGAGCCCAGCCGATTGCAAACACGACGCCGAGCAGCGGTGCGCCGACGAGCCCCACCCGAGGCTTGAGTTTCAGCCGCGTCGTTCCCTGCAGTTTCGAGAAAGCCCCCATAAACACGAGACCCATCAAGATCAGCACGCCGCCCATGACGCGAACGATCACGTCTTGCCATTCCCAGAGCCACAGGCCGACCGAGCCCATGAGAATATTCAGCAACAGGAATACAACGGTGAAGCCGAGCACGAACAGCACCGAACCGAGCACCATGCGGCGGCGCTCGGTGCGCTTCGCAACCGCGGGATTCGCTGCCACCGAGACGTTCGCGTCGGCAATGCCCGACACGTAGGCGAGATAACCGGGAATCAGGGGCAGCACACACGGTGAGAGAAACGAGACGAGTCCCGCAACCAGCGCAATCAACGACGCAAGCAATACCCCGCCGCCGGCGACAGTCTCTTCAAGCCCCATTCCGTTGCCTCGACCTACGCCTCGTCGAGAGTCTCTTGCACGAGCGTACGCAGCTGCGAGGCGGCGGCGAGCTGGCCTACGACTCGGTGCGCTACCCGCCCCTCACGGTCGAGCACCAGGGTGGTGGGCACAGCGTTGAGCGGCACCTGGCCGGCAAATGCGCGCTGAGCCTTGCGCTCCCCCGCATTGTCCATTACCGATGGGTAGTTCACGCCGAACTCTTCGGCGAACTGCACCGCTTGTGCTTCTTGGTCGCGGGTGTTCACGCCAACGAACTGCACGCCTTCCGCCTGAAACTCCTCGTAGACCTCGACGAGTTGGGGCGCTTCTGCGCGGCACGGGGCACAGCCCGCATACCAAAAGTTCACGACGGTCACCGAGCCGAGCGTCTGCTCCGAGCTGAATTGCTCGCCGTGTTCGGTGACGCCCTCGAACGCGACGGGCTCACCGCGGTCTGCGGGGGCAAACGAGGTGGTCGATCCATCGCCCGCGACATAGCCCTTGTCGCCGCCCTGGCTCCACTGCTCAGAAAGGCCGCTGCCCTCACCTGAGCAACCAACAAGCACGAGCGAGCCGGCGAGAGTCATCGCAAGCGCTGCCGCAGACAGCACACGCTTTCTCATCACACGGCCCCCACGTCAATCGATCCCTGCATGAGCCCGGCCGCGGGCGTGCGATAGCCGACCTCGAACCAGCGACCGCCGCGACGCTCGAACGAGGTGATGCTCGACAGCTCGCAACGGCGTTTTGCAGGGTTGTGAAACAGCGGTTCGCCGTTCACGTCTCGGTGCGCAGCCCACACGACCGCCTGATGGCTCACCATCACGATGTCGCCCTCGCGATCCGCGTCCCACGCATCGTTCATCGCCTCGCGCACGCGGGTGGCGATGCTGCGGTAGGGCTCGCCCCAGCTCGGGCGAAACGGGTTCAGGTAGCGGTACCAGTAGCGCGGGTTCTTGAACGCGCTGCGGCCAACGGTTCCCTCGAACGCATTCGTCGGCTCGATAATGCGCTCATCGATGTCGATCGGCAGGTTAAATGCAAGGGCGATCGGCGCCGCCGACTGGCGGGCGCGCTCGAGCGGTGAGGCAATGATCCTCGAAACCTCGCGGTCGCTCGCCGCGAGCTCTTGAGCCGCGGCCTCTGCCATCTGCTCACCCAGCTCAGAGAGTCGGTAATTCGGCAGGCGACCGTAGAGCACACCCTCGGGGTTATGCACCTCGCCGTGGCGCACCAAATGCAGCTGTTTATCGCTCACACTGCCATTGTAGGTTTTCGCGCCTGTGAACGAGCCGACGCCACCACCCGCTTCACCTCAGGCAGCGGCAGACCCGGCCGCGGGGCCAACGGTTTGCCCGGTCTCGCCGACGGCCTCGAGCGGGTATATGTACGAGAACAGGTCAAGCACGCGTTCGCCGTCGATCCACAGCCCGTCGCGGTGCTCGGTGCGCACGAATCCGAGCGCCTCGTAGAGCCGATGCGCCCCGCCCATGTTCGGTGCGGTCTTCAAGAACACCGCGCGAAACCCCGACTCCGACGCGTGCTCAATCACTCGGCGCATCAGTAAAGCTGCGACCCCGCGCCTGCGGGCGGCCGGCGCGACGCCGAGCAGCCTGAGATCGAGCTCGTCTTCGGCGACGTCTTCGTGCAGGCTCGGGCCGCTCCGCCTGCGCGTCGTCACGCTGCCGAGCAAGTCGCCGGTCTCGTCAAGAGCGACCCAGACGTCGAAGCCCTCGGCTCGCACGTGCGCGAACCGCATCTCGTCGCGATGGTCGCTCGGGCCGTAGTCGTGCGCATACGCGTCGTCGATGAGCCGGTCGATCGCCTCGTATTCGCTGGGGTCGGCGAGCCT
Source organism: uncultured Leucobacter sp. (assembly GCA_937967375.1). Lineage (GTDB taxonomy): Bacteria > Actinomycetota > Actinomycetes > Actinomycetales > Microbacteriaceae > Leucobacter. The sequence goes on from CALCJF010000103.1 coordinate 54,285, forward strand.
CGTCTTGGTCACTTTGCTGGGCTCCAGCCAAGCCTCGGGGCGATTTCGTTCGCGAGCTGGTCGAGGATCTGCTTCCAGTCAGCCAACTCGAACTCGAAAGGCAACTCGAACAGGTAATCGTCTGCCGCCTGAAACGCGGGGTCGCCAAGAATGAAGTCAATGATCTCGTTGTTCGTTCCGGTCACATCCGGGGCGATGAGGGTGCGGCCGCCGTGCACGGTCTTGGTGCGCGGGGTGCGCCCTTCGACGTAGGCAGCGTACTTCTCGCGCTGCGCGGCGGTCGCTCCGTCGGTCGGCACAATGACACGGGCGACGGTGGCGCGGGCCGCTTCTCCGAGGGCGTGCGCGGCGCGAAACACGTCGATCTGCTTGCGCTGCGCCGTCGCGAAGTCGGCCTCGCCCTCTTCGTACGAGGTGATGTTGCTCACAAGCCAGTTGAGACCGGCAGACCCCGCCCACTCGGCCGAACGCAGCGAGCCGCCGCCATACCAGAGACGCTCAGAGAGCCCGGCACTGTGCGGCTCGACCCTGGCACTGTCGAAGTCACCGCCAATGCCGTTGTATTCCGGCACCTCACGAATCGCGGCACCCGAGAGCAACTCGCGCAGCCGCTCGATGCGCCCGTAGCCGTAGTCTTCCTCACGCCACCCGGTGTCGTGCACGATGTCGTTGAGCGCGTCGTCATACGATGGGCCGTGCACGCTGAGGCCCGGCAGCAGGCGCCCGCCGCTCAACACATCGGCGGTGCCGAGGTCTTCGGCGAGCCTGAAGGGATTCTCGAAGCCCACGGGAATGACGGCGTTGCCGAGCCCGATGCGCGTGGTGCGCTGCGAGACCGCCCCGAAGAACACCGCTGGCGACGAGAGCCCATGCTGCAGATGCCTGGTGCGCACCCAGCCGCTGTCGAGGCCGAGCTGCTCGGCGTACTCAAACAGTTCGAGGCCTTCTTCGTGCCCCTTGCGCGGGTCGCTCGGGTCGAACGGCACGAGGTGGATGAAGCCGACGCTCTTGATGGGCCTGGGGGTCGTTGACATGGGTTGCTCTCTTTTTCTGGGGTGCGTGCAGTTTACGTGCGCGCGTGGAATCAGGGGGTCAGATTTGGTAGTCGACGTTGCCGCGCGCTAGGTGATACTCGCGCAGAAATTCGCGAGTGCGCTCGCCGACCTTCGGGCCGAAGAACTGCTCGGGCGGGGCGTCGTCGAGCACTCGCCCGTGCTCGAGAAACAGCACCCGGTCGGCGATCTGCCGAACGAAGTTCATCTCGTGCGACACGATGATCATTGTCTGCCCGTCGGCTGCGATGCCGCGAACCGTGGCGAGCACCTCGCCGACCAGCTCTGGGTCGAGTGCGCTCGTCGGCTCGTCGAGCAGCAGCACTTCGGGGCGCATCGCGAGCGCGCGGGCGATGCCGACGCGTTGCTGTTGGCCGCCCGAAAGCTGCGCCGGGTAGTGCCCCGCGTGCGAGGCGAGCCCCACCCGATCGAGGTGCTGCCTCGCCTCTGCCTCGGCGTCGCGCCGCGACAGGCCACGAACCACCCGCAGGCCTTCGGCAACGTTCTCGAGCGCCGTCTTGCGCGAGAACAGGTGAAACTGCTGAAACACCATCGCCGTGCGGCGGCGCAGCTCGAGCACGTCGCGCTTGCTGGCGCGCTCGGCGTCGACAGAGAGGTCGCCGATCACGATGCGGCCGCGATCCGGGCGCTCAAGAAAGTCGATGCAGCGCAGCAGCGTCGACTTGCCCGCACCCGAGCTGCCGACGATCGCGGTCACGTCACCGGCCGCGAACTCAAGCGAGAGCCCATCGAGGATCACCCGATCAGCGAAGCGCTTCTCAATCTTGTCGATAGCGATCATGCGACACTCACCCCTCTCGAGAAGCGCAGCTGATCGTCGAGGTGTGACGCCACTCGATCTTGGGCTTCGGCTTCTGAAGCGGGCTGCTGGCTCGAAACAGAGCCCGGCGAAACCGGTCCCCGCTGCCCCCGCCGCGATCCGACGGGCGGGCGCTGCAAGCGGCGCTCAACAATACGCGCGATCTGCTCGACGAGCACGGTAAGCCCCCAGTAGATGATCGCGGTCGCAAGAAACGCCTCGAAGAACCGGTAGTCGCGCCCACCGATGATCTTGGCGTAGGCCGTGACCTCGACGAGCGAGACGACGAACGCGAGCGACGACTGCTTGAGCATGCCGATGAAGTGGTTCACGAGCGTCGGAAAGGCGATCACGGAGGCGACCGGAATCGTGATGCGCCGCAGCGTCTGCCAAGGGGTCATGCCGAGAGACTGCGCGGCTTCGATCTCGCGCCGGTCGACCGCAGAGAGCGCCGCCCGAATCGACTCCGAGCTATAGGCGGCCTCGTTGAGCGCGAACGTGAGCCCTGCAACGAGAAACGGTGAGAGGGCGACGGGGCTGAATTCGGTGCCGAACTGGTGATTGAGGTAGAGGATCGCGATCGGCACCGCATTCACGTTGAGCAGCAGCTGCACGAGAATCGGGGTGCCGCGCAGGTACGAGACCAACACAGCGGTGACCTGGCTCAGCACCGGCACACGCGCCATCTTGATGAGCGCCATCGCCAGGCCGATCACCGTGCCGAGCAACGTCGCGAAGACGCTGATCGCCAGGGTGATCGGCACATAGGGCAGCAGGGCGAGCGTGTACTCGCCGATGGCACCGAAATCGATGATCTGCATGGGTTATCGGGTTGGGTTTCTCTGGTTCTGGTTCTGGTTCTTTAGTTCTCAGGTTTGCTGGCGTCCACGTTCTAGCGACGAGGCGTGACGTCGAGGCCTCCGAAGAACTTCTTGCTGAGCTCAGAGACGGTGCCGTCTTCGAGCAGCTCGTTCAGCGCACCATTGATCTTCTCGAGCGCAGCGCTGTGATCCTTTGCCTTCGAAAACGCGTATGCCGAGTACAGGTTCGTGCCGTAGGTATCGACCAGGTAGTCGCCGTCGAGCGGAGTGAAGGTCAGGTCGAGACCCGCGTCAGGGCCGTAGCCGTCGTAGACGACCCGCTCGGCGAAAGTGAAGTCGACGAGACCCGCGGCGAGGTTCTGAAACTGCAACTGCAGGTCGAGCTCGGTGTACTCGATCAGAATCGGATTCTCGGGGTGCTCCTCGTTGTACGCCTCGAGCATCTTCGTGAAGTTGAGCCCCGGGGTACCGTAGGTGCGCTTGCCCGCAAGGTCATCGAGCGAGGTGACCTTGCCAATCTTGCTGTTCGCCGGCAACGCAATGCCGAACTGCGCCTCGATGTAGGGGTCAGAGAAGTCGTACTTCTGGCGGCGCTCTTCGGTTGCGCTCAGGTTGTTCGCAACGATATCGAAGCGGCCCGAGTCGAGGCCGGCGAAGAGCGCGGGAAAGTCGGCGACCTCGTACTTGAAGTCGACGTCGTCGAGCTTCCCGTCGATGAGTTTCAAGAGCTCGATGTCGTAGCCGGTGAGCTCGTCGTTCTCATCGAGGTAGGTGTATGGCTTGGGCGAGGCGCCGGTGGCGACGAGTAGCACTTCTGCGCTGCTGTCTTTCGAGCTCGCAGCTTGCGATGCGTCGCCGGTGGCATTTGCGCTACTTGCGCAGGCGCTCAGGCCGAGCGCTGCGGTCGCGATTGCCGCGAGGGCGAGACTGGTCTTGAGAGGGCGAGGCATGCGGGGTGATCCTTTCGTAGTGACACCGGAGTGGCGTCGCGGGGCACCATCGTGGTGGCCACCTCGCAACAGTACGAAAGTTCAATAAATAACTGCAAATTATGTTTCCCATTCTTACTGCTTATTACTAAGTGACGTGTTCGATCCCACATGTTCGACTCGACTCAGTGCCGGCCGCAGTCCCGCTCGCACTGCCGCAGGCGCGAGCACCGGGCACCGCCGCGCGCCGATAGACTTGAGGGATGCAAGAACGTGTGTTGATCAAGGATCTGGCCGCCCGCGAAGACGGCCCCGTCACCGTTTCGGGGTGGGTCGAGAAGGTGCGCGACCAGAAGTTCGTTCAGTTCGTGGTGCTTCGCGACGAGAGCGGGGCTGTACAGCTGGTGAACGGCGGCGTGCTTCGCGAAGCCGATCCCGAGAACCCGCGCAGCGACATTCTCGTGCCCCGCACACTGACCATCTCCGAGCTGACCCACGGCAGCTTCATCACCGTCTCCGGCGAACTGCAGCACAACGAGCGCGTCAAGCTCGGCGGCGTTGAGATTCAGATCGACGAGATCACGGTCGTCACCAAGGCGCTGCCCGAGAACCCGGTCGCCGATGACTCCAACATCGATGTGCGCCTCGACTGGCGCTTTCTCGACCTGCGCCGCCCCGAGCAGAACCTGGTCTTCCGCGTGCAGACGACGTTCTTGCACGCGCTGCGCCAGGTCTGGGTCGACCGCGGCTTCATCGAGATTCAGACCCCGAAGCTGATGGCGTCGGCGAGCGAGTCGCGCGCCGAGCTCTTCGAGGTCGAGTACTTCGAGGGTAAGGCGTTTCTCGCGCAGAGCCCCCAGTTCTTCAAGCAGATGGCTCAGGCTGCAGGCTTCGGCGGCATCTTCGAGGTCGGCCCCGCGTTCCGCGCTGATCCCTCGTTCACCTCGCGCCACGCGACCGAGTTCACCTCGATCGATGCCGAGATGAGCTGGGTCGAGTCGCACGAAGACGTCATGAACCTGCACGAGGAGCTCATGGTCGCGGGCCTCTCGGCTGTCAAGGAGAAGCACGGCGAGGAAATCTCGAAGCTCTTCGGCGTCGACATCGAGGTGCCCGCGCGCCCGTTCCCGCGCATTCCATTGGCCGAGGCGAAAGAGATCGTCAAGGCCGAGGGCTACGAGGTGCCCCGCGCTGACGCCGACATGGACCCCGAGGGCGAGCGCCGCATCGCCGCGCACGTCAAGCAGAAGTACGGTCACGACTTCGTGTTCCTCACCGACTACGCGTCGTCGATCCGCCCGTTCTACCACATGCTGAACGAAGACGATCAGTCGCTCACCAAGAGCTACGACCTGATCTATCGTGGCACCGAGATCTCGACCGGCGCTCAGCGCGAGCACCGGGTCGAGGTACTCGAAGAGCAGGCGCGCGCCAAGGGCATGGATCCGGCCGAGCTGTCGTTCTACCTCGACTTCTTCCGCTACGGCGTGCCCCCGCATGGCGGATTCGGCATGGGCCTGAACCGCGTGCTGATGCTCATGCTGCACCAGCCGTCGATCCGCGAAACGACCTACCTGTTCAGGGGACCCAACCGTCTGCTTCCGTAGCGAGATCTTCGAAAGAACAGATGCCCCGCAGCTCGTAAGCTGCGGGGCATCTGTCGTGCGTTGCTACCGCGAGAGTTCAGAGATCTCGGCCGCGATGGCAGCGATGTGTGGGGCATCGGTGCCGCAGCAGCCACCGAAGGTGCTCGCCCGCGGTGCGAGCTCTCGCAGCGCGAGCGTCGCCTTCGCAAAACGCTCTGGTGCGTCACCCGACCCGTCATCGCCGTGGCGCGCGGCATTCAGCCTGAATCCGATAATCCTCTCCTTGACTGCACGTTTCTCCGCTTCGCTCGCATTTTCCTGAATCAGCGCGAGCGCGGCCTCATCGGGGTGCGCGCAGTTCACAAAGTAGCCAAGCGAGTAGGCGTCGGTCGCCGAGTCAACATCGAGAATCGCCCTGCCAAGCGGGACCCTGTCGGCGAGAAGCCCATCAGGGCCCACCGCGAATGAGACCACAGCAGCAATGTCGGCCGCACGCGCAGCTCGAACTATGCCCTGCGCCTCTCCCGCGTCGCTCATCGTTACTGCGGTCACCCGGTCGGCTCCGCCCGCGGCGAGTGCCCGCACCTGCCGCTCATGGTAGCGCTCTGCTTCAACCGCAGTCATAGTTCGTTCAGTGCCATCGGCATAGCGCGGTCCAATGCACCCTCCAATCGCAACCTCAAGATCGGCCGCAAGACGTTCGGCAGTCTCTCGCGTGAGTTGGGCAGCGCTGGTGTTGGCCTGATCGAGACGATCGGCGTCGTAGCCGAGCAGTGCACCCCAATCGGGGCTGGCTCGCCAAGTGGGGGTATCGAGCGCAAGGGGCAGCCCGCTCGTTGCAGCAAGCTCGACGAACGGACGGTAGTATTCCTCGAGTACTGCACGCCCCGATTCTGTGTCGAGTAGAACGAACGCGGCAAACTCGGGTAGTTTCTGGCCAAGCCGTTCGTCAAGCGCGATCTCGATGCCGCCGTCTGCGAGCGTGAAGTGGTGTGGCGCTGGCGGGGCGCTCACGTCGTCGTGCGTCATAGACTCAGCTTAGTGAGCCTCGTGCAATGCGCGGTGACCAGTCAGCTGTGCGAGCGATCGAGGCGAGATCACATCGTGGTCAGCACACAACTGTTGACACCGATCACAGCGGGAAGGGCATGGATCCGTCCGAATTATCGTTCTACCTCGACTTCTTCCGCTGCGGCGTGCCCCGCACGGCGGCTTCGGCACGGGCCTGAACCGTGTGCTGATGCTCATGCTGCACCAGCCTTCGATCCGCGAGACCACCTATCTCTTCCGAGACCCCCACTGTTTGCTCCCCTAGCAGGACCTCGAAACGGATCAGATGCCCCACAGCTCTCGAGAGTTGCGGGGCATTTTGCCGTCTCAGTCGAACTTTTGCCAGCCCGACCGAGCGCACGACTTTCTTTGCTTGCCCGAACCCCTATCTCGACCATCTCATTTCAAAAGATCTGATGTAAGTAAGCTAACCCTTAGTATGATCTGATGGGCCGCTTTTCTGGCCCGGCATGCTCTCGTTCCAATAGGGGTTTCTCATATGCTCAGATCGTTCAGTCGCGGTGCGCGCACCGCATTTTCCACTGCAATCCCGATTGTGCTGCTCGCGCTGCTCGCGCCGCCCACGAGCGCAGCCCTGGCAATCGAAGCGCAGCCGCTCGCGCCAGCACCCCTGCAAGTAGCTGAGAACAGCACCCTGACCGGTGAAGAAGGAAAGGCGCTCGGAGCCACCGCGTCACAGGTCTTCTGCGACCTCAACGGCAACGGTCTGCCCGACCTGGCAGTCGGAAACTACCAGACCTTTGATTCGAGCCCCGGGGCTGTCGGGGCCTATGTGCTGCTGGATGCAGCCGCGTCGAATATCTCGGCCCCCATCGAGTCGCAGAATGCCATCCGCATCATCGATAGCGCAAAGAACTACATGGGCGGGGTCGATGTTCGATGCGCCGGAGATGTCAACGGCGACTCGTTTGACGACCTGGCTGTCGTCGCGCAGGGCGTTGGATTGTTTATCGTGCTGGGATCAGCGGAGTTCTCCGAGGTGAAACTCGACCACCTCGGAGATCGAGGCAAAACCGTACTGGGCTCCATCACTCGAGGAAACGGCGTGGGCGATATCGATGGCGATGGCTTCGATGAGATCGCTGTCACCGACACCACCGGCGCAGTGACCGTGCTGCAGTACGAAGACCTCGCCGCTGAGAACGCGCTGGCAGACACCAGCGGACCGCGCATCTCGGGAGCCGGGATCGATCTGGTCTCGATCAGCCGCGCCGGAGACATGAACGGCGACGGCCGCGACGACCTTGCCGTTGGAGCTTCGTCTTGGAAAGCTCCGAATGCCAGCGGTTTCGGCACCGGGGCTGTGTGGGTGATCACCGACGTCGAGTCAGATGTCACGATCGGAACAGAGGAGGTGCCCGGGTTCAGGATCGACGGACCGCCTCGCGGCTACGACCTGATGGGCACCTCAACGGTCGGTCTGGGCGACATCAACGGAGACGGTCATGACGATCTCATGATCGGCGGGGAGTCCGACGACCCGCTCCCTGGCAGCGCACTAGTCGTATTGGGCGGCCAGAACGGCGCGAACGTCACTACTGATCCCACGTCACAAGACGCTCCGGCAGTGCGGGCGGTCGACGGCGGTACACAGCGAGGTTGGTGGATCAACGGACGTGCTTCCGGGGATCACTTTGGGCATGCCGTCGGTGCGGTTCGAATGAATGGTTGGTCGCTGTTGCTGGTTGGCGCAATGGACGGGACAGCCGGTGAAGGCTTGAGCGGCTCGGGGTACGTCGCCCTCATCGATTCCCGAGCCCTCGCTGCGGATTCGCTCCCGCTCTCAGCCACCGGAGTGCTCGAGGCAGCCGATCTGCAGCCTGCAGGCCCCGAAGGCAGCCAGTTCACAGGGGGTGCCTTGCTTCTGGGCGACTACGCCGATCAGCGCCTCGGTCGGTCCTTCGCAGATCTGACTCGCAGCCCCAGTGGGTCTCGTATCGATTTCGCAGTGGGGGCGCCCGCACTGTTCACCTGGCAGGGTGAGGTTCCCTCAGTACGCCTTTACTCACTACAGGTGCTGCCAGCAAAGGATGACGGCACCGGTGGCCCGAAGGATCCGGACAGCGACGGCACCAGCAACGGTGTCGGCGAATCGAATGATGGCAACCAGGGCGGCAAATCACCGGACGGCACGAACAACTCCTCTGCACCAAACCAGCGGCTCTCGAACACGGGGTCGACCGAGGCGCCCATGGTGCTTGCGGCCGGCAGTGCACTGCTTCTCGGCGCCGCAGCGGCGCTCTTCCTCGCTGCTCGCGCACGCGTGCGTTCTCGCTCAGCGAAGCCGGATGCGCAGGCCTGATCGATGCGCGTCAGTTGCTCGGCTCGGCTGCTATCCCCGCAGCGGAGCCGAGCAACAAACTAGGCGAGCGCGCCTCGAGCCTCACCGACCCGTGGCACGCAGTTCCTCCCCTTATCACGGCGTGCCATACCCCCTTTGTGACGCAAGATGGGCCGTCACCTTCACCCATATCTCTATGATTTGACGACGTTCTCGACTAGATTTCGAACTATCGGAGGACAGTGAGAAGCATTGGGGCTTCCCTCCGAGAGTCTTGGGGGGCTCTTTCGCTAGTTGTCTCATACCTTGAGGCGCGCTCTCCGGGATCTTCTATATAGAAACTCAACGGAGAGGTTCGCAACATGAATATCAAGAAGACATCATCGGCCACAAAGCGCAAGGTCGCCGCGATCGCGGCGGGGGCGCTCGTCGTGGGCATCGGTGCCACCTACACGCTGGCATCATGGACGGACTCCGAGTGGGTCTGGGGTGGCGCGGCGGGTGGCACCCCAGGTGTTGGCACGAGCTCGTTCGAAGTCGAACAGTCAGTAGATGGCGGCACAACCTGGACAAATGATCTTGCTAGCCCCGGCGGGCTCCTCTCCTTCACAACTGGCGCGTTGGCGCTCACTCCAGGCGACACGACCTATGCGCCAGTCTCACTGCGCACACAGTCGGGCTCAGTTGCGGGCAGCACAACCCTGAAGGCAGCGGTTGCCAATTCTGCTGTCACCGGAACCAGCACTGATCTGTGGGATGCCATCCGCGTAACCGTTTACACTTCAAACGCTGCAAGCGCACCTGCATGCAGCTCAACCAACACTTCAATGACAGGCTGGACTTCAATTACCGGTCTTGCGAATGTGATTCTGGGAACCGATGCCGGAGCAGCACAATCTCTTCCGGCAGGAACAGATGCTGCTACGGCCGGGGCTCAGCAACACTACTGCTTTGCTCTAACTCTGCCAGCGGGGTCACCCGACACTCTGCAAGGCGCAAAGATTGCACCCGTCTGGAAGTTCGACTCGACCTCAAGTTAGTCAAGAACCCAGCTCTAGACAAGACCATGTTCAGCAGGCTGGCCGGAGCCGCTGTCACGACGATGCTTGTCGTGGCGGCGCTCGGGCTTGCCTGCTGGTTCGCGTTCTCGGCGGTGAGCGGGGCGGCGCTCATCACGTTTCGCACGGGTTCGATGAGCCCGACCATGCCCCAGGGCGCCCTCGCTGTCTCGTTGCCAGTAAGCGCTAGTGAGATCGAGGTCGGCGACGTGATCACGGTGCAGCGGGCGGGTGAGGCGCTGCCCGTCACGCACCGCGTGATCGAAGTAGGCAAGGTCAGAGACCGGGCAGCGAACGAGGCTGACATTCGAGCCGCCGCGCCCGGTGGCCCACCGCCGGATCTCACCAAGCCCGGCGCCCGTGAGATAGTCATGCAGGGTGACGACAATGACGCCCCCGATCATCTGCCCTACGCCATCACCGATGCGCGCAAGGTCGTCTTCTCCCTGCCCTTTTTCGGCACGATACTCATGATGATGCAGACCCCGATCGCCACCGGGGCACTCATCGTCTCGGTCGGCGTGCTCGTCGTCTGGGCGTTCTGGCCGAAAGCATCCAGAACCGAAGACGAGCACGGTGCCGAAGATGCGGCGCCTCATCATCCCCGCCATACCAGCTCGAAGCACTCGGTGGGGGTGCGCTGATGCTTCGACGTGCTGCCCCGACTATGCTGATCCTCGCATTCGCCCTTGTTACGTGCGCAGGCATCAGCCTCACGGCAGCACGCGCTTCTGCGGTGTTCTATAACCTCACCGAAACCGGGCGCCCCGGCTATCTCACCCTTGCTCTCGATTCGTCGACACCGGTGCACACCCAGATCACACCCGGTGGCTCTGCCCGGTGGATGATCGAGGCTTCATTGCACGATGCCAGCTCTGGCACGCTCGACGTTGAGCTTCGTGTCAGCGGTGACCTTGCCCGGGACTCAGGCATGACAGCCACCGTTGAAGCATGCTCAGGAGCGTTCAATATCGCCGCGCAACCCGCGAGTTGCCAGGGCACGCTAGAGATGGCTCTGCCCACGACCCCGGTTGCTTCACTCCCGATGAATCAAACTCTCTACGAGCTCACCTCTCTGCGCAGCGACGACCCCCGGCAGATTCTAGTCACTGTGTCGATTCCTTCGACCACTCCCGACGCGCTGGTCGAAGATCGCGAGGCACAGATCGGCCTCGGTGTGCATTCGACTGGGGATGACCCGCAGGTGGCCGTGGTTTCACCGGTCACGCCGACGAGACTCGCGACCACGGGTGCAGATCTGCTCGCCCTCAGCGTGCTCGCTACCGGCCTCATCGGGTTGGGAGCCGCCAGCTGGCTACGTAGTCGGTCGCGCGCAAAGCCAGGGGGTGCGCGGTGACTCACCTTTGGCGACGCGGGATCGGCGCGACCGCTACTGCGATATTGGTTTCTGCCGCACTGCTTTCCCAGAGCAGCATCACTAGTAATGCTTCGTGGAATGATGCCGAGTGGGTGCACTCAGCAAGCGTCGGAACGATCGACTGCGCAAACCCCGCGGGGCAGTTCGCGAGCCGAGGTGAGGGGCGCGTGCTCAGCGGTTCTCTCGTCGGACTCGACAGCGCGAGCGTCGCAGAGATCACGTCGGTGCTGGTGACGAATAATGGCACGACTGCGACCCCTCGCCCGGCAGACGCGTCGTCGGTCGTCTCGCCCCCGCTGCCAGATGCGTTCGCCGACCCGCTCGACATCGACCTGCTCGACGACACTATCGCGCTCGGCCTCACGAGTGTGCTGCAACTGCCGCTCAATACACCGACGGGGCTTATCGGTCAGTTCGGGCGGGCACGAAGCAGCGGCGTCTCGGCCGGCGCGTCTGGGTATCTGACCGACCAGGGCGGGGTGAACACGAGCGGCGCCCAAGCCGGATACCCTCGACTCGCAACGCTGAAGCTCTCGACCTTACTGAACTCGCTGGGCTACGATCTGGGCACCGCGGTGAGCGACACTACGGCAGATGTGACCCTCGGCATAGGGGCGGTTGCGGGGCGCTCGGCACTCGAAAACCCCTGCCAGGCCATCTGGGCGGGTACGCCGCAGAACGCCCTGCAGCGTCAGTACCTCGCGGCGGGCCTCGACACGATCATCACCTCTGACCTCGTGAAAGCCGTCGGCACCACCGCCACTGGCACGGTATCGACGCTGAACAACACGGCGAATGGCCTAGTGGGCCAACAGGGGCTGCTCAACGGACTTATCGGCCCGGTAGTCGGCGCAGTAGGCAATGTGCTGAACACGCTGAGCTTTCTCACGAACACGCGGGTGAAGCCTGGTGCGACCTCCGCTGCGGTTACGTCGGTGAACCTCAATCTTGCACCGGTGAACGCACTCCTCAGCGCGCCGATCGCCGACAGCAACGGAATTCTGGCCATCTCGCTCGTCGACGGCACCGTGACAATCGATACCGCGGCGCTGCTCGGTCAAACGTATTCAGGAGCCGACGGCACCACACTCAACGGGCTTCCGCCGAACTTCAACCCGCTTGCGAATGCAGCGATGCTCACCACGCTCAACTCTGCACTCGTGAACGCGCTCACCGGCCCACAGGGCTGGGTCACTCGCGTGAATGCGGCGCTCACGCAAGCACTCGATACCTCAACGATCACCGCACGAATAGTGCTTCCGGTGCAAAAGTGCACAAACGACGGTCTCAGCCTGTGCCTTGTGGGAGGCGGCATCTGGAGCGACGCCGGCCAGATCGCGGTCAACCTATCTGGGACGGTCAGCGGGCTGCTGGCAAACAACGTCACCATCTCAGTGGATCTTTCGGGCCTGAGTCTTGGCTTGGCTGGAAATCTCGTGTCGCAGCTCCTTGCGAGCCTGCTGACCGCGCTCGGCACGCTCGGGCTCGGGCAGATCCTCGGCAATGCCGTCAACAATGTGCTGCGGCCGCTCGCTCAGCTTCCGGCCGGTCTCGTAAATCCGGTGCTCACGCTCGTGAGCTCGATCTACACCACCCTCTATCTCAATGGCGTGGTCGCGATCACCGTCAACGCACAGAGCGATCCAAGCACCGGCAGCCCCGAGCCTCACGACTGGCAGCCGCTTCCACAGGGTCGTTATGACGTAGCCGCGCTGCGAATTGGCGTACTCGATACGCTGCAACAAAACGGCGTATGGCTCTATCTGGGCCGAGGGGCCGTCGGCGCGACCTGCACTCTCGCCCGAACCGCCCAACCAGGCAGCCCGTGCGCAGGCTATTGATCCCGCACACTCGTCGCCTGATGGCGGCGCAGTACACTGCTCTCTCAGACCGTAAAGTCGACCGCCACTCGCGACACCGCGATCGTCGGCATGAACTGCAGCGCCGGCTGGTGCGCGGGATGCTTCGCGTACACCTCTAGGCCCGCCTCGTCGTCGAAGTCGACGATCAGTGTGAGGTCGTAGTTGGCGCCGTCAAATAGTTCGTTGCGGTGCATGCTGAGCGCACGCACAGTCTCAACGCTGTCGCGCAGCGGCTCAATCAGGGCGATCGCCTCGGCCGCCTGGGCGTCGCGCTGCTCGCGGCTCTGCCCGCTGAGCTTCCATGAAACGATGTGGCGCAGGGTCATTTGTTCAGTCCTTCTTGTCGCGCGAAGTATCGGTCGTTCGTGCAAAGAGCCTCGGCCGCCGTGCGGCTTTCTCGATGGCGGCGGTCAGGCGATCCTCGTCAACTCGCCAAATCGCGTGCCGCCGACCGTCGATCAGCACCACAGGAATCTCTTCGGCATGCAAGCGCGCAAGCTGCGCGTCTTGCAGAATGTCGATCTCGTCGAGCGTCGTGTCGATGTGTTTTTCAGACAGCGAAGATCGCCCCCGCTCGATTACCGCGCGAGCGTCATCGCAGAGGTGGCACCCCGGCTTCGACAGCAACGTAATGGCGACTGTTCTTGGCACCGCTCCAGTCTAGACGCGGGCTTCGCCGCAAGCCCGCAGCTACCGCAGCCGCTGCACCACAACCACCGAATCATCAATCTGCGCGGGGCTTCCCTGCGGGTCGGCGACCTCACGCTGGCGCAGCTCTGCGACAAGCACCGCGAACCCACTCTCGAGTGCCCCGAGCGCGGCGAGCTCGTCTTCCGGCGCAATGAAGTGCGGGCCCTGTGTGCGATGCTCGTGCGCGCTGATAGCCCCGTGATCTCGGCGTGCCCATGGCGGTGGAGCGGCGTGCGACACCAGCACGAGGCGCCCGCCCACCGCAAGCCGCGAGAGCGCGGCCCGTAGAATGCGTTCGCGCGGCAGAGCGACCGGCGACTGCAGAAAACTCGCGGTGATCAGGTCGAACGGTGCGGCACTCCCGTCGACTCCCTCGCCTGCCTCAACCCAGAGCGCAAGGTCGGCGGCGACGAACTCGGCCGAAAGCCCCAGCTTCTCGGCGCGCGCACGCGCGCGAGCGACCGCCGTCGCAGAGAGGTCGATGCCGATCGCCCGCCAACCTCGCTCGGCGAGCCAGAGCGCATCGCCGCCCTCACCACAGCCGAGGTCGAGTGAGCTGCCCGGGGCGAGATCACCCACTACCTCTGCCAGGGTCTCGTTCACGCGACCCGACCAGATCGGCTCGGCCCCCGCATAGCGCTGCTCCCAGAAGACCGAGGGATCCTCGTGTGCCTCATTTGCTGTCACGAGCTCCCCCATTCTTTGCCAATGCCAGATCAAAGTCTTCTTCGACGAGAGCGTAGTTCAGGGCCGCACCCGCTGTTGCGCCCGCGGCCATCGCCTGGGGCACTGCCGCGGCAGGCGCGACCACGTTGCCCGCCGCCCACACTCGCGGATGGCTCGTGCGCCCTGTCGCGTCGACCTCGATCACCTCGCCCCAGGGCCCGGCAGCACGTTTCAGCAGGAGACTCGCGACTGCCTCGTCGCGCGGCCGCGGCGTGGCAGCCGTGAAGATCGCGTCGAGCGCCACCTCTCGCCCATCGACGGTGCGCACCCCGGTGAGGCGTCCGCCGTTCGCCTCGTCACTCAGCACGCTCGCAACCGCTTGCGGCACCAGCTCGATGCCTCGCGCCCGCAGCCGGCGCTCTGTCTCGCACTCGAGCGCACCGAGCCCGCTCGTGAAGGCGACGACGCGATCGCTCAGTTGCCTCACCAGCTGCAGCTGGTGCAGGCTCATCGGAGAGGTGGTGATGACGCCGATGCGCTCGCCGCGCAGCTCCCAACCATGGCAATAAGGGCAGTGCGCCGCACGAGTGCCCCAGTGCGCGGCAAGTCCCTCAATCTCGGGCAGCTCGTCGCTGATGCCCGTCGCAAGCACAATGCCACGGGCGCGCAGTATCTCTCCCCCCTCGAGCTCAAGTTCGACGGCGGCCCCGGCGTCGCGCACCGCAGCGACGCCTCCCTCGCGAAACTCGACGCCGTAGCGCGCGGCTTCTTCTCGACCGAGCGCCGCCAACTCAGCGGGAGGCCTGCCATCGTGCCCCAGCACGTTATGCATGTGCGAGGCGAACCTGTTGCGCGGCTGACCAGAGTCAATGACGAGGGTGCGGCGCAATGAACGCCCGAGCGCCTGTGCGGCACTGAGCCCCGCCGCGCTGCCACCGATGATGATTGCATCCCAATTCTGTGTAGCCATGCGCCCAGTGTTGCGACAATGTGCAATACTGGCAAGCAAATTTGCTGAATCGGCAATATGATATTTGCTTCTCAGAGAAGAGGATCAGCCCGCACATGCAAGAACTCGAACAGCTGGGGCCACGCCTTCGCGCCGTGAGACAAGACCGCGGTTGGACCCTCGACGAGCTCGCAAGTCGCGCCGGAATGTCGGTGAGCACACTCTCGCGCCTGGAGTCAGGAAAGCGCCAGGCCAGCCTCGAGCTCTTGCTACCACTCACTCGACAGCTCGGTGTTCGCGTCGACGATCTGCTCGCCTCACCCACGGCCGACCCTCGTGTACGCCGAACGACGATTACGCGAGACGGAATGACGATCGCTCCCCTCACCCGCGAGGCCTCCGAGGTGCGCGCTTTCAAGATCACGTATCACCCTGATGCGCCGGCACGAGAAGCGCAGAGCCACGATGGGCACGAGTGGCTCTATGTGCTCTCGGGCAAGCTCAGACTCACGCTTGGCGAGCAAGAACTCGTGCTTGAGCGGGGCGAGGCGGCCGAGTTCGACACGGCGACGCCGCATAGAATGTTCGCTGCTGGTGCGCGCCCGTGCGAAGTGATCAGCATCTTCAACACCGTCGGCGAGCGCCTGCACCTGCTGACCCCCACCGCCGACTGAACCAGGCCCGCCTGCTCACTGCGGGCATGAGGTGCCATACGATATGCGTAGAGCGCTGCGACTCGCCTGATGAGAAAGTGCGATCACCGGTTCGCTGATGTTCTTAGCTATCGGGGCAGCCGCTTCCGTGGCACGGTGCGAGTTTCGGAGGTTTCCGTGATTGACCAGTCGATGAATCCGTGGAAGCGTTTCTGGGAGCGTGGCGGGTTCTGGCGCGCGCTTCTGCTCGCCGCCGTCTACTACGGGCTGTACCAGTTGCTGGGCCTGCTCGTGGGTTGGATGTTCGGAGATGTCGGAAGCCCGGCGCGCGGCAAAGAAGGCGGCACAATGGATGTGCTGATCGCGACCGCGCTGCCCATCGTGCTGGCCGTCGTGCTGCTGATGCTCTTCGCCGCATCGTTGGGATGGTTCAAAGAGCTCTTCGGCCCCCAGCCGGTGCGTGGCCGCGGGTGGATGTGGGTGGCTATCGCGATCGTACTCTCGATCAACATTTCGGCGTTGCTCAGCATCGACTACGGCAAGGCTGGCGGCTCGCTCGTGGCAGCCTGGCTCTTCACCGGACTCTTCATCGGGCTTGCCGAAGAGATGCTCACCCGCGGGTTTGTTGTCAACCTTATGCGCAAAGCCGGTCGGGGCGAGATTGCGGTGGCAATGGCGTCTGCCGGCATCTTTGCGGCTCTGCACATGGGTAACCTGTTCACCAGCGATCAGGGCCTCGTCATCACGCTCGAGCAGGTGGTGTACACCTTCTTCTTCGGCCTCTGCATGTACCTCGCGCTTCGAGTTACCGGCAATCTGATCTGGCCGGTTCTGCTTCATGCGACCACAGATCCGACGCTCTTCTTGCACGGGGGCGATCCGGTCGTGAATCTCTTCGGGCTGTGGGCGGGCTTCAGCACCTACATCATCATTATTACCGGGGTCGTGCTGCTCATCGTGTTCGTCGTCAGCGAGCACCGCCGTGCCAAGCAGCCTGAGCTTGAAACGTCCCCGACGCCCCGACACCACGCAGGAAAGCACCTACAGGGGCCCGGAGCCAAGGCTTAAACCACCTGAGCGCGCAAAAAAGCGCCGCACCCGGTCGGGCACGACGCTTTCGCAACTCGTCGAAACGAATTACTTCTTGTTACGGCGCTGATGACGCGTCTTACGAAGCAGCTTGCGGTGCTTCTTCTTCGACATACGCTTACGGCGCTTCTTGATGACTGAACCCACGGTTACCTCACAAAATCTCAGGGCCGCGCGGTGTGTGGCCCACAAAACACCAATCTTACAACGTTATGCGCGCAAGCGAAAACGCGCGACGAGTTCTTTCACCCGATGCTCTGCGTTTGCCATGGCGCGACCGATGTTCTCGGCCGCACTCGCGAGCTCTTCGGGCAACACTTCGTCGTCGCCGAGGGGCGCCTCGGGATCGGGCAACAGCTCGCCGTTCGCCGACCGGTACTCGACGGTCACCTCAGTATCGAAGCCCACTGAGAGAAAAGGGATCACATAGTCTTCGACCATCTCGAGCGGTTCTGGGTCGAGCGTGTAGTAGCGGTGCTGCCCCTCTTCACGCACGGTCACAAGCTCGGCCTCGCGCAGCACCTTGAGGTGCTTCGACACCGTCGGTTGGCTCAGCTCAAGCTGAGCGACGATCTCTGAGACGCTAATCTCGGCATCCTGCTTATGGCGCTCAAGGAGCACCTGCAAAATGTCGCGTCGAGTGGCGTCTGAGATCACCCCGAAGATATCTGGCATACCCCTAAGGTTAGTCCAGCAAGCCGCGCCGCGTGGCCGAAAGTCGCTCCAGCTGCCGCAAGGCTGCCACAAGCGCGCCTCGCGAGGAGTAGCATGACACTTTATGAGCGAGGCAGCATCCTCCGCTCACGGCTTCGATCGAACTCCCACCCAGAGAGAGAAGAAACAGTGAAGGCACGGCCCGCGGCACGGCGCGCTACGGCCTCAAGGTCGCAGAAAACCTGGCTGCACTCTCTGATTCAGTCGTCGCCCGCACGCTTCGCACTGCTCGTCTTCACTGCGCTGATCCTTGTATGGACTGCGCTGCTTTCGTTGCCAATCGCAACCCGCAGCGGCGCCATGACCCCGCTTGCCGACTCGCTCTTCACCGCAGTTTCAGCGATCTGTGTCACCGGCCTCAGCACCGTGAACATGGCCGAGCATTGGTCACTCTTCGGCGATCTCGTCATTCTCACTGGCCTGCAGATCGGCGGCATCGGCGTGCTCACGCTTGCGAGCATTCTCGGCGTCACCGTCACCCGGCGCCTCGGGCTGCGTCAGCGCCTGCTGGCAGCAAGTGACACGAACCCCGCACGCACCTCGAAGGGATCGAGCGAAAGCCAAGCGGTTGGCCTCGGGGAGATGGGTGGGCTGCTCGCCGCCGTCGCGATCAGTCTGCTGGTCATCGAAGCGGTGCTCACCATGCTCATTACGCCGCGCCTGGTAGCGGCGGGATACAACATCGGCGAGGCGATCTGGTACGGCTTCTATCTCGCGGCATCGGCGTTCACCAACACCGGGTTCGTGCCTATGCCAGAGGGCCTACAGCCCTATGCGACCGACACCTACTTACTCGGGGTGCTCGCGCTCGGCGTGTTTCTCGGCAGCATCGGGTTTCCGGTGATCTTCGCGCTCTACCGTTTCGTCGTCAGCCGCGGCTGGCAGACCCACAAGCGGTTGGGCCTGCACGCAAAGCTCACACTCACCACGACGATCGCCTTCGTGATTCTCGGGTGGATCGCCATCGGCGCGCTCGAAGCCGACAACCCGGGTACGTTTGGCCATCAGAACTTCTGGCAGACCCTGATGCAATCGGGGTATATGTCGGTGATGACCCGCTCAGGTGGGCTCGGCATCATCGACCCGAACGAAATGAACGGCTCGACCATGCTCGTCATGGACATGCTCATGTTCGTCGGCGGCGGCTCGGCATCAACAGCCGGCGGCATCAAGGTCACCACGATCGCGGTGCTGTTTCTCGCGGCCTACGCCGAGGCTCGCGGCTACCAGAACGTGCAGGTGTTCGAGCGCAGCATTCCGAACGAGGTCATCAGGCTCGCAGTGTCGATCGTCATCTGGGGCGCCACCATAGTCGCGGCGGCGACTGTGACCATTTTGCACCTCACGAAGCTGCCGCTCGACGTGGTGCTCTTCGAAGTCATCTCGGCGTTTGGCACCTGTGGGCTCTCAACCGGGCTCTCAGAGAGCCTGCCCGACGCCGGAAAGTACGTGCTCGCCGCCACCATGTGGGCGGGTCGCGTCGGAACTGTCACCCTGGCCGCGGCGATCGCGGCCACCAGCCGCAGGCGCATGTTCACCCTGCCAGAGGAAAGGCCGATCGTTGGTTGATATTCGTAGTGACGCCCCCGTGCTCGTCATCGGTCTCGGTCGTTTCGGCGCCGCAACCGCCGGCCAGCTCGATCGACAGGACCGCGAGGTGCTCGTGGTCGATACCGACATGCAGCTGGTACAGAAGTGGGCAGACCGGGTCACGCACGCGGTGCAGGCCGACGCCCGCTCGATGGAGGCGCTGCGCCAGATCGGCGCCGAACAGTTTCAGATTGCCGTCGTCGCGACCGGCGCCTCGATCGAGGCCAGCGTGCTGATCGCGGCGAACCTCGTCGACCTCGGCATTCCGCAGATCTGGGCAAAGGCGATCTCGCAGTCGCACGGCAAGATTCTCGAGCGCATCGGCGTGAACCACGTCATCTACCCCGAGCGCGAGGCCGGCGAGCGCGTCGCGCACCTGCTCTCGGGCTCAATGCTCGACTTCATTCAGTTCGACGACAACTACGTGATCGCAAAGATGTACCCGCCCCGGTCGATTCGCGGCCTCTCGCTCGAAACGAGCGGGGTGCGCACGCGCTACCGCGTGACCGTGGTCGGCGTGAAGACCCCCGGGCAGCCGTTCACGCACGCGACGCAGCAGACCGTAGTGTCTCCGCACGACCTAATCATCGTGTCGGGGGCGGCAGAAGACGTGGAACGCTTCGCCGCAATCGGATAATCGCGATACCAGCGACCATCAGCGCAACACCGAAGGGCAGCCCGGCCCACCGCGCCTCCGATCCGGTTCGCGCGAGTGACCCGCTTGAGCCGCTGGCTTCTTGACCGCCACCCTGCGGTACGTGCTCTGATCCGTCCCCCGAGTGCGGCGAAGCCCCCGCCGCAGCAACAACGATCCGATACTCCTGCTCAACCGACCCGGCGTTGTTCGTCGCCGTGACGACGAATACGTAGGATCCAGCCTCGGTCGGAGTGCCTGAGAGCTCCCCGGTCACCGTATCGAGCCTGAGGCCAGTCGGCAGCGAGCCGGAGGCCACCGCGAAGGTCGGAGCCGGCTTGCCGGAGGCGGTTACCGTGTGCAGGTAAGCAGTGCCGACCACCGCATCGGGCGGCGCCGCAGAAGTGATCGTGGGGGCGATATCCGAGACTGAATCGAGAACGGACACGGTGCCCTCGTTGTCGTTGGTGACGTAGGCCTTGCTGCCGTCGGGCAAGAAGGCGATCCGGTAGGGGCCGTCGCCGACGGCGACCGTGCTGGTCACAGTATCACTCGCGGGGACGACGACCGAGACGGAATCGGTGTACAGGTTGCTGACGTAGGCCTTCGACCCGTCAGGTGCGAAAGCCACCCCGACGGGGCCGTCACCGACCGGGAACGTGCCGGTGACGGTTTCACTCGCGACATCGATTACTGTGACGGCGTCGGCTTCGTAGCACGTGAGGTATGCCTTCGACCCATCAGGGGAGAACGCGACGCCATAGACCTCTGACGCTGCCGCGATCGTCGCAGTTACAGTGTTCGAGGCGAGGGAGACCACCGAGAGCGCCCAGCCGCCGGAGCTGAGGTTACCCACGTACGCTTTTGTGCCGTCAGGAGAAATCGCGATGGTGAACGGCCAGCTGAATCCGGTGATGGTGCCGACGATCGTGGCCGTCGCGGTGTCGACCACCGAGACCGTGGGGTCGTCGAAGTTCGATACATAGGCGGTGGCACCATCCGGGGTGAATGCGACAGACGTCGGGCCGCTGAACCCCGTGATCGTGCCGACGACGGAGTCGGTCGCCGGGTCGATCACGGTCACCGCATCGGCGTAGTAGGCGGGGACGTAGGCTCTGCTGCCGTCAGGGGCGAAGGCAACATCGTACGGGGATTGCGCGACCGGGATCGTGGCCGTCACAGTGTCGGTTACGGTGTCGATGACCGACACCGTGGAGGATACGTAGTTCGTCACGTAGACTTTCGTGCCATCCGGGGAGGCGGCAACGCCGATCGGGTACGCCCCCACTGGGATGGTGCCGATCGCCGAATCTGCTGCAGCGCTGGATGCGACCCCGAAGGTGCCGAGGAGCACCAGCAGCGCGCCGAGCAGCGCACGCCAACGTGTCGCTCGTTCAGCCACCACCACAACAGATTTCGTCATCACACGCACCTTTCTTTCGGCGTTCGCGCAGATGGGCCATCGCCACCTTGTTTGGGAGCTTCCGTTCGCGACAAGGCCTATCCACGCGGACCGCACACACAAGTGTCCTCAAGCGGTCACAGCCTGCGCAAGAGCCGCTTGCGGACATGTCCGCAAGCGGGCAGTATGGGCGCATGGATAACCAGATGCTGGATGACGAGGCGCTCCTTGCCGTGGCATACCGTGGCCGCCCGACGACGATCGATGAGCTCACCACGCTCTCGCACGCCCCAGCGGAAGAAGTCGCCGCGACAGTGGACAGGCTGCTCGCTCGCGGCCGACTCAGCGGCAACCATGACCGCTTTGACTACCCGAATCCCGCAGCCTGGGCCGCCGACTCTGTCGCCGAGCGGGCCGCAGAGTTGCGCCACACCACGCATGATCTGCTCGGTGAGATTGAGCAGCTGGTCACAGATCTGCCCCGTATGATCGGGCACTGGTCGATCGGTGAGACCTCGGGTGAACCGATGCCCATCGTCATACGGCACGGCCCGCGAGCTGTGGAGGATGTCTGGTTCGAGCTCGGCCGACGCGATGCCGGAACCTTAGAGGCCGTGCTGCCCGACATCAGCAGGTTTCTCTCAAGCCCTGAGGAGCGGGTGACCCGCTTCTCGGAGGCGTTTCGCAGCAAGGATGCCGTGCGCGTGATCATCCCGAGGCCCACGTTCGAGGACGCCGCAATGTCACAACTGCTGCTCGCCTTCACGGCGGCCGGCATGACCTATCGATTCTCGGAGGCGCCGCCGAGCTGGTTCTGGGTCGACGGTGATCAGCTTGCCGTGCCGATCGAGTGGGGAGAGGGCAAACCGACAAGCGTGCTGAGCGTGCGCAGCGCCGCCCTCGCGGCCCTGGCCTCCGCCTACTTCGCGACGCTATGGGATGCCGCAGCACCGCCCCAACCCGTTGCAGCACCCTGGACGCCACTGCTCACGCTGATGCGAAAAGGGATCACCCTCGAAACCGCATCGCGCACGGTTGGCATCAACCCGCGCACGGGTCGCCGGCGCATCGCCCAAGCGATGAGCCACTACGGGGTCTCAACACTGTTCGCACTGGGAGTGGCCTGGGCGGCAGACGCAGCGCCAGAGGCCTGACGTGCTGGGCGCTGACGGTTCTGCGCCGCTAGACCGATGACGCGGCGGCGGCCACCTCGGCGAGCACGCCTGACACCCAGTCAGCCGCTGCCTCGGCCGCTGAGATCGGCCCACCGGCGTCGTGTCGCCCATACTCCCCGACACGCGAGGCCCCGCGCGCGGCGAGCGCCTCGTCGATCAGCTCACTGCCGCGCGAATACGTTTTCTCGTAGCTGCGGTCTCCCATGCCGAACATCGCGTAGCGCACGCCATCGAGCCGCGGCCCTGAGGCGCGCAGGGCCTCATAGAACGGTCGCGCCGAGGTCGGCACTTCGCCATCGCCATAGGTCGAACAGACGATCAGATGCAGGCGTCCGGGTGTGAGGTCGTCTGGCTCGGTCTCAGTCAGGTCGCGCACCTCGACGTCGGCGGCACCGCCAGCATCGGTGCCCGCATCGAGCAGCCGGTGCAGTTCGTCGGCAACGAGCTCGGCACCCCCAGATTCAGTACCGAAAAGGATCGTCACCGGCACGGTCGCGGCGAGCGCAGCACCCGTGGCGATCGCGGGCAACTCGAGTGTCAGGTCTGAGGCGACCTCGAGCATCTCGGCGTGCGAGCGCAGCTTCACGCGCTCGCGGCCTGGTGCAGCGGTAAGCCGCTCACGAAGGTCGATGCGGCGCCAGCCGTCGAAGTCGACGATCGCCGCGTGGGCGACGAGTTGGCCGATGGCCTGGCCGGGGCCGGGTGTGGCTGCGGTTGTGGGTGTGTCTGCGGCGTTATCGACCCTGGCGACACCCGACCTCACGTCATCGGCGATCAGCTGGGCGAGACCACGCGCATCGGCGCGCTGGTCGGGAATCGTGCCACGCGGACCCCGCCGCAGCCAACCCGCCACGTAGAGCCCGGCCTCGACGCGGCCGTCGGGATGTGCCGCGGCCTCGACGGGGCTGTCGGCGTTCTGCGCGAACCCGACGGCGGTGATCACGTCGTCGGCACCGATGCGCAGCGGCTCGCCCTCGGCATCGGTGAACGTGACGGCGGCGACAGCACCGTGACCATCGCGAGCGCCCTGGCGGTCAGCACCGTCGCCTCCGGCTCCACTATCGCCCCCGATCTCGATCACGGTCGGCGTCAGCCCGAACCACCATTCGATACAGACGCGAACAGTTTCGGCGCGCGCCTCAGAGCCGCTCACGAGCGCCCGCACGGCGTCGATGCGCGCGTCGCGGCCATCGTCTGGCAGTGCTCCCGCGCCGTGCACCACGTGCTGCACACCCGGCAGTCCCGCTAGCTCGCGCACCATGACGGGGTCAAACTTCGCCGAGGCCGGCAGGCTTCGGCCCACGAGGTGAATGGTGCGCACGCGACCCGCAAAACCCCCGTGCACTCGGTCGTCGATGTCTGATCCCTCGAGGCCCTCGGCGTCTCTGGCGAGCAGTCGCGCGATGTCCATGGCAACGTTGCCGTGCCCGATCACGACGACGCGCTCGCCGAGCGGGGCGGCATCGGGCTCATCGGGGTGGCCGTTCAGCAGGCGAGTGACCGCACCCGCGCCGCGGGCAAGCGCGGCCCCCGGAACCGCGAGCTGCGAGTCACCGTGCATGCCGGTCGCCAGCACCACCACGTCGTATGCGGCACGCAACGCTTCGAGCGACACATCGGCACCGAGGCGCACGTTGCCCCGATATTCGACGCCCTCTTCAGCGAACAGGCGATCGAACTGCCTGGCGACCGCCTTCGTGCCCTGGTGATCTGCGGCGACGCCGTAGCGCACCAGGCCATAGGGGGTGGCGAGCCGATCGATCACCTCGATCGGAGCTGCGGGAAACACCTTGCGCAGTGCCTGCGCGGTAAAGCATCCCGACGGGCCCGAGCCGACGATGGCGATGCGGGGCGCGGGCGCGGGCGCGGCGAGAGCGGCGGCAACGCCAGAACCTGCGGCAGCTCCCGGGCCACCCGAAACCCCACCGCCAGCACCACCGACGCCGCCAGCACCACCGACGCCGCCCGCACCACCGCTCTCGCCCGCGAGCACGCGATCCCACGCCACGGGCATCTTCGTCATGCCGCGAAACACCCATCCGCCCATCTCGGCGGGATCGCCGTGGACAAAACGCAACCCCTCGAGGCGCTCGAAGAGCATCGGAAGCGCCACGTCTGCGATCTCTGCGCGCGCGACCCACGCGCCCAGGCAGACGTGCACGCCCTTGCCGAACGCCAGGTGCGGCTTCTGCTCGCGCCGAATGTCGAACTCGGCTGGGTCGTTCCAAACGGCGGTGTCGCGGTTGGCCGAGAGAATGCAGATGCCGAGGCGAGCGCCAGCCGGCAGCGTCACATCTCCGAGCACGGCCTCGCGCGTCGTCTGCCGCGAGTACATGCCGATTGGCGCAACCCAGCGAATGGTCTCGTCGAACACCGTGTGCCACAGCGACGCGTCGGCCCGCACCGTAGAAAGCTGGTCCGGATGCTGCAGCAGCGCGAGGGCTGCGACGCCCAGCGCGTCTCTGGGCTCGTTAAGGCCTCCACCGATCGTCATCTTCAGGTTCGCGCGAATGCGCTCGACGGGCATCTCATAGTCGGCGATGCGCAGCAGCTGCGAGATCAGCGAGTGGTCGGGGTGCTTCGCGTGCCAGGCGAGCATCTCGTCGAGCGCCACGTCGACCTCGTTGTACGACTGCTCCCCGAGGCGCCACACCTCTGGATCGTCGGCATAGTTGCCCGTGGCGTCGATCATGGTCTGCGACCACCGCTGCATGTCTTCTTGCTGCACGTTGTAGAGCCCGCAGATCTGGCGCAGATTCTCTGCCGCATACGGGGCAGCGAAGTCCCAGACGAGGTCGGAGCCGGGGCCCTTCTCGGTGAGTTCGGCGAGGTAGCGCTCGGCGTTCTGCCGAAAGATGTCGGTCCAGACCCGTTTCACCACACCCGGTCGCAGCGCCGGCTGCCATGCCTTGCGCTCGACGTAGTGCTCGGGGTCATCGCGGCGCAACATCGAGTGTCCCATTGCCCGAATCTGCAGCGACCCCTGCTCGTTCGCCGAGAAGGTCTGCTGGTCGAGCTCGGTCTCGTGCACCGCGTCGTACGAGGTGACGAGGTAGCGGTTCACTGCGGGCACCCAGTGCACGCCGCCTTCTGCGCGCAGCCGCTCGTAGATAGGAAATGGATCGCGGTACAGGTCAGGAATCGTGACCCAGTCGGCGACCGGGGCGTCTTTGCGCGTCATCGCACACCTCACTCCATTGGATTCAGCGGTTCTGCTTCGAGTATGCGCCGGGCACTACCCAAATAAAAGCGGATTTATTTGCATTAATTATTCGGTTTTATGCGACAATGCGTGCATGAAGAATCAAGCTGGATCGACGGCGCCAGTGCTCGCCCTCGAGTGGGGCATCAAGCTGTCGCTCGTGCACTACATCGCGGGCATGACCGACGGCGCGATCTTCGTCAGCGAGCCCGCGACCGCGGTCGAAGGCGGGTTTCGGTTTCCCACAGCCGAACCGCCGCAGGCCGACGGCACGCTGCGCTTCGCGGGATCGGTCACGCTCACCGGGCACGGTGGCATGCTGCGGCTGGTCATCGCCGAGCCGTGGCTCATTCCCGCGGCCAAGCCGAACGATGCGTGGTCGCTCACCATCGCCGACCAATACGAGCCAGGGGCGAGGATCGCCTTCGCCACGATCAACCGCCTCGATCTGGGCGAGGCCCAGGCTTCGGCCCACGGCACGCGCCTCACCGCAGACGGGGCCGATCTCTTCTTCTCGGGCCCCTACACCGAGGGCACCGAGCTCGAAGACCCGAGGATCCTCTGCAGTGTCTGAGCCTCGCGAACCCACGCTGCCCGCGTTTACTCTGCGCCAACTCGCTTACTTCGTCGCGGCGGCGAACGAGGGCACCATCGCCGGCGCAGCCGAGCTGCTGCACGTGTCTGCGTCAGCGATGTCTGACGCGATCACCGAGCTCGAGACCGCGATGCGCGAACGCCTCTGTGTGCGACGGCGAGCGCACGGTCTCACGCTCACCCCTGCGGGGCAGCAGCTTCTCGCGCACGCCCGGCGCATGCTGGCCGAGGCAGAAGAGCTGCAGCGCTCGATCGGCGGCGCCGGCAAGCTCTCGGGGCCGGTCGTGATCGGCTGCTACCCCACGCTCGCGCCAACGATTCTGCCGCCCCTGCTGCAAGACTTCGCGGCCCTGCACCCCGAGGTCGAGCTCTCGATTCGCGAGGCCACACAAGACCAGCTCGCGAACGAGCTGCGCTCGGGGCGCATCGACGTCGCGTTCGTCTACGACATGCTCGTGCCCGCCGACACCGAGCGCTCGCGACTCTACGAGCTGCAGGCGCACGTACTGCTTGCGGCCGAGCACCCCCTGGCGGCTCGCGACTCGCTCGAGCTTCGCGAGCTCATCGAAGAAGACCTCATTCTGCTCGACGCGCAGCCCTCGAGCGAGCACACGCTCTCGGTGTTTGCGGCGCAGGGGCTGCGGCCGAAGATTCGGCACCGAACCGCGAGCTACGAGGTGGTGCGCACGCTGGTCGCGCGAGGGCTCGGCTACGGCGTTCTGGTCTCGCGCGTCGCCAACCCGGGCAGCTACGAGGGTCTTCCCCTCGTGACGAAGAGGATCACGCCGCCGGTTCGCCCGGTTGCCGTCGACATGATCTGGGCCAGGGATCGGCCGATCCCCGCGCGAACCCACGCCCTCATCGAGTTCGCGCGCGGCGTCGACTGGCCGCAGTAGGCTTCGTTCACCCCTCGACCGCAAGCTCCTCTGAACGACGCACGTTCGCGGCGAGCGCACGGTCGTAAATGTCGCCAAGGTTTGCTTCTTGCATGACGAGGATCGCCTGCTCTGTGGTGCCCTTCGGGCTCGTCACTTTGCGACGCAGTTCGGCCGGGTCTTCGCCGCTCTGTCGCAGCAACTCGGCAGAGCCGATAACGGTCTGCTGCGCAAGCAGTCGGGCCTGATCCTCGTCGAAACCGAGCCTGCGAGCCGCGGCGGTCATCTCCTCTACATAGAGAAACAGGTACGCCGGGCCCGAACCCGACACCGCCGCGACCGCGTTGATCTGATCCTCGCGCACCACGATGGCCTCGCCCACGGTCTCGAAGATGCGGCGCACCAGCTCGACCGTTTCGTCGCCCGCAGACGTGCCACCCGCAACACCGGTCACCCCGAGCCCGACGGTCGATGGGGTGTTGGGCATCGCCCGCACCACCGCCACGTCGGCCGGCACCAGCTTCTCCATGCTCTCGGTGGTGACGCCCGCTGCGACGCTCACCAACACGGTGCCCGGCGCAAGGTCGGCCGAAATCTCGGTGAGCACGTCGTGAATCATCCAGGGCTTCACCGCCAGAATGACCACCCGCGCGCCATGCACAGCCTTGCGGTTCGCCTCGGGATCGGCCTCGTTCGCATGTGCCACCACGTCTGACGCGCCCGCGTAGGCCTCTGCACTCGCCGCCGACCTGGTCGTCACCACAATCGGCCCCTCAATCGCGACGCCCGGCGCGCGCAGACCCGCCAGAATCGCACCGCCCATCGAACCCACGCCAAGCATCGCGACGCTTGGCAGTGGCTGTGACTCATATGCTTCGCTCATGGGCACCAAGTCTAGGATGGAGGTAGTCCAACGGCCAGAGTTCAAGGGGGATCGGAATGACTGCGAGCAGCGAAGACGTAGCGAAGATCGAGGCGAGCCTGCTTGAGGGTGCAAGCATTCGCCGCGTGATCGGGCTGCAGGTCGCCACCGCGGGCAATGATCTCGTCGTGGGCGCAAAGGTCGACATCGAGGCCGAGCTCACCATGAAGGAGGTCTCGGTGATTCTCGCGCAGGCGAAGCGCCGCGTGCAGAAGGCGGTTCCCGAGGCAAAGATCGTCTACATCGAGCCCGACGTCTGGATTGACCCCGATGTCACCCCGCCCACCACGAGCGCCATCGTGATGCTTGGGCTTGACTAGGTAGGGCTCTTCACACCTGTGCCGAGCGAGTGAGCCGAATCGCTCACGCGATCTCGGCGGCCTTTGCTTGCCTCCCGACACCGCAAAAATTGGAAACCAACGGAATCAACGACGATCTGCCGATAACCATCCTTGATTTCGTGCGATCTCCTTGATTCTTGATGCGGGCAGAACTAGCGGCGCGCCCTGAAGAACCGCTCAAGCAGCGCCGCGCACTCGTCGGCGCGCACTCCCCCGACCACCTCAGGCACCGCGTGCGGCAGCCGCCCATCCCGCAACAGGTCATAGACGCTGCCTACGGCCCCGGCCTTGTCGTCCCAGGCCCCGAACACCACTCGAGGCACCCGCGCGGCAAGAATCACTCCCGCGCACATCACGCACGGCTCGAGCGTGACCACGAGCGTGCAGCCGTCGAGCACGCGGTCGCCGAGCGCGCGCGCGGCCTCGCGAATCGCGTTCACCTCGGCATGGGCCGTCGGATCCTTTTCGAGCACTCGAGAGTTGCGCCCGGTCGCAATCACGTTGCCATCGGGGCCGAGGATCAGCGCACCCACCGGAATCTCGCCCTCGTTCGCAGCGGCCTCGGCTTCGAGCAGCGCGGCCCCCATGACCTCGAGGTCGCGCTCGCTCGGGGGGATCCCGCTCATCTGCCTGCCTTCGCTGCTGCGCACGCCCCCAAACCCTCTAAGCTTGAACCATGCGCGTTGTCATAGCGGATCATCCGCTGATCACCCACAAGCTTACGGTTCTGCGCGATAAGCGCACGCCCCCGCCTACCTTCAGGCTGCTCGTTGAAGAACTGATGACCCTGTTGGCGTACGAGGCCACCCGCGAGGTGCGCGTCGAGAGCATCGAGATCGAGACGCCCGTCACGACGACCACCGGCGTGCGCATCAGCCAGCCGGTGCCGCTGATCGTGCCGATTCTGCGCGCGGGCCTCGGCATGCTCGAGGGAATGGTGAAGCTCGTGCCCACCGCAGAGGTCGGTTTTCTCGGCATGAAGCGCAACGAAGAGACGCTCGTGCCCGAGAGCTATGCCGAGCGCCTACCCGAGAAGCTGCACGGCCGCCAGTGCTTCGTGCTCGACCCGATGCTCGCGACGGGCGGGTCGCTCGCTGCGGCGATCGAGTTTCTCTTCGACCGCGGCGCTGACGAGGTCACCGCGATCTGCGTGCTCGGCACCCCCGAGGGCATCGCTGCAGTGCGCGAGCAGGTCGGCGACCGCAATGTCACGCTCGTGCTCGGCGCCCTCGACGATGGGCTGAACGAGAACGCCTACATCGTTCCCGGCCTCGGTGACGCGGGCGACCGCCTTTACGGCACCGCAGACTGAGCTGTAGCGCTCGCATCAGATTTCTCGAGAAGGATCAGCCGGCCACGGGCCAGCTGATCCTTTTCGGCTTTGTCGACGCTTGCCTCGTCGCGATGACCAAACCCTGCTGTCACAGAGCCGTCACAGAGCGAAATAATTTGACACACTCGGGAATACTTTGTTTTACTTAAGCCATGACTGACACGAATCGTCCCCAGGCCACCCGCGAGGTGAACTTTGGGCAGGCTGGCATGATGATGTGCCGCCGTAGTGTCATGTGCTGTCGAATGCACCTCAGCTAGGCGAGAGAACAGGCAAAGCATCGCTTTGCACGCCTAGCGCTCGGTCACTTACCGAGTACCCAGCCTGCATCTTCTTCACGAGGATCCCGCACAGCGGTTCACCCGCTCCCTCTCAGGCGCATCTCGCGCCAAGCGAATCGCACACCGCGTTCACGTGTTTCACGTAGAACATCTCGCGACATCGCACCGCACGCGGCTTGTTCGCCGCACGCCGCCCCCGCGCATCGCGCTGGCGGCACACGCAGAAAGACAGCACACATCATGACCACCATCACTGCCACCCGCACCATCACTTCGAACACCGCTGCGCCCCGCACCGTCGCAGAGGCTCGCCCCGACCTCGTCACAGCTCAGCCCACCGAGCGTCGCGTGCCCGAGGGCACCGAGGTGCGCGGATTCGCGCTCTACGTGGGCCTCGCCGACGACAAGATTGCCGCGGGCGACCCGAAGCTCGGCGAGATCGTCACGCAGATCAAGCAGCTGGTCGCCCAGCTCGCTCCCGCCGCGGGCACCTACGCCGCGGTCGCTCTGGCGCCCGAGGGCACCGGGGGCCGCGACGTCGACGTGGTGCGGCTCGCGCTCGGCGACCCCGCAGCGATCGCCCGCCAGAAGCAGCAGAACGAGCCAGAGGTCGAGGATCGCGCCGCAAGCGGCGTCACCATCGACCTCTCACGCAAGCGCGTGCTGCTCGACAACATCGCTGCCCCGCTGACGTTCCGCGAGTTCGAACTACTGCAGTACTTCGTGCTTCGCGAGGGCCGCACCGTCAGCCGCGAAGAGCTCATCGAGCAGCTCTGGGCCGACGCACCCGAGCACGAGGCGCCGAACGAGCGCACGATCGACGTGCACGTTCGACGCCTGCGCGTGAAGCTCGCGCACTACCAAGACATCGTGCGCACCGTGCGCGGCACCGGCTACCGCTTCGATCGCCACGCAGACGTGTCGATCCTGCACGCGGCAACCCCGAGCCCTGACATCTTCTAGGTAGCACCAGCGCGCCGCCGCTCGGGCGTCGCTTCGTCGCTTCGTTGCAATACGTGCCACTTTTGTTGAAGCTGCACCATCTGGTTGTTGCCAAATTGTGCAGCTTCAACAGTTCTCGCTACCCGTTGTTCACGCCTGTGCGGTAGTTTTTTGAGAGAACGATTAGACCACACACGAGAGAAGAGGGTCGTAATGTCGACTTTGCCCCCCGAGGCGCACGGCGATCAGCCGGTACAGCCCGAACAGCCTGCTCAGCCCGTCGCACCGCAGCCGGTGCAGCCCGAGCAGGTCACCGGCGCGGTGCCGCCGCCCGCCCCTGAGCAGCCGCAGTACACCGCGCCTCCTGCGCAGGGCTACCAGGCTCCTCCTGCAGGCGCGTATCAGGCGCCCCCTGCAGGCGGTTACCAGCAGCCCGCTCCCGGCGCATATCAGCAGCCAGGCGCCTACCAGCAGCCGGCGGCCAACCCCGCAAGCAACCTTCAGATCAACTACTGGCTCTCGGTGTTCTTCACCTGGGTGCCCGCTCTGATCTTCTTCCTGATCAACAAAGACAAGGGCGACGCCCGCGTGCGTCAGCTCGACGCGGCCAACCTGAACTTCTCGCTCGTGCGCGCGTTCGCAGTTATCGCGGCATACATTGTGTCGTTCATCCTGATGTTCATCCCGTACATCGGGTTCATCGGCGGCCTACTCGTCTTCGTTGCATGGGCTGGTGGCCTCGTGCTGCACATCCTCGCAGCAGTGAAAGCTGATGAGGCCTACCGCACCGGCCAGCCGGTTGACCCCTTCCTGTTCAACCTGCAGATGGTGAAGTAACCGAAGGCACTAACGCGATGACCCGTCTGCTTCGGCAGGCGGGTTTTTGCGTTCTGCCCGCGCAGCGCGCCACGTCCGCCAGCGCTCCCAGAACCTCGCCAGCTGCATGCGCAGCCAGCCCGTCAGTCTGCGCGCCCAGTGGTACTCGCTGCCGAGAATCGTCATGCCGAGAAACACGATGAGCCAGCCCGGGCCTGGCAGCGGAATGAGGATCACTCCAATCACCACGACGGCCACGCCGAGAATCGTGACGAGCACCTTGTACACGACGTTCAGCCAGGGGTAGCGCTCGATGATCGCCCGCCACTTCCTCATGAAGCGGCCGAACGGCTGTGCGATCCTTTGCGCTCGCGAAAGATCGTCTTCGCTCGTTTGGCTCGGATCGCTCATGTCGAAAATGCTAGGGCCCGACCCAGGCCGTAAGCTGAGAACGTGACTGAACGATGGCGTGATGTGGCCGCGGCATGCGGATTGCTCGATGCGAACGGAAGCGCGAAGCCGACGATCTTCGCAGAGATGAGCGCGCTCGCGGCGCACACCTCGGCTGCGAATCTGGGGCAGGGGTTTCCTGACGAGGACGGGCCGGCGTGGATTCGCGAGGCCGCTGTCGAGGCGATTCGCGCGGGCGTCAACCAGTACCCGCCGGGGCGGGGCACCGCCGAACTGCGTCAGGCGATCGCGGCGCACCAGGCGCGCCGCTACGGCATCGAACTCGACGCTGCCACCGAGGTGCTCGTCACCACCGGCGCCACCGAGGCCCTCGCGGCCGCACTGCTCGCACTCACCAGCCCCGGCGACGAGGTCGTGACGCTCGAACCCTTCTACGACTCGCACGCGGCATGCATCGCCATGGCCGGCGCGACGCACGTCACCGTGCCCCTCGAACCGCGCGACGGCGGGTTTCGGCTCGACACTGACGCGCTTCGCCGGGCGGTGGGGCCGCGCACGCGGCTGATCCTCGTCAACACCCCGCACAACCCCACCGGAACCGTGCTGACGCGCCAAGAGCTCAGCGCGATCGGCGCCGAGGCGCAGCGGGTTGACGCGATCGTGGTGACCGATGAGGTCTATGAGCACCTCGTATTCGATGAGGCCGAACACGTGCCGATCGCGAGCCTGCCCGGCATGCGCGAGCGTACGCTGACCATCTCGTCGTCGGGCAAGACGTTCTCGCTTACCGGCTGGAAGATCGGGTGGGTAACCGGCCCCGCCGCGCTCATTGACGCGATGCTCGCGGTCAAGCAGTTCTTGACGTTCACGAGCGGGGCGCCGTTTCAGGGGGCAATCGCTGAGGCGCTCGGTGAGCGTGGCGACGCAGACGTCACTGACTTGCGCGACACGCTTGCGTTTCGGCGCGACCTGCTGCTCGCTGGGCTGCAAGGCGCCGGATTCGCGACCGTTCGCCCCGACGGCACCTACTTCGTCTGCGCCGACGCCTCGCCGTTTCTTTCGGATGAGGTGGCAGATGGGGCCGCGTTCGCGCGCTGGCTGCCCGAGGCGATCGGGGTCGCATGCGTGCCCCTCAGCGCGTTTTGTCGAGAGGGATCACCCACCGCCTCAGCACTCGCGAACTGGGTGCGGTTCACGTTCGTGAAACGCGAGGACACGCTGCGCACCGCCATCGAGCGGTTGGCTGGGTTGAGCCGGGGCTGACTAGCGGGGCGCAGCTGCCTGGGCCGCGCGATCTCGCAAGTGGGTGCCTCTCCACGCGCAGACGGCCAGTAAGTGTCGCCTGAACGCCGATGGGGCGACACTTACTGGCCGTCTGCGGCAGTGTTTGATCCAGCGAAGGGAACAAAACAAGGCGAGACCGATGGGTCCCACCGGAACGCAGAATACCTGGGCAGAAAACTCTACGTTCCGGCGAGACCCCTGGGTCTCGGGATGAAAGCACGACCCGGGCCAACGCAGATGCGCGGCCCGGGCCAGCCGAACCCTAGAGGGCCTTCAGCACAACCGCGCTGCCTTGGCCGCCGCCACCGCAGATGCCGACTGCGCCGAGCGAGCCGCTGCCGGCCTCGGCGAGACGGCGAGCAAGCGTGCCGACGATGCGCGCGCCCGAGGCGCCGATCGGGTGACCGAGCGCGATGGCTCCGCCGTGCGCGTTCACGACCGCGGGGTCGACGCCCAGCTCCTTCATCGATTGCAGGCCGACCGCAGCAAATGCCTCGTTAATCTCGATCGCCGCGAGATCAGAAGCAGCCACGCCCGGCAGCTTCGCCAGCGCCGCTGCGATCGCATTCGACGGCTGCGAGTGCAGGTGCGTGTCGGGGCCTGCGACAAACGCGGTAGCCTCGATGCTCGCGATGGGATTCAGGCCGAACTTCTCGATGGCGCCAGCGCTCACGATGACGAGCGCGGCCGCGCCGTCAGTGATCTGCGAGGCATTGCCAGCGGTGATGGTGCCGTCCTTCGAGAACGCCGGGCGCAACCCAGCCAGGCCCTCGGCGGTGGTGTCTGCGCGCACGCCGTCATCGCTCGACACCACAGTGTCGCCGCGGCGCGAGGCTACGGTGAACGGCTCGATCTCACCGGCCCAGAACTCTGCTGACGCGGCGGCGCGCTGGTGCGAGGCAGCCGAGAACTCATCTTGCTGCTCGCGCGTCAGCCCAAGCGGCACGTTTCCGCTCTCGGTGAGCGCACCCATTGCAATGCGGTCGAACGCGTCGGTCAGACCGTCGTGGTCGACGGTGTCGATAAGCGTGGCGTTGCCGTACTTCTGGCCCGCGCGCATCGGCATCACGTGCGGCGCGAGCGACATCGACTCCTGGCCAACCGCCAGCACGACATCTGCCTCACCGGCGTTGATCAGGCGCGCCGCCTGCGCGACGGCTTCGGTGCCCGAGAGGCACACGACGTTAATGGTCTGTGCGGGCACGTTCATCGGAACGCCGGCGCCGACAGCAGTCTGGCGCGCGGGGTTCTGCCCTGCGCCACCCTGCAGCACCTGGCCCGCGACGACCTGGTCGACCTGCTCGGGCGAAACGCCGGCGCGAGCGAGTGCGGCCTTCGCAGCGTGCGCACCGAGCACGGTCGCCGGCTGCGCCGCGAACTGTCCCGTGAACTTCACGAACGGGGTGCGAGCGTATCCCGCAATGTATGCGGTCATGACTGATCCTCCTCAAGATCTGCGGTGAATGTCGCGCCAGTCGCGGCACGAATCTCGTCGATGTCGTGGCCGGGCGCGATCCTCTTCAAAACCAATGCGCCATCGATCACGTCGAACACTGCGCGGTCGCTGATGATGCGATTCACGACGCCCGCGCCGGTGAGCGGCAGCGAGCACTCGGCGACGATCTTCGGGCTGCCGTCTTTCGCGACGTGGTCTGTCAGCACGATGACGCGCGGGGTGCCCGCGACGAGATCCATCGCGCCGCCCATGCCCTTCACGAGCTTGCCGGGAATCGTCCAGTTCGCGAGGTCACCGCTGCCCGAGACCTCCATGGCGCCGAGAATCGCGGTCTGCACGTGGCCGCCGCGAATCATGCCGAACGAGGTCGCCGAGTCGAAGATCGAGGCGCCGGGCACGAGCGTGACCGTCTGCTTGCCAGCATTGATCAGGTCGGCGTCTTCTTCGCCCTCGAACGGAAACTGGCCCATGCCGAGAATGCCGTTCTCGCTCTGAAGCTTCACCGTCACGCCCTCGGGTAAGTGGTTGGCCACAAGCGTCGGAATACCGATGCCGAGGTTCACGTACTGGCCGTCTTCGAGCTCTGCCGCCGCGATCGCCGCCATCTCATCTCTGGTCCACATGGCTAGGCCACCTCTCCCGTCGCGGTCCCCGAGCTTGTCGAGGGGCGCGAACGAACCGTGCGTTGCTCAATCTCTTTCGTCAGGTCTTCGCATTGCACGAGGCGCTGCACAAACACGCCAGGGGTGTCAATGCGCTCCGGGTCGAGGTAGTCGTCGCTCAGTTGCTCGACCTCGGCGAGGGTCACGCGTCCGCACATGGCGGCGAGCGGGTTGAAGTTTTTTGACGTCATGCGGTAGCGCAGATTGCCCTCGCGGTCGCCCGTGAACGCACGCACGAGCGCGAGGTCGGCCACGATGCCCCGTTCGAGGATCGCCCGCTTGCCATCGAACACGGCCTCTTCTTTGCCCTCAGCGATCGGCGTGCCGACCCCGGTCGGGGTGTAGAAGGCGGGAATGCCCGCGCCGCCAGCGCGCATGCGCTCGGCGAGGGTGCCCTGCGGCACGAACTCGACATCGAGTGTGCCGTTCAGGTACTGCTCGGCAAACAACTTGTTCTCGCCGACGTATGAAGCGAGCACCTTCGAGACCTGCTCATTCTCGAGCAGCAGACCGAGGCCCTTGCCGTCGACGCCCATGTTGTTCGAGACGATCGTCAGGTTCTTCGCCCCGCTGTCGCGCAGCGCACGAATCAAG
This sequence comes from uncultured Leucobacter sp., assembly GCA_937967375.1. Lineage (GTDB taxonomy): Bacteria > Actinomycetota > Actinomycetes > Actinomycetales > Microbacteriaceae > Leucobacter. The sequence goes on from CALCJF010000103.1 coordinate 90,418, forward strand.
TTGGTCGGGTTGCCGCTCAGCCCGAAGCCGCCGACCGCCACGGTCATACCGTCTTGCACGATGTCAGCGAGCGCCTCTGCCGCACTGTCGTAAAGTTTCGATGCCACCGAAGCCTCCTCCCAAGTTTTGTGCCCACATCGTCCATGATGTGAGCAGTTCAAGCTTTCAGGTACGAGCGTATGCCTCACCAGTATTTGCAAGCAATTGCTACACACTTTGTACGTAGAATTGCTCGCTTCATGAGCGTCATGCAGAGTATCGTTCACATTATGAACGAAAAGGATCCCTCCTCGGGCGCCCAGGTCGTCGGGCGAATCGCGGCGCTGCTGCGCGCACTGAGCGGCCGCATGCCAGAGGGTGCCGGCACGAGCGTGCTCGCCCGGCAGGCAGGCATCTCGCGCCCCACGGCGCACCGCCTGCTCAGCTCGCTCACCGCACAGGGCTTCGTCGACCGCGACCAGGCGAGCGGCGCGTGGCTGCTCGGCCCCGAGCTCTACCTCATGGGTGCCGTCGCCGCCGACCGCTACGACATCTCCGAGCTCGCCCGCGAACACGTCACCGCGCTCGCCGAGGCAACAGGAGAGAGCGCCTTTCTCTCTGCCAAGCGCGGCAACGAAACCGTATGCCTGCTGCGCCGCGACGGCAGCTTTCCGATCCGCTCGTTCGTGCTCTACGAGGGCAAACGCTTTCCGCTCGGGGTGGCGTCGGCAGGCATCGCGATCCTTTCCTTTATGCCAAGCGAACAGATCGATGCGTACCTCAGCGAGCGCTCGCTCGACCACGAGCACGGCGCCGCGCACGCAGAGCGCGAGGTGCGCGAGCGCATCGCGGAGACCCGCGCACGCGGGTACGCGGTGAACCCCGGCCTCGTCGTCGAGGGCAGCTGGGGCATGGGGGCGGCGGTGTTCGACCGCTCTGGTGCGCCCGCGTGGGCGCTCAGCCTGACGGGCATCGAGCCGCGGTTCACGCCCGAGCGGCAACCCGAACTCGGCCGACTTCTGCTCGAGCACGCACACCGGCTCACGCAGGCGCTCGCCGGGGTGCGGTGATCCCGATCCCGACCCTCCCTGCCAGGATCAATCGGCACGTGCCCCATTAGGCTGGTCTGGTGACTGCACCGAGATCTGACGCCAAGCGACGCATGTACCTCAGACGCAGACTCGCAGTGGGCACCATCGCCCTGCTCGCGCTGCTCGGCGCCTACTGCGCGATCGTCGCAGCCGCGCCACTTCCCGAGCTCGAGGCCAGCCTTGAACCCGGCATCGAGACGACCACCGACTTCGCCGCCGACACTGCACTCGCGCAGGCCGCAGTTGACGCGCAGTCGCTGCCGGCTGCGACGGGCTGGCTGCAAGGCGAAGAGGTGTGGTCGAACGACGAGGGCAGCTACCGAATCGCCAGCATGACCAAACTGATCACAGTGCTCGTCGGCCTCGAGGCTGCACCGGTCGAGCCGGGCACCGACGGCCCCACTTATACACTCACCGAGGCGGACGCCGCGCTCGTCGACGAGGTGCTCGCGCAAGACGGCACGTTCGCCCCCGCACCGGTCGGCCTCGAACTCACGACGAGGCAGATCCTCGACCTCATTCTTGTACCCTCGGCAAACAACTACGCGATCTCGTACGCGCGCTCAGTTTTTGGCAGCGACGAGGCGTTTCTTGCCGCCGCAAATGACTGGCTCGCGCGCAACGGCCTCGCCTCGGTGCACATCGAAGAGGCTGCCGGGCTCTCAGATGACAACGTGGCGACCCCGGCCGACATCGTGCGGCTTGCGCGCATCGCGCTCGCAAACCCGCTCGTCGCCGAGATCGTGGCGCAGTCGCGCATCGAGATTCCCGAACTCGGCGAGATCACCACGACGAACCGCCTGCTGGGTGATCCCGGCGTGATCGGCCTGAAGACCGGCACGACGTTTCCGAACGGATACAGCCTGGTCGCGGCGCAGCAAGAGACGTTCGGCGAGCGCGACCTCGTCGCGATCGCCGTCACCATGGATCGCCCTGATAGCGACGCCAGGGCCGCAGACACGCGCGCGGTGCTCGCGGCGATGGCGACGACCGGGCAGCCGGTGCAGTTGGCCGAGCGCGGGGCGAGGATCGGCACCGTCACCACCTGGACGGGCGCCGAAGTGCCGCTGCTCGTCGACGGCAACCTCTCGACTGTGATCGTGCCGCCCGAACACGCAGCGCGCACGATCGAGCTCGGCAGGATCGCGATCGGAGCGAAGGGCGCGAAGGCCGGCGAGATTGGGGCGAAGCTGCCGACCGGCGACGAGAAGGTCGCGATCGTCACGGGTGCCGAGATTGCCGAGCCGGGGTTCGGTTGGCGGTTCTCGCATCCGGGAGAGCTCTTCGGGTTCTGACGTTCGGGGCTTCCGGCCGCGAGCGTCACACAAACGCGCGAGCGTACCCCTTATGTGCAGCAAATAAGCGTGACGCTCGCATACTTCTGTGACGCTCAGCGGGGCGATCTGCGGCAGGGGTCAGTGGAGGGGGCCAGTCACAGGGATCAGCCCCCAGGGATCAGCCGACGCGCGCGGCGACCACCCTGCGGGCGGCCTCGAGCGTGAGCTCGACCGAACGCACATCGATGCGTTCGTCGTGCGCGTGAATGCGCTCGCGGTAGCGCTCGTAGCTCCACTCGCCGGAGAGCAGGCCGAACCCGTATGCCGGAATCCCGAGCATTCGAAACAGCCGCGCGTCTGAGCCACCGGCCGCCATGATGGGCACGACGGGCGAGCCGTCGGTTGCGGTGATCGCGTCGCAGACGGCAGCGAAGAGCGGGTTGTCTGCGGGCGACGCGGTCGCGAGCCAGCCCTTGAGGTGCTGAATCTCAACGCCGCCTGCGAGGTCGCCGAGCATCTCGATCAGCAGGAGGTCGACGTGCTCGTCGGTCACGCCAGGAAGGGTGCGAATGTCGAGGTCGATGTGCGCCTCATCGGGAATCACGTTGTGGGCCTTTCCAGAGCGCAACACCGTCGGCGAGATCGTGACGCGCGACACCGCGTGCGCATAGCCCGCGATGCCTCCGAGCTCGGGCAGCGCCGTGTCGAGGCGCACAGGATCGAGCAGCCGCTCGCGCAGCGCAGGTTCGGCTATGCGGGCCTCCACGAACGGCCGCCACAGCTCGCCAAGCTCGATACCGGGTTCGACGCGCGCGAGCCGTTGCAGCACCTCCCCCGCAAGCACCGCAGCGCTCTTCGCACCGTACGGAATCGACGCGTGACCCGGGGTGCCCCGCACCACGAGGCGCCTGCCCGCTGATCCTTTTTCTGCGATATCGATCGCCACGTGCTCGCCGAGACGCATGCCACCCGACTCGCTGAGGGCCTCGGTCACGCGGAACGCGTCGGGGTGTTCGCGCAGCAACCATTTGAGGCCGTACTCCCCGCCGGCCTCTTCGTCGGCGACGGCGAGCAGCAACAGGTCGCCGCGGGGCGGTTCTGCGGCGAGCGCGACCTCGCGCACCACCGTAGCGAAGACCGCGGTCAGGTAGAGCATGTCTACGGTGCCTCGACCCCAGATCTCGCCGTCGATGAGGTCGGCGCCGAAGGGGTCGCGGTTCCACCGCTCGGGGTTCGCCGGCACCACGTCGAGGTGCCCCAGCAGGCCGAGCGCGGGGGCGGTCGGGTCCGATCCTCGCACCCTCACAATCAACGAGGCGCGACCCGGCGCGGCCTCGAACACCTGTGTTTCGACCCTGCCGCTCTCGATCGCCTCGGCGAAGAATCGCTGCAGCACGCGCACTGCGCGCACCTCTTGCCCTGAGAGTTCTTGCCCGTCGTTGACGCAGGCCACTCGCACCAGATCGCGCAACAGCTCGATCGTGGCTTCGAGGGCGGCCAGGTCGGTGACGAGCGGCGATGGATCAGGCATCTCTTCAGGCTACCGCGTAGATTGCCGCCGTTCGACGCCTTGCGAAACCATGGCAGATGGTGATGTGATGGCCGGGGAAGCCTCTGCGGAGCGTTCTCACAGCGACTCGCCGGTAGCGTTGCAGCGAGTCTACGAGAGGATCTCAATGTCACCGCGCGCCCTGTTTCGCAGCTTCGCCACCGCAGAGGCGTTCACCTGGGCGGGGCTGATTGCCGCACTGATTCTTCGCGCCGCAGAGGTAGCCAATATTGTGCCGATTGCCGGCGGCATTCACGGCTTCGTGTTTCTCTCGTACTGCGTCGTGACGGTGTTCACATGGGTGAACCAGCGCTGGGGTGCCGGCACCGGCGTGCTCGGCCTCGTGCTCGCCATCGTGCCGTTTGCGACGGTGCCCTTTGAACTCGTGCTCGACCGCAAGGGCAAGCTCACCGGCCCCTGGCGACTGCGACCGGGCGGCGACGCACCTCGGGGCTTTGTCGAGCATGTGCAGGCGTGGGTGCTGCGCCGCCCGTGGCTCGCGATCGCGCTGCTGTTCGTCGCAGTCGTGGTGGTGTTCTCGGTGCTGCTGTGGCTCGGCCCGCCCGTGCCGAAGGGCTAAATTGCAGAAAGCCTGAGTAGCCGTACCTGATGCGACGATGGAACAATGAACAACAAGGATCGGCTGCTGACCGAGGCGTCACTGCGACCCGAAGAGGTGCACGCCCGTGCGAGCGACCTGCTCACGCTGCAGCACAGAGCGTATGCGATCGAAGCCGAGCTTATTGGTGACAACCGCATCCCCCCGCTGCACGAGGACGAAGCAGGGCTGGTGGCTGCGGGGCTCAGCTGGTTGCTCGAGCTCAAGGGTTCGCGCATCATTGGGGCGCTCGGGTACCGGCACGTATCTGAGGGGTATGCCGTCGATATCGATCGCTTGATCGTCGACCCTGGGCACCTTCGCAAAGGCATCGGAAGCCGACTCGTGCTGCGTGCGCTCGACATCTGCCCGCGCGCGCAGGTGTCGACTGGTCGAGACAACGCCCCGCGCGCTGGCTTTACGAGCATCTCGGCTTCGTGCATGAGGGCGATGTCGAAGTGATTCCGCACCTCTGGGTGAGCAACTACACACGCGGCTGAGCCCCTTTTCTTCACTCAAGGCACCTGGCAGAGTGGGTTACATGTCGACGAACACGATTCAGCTCACCGGCCAACTCGCCCGCGCAGCACGTGCGCTCGTGGGTATTTCTTCAACGCACACGGCAGCCGAAGCCGGCTTCTCGCGCAAACGGTTGCGCAATTTCGAGAAAGGGCAGGGCAGTCTCGACTCCGAACAGCTTGCGGCGCTTCGTCTGGCACTCGAGAGTCACGGGGCCGTGTTCATCGCAGACGGCGAAGACGGTCGCGGCCATGGCGTACGACTCAAGTTCTCCGCGGCGAAGGTCGAGAAGATCGAGAGCTGGGAAGGCGAGGGCGGGCTCGCGGCCGACGATGACGTGTGAGCGCCCTACCCAGGCAGCATGACGATAACGCAAGGCGTGCTTCTCGTCCCGGTGATCCGGCCGTTCTAGAACGAGCCCTCAGACATCGCCAACGCGCCGCCGCCCCCGTCAAGTGGGTGGCAGCGGCGCGGGGCGATCCTCGTCGTACATGACTTGAGAACTGGGCTTAGTCGAAGATGTCGCGAGCCGTATCTTTCGCCTTCTCTGCTGCGCTCTTCAAATCACCTTTGGCCTGATCCATCTTGCCTTCGGCCTCAAGCTTCTCGTTGTCAGTGACGTGGCCGACGGCTTCCTTGGCCTTGCCCTTCAGCTTGTCCATGCCTGCTTCCATCTTTTCCGATGCGCCCATGATGCGCTCCCTTCTTGACGATGTGATTCCAGGCTGACACGCGGCATCCGGTCAGGTAAGGGGGTTGCGCAAGACCGCCACAAGACGATAGGTCGCCGTCGCAAAGTTGCCAGAGGCTGCAGGCCACGGTTGGGCCTGCTGAGAGACCGCCTACTGCAGCAGGGTGAACCCTGACTCGTAGCTGGTCTTGCCGAGCGAGGCCATGATGATCTGCAAGAAGCCCATCGCCTCGAGCTCGCGCGCGCGGGTCAGCATGCCCGCGTCAACCGCGCGCATGCCTGCCGCTTCGATCAGCGCAGCGACCTGCTCTTTTGCGTCGGCGTAGTCGCCGGCGTAGAGCACGGTCGTGACCGTCGTGCCGTTCGTGCCCGCGACGAGCGTGTCGCCGAGATTTACGTTGAACGCCTTCACGACCGCCGATCCCTTGGGAAGCATCTTCGCGAGCTCGGCCGCGGTCGACGAATCTGCAGGCGACCTCAGCTCGTCGTAGGTCGAGAAGTCGATGGGGTTGCTGATGTCGATGACGACCTTCTTGCTGAGCTGATCCCGGTAGTGCTCGAGAATGCCCGCGTAAGCCGAGTACGGCACCGCGAGCACGACGAGATCACCGGCGAGCGCGTCGCCCATGACCCCGTAGTCGAAACCGTCGCGGGCCGCCGACGGACTCTGTGCGCTGCGCTTGATGATCTGCACCCTCGCCCCGGCTCGCGTCGCGACCTCGGCGATCGCCGCGCCCATCTTGCCACTACCAATAATGCTGACCGATGTCATGCGAGTTCCGTCCTTTCAAAACGTGCGAGTGCCTTCTCGGCGACCTTCTTCGCGTCATAGTCGAACACCGCGCCTCGCCGAAAGTCGCGACCGACTCGAATGTCGGCGTCGCGCTTCTCGAGATTCACGAACTGGTACTGCGCGTCGAACATGGCACCGGCGCGGCGCGAGCCGTTCTGCAGAATGGCCGTGCGCTGCATGCGAACCGCGGTGTAGCGCCTGAACGCCTCGGGAATGTCTTCGATGCCGTCGGCCGCATTCAGGAAGGTCGCGAGCGCCATGCTGTCTTCGATCGCCTGGTTCACGCCCTGGCCCTGGTGAGGCAGCATGGTGTGGGCTGCGTCACCGAGCAGCGTGATCGGGCCGCGCGACCAGTTGGCGAGGGGCTCGTGATCGAACAGGCCCCACCAGAAGGTCTTCTCGATGGCCGCGATGAACTGCTGCAGCTTCGGATCCCAGCCGTCACCCGCAAACTCGGCAGCGAGCTCGCTAACCTCTGCGGGGCCCGACCACGGCCCGTTCAGCGGCCGGTCGCTCGGAATGCCTGCGACAAAGTTGAACAGCTTGCGCTGCTGCAGCGGGTAGCACATGAAGTGGCGGTAGTTGCCCATCCAGACCTGGCTGATCATCTTCCAGTCTGCCGGCAGGCGCGACGCGTCAACGACCCCGCGGTAGACCATGTAGCCCGAATAGACGGGCTCGGGGTGCTGGCCGATCGCCTGGCGCACCACCGAGTGAATGCCGTCGGCGCCGATGACCGCGTCAAAGACCTCTTCGACGCCGTTCTCGAACTCGACGCGAACTCCCTCGCCCTGCTGCTGCACCGCCTTCAGCCGGTGGCCGAGGCGCACCGCGGCTGGGTCAACCTCGCTGGCCAGCGCGTTGATGAGATCTGGCCGGTACATGCCGATGTTCTGGTACTGCTTCGCCGTGTCTTCCCAGGCCGCGTCGGTCACCATGTTGCCCATGGCGTCGAGGTAGACGCCATGACCGTCGGGTACTGCACCTGCGTTTCTGATCTTGTCGAGCACGCCGAGGGTGTCGAGCACGCGGGCGGCGTTCGGAGCGACCGTGACGCCGGCACCCACCTCGCCCAGCTTGCTGGCCTGCTCGAACACGGTGGCCTGCACGCCGGCGATCTTCTCGAGCGCGATCGCGGCGGTCATGCCGCCCATGCCACCACCGATGACGGCGATTCTCGCGGTCTGATTTACCATTGCTTCTCCTTGTTTGAAGCGAGGAACACTTGTGATTGCTCCCAGTATCGCCGCCCCTAACTCTGCGTGTAAATCACAGTAATATGAGGAACAAGTTTTGTTTTTCTAAAGAAGAGGATCGGGGCACAAGCTTATGGCCGATGTGAGTCTGCGCCAGCTCGAGCTCTTCGCGACCCTGCCGAACTTCACCACACTCAGCGCCGCTGCAGCTCATCTGCACATCTCGGAATCGGCGTTATCGCAGGCGATCACCGGGCTCGAGCGGGTGGTCGGCGAGCAGCTGTGCGTGCGGCGCAAGGCGCGCGGGCTCACCCTCACGCCGACCGGCCTGGAGTTCGCCAGGCAGGCTCACCAGATCGTCGCAGCCACCCAGGAGCTAGTGCTGAGCGCAGGCGGTGAGCGGGAGCTGCGGGGGCCCGTGCGGCTCGGGTGTTACTCGACGTTCGCGACGAATGTCGTTCCCGAGTTGCTCGAGGAGTTTCCGAAACGACACCCGGGGGTGCACATCGAGATCACGGTGGGCACCAACGAAGAGTTGCTTTTCGCGCTCGAGACGGGTCGCCTCGATGTCGCCCTGGTCTACGATGTGTCATTGCCAGTCGGGTATCACCGCCGCAGAATCTATGCGACCGAGCTCGAGGTGCACCTGCATCCGGAGCACCCGCTCGCGAACGCTCGCTCGGTCGACCTGCCCGAACTCGTCGGCGAACCCTACATTCAGTTTCATGCGACCCCGGGCACCGTGAACGTGATCGATGCCTTCGCTGCGCGCGGCCTTGAGCCAAACATCAGCGTGAGCGTCCCTGAGATCGGACTCGTCGAGGCGCTTGTGGGGCGCGGCCTCGGCTACGGCCTGCTCATGTCGAGACCGGGCGCACTCCCGACGAGCCTCGAGGGCCTTCCAGTGGTCACCCGCCCGCTCGACCCACCAGTCACGCGCTCGCACGTCGTGGGCATTTGGCCAGACGACATGAACCTCACCCCACGGGCCTCGGCCTTGCTCGACTTCGCAGAAGAGAAGTTCAGTGGGTTCGGGAGGGCGACGTCGTCGAAGTCTGACCGGTAGGCGCCTGGCGCAAACTTTACTTCTCTCGCTGCGCTTTCAGGCGACGCACCAGCATCTGAACGAGCACAAAGGCAAGGTAGAGTGAGAACGCAACATTGCCCCAGAACGGATCGATCCAGGCAGCGAACATCGCACCAAACGGCACACAGGCGCATGCTGCGAGACCCACGATTGCCGCCGCACGCAGGTCGACGTTGGCCCGCTTGAAGTTGCCGATCGTCGCTGAAATGGAGCCGGGAATCATCATGAGCAGCGAGGTGCCCTTCGCGATCAGGTCGCTTGACCCGAAGAAGAACATCAGCGCCGGCACAACGACGACACCGCCGCCAACTCCGAGAATGCCAGAGAGAATACCGGTGATAAACCCCGTGAGCACCAGCAGCACAACCGAGAGCACGGTGATCTCAATGCGATCGCCTCGCTGCGGCACCACGAACCACAAGCTCACGATCACAACCGCAAGAAACGCCATGAATCCCCACTGGATGGCCCCGACGGGCAGTTTCGCGAGCAGGTGGCTGCCCAGCTGCGCGCCAGCAACGATACCGACGGCGAGCGCGAGCGCCGCGATCCAGTCGACCTGCCCCTGCAACGCATAGGTTGTGGCGCCGACAACCGCTGTCGGCAATATCGCAGCAACCGAGGTGCCTGCAGAAATCTTCTGAGGCATTGACAACCAAAGCGCGAGCGCGGGCACAATAATCGTGCCGCCCCCGATGCCAAAGAGGCCCGAGAGCAGACCCGCTGCAATGCCCACGAGTGCGAGCGAAATCACGCCCGGCCGTGCCGATGAATTCATGAGTAGTTCGTGCTTTCTCTTGCGAATAGATGATTGGTGAGCGAATCGTTATGCGAACACAACTTCGGCCGAGCCGTCTGAGCGCGGGTCGCTCGCGGCGAAGACCTCGCCGTTCTCATGAAGCTCTATGAGGTTGGCGTGCCCAACCACATCGCTCAGCGCATCAATGCGCTTAATGTGCATGCCAGCCTCAGCCAGTCTTTCAAGCAATGCGTCATCGACTCCAGCCTCGGCAGTCACGGTGTGCGGCATGTCGCTTGGGGTCTGCTTGCCAACCAACCAGCGCGGCGCCTGCACGGCAGCGAGCGGGTCGCTACCCTCAAGAGCGGCGGCCAGCAGTTGTGCGTGAATCTGAGGCTGCCCCTGGCCCCCCATGGTTGCCGAGACCCAGCGCAGGCGATCGGCGTCGTGAATCAGCACCGGCATGAGTGTGTGGCTCGGGCGCTTTGCTGGTGCGAAGCAGTTTGCGGCGCGCCGGTCAAGCGAGAACGATGTTCCGCGATTTTGAAAGAGGATCCCCGTGCGAGGATCGAGCACGGCCGAGCCGAACTGAAAGTAGACCGACTGGATAAGGGAGACTGCATAGCCATCTGCGCTCGAAACCGCGATGCCTATCGTGTCACCCATGGGACGGCCCCGGTACTGCGCGTCTACCCGCTCGGGCACCGCTACGTCGAGCAGCTCTTGGCCGCTCATGCAACCGAACTTCGGGTCGCCGAGGTATTGATCGCGAACGGCATTGATGTCGCGGAAGGCGAGAGCGAGTTCGAAACGGTCGATGCGCTGCTGCCCGTCGGCGTCTAGGCTGCCAGCCTGCCTCACCGCTCGCGGCAGCGCGAACCCCTGCGTGTTCGGGCCGCTGCTGCTGATGCGGTAGCGGCCGACGTTGAGGGTGAGCGCCTCACCGATGACCGGTCGGTAGTCGGCGAGATCTTGCTCAGTGAGCAGCGAGCCCATGCTCTGCAGCGTGCCAAGCCAGGAGCTGCCAACCTCTCCGGTATAGAACTCGTCTGGCCCGTTCTCGGCGATCTGCGTGAGGGTTCGAGCAAGCGCCTCCTGCTGAAACAGCTCGCCCTCGTCGAGCGGGCGACCGTCGTCAAAGAAGACCTCGCGACAGCCTGGGTCGACAAGCATCTCGCTCTCGAGCGCACGTATGCCCTTCGCCACCGAGCTCGGCAGCGGCACCCCCTCGCGCGCGAGCCGCGCTGCCGGCTGCACCAGTTCGGCCCAGCTCTTCGTGCCACCAAGCTCGAGGAGCGCCTGCAACCCGCGCACCGCTCCGGGCACATTGATCGTGTCGACGCCATACATAGGCAGCGCGTCGCCGTGCCGCTCGCGCATCTGCTCGAGCGTTGCATGAATCGGCGCGCCGCCTGTGGCGTTAATCTCGATCACTCCACCGTCGGGAGTGGTCACGAGTGCGACCAGATCACTGCCCAGCGCCACATTGTTTGGGTAGGTCACGCAGAGTGCAAGAGCTGCCGCGATTGCCGCATCGATTGCGTTGCCGCCAGCACGCAGCACTGCGCTTCCCACCTCGGTGGCGCTGGAGTGCGGGGTCGCGATTGCTCCGATAGGGGTCGTTGACGTCATTGCTCTGTTCCCTGTTTCGTGTGGTTTGTTTTTGTTCTTGTGCGGTGACCGCCGGCGTTCGGTGCCCCACCGTCTTTGTCTTGCGTTGAGAGGTCGGCTATCAGAATGGCAACCTGCAGTTTGAGACAGACCGACTCGTCGTCAAGGCTGATGCCGAGCAGTCGCTCGGCCCGATCGAGCTGTTCATACAGCCACTGGCGCGAGACAAAGGATCGCTTCGCCGCGAGCGACTTATTGCGCCCCGCGAAGAGATATGAGCGCAACGCATCGATCAGCTGCGGGTCCTGCTGCCTGAGCACAGCGAGCGTTTCGTCGCTGAAGCGCAGCACGCGCTCGTCGGCAGCCATTGAGAGCAACAGGCCCTCAAGCCCGAGATCACTTCTCGTGACTGGCCGAGAGGTGATGCCCAACGCCCTTGCGATCTCGGCGGTTTCACGGGCCTCACGCAGAAGCCCACCGGGGTTCAGCGGGTCGTTGCTTGGCCGGGCAATGCCGAGCACAAGCTGCCCCTGACCCACGCGCATCACTTCTTCGAGCACCTCGAGCGCTTTCGGATCGCTCGCGAAGTCACCGACTGCCGCGAGCATGAGCATTCCGTCTGGGTGGGTTTGCGCGAGCAAGAAAGGAATCGAGAGCCGCACGCAGCGCCCGCGCATGGCTGCTCCCACCGCGTGCAACAGGTCTTGCTGGGCTCTCAGCGTAAGGGTGTCTGGGTCTGCGAGCACCGCAGCGAGCGCTACGACGCCTGCTGTCGGCAGCGAGAATCCGACCGCTTCGGCCAGCCCCTCTGCCTCCTCGGCAGCACGACCCCCGGCCATCATTCCCTCGAGAATGCCGAGGTGGGTCTGGCTGCCGAGCGCCCCTCGGTCGCCTTCGACCAGACGCCCGAGCGCCACAGTCGAGGCTGCCCTCTCGATAAGCATGATCAGAGTTGGTTGCACGAGGCTCAGCGGGTCTTCGTGCAGGCCTCGGGGCAGGGTCGCGTCTGCGGCTCCCATAATAATGAGGCGGCCCCAGTCGTCGCCCTTGATTCCCACGGTGGTGGTGAGCCAGCCGGTGCGCGGGTCGTAGTCGGTGCGGCGCATGACCCGGTGGCGACGCGTGTGCTCTGCCCACTCGGTCGTGACGTCGCCTCGACTTCGCGGCCCCTCAGCGACGTCAAGCAATTCTTGGCGCAGGTCTTCGAGCACCACGGCGCGCCCCGAGAGTCGCGCGGTTTCGACGAGAATGTCTTTTACCGTGCTGCCCTGAATCACCAGGGTGCGCAGCGTCTCGTGAATCTGCACGGCCTGCTGCAGCTGCTCTACCTGCGCATCGACGAGCCTTGCGTGCACGTCTTCCGTGATGTCGACAAAAGCAGCATGGCGCCTCAGCACGACAAGCGGAATGGAGTGCTCGTCAGCGGCCTCCATCATCGCGACGGGCAGGGTGCGATCAAAGTGCGGCCCCATGCCCACCACGACGGCAGCAATATCGACCTCGGCGAGCGCTGCGATATAGCGGCGCAGCCCCGCATCGTCGCCAGGCAAGGCGATGCCCGTGGTCAGAATCATCTCTTGGCCACGCAGGTGCCCTGCGATGTCGGCAAGCTCGCTCACGTGCACCCAGCGCACCGGGCGCCCGAGCCCTGCCGCCCCGCCGACTACTACCGGGTCTGCCGCCGCAAGCGAGCCGAACTGCAGCACCTGCGCGACGCTGGGTAGTTGCGCACGCTGAGTTCCGCTCGTCGTCACAGGCGATTCACCATTTTTCTACCAACGTCCACAGCAGCTTCGCTCCCAATTCGATGTCTGCCAGCGCCGCGTACTCATCGGCTGTGTGAGCTTGGTCGGTAGCTCCCGGCCCAAGCACTGTGCACGAAACGCTTCCGGTCAGTGCGGCAATCATTGAGGCATCTGTATAGGCCTCGTGCCCGTCTGCGCCACCGACCAAGGGGGCGTCTCCCGTGTGCTCGATGTAGGCGCTGGTGAGATCCTTAATAATCTTAGCCTCATCAGATGCGCCGACCGGGGGTCGCCTTGCGCCGAGCAGATCGATCTCATACGAGGCACCGGGGTACTCGAGCATGACAGCATCGGCGACTCGCTCTACGATGCGAACCGCGTCCTCGGGCACAAGCGGGGGCACGATTCTGAGGTCGAACTCGGCGGTCGCGCTGCCGGGCACTACGTTCGTTGCAACTCCACCGTGGAAGGTGCCGCAGGTGAAGCGCGCACGCCCGAGAATCTCGTCTTCAAAAGGCAGCGATGAGATGGTGGTCTTGACCTTCGAAACAATTTCAGCGAGCACATGGTTCGCGTCGATTCCGAGGTGTGCTCGCCCGGCATGAGCCATGCGGCCCTTTACGGTGAGGGTCAGCCAGCGCAGCCCCATCTGACGCTTGCGCAGTCGCATACCGGTGGGTTCTGGCGCAAGCACCTGATCCGTCGGCCGAATCAGCCCGTCTGCTACGAGTTGGTGCGCACCAAGCATTCCTGGCGCTTCTTCGTCTACTGTCGCAACTAGCACCACATCACCTCGCGGTGTGGTGCCGGTCTGCACGAGCGCATCGAGCAGACCAATGCCGAGCGCAAGGCCTGCCTTCATGTCGCACGCACCGCGACCATAGATGCGACCGTTCTCTATCACGCCACCGAGCGGCGGGTAGCTCCATCCCTCTCCGATCGGAACGGTGTCCATGTGTCCGAGGATCACGAGGCGAGGCGCCTCGGGATCGCTTCCGGTCACCTGCGCAAGCACATTGTCGCGCCCCGGCTCGACCTCGTAACGCTTCGCATCGAGCCCGAGACCTTCGAGCCGAGCGACCACCCAGTCGGCGCACTCAGCTTCGAGCGGGCCAGGATTCTGGCTGTCAATGCCAATAAGTGCCTGGGTGTCTCGAATCACTGAATCGACCTTGATCATTTCTTTTCCTTCGCTGCAGGTGTGCTGGTGTGTGACGCGCGCTTGCGCGTATTAGTTCGGGGGGCCGTCTACGACGAGGGACTGACCGCTCATGCCGCTCGAGCTTCGCGAGGTGAGAAACGCCACCACTTCGGCGACTTCTTCGACCGTGATGAGCCGCTCAAATGCAGAGTCTCCCGCAAGCTGCCGAAGCATTTGCTCGGGGGTCGTGCCCTCGCGCTCGGCGACGGCGGCGGCCAGGTCTCGGAGCAGCGGCGAATCTACGTTGCCCGGGCACACAGAGTTGGCGCGAGCCCCGCGCCCCGCGACCTCGGCCGCAAACGACTGCACAAACCCGATCAGGCCGAACTTTGTCGAGCAGTAGACCGAGCCACCGGCCTCACCCTTGAGACCGGCAACCGAGGCGAGAAACACATACGATTCGGGCCGCGCAAGCTCCTCGCAGGCGGCTGCGATGTGAAACGCGCCCTGCAGATTGACCCGCTGCATTCGGTCGTAGGCGTTCCAGTCCGTCGAAACGACGGGCCCGGTGTAGTTGATGCCGACCGCTGAAACGACGCCCGTGATCCCCTCGCCAAATTGCGAGACGACGCCGCGCACGCTTTCAAGGTCGCCCACATCGCAGGATGCATAGCTGTGCCCGCTGCCGGGCAGCTCGTCAAGAAAGCGAGCGCGGTCACCGAGATCTGCAATCACCAGCTCGGCCCCCGCAGCGGCGAGCTTGCGGCTGATCGCCAGCCCGATTGCCCCCGTGCCGCCGAACACCAAGATCTTCTCGTTCATCGCGCTGCCTCCAGTTCACGCACGGCCCGCACGATCGATGCCGCGCTGGGCAGCACCGCTTGTTCAAGTGAGATCGAAGCCGGCACGGGAACGTTGGCCAATCCGTGCCTTGCCGCCTGATCGAGCCCGCCAAGACCGAGGCGCTCAATAGCTCCCGCGATGATCTCTCCGCTGAGTCCGAATCCGAGGTAGTCTTCGTCGACCACGAGCAGTCGTCGAGTCTTGCTGAGAGAGCTCGTAATGGTGGCCCAGTCGAGCGGCACGATGCTGCGCAGGTCAAGCACCTCGACGTCGATGCCGTCGGCGGCGAGCACACCCGCTGCCTCAAGTGCGTGGCCAACATTGGCACTGAGCGTGACGATCGTGAGGTCTCGACCCTCTCGCACGATGTTCGCCCGGTCGAGAGGCACGGCGTAGCGCTCTTTCGGCACCTCGGTGCCGTGCGTGAACGCCGCGGCCTTCTGCAGCAACAGACCCTTGTGCTCGATAAAGACCACCGGGTCGTCGGACTGCACCGCGGCAGCCATGAGGCCTTTGCTGTCGTGCGGATTCGAAGGGGCGACAACTCGCAGGCCCGGCAAATGCGCATAGAGGCCCCAAAGCGTCTGCGAGTGCTGCGCCGCCGAGCCGATGGCCCCGCCCGCAGTCTTGATCACCACGGGCATTGAGACCGAACCACCTGACATGTAAGGGTTCTTCGCGATCGCGTTGAAGATCTGCTCGAGGCATACCCCCACGAAGTCGGCGAACATGATCTCGATGACCGGCCGGTAGCCTTCCATCGCGAGGCCCACGGCCATGCCCGTGAATGCCATCTCAGAGATCGGGGTGTCGAGCACCCGGTTTGCTCCGAATGCACGCTGCAGGCCACGAGTTGACCCGAACACGCCGCCCTGCTGACCTACGTCTTCACCGATCACCAGCACTCGCTCGTCGGCCTCCATCTCGAGCCGAAGGCTCTCAGCGATCGCCTGAGAGATATTGATGTTCTGTCGAATCGCGTTCACGATCACACCCCTGCCTGAAGGTCGAGCCCCGAAGTAAATACGTGTTTTCTTGCCGACGCGGGATCAGGGAACGGGTCGGCGAGCACCCGCTGCACCAGGGTGTGTATCTCTGCACGCACGTCTGCGTCAATCTGTTCGAGTTCGTCGGTCGTTGCGTGCCCGCCCGCAACAAGTTCGTCACGAGCGATGACGAGAGGATCGCGGTGCTCGCGTCGCTGCTCTTTCTCGCTTTGGTCGCGATACAAGTCGAGGTCACCCTCGTAGTGGCCTCTGAACCGGTAGCAGGTGGCCTCGACGATGACCGGGCCCTCACCCGCTCGCGCGGCGCGAACCGCCTCGACAAAAGCCTCTCGTACCGCGTCGTAGTCAAGACCGTCCACGCGCACGCCGCGAGCACCAAAGGCGGGCGCTCGCTCGGCGATCGTGGCGGTCGCGCTCGAAGCGCTGAACGGCACCGAGATCGCCCACTCGTTGTTCTCAACGACCACGACGAGTGGCAGACGCATCACGCCCGCCATGTTCATGCTCTCAGCGAAGCCGCCTGTGTTCACCGAGCCGTCTCCAACTACCGCCACCGCAACCGCGTTATCCCCGCGCAGCTTGGCGGCGTAGGCATGGCCGAGCGCAACCGGAAGCGACCCGCCGACGATGCCGGTGGTCGAGAATTTTCTTGCGGGGTCGAACAGATGCATGTGCCCACCGAAGCCCCCGCAGAGGCCAGTGCTGCGCTCGAAGATCTCAGCGAGCATCGGATAGAGCTGCACGCCCTTGGCAATCGCGTGGAGGTGGTTGCGGTGCGTGCTGACCAGCGCGTCGGTATCTTGCAGCACGCCCGATAGCGCAGCACCGATTGCCTCTTGGCCAACAGCGACGTGCACCTCACCGTGTATGTGCTTTTCAGAGACTCCCCACACGCAGGCCTGCTCGAATTCTCGCATCAGGCGCATCTGGCGATACACCTCAGTCGACGTATACGGCATGTTTATTCCTTTCCTTCGTGTGCTGAGTCGCGAGGCTGCTCGACCTCGATCACTGTGCCACCGGGCACCCTGAAATAGGCGGCCGGCCCCTCTTCGAAATCGACGATTCGCCCGAGCATAGAGCCACCCGCCCGAGCGATCAGTTCGGCGGCAGCTTCGAGATCCTCGACCAAATATGCGGTGTGCGCGACCCCGACGTGCACCGGCAACCAGGCATCGGCAGTTGTCGGAACATCGTGCACCCGAATGAGTTCGATGCGGGTGCGGGTGCGCGGGTTGTACAGCTGCGCCAAGTCACACGAGACCCCCGGCACGCCCACCGTCTCTGCGAACTGCTCAGCCATGCCTCTCACCTCGAACGAGGGCTCGAACCCGAGCATCTCGCTATAGAAGGCGATGGATCGTTCAAAGTCAGCGACGACAATGCCTGTGTGGTGTTGCTCCCAAGTGCCGAGCGCGCCCACGAGCTGCTCAGCCGGGCTCTGATCACTCATATGCATGCCTCCTGCTGCGGTACTCCCCCGACCGGAAGCAAAATTGCAAACACACTGCCCGCCTGGGGTTGCTGCGCGCGTTCTTCTGCGCTCAGCTCGACTAGTGCCGTAGTGATGAAGAGCGTGCGCAGTTCATCGCCGCCGAAGGCGCAGCTGGTCACGTTCTTGGCCGGCACGAGAATCTCCTGGCTCCAGGTGCCATCGTGCTCGGCACGACGCAGCCGCCCGCCCGACCACATCGCAACCCAGACCCCACCTGCGGCGTCCACGGCAAGCCCGTCGGGTGTGCCAAGCTCGGGCGAAACCTCAACGAACACGCGCACGCCCGAGACCTCTTGCGTTTCGGCCCGGTAGTCAAGCACGTTAACCGTGCGATTTGCGCTGTCGACCAAGTACATCAGACGGCCATCCGGCGAGAAACCGATGCCGTTGGGCATGCCCAGACCCTGGACGACCTCTGTCGCCTGGGTTTCGCCTGGGCGCAAGCGGTAGAGCGAGCCGCCCGCAGAAAGATCAGTGCGCATCGAACCAAACCACAGTTCACCCGAAGGCCCCACTGCCCCATCAGAGAGCCGTGAGCCCTGCGGCAGGTTGGGCACTGAGATTCGGTCGATCTCGTGAAAGCGTGAGTCGAGCACCGCTACCGCATCGTTTTGCAGCAGCAGGTAGCCACCGCCCTGACGTGGAAACGCCGCGCTTACCGGTTCACCACACGCTTTGACTACCGAGGTCGCCGAGGCGCGACTACGCAGCACCTTTCCCTCGATGATGTCTACCCAAAGCAGATCGTTTCCGGACCAGATTGGCCCCTCTCCGAGTTGCGCTTGCGACGGGAACGCAGATCGGGCTTCGAGACGGATCATCGCGCACCTCCATACGACTCAAGGGTGAAATTCGACAGCAGGGCGCCGATGCGCGACTGACGCTGCGCCGAATCGAGAGAAACGATTTGTTGCAGTTCGACAGTGCGGGCATCGACTGCTTCAAGTTGCTGGGCCGAGAGCGGCCAGCGAGCCGCCCCACCGACAAAGACGGCGCGCACATCGCCCGGGTCACTCTCGCTCACGAGCTCGGCGACTGTTGAAGCGCTCGAGGCAAGCACGACGAGGTCGGCAAACTTGCCGGGTGCAATCTCACCGCTGGGCGCACCCGTTGCGGCGGCACCACCGAGGGTCGCGAATTGCAACACATTCACCGGCTCAAGCAACCCGTCGCAGAGACGAGAGGTCTCGAGTGCCGCCCGCATCTCTGCAAACATGTCTGCCTTCGGAGTCGCCTGGCTGTCCATGCCGAGGGCCGGTTGCACGCCCGCTGCCAACCACCCGCTGACCGCGGCTTGCCCCACACCGAGACACTCGTTCGAGTTGGGGCAGTGCACAATCGTGACACCCAACTCGGCAAGCAGCGCGAGTTCGTCGCCGTGCAGATGCACACCGTGAGCAACCGACGCAAATGAGCCGAGCAGGCCGTGACGGTGCAGCCGCGCGAGCGGGGTCTCACCGTCTCCCAGCCACTCGCGATGCGTGTCGCTCTCGTGCAGGTGCGTATGCACCCGCAGCTCACCCCGTGCCGCGGCCAGCACCTCAAGCGCCTGGTCGCTGCACCACTGTGGCGCCACAGGCCCGATTGCGAGAGAGATGGTGTCGCTCGCTGCCGCGACCAGCGCACGTGCCTGATCGAGAAATCCCGGCCACTCTTCCAACAACATGCCGCGGTGCGGCGCAAAGCCGCTGTCAGCACCCGGCCGCGCATACTCGGCCTGATCAGTGAATCCAACCACGACGAGGCCGCGAACGCCCGTCTGCTCGAGCGCGGCAATCGCATCACTCAGCTCAGCAAGCCGCTGCTGCCGGTCGCCGAAGCTATGCAAGATCACCTGCACACCGGTCACTCCGGCGCGCAGCGCCTCTACCGCTGCCACCTCGGCGTCGAGGCGCTGCGGCACCGGGGTCATCCCGTTCAGTGCCACGGTCCACTGCGCAAACTCGAGCCCGGGCAGTTTCGATTGCTCGATCGCTGGTGTGCTTCGCAGGTGAGTGTGTGCGTCGATGAGCCCCGGCATCGTGAGGCCCGGCAGCGAAATCGCGTCGACTCGTGCGCGATCCTGCTCAGCTATCGCGGCAACTGAGAGAATTCGGCCCGCCTCTACCGTGACCGCCATGTTGGGCTCGATCTCGGCGTCGGCACTCCGCAGCATGCGCTCGCACAGAAACACTGTCATCAGCTGGTCCTCGCCCAGCGAATAACGACGCGCTCGATCCAGGCAACGATCGAGAACAGCACTGCAGCAAGCACCGCCGAAAGCACAACTGCCGCCCACATTGTCTGCATCTGCAGCGCGAGCCACGAGGTAATCACGAGGTGACCGAGACCACCGCCGACGATCCACTCTGCGGTCATTACGCCAAGCACCGCGTTCGGTGCGGCGATGCGCAGCGCGCTAAAGAACGACGGCATTGATGCGGGTATGCGCACTCGCACGTACTGCTCGACCTGCGAGGCGTTCAGCACCTTCATCAGCTCCATCGATTCACGCGAGACCGAGGTCAAGCCCTGCAGCGAGTTGATGAGTGTCGGGAAGAACACGATAAGCGCTGCCACGACCACGGTTGCCGCAGCGCCTCGCCCGAAAGCGAGTGTGATGAACGGGGCGAGCGCGACCACAGGAATCGATCGCAGCACGAGCGCGCCCGGAAAAATCATTGCCGAAACGGTGCGCGATGACGAGATCAGCAGCGCCGCGATGTACCCGACAACGTTGCCGACAGCGAATCCGGCCAGCGTCGAAAGCGAGGTCTGCCCTGTGGCGGCGAGCGCCTTCATCCAGTCGGCCTTCACCACGATGTCTGACGGTGCCGGAAGAATGAACGACGGAATGTTGAAGACCCACACCGCGAGCTGCCAAATGCCTACCGCGACCACGAGCACCGCCAACGAGATCAGCGCGTTCTTCGGGGTAACGATGCGGCGCTTCTGGCGCCGGGGAACAACTAGGGTTCGCGTGAGCGTCATACCTCTGCCCTCCGCTGCGAGCTCTCGTGCCAGGGAGTGGCATACCTAGCAATCAGACCGAAGACCACCATGAGCAAGCCGTTAATGGCTGTGGCGAGCACCAGAATCGCCCAGAGGTCGGCCATCTTGTAACCGAACATTGCGTGCATCATGGCAAGACCGAGCCCTGATTCGGCCCCGATCCACTCGGCGATAATCGCCGCGATGAATGCGGCGGGTGCCGCGATCTTGAGTGAGGCAAGAAAATCGGGCACCGCTGCCGGCGCTCGCAGTTTCATGAACGCAGACAGGTACGAGAGGTTCAGCACCCGACCGAGCTCGAGCACGCGCGCATCTTGCGTGCGCAGTGCGCTCGTCACATTTACGAGAATCGGAAAGTATGCGCCGAGCATTGCGATGGTGATCTTGCTCCATACGCCTAGGCCTAGCGCCGCAACGAGAGCCGGCGCCAGTGCGATGAGTGGCACTGAGTAGATGATGAGCGCGAGCCGGTAGACACCCTCACCCGCGAGACGAAACCGGTCGACGACCAGGGCAAGCACGAGGGCGATGACGATAGCGAACGCGAGCCCAGCTGCGGTCTCGCCCAGGGTCGTTGCGGTGTTGATCATCAGCGGCACGCGCCGCTCCCACATGGTCGCGAGAATCTCGCTGGGTGGCAGCAGCGGCGACGCGGGATCGCTCACTCGCATGCCAAAGAACTGCCACGCGGCAATGATGAGCGCGTAGAAGACGATGGGCACGACGAGTCGTCTGGTCTTAGTCATCGACGCCCCGGTATGCGTCAGTGAGCAGCGCGGTGAGGCGATCCTCGTATGCGAGAAATTCTGGCGCCCTCGTGAGTTCTTGGGTGCGCGGCCGCGGCAGCTCGATGCGCTCGTCGGCGATGATGCGACCCGGATTGCGACCCATGACCAGCACTCGGTCTGACATGTAGACGGCTTCGCTCACGTTGTGGGTCACAAGGATCGCAGTGGTGCCCGATTCGAGCCAGATGCGCTGCAGTTCTTCGTTCATCTGGCGGCGGCGCAGCTCGTCGAGACCGTTGAACGGCTCGTCGAGAAAGAGAATGCGCGGCGACAGCACAAGCGCCCTCGCGATTGCGACACGGCGCGCCATACCACCCGAAATCTGCGTCGGCATGCGCTTCTCGAAGCCCTCGAGGCCAACGAGCCTCAGCATCTCATTTGCGCGATCGAGGCGCTCCTTGCGCGGCACACCGGCCATTTGCAGCGGCAACGCGGTGTTATCGAGGCAGTTGCGCCACGGCAGCAACACCGGGTCTTGAAACACGAAACCGAAGTCGCCGCTCTGCCGCGCCTCGCGGGGCGTTCGACCGAACAGGCTCAGCGTGCCCCTCGACGGCTGCAGAATGTCAGAAATCGTGCGCAGCAGCGTCGACTTGCCGCATCCCGAGGGCCCGAGCAGCGTGGTGAAGCTGCCGACGGGAATGTCGAAGGTGACGCCGTTCAGCGCTGAGAAGAGACCCTCTTTGGTATCGAAGTCGAGACCCACCTCGCGCAGCGAGATGACCTCGTTCTCGGCAACTGCGGTGCTCATTTGATGCCCAGGATCCTGGCGAGATTGAGGCCCTCGACCGCGGCGCGATCTTCCGCCTTCGGAATCGCCCTTGCGATCTTCGCGCGCTCGAGGTCGAAGTGGTTGCCTGGCCAGTCCGTGCCCATCACGAGCTTGCTCGCGCCCAGTTGGCGGTAGGCCATCTGCACCTCGATCAGCTGCGTGCCCGAGGTTTCGAGGTAGACGTTTTCGTTGCGCTCGGCGACGATCATCGCCTCCATCACGTTCCAGACTGTGCCCATATGTGCGATCAGCACCGGCACATCTGAGAAGCCCTTAGCGATCTCCTCGATCGAGAGCGGCGCGCAGAAGGGGTCATCAAGTGCGTTGACGAGAATGGTCAGGCCGTTCTCTGATGCCGCACGAAAGATGGGGTCGAGCAGGCCATGGTCTGCGAAGTGGTAGCCGTGCATCGTCGGGTGCAGCTTGAGGCCCTTGAGGCCGAGCTTCGCCACCTGATTCACGACGTCGACTGCGTCGGCCTTGCGTGGGTCCACCTGGCCGAAGCCGATGATGCGCCCCCGCGAGTTTGCAACGGTTTCTGCGATGAAGTCGTTGTCGATCATCTGCCCGAGCGAGCAGCCGACGGCCATGTCAACGCCGGCCTGATCCATATGCTGGATCATGGTCTCAGGCGTGTACGACTCTGCGGTCAGGTAGTCAGAGTTGCCGCCTGCTTGCCAGGTGTTGTTGTATGCGTCGATGATCAAGGTGACTCCTAATGTCGTGGTTTGCGGTGCGTGCGACAAGCGCTGTTCCCCACCCG
Organism: uncultured Leucobacter sp.; assembly: GCA_937967375.1. GTDB lineage: Bacteria > Actinomycetota > Actinomycetes > Actinomycetales > Microbacteriaceae > Leucobacter. Next base: position 113,093 of record CALCJF010000103.1, read on the forward strand.
CTCGGGGAGGGGAACAGCGCCTGAATTACTTGAGCAGGCTGGTCTTCGAGCCGTAGACCTCGTCGAGCACCGAGGTGTCAACTACGGTCTTGGCGTCGATCGTCTTGCTGAGCGTGCCCGCCTCTACGAGGGCGTCGATGATGGCCTGCATCTTGTCGACGTCGACGCGCAGCACGCCGGTCGGTGATTCGATGAGCGACTTCTGAATCTTCGCGGTCTGCTCTTCGGTTGCGAGGTCGAGGCCACCCGCCGGGTTGACCTCGTTCACCACGAGACCGGCAACCTCTTCGGGGTTCGCGTTCATGTACTCGAAACCCTTGACGCTTGCGCGCATGAAGTTCACGATGGTCTCGCGATTCTTCTCGAGGTTTTCCTTGGTCGTTACGATCACGTTGCCGTAACTCGGCACCCCGAGATCTTCGAGCAGCAGGGTGTGAGTCTTGACACCCTGCAGTTCAAGCGAGGCCCCCTGCGAGGTTGCGTAGCCTGCGTAGCCGCTGACCTGGCCGGTGGTGAGCTGCGAGGGGTCGGTGCCCGCAGATACGAACTGCACATCACCCTCGTCGATGCCCGCGGCGCGAACGAGTGCCTGGAACTGTGCGAGCGAGGCATCGGAGACCGCGATCGTGCGGCCCTTGAAATCGTTGATCGACTTGATCGGGTCATCGGCGAGGCTGATGATCGAGAACGGCGAGGTCTGGAAGACCGTACCGATGATCACAAGCGGCTGCCCGTCTTGTATTGCAACGAGGGCGTTCGTGTTGTCTTCGTCGCCGAGCAGAGCCTTGCCGGTAACCACCTGCTGCCATGAAAGGATGTTCGAACCGCCTGCGGTGAACTCTGGCGTGATGCCTTCCTCGGCGTAGAAGCCCTGCTGGTCTGCGGCAAAGAAGCCGCCGAACTGGGTGAGTTTCAACCAGCCGAGCTGGTAGTTCACCTGAGTAGTGCCGCCGTCGCTGCCGGCGTCTGAGCCGCCCGCGCCACCGCCCGCGCACGCAGAGGCACCGAGCGCGAGCGCAATCGCAAGTGCGCTGGCCTGCAGCCCCCTGCGCAACCACCCGCTTCTCCGTTGAAGTTTCATTTGATTTTCCTCACTTTGTTGGACTTCGTTGTACCAAAAGAGTCCGGTGATGCTCCCCGCATTGCCGTTGTCTTGCCATGTTGCCCGAGCAAAGCGGGGCCAGACAATCGCCAAGCTGTCAGTGAATCTGTAGCCGCCCTGACACAATGTCGCCTGCGCATTCTTGGCCATCAGAACCCAGGCATAGCGAATGTCACCTACTGCGCAGGCGACTAAAACCAGCGCTCCGAGATCGCCGACGCATTCGCGTAGGCAGCATGCGCCGCACTCCTCCGCTCACGCGGCACCCACAAAAATGAGTAATTCTGCTCATGTACTCACTCCGCGCACTGCCTCATACTGATTTCAGCGAGTAGCCCGCAAGAAACTCGAAGGATGAGGATATGCGCGAGATATATGCCGAGCTCGGTGGCGCAGACGGTGTGCGCACCGCGGTCGCAGTGCTGTACCGTCGAGTGACCACCGACCCCGAGCTTTCGCACTGGTTCGAGGGAGTGGACCTCGAACGGTTGCAGGCTCATCAGAGGGCCTTCCTTGCAGCAGCGTTCGATGGGCCGTCGGCATTCGGAGGTCGCGACCTTGCGACCGCCCACGCTGAAATGGGGATCACAGACGCAGCCTTCGAGCGGATCGTCACCACTCTGCTCACCGCCCTCGCCGATCTCGGGGTGGCCCGCCCCGCCATCACCGCCGTCGCCGAACGTCTGGAGGGGCTCAGGTCTTCGATCGTGACCGTCTAGACGGGGTCGCAGCGCTCTTGTCGTGGCGAGGCTTCACACCCGCAGTTCGTGCCGGCCGCGGATTCCGAGTTTGGCATAGCTCGCCTGCAGGTGGTTGTTCACGGTGCGCGGGGAAAGAAATAGCCTGCTGGCGATCTCGTTGGAGCTGAGCCCCTGCGCTGCGAGCGACGCAATCTCTCGCTCCCGCGGGGTCAAGGGTTCGGCGCCATCCGAGAACTGCAGCAGGGGCGTGTTCGCACCCTCGCATGCAGCGAGGATCGCCGCCGACCGCCTCCGATCGGCGGCGGCTTCTCGACCGCGCCCCGCGGCCGCAGCTGCCTGCCCCGCAGACGCGAAGGCTTCAGCGGCATAGAGCATGATTCCGAGCGATTCCCACTCCACACCGAGCTCGCGCAGGGCAGGAGCGTCTGCTTCGGCCTCGGCTCGTGCGTGCCGAAGCCGCATGCCTACATGCGGGCTCGGATCGATCTCGGAGAGCTCATCGAGCATCTCTGCCGCTTGTCGCGCATATTCGCGAGAGCCGAGCCTGGCGAGGTGCTGCAGGAAAGACGAGGCAACACCGTACGCCCCGAACGGCACGGCCCTGGTCGCGCTCTCTATGAACACCGCTGCGGCGCCGTCGAGATCTCCGGAGGTGCGAAGAATCCACCCCTCTGCGAGCGCCGTAAGCGAGTCGTCACGGTCGTAGCCTTCGTCCATACGCGCGCGGTATCCCCGAGCCGCATCCAGATCGCCCTGTTCGCAGGCGATGACGGCCAGCAGGCCGAGTGCCGGCGAACGAACCGCACCTGGGCCGTGCAGCTCCGCACCGGTGACCGCGTCCCGCAACCAACGCGTTGCTGCGTCGAGTCGCCCACTCATCCAGAAGATGCGGCCCATGTTCAACTCGTTCATGCGGATCGCAAACTGATCGTCTTCTCGGATCGCATCGTGCAGTGAATCCACCACAGCCGCTCGGGCCTCGGCATACCGATCCGCGTCGATAAGCACACTCGCACGCACCATCTGCGCGCGCAGCATGGTGAACACGGGCTCGGAGCCCGCCGCATGCGCGACGGCAAGATCGGCTGCGGCAAGCGCTTCGTCATGGCGGTGCATGTAACTGAGCGGCATCGCCGAGGCAAGTGCTGAGATGGCAGCGCCTGCGGGGTGCCCCGCAAGATATCCAGAAGCCTCCTCCACGCATGCGACGGCAGCCTTCGCCTTCAGGGTGTGCAGTTCGAGCGCGGCTTTCGAGAGCAGCAGCAGAGGCCGTTGTTCGGGGAGCTCCGCCTCGATCTCATCGAGTAGGGCGATTCCGCGGACGCTGCCGAGGGGATCCCCGCCGTACACTTCAGCACGCTTCGCGGCGATCTGCGCGAGCACCTGCGCCGGCGCTCCGGTGCTCCTGGCAAGCTGTTCGGCTTGTTCGAGAGAAGACAGCGCGTCCACGCCCCGACCCTGCGCCCACATGATGTCGGCGTGCAGCAGTATGGCCGAAAGCGCGGGATCCTCGGTATCGAGCGCGGCAGTAGCAAGTCGAGCTGCTACCCGCAGGTCGCGAGCCTGCTGCGCAAGCCGTGCGGTTCGTTCTAGGAGCGCGGGATCGGCGCTCTGACCGGCATCAAGACGCCAGTTCGCCACACGCAACTCGTCGGCGGGGTTCATACCGTGCCGCTCCACGATGTCTGCTTGCTCGACGAGCAGCGAGATGGCGCGAATTCTCGGCATCGCCTCACGAATCACGGCAGAGTAGTGCGGATGAGCGAGAGAAATAGCGATGCCGTGGCCGGACTCGTCGATGCTGATCATATTGCGCGCCTCAAGATTCGCAAGCGCGGTCACTGCTTCGGGTCGCGAAAACTCGCTCATCGCGAGCGTCTGGCAGAGCGCGAGACGGTCGAGCACGTCGCGTTCCTCACTCGTGAGCGCACGGAGTCTTGTGCTGATCAGATCCCGCAGCGCAGGGGTGCCCTCGGGAGCGCGCCCCAGCTGCCACACTCCGTCGATTTCGATAAGCGCACCCGTGTGACGGGCTCCGATGGTGAGTTCGCGAAGAAAGAGCGGGTTCCCGCGGGAGGCGTGGTGCAGAGTCACCGCGTCACGGTGGGCGATCGGAGCTCCGAGCGCAGCACCGAGCAGTTCGGTGGTGCCCTCGATGGTGAGGGGTTCGAGGTCGATGCGACCGGCTCCGGCAGCCGACGCGACCGGAAGTATCGCGTCGGGCAGCGGCTCACCCTCGGCGACAGTAGCCACCAGACACATGCGCCCGGCGATAACGAGCTGTGAGATGAGCGCGAGCGACACCGTGTCGGCTCTGCTCACGTCATCCAGCACAAGAACGACTCGCCGATCCCCCGCGAGATCAGTGATCACCGCGTTTCCCATCGTAAACAGGGTGATCGGATCCGTTGCGCTCGGCAGTGGCGGCTGGCCAGGACCTCGAGCGATCGCAGGGGCGAAGGTGGCGAACGGAATCGCAGAGAGCGCGGGGTTGCCGCTGGCTTGGAGTCGGAACCACCCGTCGTCTTGCAGCGCTTCGCCGATTGCGTGCGCGAAACGCGTCTTCCCCACACCCGAAGCGCCGTAAACGAACACCGCAGGAGCCTCACGGCGCAGAGCGGTCAAGACACGATCGCGGTCTATGTCGCGCCCGGTGAGCGGCCATGTTCGATCGAGCGCGGAGAGCTCGGGCTCAGCCGACGCGCTGTGAGGATCGGAGACGCCATCGAGCGGTTCACGCTGTCGTGAAAACTGTTGCATATGCGAGAAACCTCACAGTCTTCGTACTGATCTCCTCGGCGAGAGCCGGCCCACGGGCACCTGCCCGCCGATACAGAGAATCATACGATCAGCACAGCTCCGGCGGTACTCCTGCCGTCAGGGTGAGTAACCGGGAAAAGCGGCTGAGTAATCGGACAGCAGAGTTGGGTAACCGCTACCCGTGACCGGCGCTCGAGATACCGGAATCGTTGCAGTATCGGCAAATGCCGAACCGAGCAGCCTCGCTCGCGACCTCTCCACGAAGGACACCATGTCATCACATCTCAGCACCCGGCGACGCAAAGGCGTCGCACTCGCTCTGTGCCGCACCGTCACAGCGGGACTACTCGGGCTCGGGCTCGCAACCGGAGCGGCGCTGCCAGCACTCGCCGACGCCGCATCCGACAGTGCGGAGCCCGTCGTCGAGCAGGCCCCGCTGCCGGACTCGGACGCACCTGCCCCTGTTGCCGACATCGAGACCGTACCCGACGCTAGCGGCGATCCCGCGACTGAAGGGGAGCCCGAGGCGCCCACTGAGACTGGAACTGCAGAAGTGCCCGAGGCCGAGACCCCACTCGAGGAGGCAGCGCCCGAGTCCACTGATGAACAGACAGCCGATAGCGGCTCGGTTGCGGACGCCGGGGGTGAGAAAACAACCGCGAATCTGAACCGCATCGGCGCGGCAGAGGTCAAAGATGAGCCGCAGCAGGCTGGCGACGCTCCGCAGGAGGCCGGCCCGAACCAGGCCCCGCTCGCGGTGAATGACACCTACGAAATGCATGAGGGCACTACCCTTTCAGTGAGCGCACCAGGGCTGCTCGGCAACGACAGCGACCCCGACGGCGAGTTTCTGCAAATCACCAACCACACGCTCCCGGCCACTGGCACACTGAACACCGTCGATTTCGGTGGGGCGTTCTCATACACCGCACCCGCGGGGTTCACGGGCGACGTCGTGTTCACCTACTCGGTGCGCGACGCCGACGGGGCGACCGCGCCCGGCACAGTCACCATTACGGTGAAGCCCGCTGGTGAGCCGGTCTTGCAGCCTCCCGTGACCACCGCAGACGAGTACTTCTACGCAGTGGGCACCCCTCTCTACATCGCAGCCCCCGGGGTGCTCGCGAATGACGACCTGCGCGGCGAGATTGCCACGGTGTCATTGAAGTACGCCCCCTCGAATGTGCAGGTGCAGGTGAATCCCGACGGCTCATTCCTCTGGCAGGGCGCGCAATACGCCGCATATCGCTGGTTCCTGTACGAGGTGTGCACAATCGGAGGTTGCTCTGAGGGACAGGTCACGTTCACACCCGCTGCCGAGGGCGAGGACCCCTCTGGCCCGTCCGGCCCGCCGAACAAGCCACCGTTCGCGGCGAACGACACCGCGACCGTGGTCGAGGGACAGACCGTGGTGGCATCGCCGCCCGGAGTGCTCGCCAACGACAGCGATCCCGACGGCGATCCGCTCACCGTGATCGACTACGCCACCCCCGCGCACGGCTCCGTCGTGATCTTCGGCGACGGCTCGTACAGCTACATGGCGGAGAGCGGATACACGGGACCGGTCGACATCTTCTACACGGTCTCGGACGGCGAGGAACAGGCCACCGCCTCACTGCGCGTCACGGTGCACTCGAAGACCGCCCCAGTCGCGGTGGACGACCACTACACCGTGGTCGCGGGCGAGACGCTCGACGTGCCCGCACCCGGCGTGCTCGGCAACGACAGCGACCCCGACGGCGATCAGCTGGCGCTGATCAGCTCCACCTCGCCCCAGCACCACGCACTCAAGGCGACTTGGATCGACGGCAGGATCCAGTACAAGCCCATCATCGGCTACACCGGACCCGACCAGTTCACCTATACCGTCACCGACTGGAAGGGCGGCGAGTCGACGGCGACGATCTACATCGACGTCGTCTCCCCAGGCGAGACGAACCACGCGCCCGTCGCCGTCGACGACAAGTACACGGTCGCCGCGGGCGAGACCCTCACCGTGCCGGCGCCGGGTCTGCTGGCGAACGATACCGATGAAGACGGCGATGCGCTCACCGTCGCGATGGTCCAGTCCGCTGCACACGCAGAGGTGCAGAGCGTTCAGTTCAATGGGGCGCTGGTCTACAAGCCGGAGCCGGGATTCACCGGTGTCGAGACGTTCAGCTACCGGGTGTCGGACGGTGTGGACTCTCGTTTCGCCCAGGTTTCCATCACGGTCACAGCAGCGCCGGCCCAGCCGCACGCGGTCGACGACGCCTACCAGGCAACGACGGGCAAGACGCTCGAGATTGCGGCGCCCGGCCTGCTCGGCAACGACGTGTGCGGCGAGCCCTGGACGCCGACGGTGCACGGCGCCGGCGATCCCCTGAACGGCACGCTGAACTGGAACGCCGACGGATCCTTCACCTACACGCCCGATGCCGGCTACGTCGGCGAAGACGGCTTCGGCTACCAGATGAGCTGCGGCACAGGTCTCTATACGGGTGAGGTCGTCATCACGGTCGGCGCGGCCATTCCCGAGCAGCCCGGGCAGCCCAACGGGTCGGATAATCCCACGCCGGGTACGCCGACCGCGCAGCCGAGCGGCGATGTGCTCGCTCGCACGGGCAGCAGCGCGCAGCCAGAAATGCTGCTCGCGGCGAGCATCGCGATCCTGCTTGGAATCATCGCGGTACTCGGAGCCTCACGCCGACGCGCACGACGGTAGGCGCCACGATCCCGCTGCATCTTGCAGCACTCATCAACACCACACCCACAACTCACAACTCACTACTCACTACTCACTACTCACTACTCACTACTCACAACGGATAGGAACACGATCATGGGAATCTTCAAGCAATTCGGAGATATGAAGAAGATGGTGCAGGCCGCTCCCGGCCTCATCGAACAGGCGCAGGCCCTCCAGGGACAGGCTGCACAGTACCAACAGTCGATGGATGCGATGGCGATCCACTCACTCACCGCCGAACCTCAGCCAGGAAACCTCGACCCGATCGCCGGCGTCGACCTCGAGCGCTACGCACGTATCGTGAAAGGCATCGCCCCTTACGGCTACGACGACTCAAAACTCGTGGAAGTCGCTGCCGGACTCGGTATCGACGCAGCCTCATGGGCCGAAGCCCAGTCCGGCTGGGCGGCGAGAATCCAGGCGGATCGCGGCGTCGGCCGCCGCTTCAACGAGATCTACACGGCGGTGTGACATGGGATTTTTCAGTGATCTGCACAAGCTCGGCAAGATCGGCCGCGAGGCGCAGGAGCGCATGGACGTCGGGGCAAGCATGGCTGCCATGCAGCAATCAATTGCGCAGGCGAGCCAGGTGATGGCCGCCGCCGTACCGCCCGCGCTCGACCCTGCCCTCGAGGCGCAGCGCATCCGCACGACCGCGACGGTCGTAGAGGCCAGGCAGCAGCCGATGATGATCGGCATGAACGCGGTCGTCGAACTCAGCCTGCACGTGCAGATGCCGGGCGGAATACCCCTCCCCGTCACCCGCACCGAGCAGCTGAACCCGTTGCTCCTCGCCCGCGCAGTGCCCGGTGCGGCACTGGCTGCGAGCGTGGTGCCCGGGCGTCCGGATTCGGTGCGCCTGGAGTGGCAGGTCTGAATACCGGGGCTGCCGCCCGTGTGACCGAGTGACAGCCGAACGCAAGAAGCCCCGATGCGAGTGCTCATTGCGAGCCTTCGCATCGGGGCTTCTTGATGACTATTTCCGCGCGAGGCGGAGAGGATCGGATAACCGGGAACCGGCGCAAGCGATGCAGTGTAGCCGCAAGGCTTCGCTGCGGCCACCCCCTGCGATCCTCGCGGTGCTGGCAGCAGACTGAAGGGCAGCGAACGCCGCAATGAACGCTGCGACGGAAGCGCCAGTGAAAGGAGCACGGCCGATGTCGATGATCGACGATGCATCAGACGAGACCAAGGATGCGGTGAAGCACGCACAGAAACGGAAACAGTCCAAAGATCAGGAACCCGGTCAGGACTCGGAGCGCGAGCAGGCGCGCGAGGATGAACAAGGTCGGCAAACAGGCGGCGATGTTCCCGTCGCGAATCTCGAGTAGCCGCAGGAGTCGTAAATGTCTCGAGCGCCTCAAGTGAAGAAGGAGCGATAACTCATGAACGAGCAGATGCCGGACGCCTTCCGCGAGGGCGCGGATGCGGCCGAGGAGGCCGTGAAGAACAGCGGAACTCACCCTCCGGGGGAACCCGGAGGAGATCTCGGAGCGAGCGGGAACGAACCGCTGCTGCGCCCTGATCAGGGTGGACAGGAAGGCCAGCCCCGTCAACCGCGGCCGGATGAGGTGGAGCCGGGCGAGCCGCTCGGCTCCCCCGATGACCCCGCTGCCCCGCCAAAGCCGGGCGCCACTGACGATCCGAGCAGTCTGCGCGGAGGCCCCGGGGAAGACACGATGTAGACCTGATGCCGGGTTCGCACGGGCGAACGCAGCCGATAGCGCAATCATCCCCGCCGACACTGAGCGTGAAGCTCGTGTCCGCGGGGATGATTGCGGAATGCGCTACGCGACCTGAGGCCTTAGAAGTCCCAGTCTTCGTCTTCGGTGGCGACTGCCTTGCCGATGACGTAGCTCGAGCCGCTGCCCGAGAAGAAGTCGTGGTTCTCGTCAGCGTTCGCCGAGAGCGACGAGAGAATGGCCGGGTTGACGTCGGTCATCTCTTTCGGGAACATCGGCTCGTAGCCGAGATTCATGAGGGCCTTGTTCGCGTTGTAGTGCAAGAACTTCTTGACGTCTTCGGTGAGACCCACCGGATCGTAGAGGTCTTGCGTATAGAGCACCTCGTTCTCGTAGAGATCGAAGAGCAGCGAGAAGGTGTAGTCCTTGAGCTCCTGGCGGCGCTCCTCTGTCTCGTTCTCGAGAGCCTTCTGAAACTTGTAGCCGATGTAGTAGCCGTGCACCGCTTCGTCACGAATGATGAGGCGGATCAGGTCTGCCGTGTTGGTCAGCTTGGCTCGCGAAGACCAGTACAGCGGCAGGTAGAAGCCCGAGTAGAACAGGAACGACTCGAGCAAGGTCGAGGCGACCTTGCGCTTCAGCGGATCATCACCCTCGTAGTAGTCGATGATGATCTGCGCCTTCTTCTGCAGATTCTGATTCTCGGTCGACCAGCGGAAGGCATCGTCGATCTCCTGCGTCGAGCAGAGGGTCGAGAAGATCGACGAGTAGCTCTTCGCGTGCACCGACTCCATGAACGCGATGTTCGTGTAGACGGCCTCTTCGTGAGGAGTGATCGCATCGGGAATGAGCGAGACTGCGCCGACGGTGCCCTGGATCGTGTCGAGCAGGGTGAGGCCAGTGAAGACGCGCATGGTGAGCAGTTGCTCGTCGGGCGTCAGTGTCGCCCATGACTGCACGTCGTTCGACAGCGGAACCTTCTCAGGCAGCCAGAAGTTGTTCACGAGGCGATTCCACACCTCGAGATCCTTCTCGTCTTGAATGCGGTTCCAGTTGATGGCCTGCACGGCATGACCCAGCTTGAAATTCATCGATTCCTTCTTCGATTCGATAGCCCGATTGATTGCGGTAACCCGAGAGGGTTACAGCATGCAGCTGACGCACTCCGAGACGTCAGTGCCCTCGAGGGCGAGCTGACGAAGGCGGATGTAGTAGATCGTCTTGATGCCCTTGCGCCATGCGTAGATCTGCGCCTTGTTGATGTCGCGCGTGGTCGCCGTGTCTTTGAAGAACAGCGTGAGCGACAGGCCTTGGTCGACGTGCTGCGTAGCCGCAGCGTAGGTGTCGATGATCTTCTCGGGGCCGATCTCGTATGCGTCTTCGTAGTACTCGAGGTTGTCGTTCGTGAGGAACGGCGCCGGGTAGTACACGCGACCCAGCTTGCCTTCCTTGCGAATCTCGATCTTCGAAGCGATCGGGTGAATCGAGCTCGTCGAGTTGTTGATGTACGAGATCGAACCGGTGGGCGGCACGGCCTGCAGGTTCTGGTTGTAGATGCCGTGCTGCTGCACGCTCGCCTTGAGCTCGAGCCAGTCAGCCTGGGTCGGAATCTCGATGCCTGCCTCAGCGAAGATGTTGCGCACGCGCTCGGTCTCGGGTGCCCACTCGCGCTCGGTGTACTTGTCGAAGAACTCGCCCGAAGCGTACTTCGAGTCGGCGAAGCCCTCGAACACCTGGCCGCGCTCGATAGCGATCTTGTTCGATGCGCGCAGTGCGTGGAACAGCACGGTGTAGAAGTAGATGTTCGTGAAGTCGAGGCCCTCTTCGCTGCCGTAGTGCACGCGCTCGCGAGCCAAGTAGCCGTGCAGGTTCATCTGGCCGAGGCCGATGGCGTGCGACTTGTCGTTGCCGTCTTCGATCGAGCGCACCGAGGTGATGTGGCTCATATCGCTGACCGCGGTGAGGGCGCGGATCGCGAGCTCAACGCTCGCACCGAAGTCTTCGCCGTCCATCGCTGCGGCGATGTTCATCGAACCGAGGTTGCAAGAGATGTCTTTGCCGATCTCTTTGTAGCTCAGGTCTTCGTTGTAGGTGGTGGGGGTGTTCACCTGCAGAATCTCGCTGCAGAGGTTCGACATGTTGATGCGGCCCTTGATCGGGTTCTCGCGGTTCACGGTGTCTTCGAACACGATGTAGGGGTAGCCCGACTCGAACTGCAGCTCGGCGACGGTCTGGAAGAAGTGGCGCGCGCTGATCTTGGTCTTCTTGATGCGCGCATCGTTGACCATCTCGTAGTACTTCTCGCTCACCGAGATGTCGCCGAAGGGCACGCCGTAGACGCTCTCGACGTCGTAGGGCGAGAAGAGGTACATGTCTTCGTTCTTCTTCGCGAGTTCGAAGGTGATGTCGGGCACGACGACGCCGAGCGACAGCGTCTTGATGCGAATCTTCTCGTCGGCGTTCTCGCGCTTGGTGTCGAGAAACTTCATGATGTCGGGGTGGTGTGCGCTCAGGTAGACCGCGCCAGCGCCCTGACGTGCGCCGAGCTGGTTCGCGTAGCTGAAGCTGTCTTCGAGCAGCTTCATTACGGGAATGATGCCCGACGACTGGTTCTCGATCTTCTTGATCGGCGCACCCGCCTCACGAATGTTCGTGAGCGAGAGCGCGACACCGCCGCCGCGCTTCGAGAGCTGCAACGACGAGTTGATGCCGCGCGAGATCGACTCCATGTTGTCTTCGATGCGCAGCAGGAAGCACGAGACGAGCTCACCACGCTGCGCCTTGCCGAGGTTCAGGAACGTCGGGGTGGCCGGCTGGAAGCGGCCCGCAATGATCTCGCGCACGTAGCCGCGCGCAAGCTCCTGATCGCCCTGCGCCAGGCCGAGCGCCACCATGACCACGCGATCCTCGAAACGCTCGAGGTAGCGGTTGCCGTCGAACGTCTTCAGCGCGTACGAGGTGAAGAACTTGAACGCACCGAGAAAGGTCGGGAAGCGGAACTTCATCGCGTAGGCCTCGTTCGTGAGGCGCTCGATGAAGTCGATCGAGTACTGGTCGACCAGCTCTTTCTCGTAGTAGTCGTTGTCGATGAGAAAGCGCATGCGCTCTTCGAAGTTGTGGAAGAACACCGTGTTCTGGTTGACGTGCTGCAGGAAGTACTGGCGCGCCGCCTCGCGGTCTTTGTCGAACTGGATCAGACCGTTGGCGTCGTAGAGGTTCAGCATCGCGTTCAGCGAGTGATAATCCATGTCGCTGACCTTCGAAGAAGCGTGCTCTGGCTCCATTACTGCGGTGGTGGTTGCTGAGTCCAAAACTGTTCCAATCCTTCTCTGACGGCGGTGACGTCGTCGGGTGTTCCAAAAAGTTCAAAACGATACAGGTAGGGAACCTGTAGTTTCTTGGCGATGATGTTGCCTGCAAGACCGTAGGCCTCACCGAAGTTGGTGTTGCCTGCCGCGATGACGCCTCGGCAAAGCCCTCGGTTGCGCTCGTCGTTGAGAAACCTGATGACCTGCTTTGGCACCGCTTTGGTGTCGGGGCCCCCGCCGTAGGTGGGCACGATGAGCACATAAGGCTCATCGACCACGAGCGGCTCGTCTTTTGCGTAAAGCGGAATGCGCTTCGCCGGAAGCCCCAGCTTGTGCACGAAGCGGTCGGTGTTGCCCGAGATGCTTGAGAAGTAGACCAGGGTCGACATCTCTCGCCTCTCTTTCACCACGTCTCGCCGCGTGCGCGCCGCCGGAATGGGTCGCGTGAAATCAGTGCGTGACCTCACCGACCCAAACCATTTCAGTCGGTGAGGCGGCTTGCGAGAGCCGAGATCTTGTCGGGGCGGAAGCCCGACCAGTGCTCATCGTCGGTGACGACGACGGGCGCCTGCAGGTAGCCCAGCTCTTTCACCGTCTCAAGCGCCGCAGGATCTTCAGAAAGATCAACAATGTCGTATTCGATGCCCTTGCTATCAAGAGCTCGGTAAGTTGCATTGCACTGCACGCACGACGGCTTGGTGTACACGGTAGTAGCCATGCTCACGCCCTTTCCTCAAAAACCATTTTACCTCGCCCGAGGCACAACATCTAGTGAACCACACGAAGTCCGACCACAACATGATGTAGTTACATCAATGTAGTTCTCCACCGGCTTTCCACCGCAAAAGTTGCCTTTCTGGGGAGAGCGCGTGGCGTATTTCCGCGCCTCTTTGAGAGTTATCCACAGGCAGTGGAGGGGGAAAGAATATTTACCCACACTCTTGCCTCGGCGTGTCGCGAATAGGGCGCTCTCAGGGGTGGGCGGGGCACGGCCGTCGCGCCAAAGATCGGGGTGTGATTTCATGCCGCCAGACTAGGTGCGACCACTGACATTGAGCGTGCGCGGCTCCTGGCCCCGCCCGAAGAACCCGAGTGCCACCGCCCGGCGCTCAGCCGCACACACATGCGGCGCGGTCACACGTGATGGTACGGGCGACCGCCGGCAATCTCTTGCGCTCGGTACAGTTGCTCGGCGAGGATCAACCGCACGAGCTGATGCGGAAACACGAGCTTCGAAAGGCTCCACACGAAATCGGCCCGCTGGCGCACCCGGTCGTCGACTCCGTAAGCTCCGCCAATAATGACCGCGACCTGCTTCGCCGAGTCGAACGCGCCCTGCAGCCGAGAGGCGAGCGCCGGCGAATCGACGTTCTGGCCGCGCTCATCGAGCAGCACCACGAAGGCATCGCGATCCAGCTTCGAAAGAATGCGATCTGATTCTTCGGCGCGAGCCGCCTCGCCCTCGCGAGCCGAGTGCGGCAACAGCTGCCACGAGACGTCGAACGGTTTGCGCAGCCGCTGCTCGTAGCGGGCTATGCCGTCGCCGACCCAACTCTCGTGCTTCTTGCCGATAGCAAGGATTCGAACAGACATCAGCACACCCCCTCCCGATGCCGAGACGGCATCGGCGCTGGCGTCGCGGCGAAGGCCAGAAATGGCCTTCGCTCACAGCTCCAGCGCGCATGCTTCTTGCCGATGGCGAGAATCTTGACGCTCACACGAACGACACTAGTACCTGCGACAGCAGCTCGCTCGCGCACCCATGCGATGCCCCAGAGGCATCAGAATCTCCGCAAAGTGATACTGGCGAGCAATCCCTCCGCTCCGTACGCTGTAACCATGGAACTTCGGCTGCTCAGCTACTTCGCCGCAGTCTGCGAGCACGGCTCGCTGCACGCCGCTGCAGCCGCGGTGCGCGTGGCTCAACCGTCACTCAGCAGACAGATACGCAACCTCGAGACGAGGCTGGGCTTCGCACTGTTCGAGCGCACCCCGAAGGGCCTGGTTCCCACTGCGGCGGGGCGCAACTTCTTGCCGGTCGCCCGAGACCTGCTGCTGCGCGCGTCACAGGCCGAGTTCACCGCGTCGATGATCGCGAAAGGCAATGTGACCGAACTCTCGGTGGTCTCTGCGTCTACCACGGTGACCGACATCATCGCCCCGTTCATCGTCGAAAAAGGCGAGCAGGGGCTGATTCGCGACGTCGTCGAAGTCGCGGTGGCCGAGCAGGTGTCGGAGCAGATCTACATGAGGCTGATCGCGGGCGAAGCCGACTTCGCGGTCGGCACAAGGATTCCGCCGGCGACACTCAATTATCACGTCATCGGGCACGCCTACCTCTGGGCGCAGGTGCCAGACGGTCATCGTTTCGTGGGGCGCGACTGGGTGTCAATCTCTGAGCTCGTCAAAGAACCGCTCATCATGGTCACCTCTGCCCACTACGTGCGGCACATGTTCGATGTCGCTGTCGCCGCAGAGGGGCTCACCTATAGCAGCGCCGCCGAGACGGCCTCGCCGACCACCGCCCAGGCTCTCACCGCCGCCGGTCGGGGCGTCTGCGTGATCTCCGACGATTCCCGCTACGGGCTGCACAGCATCCCCATCCGCTCCCAGGGCAGCGACATCATCTTTCCGCTCTTCGGCGTCTGGGAGCCGCTGCACTTCGCGTCACGAGAAATCGAGCAGGTGCTCGTCGAGCTGAGCGAATTCACCGCCCACCTCTACCCCCAGGTCTGGGAGGCGCCGCACCCGTTTCCTGCCCGCAGGGTCGTATATGCCGATCGCTCCGTCGACTGAGCGCAGGCGCGATCACTCCCCGTCAAACGCCCCGCAGATGTCTTCGAACAGCTCCGAGTGGGCGGCAGCGCTGGCGGCACCGACAGCCGCGGGTTCGGTTGAGAACTTCGCAATGACGGTGTCAGATGCCGGATCGAGCCAGATGTACTGGCCGTAAATGCCGACCGCATACACGTTTCCACGCGCATTGCCGGTGGCCCACCACTGGTTTCGATACGACCCCTCGGGGTAGAGGTCGCGCCTCGCGCTCTGCCACTTCGACGAGTCGCCGCCCGCAAGCGTCTGCGCTACCCACTGCTCAGACACCACTCGGCCGCCGGCCGCCACGCCACCGCTCAGCATGAGCCGCCCCACTTTGGCGAGATCACGCGTCGTGCACGAAATGCCGGCGTTCGCAATCGCGATGCCGCCGCGG
>CALCJF010000104.1 GCA_937967375.1 uncultured Leucobacter sp.
CGAGATCGTGATGTGACTGGAGTTCAGACGTGTGCTCTTCCGATCTTTCGACCTGTTTCCGCACACGCACCACCTCGAGGCGCTCGCGGTGTTCAGGCGCGTCGGCTAACGCCCGGTTCTCGTCGCCTACCGGCTGAGCGGGTGCTCGACCATCGCGAGCTCTTCTGCGGCGTCGAGCAACTCGTCTTCTGAGGGGCGAGGGTCGCGCCCTGCCGCGACCGCGAAGATGAGTGCCGCGATGATGCCCGCGAACGCGATAATGCCGAACGGGTTGCACAGCGCAATCGACATGCTGAGCTGACTCTCGCCCGCGAGCAGACTGAAAATCGAGACGAGCTTGCCATCGACGACGTCGGGAACGGTGAAGCCGAAGCCGAGTGCGCAGACCCAGGCGACCGCCGTCGCAAGGTAGACGGCACGCCCGATCGGGCGACCCCGGCGCTCGGCCACACGCATGCGGTGCACCACGGCGAGCTGCAAGGTTGCGAACGGAATCGCGATCAGTGGAACGTACCAGAGGGTGAGTTCTCCCCCTATTCCGAAGGCCCAGCGGCCCACGCCCATCCATGCGGAGAGGGCAATTCCGACGACACAAAGAAGCAGATTTCGCACTGACACATAGTTGATGGTAGTCTTCTACGGTTGCCACCGCACAGTTCGGCTGAGAAGTGGCAGCGCGCCCCGATAGCTCAGTGGTAGAGCACTTCCATGGTAAGGAAGGGGTCGCCAGTTCAATCCTGGCTCGGGGCTCTGACTCTGCTGGTCTTCGGATCAGAGTTTGGCTGAGTAGCTCAGCTGGTTAGAGCGCACGACTCATAATCGTGAGGTCGCGGGATCGAGCCCCGCCTCAGCTACCGGAGTCACACAAAACCCCTGCAGATGCGGGGGTTTTGTTGCATCTGGAGGTTCCGCAACTTTGGGGCTCACCCCGTTCCCTATAGTGGAAGGTCGATCCGAGAGTCGGCTACGCCTTCAATCTCGAGCGTTGCGTCCGTTGTTCCCACGGGTAGCTCTCCCGAGAGCCCCGCAGCGACTACGCCCAGATCCTCTTCGTTGTTCACCGCAATCTGCAGCCGTGTGCCGGATTCCCAGACCCACGCAACCCGCGAAGCGAGCTCGGCGTCGAGTCGCGACAGTAGTTCGCGGGCGCGACTTCCTTCCGACTCCCCCAGCCGAATGAGATCGCTCGCAAACACCAGTGTCAGTCCGGATTGCGCTGTCAGCGACGCAGCCGCCTGCTGTGCTCGCGCGAAGTCTCGCTCCCTCTCCAACGTAACAACGAGACGCCCGTCTCGCAGGCGCATGCCCTCCAACGCGATCTCACCCGAGAGAGCATCCCAGCCCTCGAGCGCAGCCGCGAGCTGGGATGGTTCACCTTCGAGGTCAAGGGCGCGATCCTCGGTACGCACGAAGGTTTCCCGGTTTTCGCTGGCCTGGTCGTTCAACAGCACAGGCGGGTTTCGAAGCACCGAAAGCGCCGCATCGATGTTGGCAGCTACGATCGTGATCGAATGGCTTTCGATCTGCCCTGACCGCACGCGGTCGTCGCTCCGCAGCACGAGCAACGTCCGCGCCGCGGCGGCATCGGTTGTATCGTCGCCGCTCACCACCATCTCGAAGCCGTCTGCGACGAGCGTGACAAGGCCTTGCATCTGGTCGCCGTGCTCGCGCGCGTATGCGCTCAATCGGTGTGCGAGATCAGCGACCTCGGAGTCGGCAAGGCCGTCGCGGGCATAGACCTCACCGCTCACACCTCCGGTGAAGGGCTGGTTGTCATGGCTGGTGAGATCCATCGACGCAATTGCAGTGTCGCCGGCGAAAGCCCGCTCGAACGCGCCGACTTGCCCGTCCCCGGTGCACCCGACAAGCAGAGTCACGCTCAGAACAAGCCCAGCAAACGCCACGGCCCGCTTCGGCGGAACACCACAGATCCTCTTGACCCGACGTCTCATTCGTCAACCATATCTGGCAACAATCTAGCCCGAATGATGACGGCAGTAGGCGCCTCGCATGCAGGTGAACGTATGGGGCGGCCGATAGCGTGGGTTACAGCGATCGGCACTTGCCAGTAGCTTCACTAGGACGGCTTCAGCGCAGTCCACCACGGAAGCAGGTGCCGCACATGTCGGCCACTCTCACTCCCCAGCTCAGCGGGCCCGGCCCATTAATCCCGACGAGAGCGAGGGCCGAAGATTTTCCGCCAATAGGCATGACCTATCGCAGCGTCTCACAGGTCGTTCGCGAATCCGGGCTGCTGCGCCGGGCTTACTGGTTCTACATCTCGGTTGCGGCGCTTATCGCCGCCGCACTCGGCGGGGCCATCACCGGGTTCATTCTTCTCGGCGAGAGCTGGTTTCAGCTGCTCATCGCTGCCGCGCTCGGTCTTATCTTCACGCAGATCGCGTTTCTTGCCCACGAAGCAGCGCACCGCCAGATTCTGACCCTCGGGCCCGCAAACGACCGCCTGGCGCGCATCCTCGCTGGCGCCATCGGCATGAGCTACTCGTGGTGGGATTCAAAGCACAGTCGGCACCACTCGAACCCCAATCGGGTCGGCAAGGATCCCGATATCGAGATCGACACCATCTCATTCCTTGAAGAAGACGCGCTTCAGGCGCGAGGGCTCAGGCGGGCCATTACAAGAAAACAGGGCTACCTCTTCTTTCCACTGCTCACGCTCGAGGGGCTCAACCTTCACGC
The DNA here is from genome assembly GCA_937967375.1 of uncultured Leucobacter sp. Lineage (GTDB taxonomy): Bacteria > Actinomycetota > Actinomycetes > Actinomycetales > Microbacteriaceae > Leucobacter. The sequence goes on from CALCJF010000104.1 coordinate 2,701, forward strand.
TCACAGCTTTCGCTACTTGCTCGGCAAACAACCCGTGAAAGGTCGCTGGCTTGAACTCGCGATCATTCTCACGCGCTTCGCCCTGCTTTTGGTGCCGATCTTCTGGTTGCTTCCAATCGGCATGGCCTTCGCCTTCGTGGGCGTGCAGCTCGCAGTTTTCGGCGTCTACATGGGGGCATCGTTCGCTCCGAACCACAAGGGCATGCCCGTCATCGCTCACGACGCGAAGCTCGACTTCTTCACGAAGCAGGTGCGCACCTCCCGCAACATACGCGGGGGCTGGTGGGCGACAGCACTCATGGGCGGTCTGAACTATCAGGTTGAGCATCACCTGTTCCCGAGCATGCCACGCCCGTTTCTCGCGAAGGCCAGGGTCATCGTTCGAGAGCGCTGCGAGCAACTCGATATCCCGTATACCGAAACTTCGCTCCTCCGTTCTTACGCGATCGTGATCGAATACCTCAACCGCGTCGGGCTCGCGGCCCGTGATCCTTTCGCCTGCCCAATCGCAGCTCAGTACGGGCGCCGCTAGCGGGCATCGCGCGGTGTCGGCTCTGCCCGAGCAGCAGCGCGGCAGCGACCAGCGCCAAGCCCAACCACTGCGCCGGGGCGAGCGCCTCTGCCGCAAGCAGCACACCGAGCATCACTCCGGTCACTGGGTTGAGCAGACCGATGAGCCCGACGGTGCCAGCTGAAAGATGCCTGAGCCCGGCGAACCAGCAGAGAAACGCGACCGCCGTCGCGACGAGAGAGATCGCCCCGTACGCGAGCGCATTGGTCGAGGTCATCGCGGGCGGCGCCCCCTCGACCACAACCGCCGAAACGAGCAACATCACACCTCCGGCCACAAGCTGCCATGAGGTAGTTGCGACGAGCGGCACCTCATCTCGCCAGCGCGTCGCGAGGATCGCACCGAGCGATGAGACCAGCAGCGCCACGAGTGAGATCACCACTCCGATCAGATCGATCCGGCTTGCGCCAAGCCCGACCAACAGGCCGACACCCACCACTCCAATGGCCGCCCCGACCAGCATGTAAGCCGTCGGCCGCTGTCGGAGCAGCGGTATGGCCAGCATCGCCAGCGCAACCGGGGCAAGAGCCATGACCGAAGCCGCGACCGAGGTCGGGAGCAGCTGCGCAGCGAGATACACGAGCACGAAGAACGCCGCGAAGTTGAGCAGCCCAAGCAAGAGCGACTTCCATCGCCACGACCCGCTCGGCAGGCGCCTTGCAATCGCCAACAGGATCACCCCGGCAGGCAATGCCCTAAGCGTGGCACTCCATAGCGGCGCGCCCTCCGGCAAAAAGTGCTTGGTGACAAAGTAGGTTGCACCCCAACTCACCGGCGCCACTGCGCAGATCAGCACCCATTTCCATTTAGCTTCCACGGAAGACATAATAACTTCCGCGGAAGAGATATGCTAGTCGCATGCCTCAAGACCAGGATCACGTCGACCGAGTGCAGGCGCAGTGGCGGGCCGAGCGGCCCGAGATCGATACATCACCCATGGGCATCATCGCGCGCCTGCACCGGATCGCCGATGCGCTACGCAGCGAGCTCATCTCGCTCTATCGAGAGCACGATCTCGGAGAAGGCGAATTCGATATTCTCGCCACCCTTCGTCGAACTGGGGCACCCTTCGAACTGACGCCCAGCGAACTCGCACAGCAGACGATGGTCACGACGGGTGCGGTCTCGAAACGCCTCGATCGGCTCGAGATGGCCGGTCTCGTCACGCGGCGCGAGAACCTCCAAGATGCCCGGGGCCGTGTCGTCGCGCTCACTCCCCAAGGCAGCGACACAATCGATCGCGCCTACGAGGCCCACATGCGAAATGAGGCCCGCCTGCTCGATCATTTCAGCGCAGCCGAACAAAGGCAGCTGCAAGGCCTGCTGCGATCCTGGGCCTTGAAACTGGAGCAATAAGTAGCCATAGCCGGCAGCTCCCCGAAGCCCCGCCAAGCGAAAAGTCCCGCTGCATACGCAACGGGACTTTGGCGGAGGATAGGGGATTTGAACCCCTGAGGGTGTGAACCCAACACGCGTTCCAGGCGTGCGCACTAGGCCGCTATGCGAATCCTCCAGTGTCGGCGCGAGGCCAACCGTTCCATCTTACCCTTATACGGCCGAGCGAGCATGCGCAGCCAGCGCGGCGGCAGGCCTAACCGAGCTCGCGATCCCACACCGACATCACGATGAGTGTCTTCGTGCCCGCAACTATCGGCGTCTTGCGAATCGCATTCACCACTTGCTGCAGGTGATCGAGGTTGCGCGCGCGAAAACGCACGAGCCCATCGGGGTCACCGGCGATCGTGTAGTACTGCTGCACCTCGGGCACCCGCTCCGCAATCTCTTCGAACTCGTTCGCCCCCACCCCGCTTCGCAGCCGAATCTCCGTGAAGGCGACGAGCTCACCTGATGAGGCGTCGTCAACGACGGTCATGTAGCCCTTGATCGTGCCGTCAGCCTCCATGCGCTCGATGCGGCGCGTCACCGACGCCCCCGACATGCCAATAGCACGGGCGATTTCGCTGGCGGGCGTGCGCGCGTTCTTTCGCAGCAGTCCAAGGATCTGCCGATCGACATCGTCCACATTTCCCCCTCGATAGTTTGATTAATTCTTGCATCAGATGATGATATGCATCCAAATAACGCGTGCTAAATACGGCTTTCTTGCACAGCTTGCAAGTAGCGCGCATCGATCTTGAGCAAGCGCTTCCTTGCCTGCCAGGATACATTCACCACCGACAAAGGAGCGAGATGAGCGACACCGCCGTAGCCACCACCCCGTGGTCAGTGTTGAACGCAGATGGCGAGCTGCGCCAGGATCCTCGTGTCCCAGTCGATAGTTCTGCACTCGGGCTGCGCGAGGCGCTGCGCAACATGGTGCTCGCCCGCCGCATCGATACCGAGGCGATCGCGCTGCAGCGACAGGGCGAACTCGGTCTCTGGCCTTCGCTGCTCGGCCAAGAGGGGGCACAGGTCGGCGCGGGTCTCGCGCTGCGCCCGCAAGACGTCGTCTTTCCGACCTATCGAGAGCATGCCGTCGCGTGGTGTTTCGGCGTCGACCCTGTGCAGTTGCTCGGCCTCTTTCGCGGCACGACGATGGGCGGCTGGGATCCTCGCGAACGAAACTTTCAGCTGTACACGCTCGTGATCGCCGCCCAAACCCTGCACGCCGTGGGCTACGCGATGGGCATCGTGCGCGACGGCGACGTGGGCACCGGGATTCCCGAGCGGGATCGCGCTGTGCTCGTATTTCTCGGCGACGGCGCGCTGAGTCAGGGCGAGGCGAACGAGGCGCTCGTGTGGGCCGCCGCGCAGCAGTTGCCGATTGTGTTCTTCTGCCAGAACAACCAGTGGGCGATCTCGACCCCGGTGCAAACGCAAAGCCGGGTGCCGATCTTTCAACGCGCAAGCGGCTTCGGCGTCGAGGGCGTGCAGGTCGACGGCAACGACGTCGTCGCCACCCACGCGGTCGTCGAACAGGCACTGACCAAGGCGCGCGCCGGCGACGGGCCCACGCTCATCGAGGCCGTGACCTATCGTCGCAATCCGCACACCACCTCAGACGACGACCTCAGGTATCGGGATCGCGCCGAGAACGAGTTGTGGGAGTCGCGAGATCCGATCGACCGACTGCGCACATACCTGCTGAGTGATGAGGCGGGTGAAGATCGCATCGACGACGAGTTTCTCGCCGCGCTTTCACAGGAAGAAGAAGATCTCGCACAGCGCCTGCGCACCGGCTGCCGCGCACTGCCGGTGCCCGACCCCGCTGATCCCTTCGTCTACACCCTCGAGCGAATGACCCATGAGCTCGAGGAGCAGCGCGAGGCGCACCTCGCTTTCATTGCGGCAGAGGAGGGCAGCGCACGATGAGCACCGCACTCGCCCACGCATTAAACCAGGGCCTTCGCGACGCGATGGAGGCCGACGAGAAGGTCATGCTCATCGGCGAAGACATCGGCCAGCTCGGGGGCGTCTTCAGGGTCACCGAGGGTCTGCAGCAGGACTTCGGCGACCTGCGCGTCGTCTCGTCGCCGCTCGGCGAGGCCGGCATAGTGGGTGCCGCGATCGGATTGGCCATGGCCGGCTACCGCCCTGTCTGCGAGATTCAGTTCGACGGCTTCACCTTTCCCGCGATGAACCAGATCGTGACTCAACTGGCGAAGTACCGCCACCGCTCAGAAGGCAAGGTCTCGCTGCCCGTCGTCATTCGCATCCCGGTCGGTGGCGGCATCGGCGCGATCGAGCATCACAGCGAGTCACCCGAGGCCTACTTTGCGCACACCGCCGGTCTGCGCGTCGTCTGCCCGTCGAATTCGCAAGAGGCCTACGACATGCTGGGCGAGGCGATTCGCAGCAATGATCCGGTGATCTTTCTCGAGCCCAAACGTTCGTACTGGGCAAAGAGCGAGCTGCGCACCGATGCATCCCCAGCTGCGCTCACAGCTGATTTCGACCGGGCGAGGATCGTCCGGCCCGGTACCGACCTCACCCTGGTCACCTACGGCGCCCTCGTGCCTGCCGCGCAGCAGGTGGCGCGCACGCTCGAAGAAGAGGGTCGCCAGATCGAGGTTATTGATCTGCGCTCGCTCTCACCCATTGACGACAAAACCGTCGTGGATTCGGTGCGACGCACCGGGCGCCTGGTCATTGCCCACGAGGCGTCTCAGAGCGGTGGCATCGCGGGCGAGCTTGCAACACGCGTGCAAGAGCAGGCGTTCTATGAACTCGAAGCGCCGATCTTGCGCGTCACCGGCTACGACACCCCCTACCCAGCGAGCCGCCTCGAGCACGACTGGCTGCCAAATGTCGACCGCATGCTCGACGCCTGCGACAGGAGCTTCGAACATTGACCGGAAACACCACTCAGACAGCGCAGGTCTTTCGGCTGCCCGATGTCGGTGAGGGCCTGACCGAGGCCGAGATCGTCGCGTGGCATGTCGCGGCGGGTGACACCGTCACGGTGAACCAGGTGCTCTGCGAGATCGAGACCGCAAAGTCCATTGTCGAGCTGCCCTCTCCGTTCGAGGGCACGGTGGCGACGCTGTTGGCGGCGATCGGCGACACGGTTCCCGTGGGAGAGGCGATCATCGAAGTCACCTCGCTCGAAACCGAGAGCGAAGCCGGCGCCCACGCAGCAACGCAAGCAGCAGAACCAGAGGCCCCGAAACTGCTCGTGGGCTACGGCGCCACCGACCCGGGGGCCTCACGCCGGAGGCGAGCGCCGCGGACTACGATGCCCACAGCTGACCCCGTGACCCAGGCTTCTGCGCCAGCTGCTGCCCCTCGGCCAAGCCTTGCACCGATCGGCGAAAAGCCGCGGGCAAAGCCTCCGGTTCGCGGACTCGCGAAGCAGCTCGGCGTCGACCTTTCGCTCGTCGCTCCGAGCGGGCCGAACGGCACGGTCTCGCGTGAAGACGTGCAGCGCGCAGCCACCGCAGTGACGCCGTCTGGCTCGGCGGGGATCCTTTTCGATGCCTCAGCGGCACACGACACCTCTTTGACGGCAGACGCACCAACCCGAGTTCCGATCAAGGGGGTGCGCAAGGCGACGGCCGCGGCAATGGTCGAATCGGCGTTCACGGCGCCGCACGTCACCGAGTTCATCACGATCGATGTCACGGCATCGCTCGAGTTGCTCGAGCAGGTGCAGCGCAGGCGGGAGTTCGCAGACGTCAAGCTCACCCCGCTCTCGCTCGTGGCCAGGGCCTATCTGCGCGCCATCGAGCGAACCCCGATGGCAGCCGCGCACTGGGACGAGGAGGCGCAGGAGATCGTGGTGCCCGGCACGGTGAACCTCGGAATCGCGGCGGCCACCCCCCGCGGGCTGCTCGTGCCGAACATCAAGGGTGCGAGCGCGCTCGGCTTGCTCGAACTCGCGCAGGCCATCGGCGAGCTCGCGGTCACGGCGCGCGCTGGCAAAACTCCGCCGGCCGATCTCGCTGGCGGCGACACCACCATCACCAATATCGGCGTGTTCGGCATCGACACCGGCACCCCGATCTTGAACCCAGGCGAAACCACGATCCTCGCTGTCGGCGCGATTCAGCGTCGGCCCTGGGTCGTGGGCTCAGCAGAGAACGAACGCATCGAGCCGCGCTCGATCATGCAGCTCGCGCTCTCGTTCGACCACCGGGTGCTCGACGGCGCCGAGGGCTCGCGCCTCCTCGCCGACACCGCAGCGGTGCTGGCGAACCCAGGCCTCGCGCTGCTCTGAGCCCCGCTGGAAGACAGACCCAGCCGCCCGCGCAACACCACCACCCACGAACGCAGGAAGACACATGCCAGCCAGACGGATCCTCGATTCAACCGAACACGCAGAACTCATTGAGCTCGTTCGCGACGTGCTCGCCAAGCAGCTCGCACCTCAGGTGGCGCAGTACGAGGCCGAAGAGCGCTTTCCGCGCGAAGCGTTCCGCCTACTTGGCGAGCTCGGCGTGCTCGGCCTCGCCTACCCCGAGGATCTCGGAGGACTCGGGCTTCCCTCGGAGGTCTACCTGCAAGTGCTCGAAGAGATCGCCGCGGTCTGGGCTTCGGTCGCGGTAGGGGTCTCGGTGCACGCGCTCAGCTGCTTCGCGCTCGCGACGCGCGGCACACCCGAGCAGCAGGCACGCTGGCTGCCGGAGATGCTGAGCGGAACGATGCTCGGGGCCTACAGCCTCTCCGAGCCGCACGCAGGGTCAGACCCAGCAGCGATGGCAACCTCGGCGCGACTCGACGGTGACCACTACGTGCTCAACGGCACGAAGGCATGGGTCACGCATGGAGGCTACGCCGATTTCTACACAGTCATGGCGCGCACCAGCGGCATGCCGGGTGATCGCGACGGCATCAGCTGCTTCTACATTCCAGCGGGCACCCCGGGTCTCATCGCCGACGAGCCAGAGCACAAGATGGGGCTCACCGGTTCGCCCACCGCCTCGATCCGCTTCGATAACCTGCGCATTCCGGCAGATCACCGCATCGGCGACGAAGGCGAGGGTCTGAGGATCGCGCTCGCCGCGCTCGACGCGGGCCGTCTCGGCATCGCGGCCTGCGCAACCGGGCTTTCGCAGGGGGCACTCGACGTCGCCCTGAACTACGCGAAGAACCGTGAGACCTTCGAGCGGCCGATCATTCAGCACCAGGGGCTCAGCTTCATGCTCGCCGACATGGAGGCAACCATCGTCTCGTCGCGCGCGACGCTGCTGTCGGCAGCGCGGCTCAAAGATCTCGGGCTGTCGTATGCGAAGGAAGCGTCGGTTGCGAAGCTCATCGCCACCGACGGCGCCATGCGGGTCACTACCGACGCTGTGCAGGTGCTCGGCGGCGCCGGCTACACCCGCGACTTTCCGGTCGAGCGCTACATGCGCGAGGCGAAGATCATGCAGATCTTCGAGGGTACGAACCAGATTCAGCGCGTCGTCATCTCGCGCTTCCTTGAACGGCCGGGCTCCGGAGCAATAGTCTCGAGACAGCTCGAACTGGCGTAGTCCGAACCGCACCGAACGCTCGAACAGCACCCATCACAGGAGAAGAAGCATGCAGATCAATGGCACCACCGCGATCGTCACCGGAGCAGCCTCGGGGCTCGGCGCTGCGACCGCGGCCCACCTCGCCTCGCTCGGGGCTCGCGTGGTCGGCTTCGACCTCGAGCAGTCGATCGTTTCGGCCCCGGTCGTTGATGGCGTGAGTTACGTTGCCGTCGATGTAACCGACCACGAAGCGGTAAGTCACGGCATCGACGCGGCAGCTTTGATCGCGCGCGACGAGGATCGCCCACTGCGCATCGTCATCAACTGTGCGGGCATCGCGCCATCAGCCCGCATTGTGTCGCGCAAGGGCATGCACGATCCGAAGCTGTTCGCGAAGGTCGTCGATATCAACCTCAACGGTACGTTCAACGTGCTCGCTTACGCCGCCGAGCGCATCGCCGCAACCGCACCGGACGCGAGCGGCCAGCGGGGGGTCATCATCAACACCGCGAGTATCGCGGGCTATGAGGGTCAGATCGGCCAGGTCGCCTATGCCGCGTCGAAGGGCGGGGTGATCAGCATGACCATTGCTGCTGCTCGTGACCTCGCGCAGCACGGCATCCGAGTGAACACCATCGCACCTGGAGTGGTCGAGACGCCGATGCTCGCGACAGTTTCAGACGAGTTTCGCGAGGCACTCGAGGCTGGCGTGCCGTTCCCGAGCAGACTCGCCAGGCCCGACGAGTATGCGGCGCTCGCTGAGTTTCTCATCTCGCACGACTATATGAACGGCGAGACCGTGCGCATGGACGGCGCGCTGCGCATGGCGCCCCGCTGAAACCCACGCTCACCGCCGATGTGCATGGTTTCGCCCGAAGTATAAGAAAAACTCGCCGCACACCCTGTGCATCGGGCGCAATCATGTACATCGGGCGGGGAAGCCGAGGCGGGCGGGCCAGGCCGACAGGGCAAGCGGGGTCAAGGCGGCTTGAAGCGATCTGGCGTCAGCCCGCCAGCCTCAACCAGCCAGTGCCAACGTCAACCTCAGCACCAACGTCAGCCCGCGAGGGCCATCTCGATCGCGGCAAGCAATGCTGGGTCTTCCGGCGTCACGGCGCTGCGAAAACGCACAAGATCGCGCGATCCTCTGCCCCCCGCGTTGTCAGCACCGGCGCGCAACACAAACTTTTCGAAGTTCCAACGCACGATCCCACCGATACCGGTGTCGTCTTTCGCGCGCTTCAATTCGCGAAACAAAGGATCGGCGCCTCGCCCATTCACCTTGCCCTTTGCGAGCAGCGGAAACGTCACCCCATAGTTCAGCTTGCAAAACTCGCCGATCTCTTCGGCGGTGCCCGGCTCCTGCTTCAAGAACTGGTTGCAGGGCATCCCGATCACTGTCAGACCGCGAGGGCCGTACTCCCGGTGAATCGCCTCGAGCCCCTCGTACTGCGGGGTGAAGCCGCATTTCGAGGCGACGTTCACGATGAGCGCCGCGCCAGGAGCGAGATCGCCGAAGCGCTTCGTCGTGCCGTCGAGCAACGTTACCTCTGTGTCTCTAATACCCATGCCTTCATTCTCGCCGAAAAGCCCACCGCAAGATAGCTGCGCGGGCAACTCAAAGGAAGCCGCCAAGTTCGGCGAAGTACGAAAGGATAGAAAACATGACCACCGAATACTCTGCCCCAGCCGCGCCCGCGGGCGCTCCCGCCGATCGAATCGAGATCGGCAGTCGCATCGAAGCGCTCATGCCGCGCGCGCTCGACGAGCTCGCCGAGCTCGTCGCGATCCCCTCAATTGCTGACGAACGCATCGTCGACCCCGCGGAGTGCGTGCGCGCCGCGGAGTGGGTGCGCGAGGCGTTTCGTGCCGAGGGCATCCCGGCAGAGCTCGAGCTCACCCCTGACGGCACCTACGCAGTCATCGGCCACCGCCCAGCTCCGGCGGGCGCCCCGACCGTGCTGCTCTATTGCCACTACGACGTGCAGCCGATTCTCGACGAGCACGAATGGCTGAGCCCGCCGTTCGAGCTGACCGAACGCGACGGCAGGTTCTACGGTCGCGGCGCCGCCGACTGCAAGGGCAACGTGCTCGCCCACCTGACCGCACTGCGCGCGCTGCGCGGTGACACGGCAGCCGACGCAGACGATGCCTATGGGGTCGGTTTGATCCTCGTCGCCGAGGGCTCTGAAGAGCAGGGTCGCGCAAGCCTCGATCGGTACGCGATTGCGAACCCCGAGCTCTTTCGGCAGGCAGATGTCATTCTGATTCAAGACGCGGGCAACGCGGCGTTCGGCTTGCCGACGCTCTCGGTGAGCCTGCGCGGCGCGGTCGACGTGATCGTGCGGATCGAGGCGCTCGAGGCATCTGTGCACTCGGGACAGTTCGGCGGGGCGGCGACCGACCCGCTCGCTGCCCTCGTGAGCATGCTGGCGACGTTGCGTGACAAGGACGGCAACACGACCGTGCCGGGCATTCGAGCCGACCAGGTGTGGCAGGGGCTGCCCTACGGCGAGGCCGAGTACCGCACCGACGCCGGCCTGCTCGAAGGCTCGCAGCGCCTCGGCTCGGGTACCGTGGCCGACCATCTCTATGCGCGACCCGTAATCACGATTCTCGGCATCGACGCCCCTCCCGTGGTCGGCGCGGTAGCCGCAGTGCAGGCAAAGGCCGCCGCAAAACTCAACCTTCGCGTTCCACCCGGAGAAGACCCTGCGCAGATGCGTGACGCGCTCATCGCGCACCTGCACGCGGTTGCACCCTGGGGCGTCAAGGTCGAAACTGAGGCAGGTGAGCTCGGCTATCCGTTCTCGAGCGATACCTCTAGCCCGGCGTTCAAGCTGCTCGAGCAGGCGCTCACCGATGCTTACGACGGCGTTCAGACCGTCTCGGCGGGAATGGGCGGCTCGATTCCGCTGACCACCACGCTGGCCGGCATTAACCCGACGGCAGACATCGTGCTGCTCGGCGTGCCAGATGCCGAGAGCCGGATCCACTCAACAAACGAGAGTGTGCACCCGGAAGAAATCCGCCGCATTGCGCTCGGCGAGGCTCTCTTCCTGCGGCGCCTTACCGCCAGCGCGTAGGCACCCCTGAGGCGCACTACTCGCGGTTGTGGGGGCGAAGATCGGGCAACGATCCTCGCCCCCACAACCGCGTAGCCTGCGAGCTTGCTGAACGAAATTGCCACAAAACTTGCTTTGTAACAGAACGGTAACGCATACTAGAGGGCGTTGTGCCGATTCCGGGCAACACCCGATCTGAGGAGGACGCCGAGTGAGAGTACCCGCGAAGGCTTTCATAGTCACGCTTATCTCACTGGTGACCCTGGCGTTCGGAATCGCCCCCGCAGCGGCCCTGCCGCAGGGCGAACCACTCTACGAAGAGGCTGCCGCCGTGCAGCCCGTGGCCCCCGCAGCGCAGACTTTCAGCACCGAGGCAAACTCGCTCGAGACCAAGTCGCTCGATACGCTGCTGCAGCAGAGCGAGTTCGGCAACAACCCCCACAACTTCAACGTCGAGGCAGCCATCGCAGCCGCGCGCAGCGAGGTCGGCACGAGCCGCCCCACCGGCTGGAGCGCTCCCGGCGAGTGCATCATGTCGGTGATCCGCTGGGTCGAGGGTGCCGGCGGGGCCAACTGGGTTGGCGGCGGTGACCCCGTCAGCAACTACACCGGTGCGACCCGCCTCACGATCGATTACGCCCAGCCCGGCGACATTGTGCAGTACGAAAACATCGACTACCCGACCTCGTGGGTCTCGGGCGTGCACACCCTGCTCATCGTCGGGGTGAACGGCGACGGCACCTTCGACATCGTGCAGTCGAATATTCCCGGCGGCAGCGGTCTCGTGACCGAGGTCACCGACTGGGTACCCGCTCCCCCCGCGGGCTTCCAGGCCGTCGTCTGGCGCTTCTAAGCGCCGGGGCAAGACGGCGCGAAAGCGCCACAGCGCCGAAACCCAGAAGCGCTGAGCAACGCGGTCAGCGCGCGATCGCCCGCTCGTAAATCTCGACGAGCCTGCGTGTTTGAGCGCTCTGCAAAAACATGCTGGTCTGACTCGAATCGACGCGCAACGATCCCGGCGCACTCTGCAACTGAGCCACCGCATCTCGCAGCGTTGACGCGAGCGCCTCGACGCTCTCGCCGCCCACACGCCAGGCAGGTGTCACCGCCGCGTCGTCGGCGATTGCCTCGTCGCAGAAGATCGTCGGCGTGCCCAGAGCAGCAGCCTCAAACGGAGTGAGCCCCTGGGTCTCGAACCCCACCGAGGTCTGCACGAGCGCGTCAGCTTCTCGGAGCGCCGCGAGCGCAGTCTCGTGCGACACCGGCCCCACCACGCGAACCCGGTCTTCGAGGCCGTGGGCGGCGATGCGTGCGTTCACCTGCTCGAGCAGCAGGCCGGCACCATAGAGGCGAACGTCGGCGTCGATGCCCGAGAGCGCAATCGCTTCGATGAACTCGAGCACTCGCTTCTCGTGACTCATCCGCCCGAGCCAGACAAGCAGCGGCCTGGTGCGCGGGCTTCGCGGCGAATCGCGGACCACCGAGATGAGCGAGTCGTCTACCCCGCCCCGCACAGGGTGCACCGCGGCAGCGACGCCCCGCAACTCGAGCTGGGCCGCGAAGTGGCGCGACGGCGCAAGCACGGCGTCGGCCTCGGCGGCGAGCTCGGCGAGGTATCGCCAGGCACCCTTTGCGCGCGCAGAAACGCCACCGCGCACATGCCCGAGCGAGAGCGCGCGCCAACCGCGCAGCGCAAGAAACACCAGCGGGGCGAATCGGGTCACCGCTCGGGTGCCCTGGTCAACGTTGTTGTGCATCGTGAACACCAAGGGAACGCGCAACCCGCGCGCCGCGCGAATGCCGATCATCGCACCCCAAAAGTCACCCTGCACGTGCACCAGGTCGACCGGCGGCAGCCCGCCCAATGCCCCTGCGAGCTCACGGTCGGTGCGTCGGGTCGGCCAGCTCAGGCCGTACTCTCTGTCGCCCGTGATCGGCCTCGAGGGCAGCTCGATATAGGCCTCGCGATCCTCGTCAGCTACCCGATACCCGCGACGGTGCAGGGCAGGAGCCGCGATGCTGACCCTGTGACCGATTCGCTCGAGCGAGGCGCGCTGGGTGCGAATCGCCACCTGTGCGCCGCCGAGTGAGTCGGGGTGCTGGTCGGTGACGACGAGAATGTGCACGCGACCAGCCTATTTCGCGGGAGTTTCGCCGCGGTACAGCGCCTCGAAGGTGTCGAGGGTGCGATCGAGGTCGTGCACCTTCACTGCCTCGAGCGAGTGCTGCTGCATCGCCGAGTACTGCTCGCGGGTCGCGGTGAGCACCTGGGTGATGCGGTCAGCAAGCTCGCGATCGTTGCCCGGCTGAAAGAGGTACCCGTTCTCGCCGTGATGCACGAGGTGCGGCAGAGCCATTGCATCGGCGGCGAGGATCGGCAGGCCGCTTGCCATGGCCTCCATGGTGGCAATCGACTGCAGTTCTGCGATCGACGCGATCACGAATGCGGTGGCGCCGGTGAGGTGCGCGCGCAACTGTTCATCGCTGACCCGGCCGGTGAAGGCCACCCGGTCGGCAACGCCGAGTTCGCGTGCGAGCTTTTCGAGATTCTTGCGCTGATCGCCGTCGCCCACGATGGTGAAGCTGGCGTCGAGTGCCGGGTCGAGCCTTGCGAGGGCGCGAAGAATGACGTGGATCTCTTTCTCGAGCGTGACCCGGCCCACGAACACCAGCTTGTTGTGCTCTCGGGGGGTGAGGTCCGCGGTGTAATCGGCTGCACGCAAGCCGCAGCTCACGGGAAGCACCCCACGACGCGTGGTGTTGCGCTCAAGAAAGTCTGCGGCGCGGCGCGTGGGTGTCGTGACCGCGCTCGCCTTGCGAATCACGCGGTCTGCCTCACGCCAGCCCCAGCGCACGAACAGTCGCTTCGCGCGCTCAGGCAGCAGCGTGAAGTCGAGCACGTTCTCGGGCATGATGTGGTTGGTCGCAACGATGCGAATGCGACGGCGTGCACCCTCGGCGGCCAGCCCACGACCGATGATGATGTGCGACTGAATGTGAATGACATCGGGAGTCACGTTTCTGAGCACCTGGCGCGCGTAGTGACCGGCCCGCCACGGCAGCACGAACCGTACCCAGTCGTGAGGCAGCCAGCGCAACGCGGGAAGGCGGTGCACGGTCATTGGTTGACCCTCGATGATCTCGGTGCCGGGCGCGGTCTTTCGCCAGCGCTGAGCCGGCGCGACAACGTGCACCTCGTGGCCGCGCTGCACGAGCCCGGCGGCAAGGCGCTCTGCGAAGCGGGCCGCCCCGTTGACGTCTGGCGCGAAGGTATCGCAGGCGATCATCACGCGCAGTCTGTCGGTTCGATCGGCTCGGCTCAAAGCATCTGTCTTTCGCTGTGGGGTCACCGCCGGTCGCGGCAGAACAAGTCTATGCGCGATGGCTGAAGAGGGCCTCAGCGCGTTGCGCTCTCTGCCGTTGAAAGCGCATCGATAGCACTGATGCGTTTGCACCCAATACATACACGCCCAGGGCACTTTCGCGTTGGCGCATTTCGCCCGCGGCGAGCACGCTTGATGCGTGCCCAAGCTTCATTCGCCAGCCGCCGAAGAGATCGGCCGCCGAGTTCGTCTTGCACGAAATCAGCGTCAGATTTCGCTCGAAGATCTCGGGCACCTCTCTGAGGTGAACTGGACGACGATCGGCAAGATCGAGCGCGGCACCTCGAGCCCGACCGTGGAGTCGCTCGTGCGAATCGCCGATGCACTCGAAATCGATCCGGGCACCCTGATCAGCGGGATCACCGCAAGCGACTATGGCGCGCGCCAGCACCAGATCACGGCACGCGAGCTGATCGCCGCAAGACGGTCTAGCGGCCGGTAGGCCTGGGGCGATCCCGCGCGCCCGATTTCGAGGCACCCTCGCGGCCGCAACATGCGTGCGAACGCGCACTATCGACGCACGAACATCGGCACCCAGCGCCAGAAGCCGAGGGCACCGAGCAACGCAATCGCGCCCATCGCACCGGTCGCCACGCTGATGGTCGCGACCGCGGCGAGCGCCGAGAAGATCACCGGGGCGGTCGCACCGCCAGCGTCGTTCAGAGTGCGCCACGAGCTCAAGAATGGCGCGGGATCATGCTGCGGTGCAACATCGGCGCCGAGCGTCATGAGAATGCCGCTCGACAGCCCGTTGCCGACGCCGATGACCGCGGCAAGCATCGCAAACCACATTGCGGCGTCTGGCAGATCATGTGTCAGCGCGAGGGCGAGAAAACCCGCGCCCATCAGCAGCATTGCGGGCATCACTGCCCAGAGCCTGCCGAAGCGATCCATGACCTGCCCACTGGCATAGAACAGCGCGAAGTCGATGGCCCCTGCGACACCGACGACGAGCGAAATCGTGTGGGCGTCGAGGCCGATCGAGAGACCCCAGAGCGGCAGCACCACCTGGCGAGCCGAACGCACCGCGGCGAGCGATGCCGCGGCAACACCGAGTCTCGAGAGCACCCGTCGGTAGCGCACCATGGTGCGAAACACGCCCTCGCTGCGAGGCGCATCTGCACGATCGAATCCGTCACCGCCGCCGGGCAATCGGATACTTCCCGTGACCGCCTCACCCGTGTCGGCGGGCTGCTGCAGAGCGCGTGCCCGACGCGCATCGGCATCTGCCTGCGCCGCCTCTGACTCAAGCACGCGCTCAGGGTCGGGCCCAAGCAGCACGAGCAGCACGCAGGCCACCAAGCACACCGCGAGGCACCATGCTGCCGAGGCCGTGGTGCCGGTGAGACCGAGCAGCAGCGCCGCGATGAACGGGCCGACGAACATACCGAAGCGAAAGGTGCCGCCGAGCAGCGCAAGCGCCCGAGCGCGAAACGAGAGCGGCACCTTCGTGGTCATGAAGGCGTGGCGGGCGAGCCCGAAGGCCGCCGCGCAAACACCGATGAGAAACACCGAAGCGGCAAGCAGCCCGAGGCTCGGCGAGAAGATAAGACCCATCGCGCCTGCGATCGCGATGGTGCCCGCGACGGCCATCGTGAGCCGTTCGCCGACTCGGGCCACAAGCCACCCTGAGGGAATATTGCCGCAGAGTTGCCCGATTACGAGCGCCGAGGCGATCAGACCCGAGGTGGCGAGGTCGGCGCCAAGCCGCGCGGCGACGATGGGAATAAGCGGGATCACCGCCCCTTCGCCGAGCCCGAAAAGCACCGTGGGCCCGTAGATCATCGGGGCAAAGCGAAGCAGCAGTTTTCTCGCCGAATCCACGATCACGCCCTCCGTTCCCCGCACCGTGCTGTACGGTTCCATTCAAGCGCAGATGGGCACTAAGTGTTGCCCAAGACCCTTGGAGACAATACCTAGTGCCCATCTGCTTCAGGCTCGGCCACGCTCAGTCGTCGAGCAACTCGGCTTCGACCACGTCGTCATCAGGGTCGCCGGCGCTGGGCCGCGGGTCGAAGCCACCCATCGGCACCTCACCGACGCTCGAAACCTCAAGCGCGTCGCCGTTCGCAGCGAGCGAAACGCGCACGGCCTGGCCGTCGCGCACCTCACCAGAGAGGATCGCCCGCGCCAGGCGGTCGTCGATCTCTTTCTGCATGAGCCGTCGCAGCGGGCGGGCGCCATAGACCGGGTCGTAACCGCGGGCCGCGAGCCACGCCCGCGCCTCGGGGGTGACCCCGACGGTGAGCCGGCGATCCTCGAGCCGCGTCTGCAGCCTGTCGATCGAGATGTCGACAATCTGCGCGAGATCGCTCTCGGAGAGCGGCCTGAAGATGACCATCTCATCGAGGCGGTTCACGAATTCGGGCTTGAACGCGCGCCGCACCGTCTCGCGCACCGCGTCTTCTTTCTCGGCCCACGGCATGTCGGGATCGATCAGGTACTGCGAACCGAGATTCGAAGTGAGGATCAGGATCACGTTTCTGAAGTCGACCGTGCGGCCCTGGCCGTCGGTGAGGCGGCCGTCGTCGAGCACCTGCAGCAGCACGTTGAACACGTCGGGATGGGCCT
>CALCJF010000105.1 GCA_937967375.1 uncultured Leucobacter sp.
GATCGGCCACGAATTCGGAATCAGAGACTCGTGTTCCGATGTCGAGCGCATTCGCGGGCGTGATGCGTGCCATGAGTGAAGCGAACACGATGCGTAAGCAGGCGTCGATACGTTCGGGGCGAGTATCTCGTAACATCTCCGGGTATCGGGCGATCAGTTCTCGGAATCGCGTAGCGGCGCCGACACGTGCTTCGCGAGTGCGTTCGGCGACCTCTGCGTCGGCTTCGGCGCGACGCGCCACCGGGCGCAGGAATCGTTCGTGCGCGAGTGAGGTCTCCGCGATAGCTGCGATCGCTCCGCGGATCACCTGCTCGGCGTCGTTCTGTATCCAGCGACCTGGTTCGAGCGCATGCCTTTGCTGTTCACGAATCGGCGCGAAGCCATGCTCAAAGACTGCGAAGAATAGTGCCTGTTTGTTCTGCACCCGGGCGTAGATCGCCGGTGGAGTGACCTCTGCTCGAGAGCAGAGCGAGGCGATGGTGAAACCCTCGTACCCCGCCTCCTCGAGCAGGCTGACACCAGCATCTAAGATGCGTTCCCAAGCGACCTGGGTCCGTTTCTGTCGTGGAGGTCGCACTCGTGGATGCGCGGTATACGACATCTCCTCATATTAACGATCGATGCGGCAAGAAAGATGTGATGCCCCGGTCCTCAGTCTCGAACCAACGTGTTTGACCCCCGCTTCAGGGGCGAAACCGGGATGCCCAGGAGCGAATACTGAAGTCGGACTCCCCTTCAAGTGCGTCTCGGAGCTTCTGCGACAAGGTCCACTCGTTGCAGGCGGGATCGTTCGCGATCTCGATGGCGGCTTCCCCAAACGCGGTCATCCGGAGCCCGGTGAACAGTGGCGTCTCGATCGTTCGAGGGCTGGGCGGTGCTCCGGACGTTGTTCGAGCCGACATGCTCTTCCTTGAGGGGCGCGGAGCGTTGTTTGCTGCCCACTCGCCGGCAGGGGCCCGCGAGGTTTTCATTCCCTGCTTGTGGGAGATCGCGACGCGCCCGGAGGTTCGGGAGTCACTTTTCGCCCTACCCGACCAGGCGACGGCTGCGATCGAGGCGGAACGCTCGTGCTGAATCGGGGGCCATGCATCCTGGCGATACCTGGAATCGATGACTTGTCCTAAAACACTAGCGCTCACTATGTTCTTGGTGCGGGTCCTAGAAATATCCATCTCAAAGGAGAGAGCTCATGTCCACAGAAACCCCCGAATTCTTGCCAGTCGTCACCTCCACCGTGGACCCGGCGGAGGTGAAAGCGGTGCTTGAAGAGATCGCGGCTGCCATCGGTACTGATCGCGTGGTCCAAGGCGATGGGGGCGAGTACCACGACCCCTACCAGCCCGAGGCATGGGATGCCTTCGAGACCGCGGGCGTTGTGCAGCCCGACAGCGCCGAAGAAGTGCAGCAGATCGTGCGCATCGCCGCAGCTCACGGAGTGCCCATCTGGGCCCAAGGGCAGGGGCGCAACAACGGGTACGGCGGTGCTGCACCGCGTGTGAGCGGCGGCATCACCATCAACTTCCGGAAAATGAACCGCGTGCTGCATCTTGATGAAGAGCTCGGCTATGCACTGATCGAGCCGGGCGTCTCGTTTCTCGAAATGTACGAGGCGATCGAAGCAGCCGGGGCGAACCTCATGGTGTCGGTGCCAGACCTCGGCTGGGGAAGCGTCGGCGGTAACTCGCTCGACAACGGGCTCACGTACCTGCCCTACGGCCGCGATTTTCAGGCGATTTGCGGGCTCGAGGTTGTCACCGCCGATGGCGAGTTGCTGCGCACCGGCATGGGGGCGATGGAGGGCAATGAGTCATGGAACCTCTACAAGCGCAGTCTTGGCCCGACCATCGAACCGCTGTTCATGCAGGGTAACTTCGGAGTCGTCACGAAGCTCGGGGTCTGGCTCATGCCCAAACCTGAAGTGATTACCCACGTGCACATTGATGTGACGCGTGATGAAGACCTTATTCCGCTTGTAGATACCCTGCGTCGTCTACGTCTAGACGGCACCATCGATGGGGTTCCCTGCATCCTGAACACGCTGCTGATCGCCTCGACCATTGCGCCTCGTGAGCACTGGTACAAGCCGCA
>CALCJF010000106.1 GCA_937967375.1 uncultured Leucobacter sp.
CGTCCTGAGCGTCGGTCGTGGTCGTGATCGTTGCCTGAATCGGTGTGCCGTCGAGAATCGACTGCCCGCCGTCCACCATCGCTTGCATCTGCCCGGCGAACTGCGCACGCAGCTCGGGCGACTGCGCCATGATCGACGCGAGCATAGGCGCGAAGTCCACGCCCTGGTCGAGGATCGCCTGCTGCGCTTCGAAGCTCATCCCAGTCTCTTGCGCGAGCTGGGCCAGGTTCGAATTGAAATTCGTGGTGGCGTTCACGCGCTCTTGCATCGCGGCGATGTAGCCTGCCGGGTCAGCGGCCCCGGTTTCGGCGTCTATGAACGAAGTCCATGAGTTGACCGATTCGTCCAGCTCGCGTTGCAGGGCGTTGGTCGCGTCGGTGCGGGCCTGTGAGGCTGCGGCGGCGGCTTCGTCGGCTGCGGCCATTTCCGCGCTGATCGCGGCCATTTGCTCAGAGACACGTATCGCGTCTTCGGTGACGCCGCTTTGTGCTTCGAGCTTCGCGATCAGGTTCGTGCGGCCGCGAATCTCCATGCTGAGGTCTTCCCGCACGGTTGACTGCTGGGCGCGCGAGCGGGCGTCTTCCAGTTCTTCGATCTGATCGCGCAGCGCACTAATCGACCGGATCGCCGCGTCTGCGTTGGTGCCGGACAGGCCGAGCGCGAGGTCTTTGACGGAGATGCCGAATCGGTCGGCTGATTCGCTCGCAACCTCCATCGCGGTCTTGGCTTCGGCCTGCCAGACTTCCCACCACTCGCGGTTGTCTTCGATCGCGAGGCCCCACTCGTTGAACTTCTCAGCCCACTGAATCTTCGACAGGTCGCCGTCTGCGGCGAGAATTTCACCCGCGATTTCCGCTGATCGCTCTTTGGCAGAGTTCAGGGCGTCGGCAAGCTCTTGCCCTTGTGCCACGGCGTAGCCGATGCCGATAGCGAGGGCGCCACCGGCGACCGCGCCAGCAGCACCCATGTTCGACACGATGCCGCCGAACGTGCCCTGAATGCCGTCCACGAGAGAGTCCATCGAGCCGTCGAACGAGCTGAACGTCTCGCTCGCGTTCTGCACCGCTTCGTCTTTCAGCTCGGCAAGATCACGCTTCGCAGCGTCGGTGCCGCTGCCGATGCCGCGCCCGAGCGAATCGCCAGCCTTGTTCGAGGATTGGCGCGCCTGGTCGGCCATTTCCTTAAACTCGCGCCCCAGGCGCTCGACGCCCTGCTCGGCATCTTTCGCGCCGTCGCTGATCGCGTCGCCGGTCTTGTCGCCCGCTTTCTTCGCGTCGCGCGCCACATCATCGAGCGAGTCGGCAACGTCATCGAGCGCTTCGCCCATGTCGCTAGTGCCTCGCAGGAAGCGGGCGATGCCTGCGAGAAATTCGATCTTGATTGCCACTAGTCAGTCTCCAAGTTTCGGTTGCCCTGGGCCAGGCCGCGCACGATGCCATTCACCCAGGCGGCGACGATCCGGGGTGCTGTCTCACGGGCGGCACGGTAGGCGACCCTGCCGCTCTTAGCGCGCGGGCCGAAGTTCTTGCCGATGGTCTGGTTCCGTCGCTTGCCGCGCCAGCTCACGCGCACCACCTTGGGCGATGCACCGAACTCTGCGCCCTGCCAGTTCGCGGTCGGGTTGAGCCCGCCTGAAAGCGGGCGGCGCGAGGTCGCGGAGAGCATCGTGAAACTGTCAGAGCCGACGTTTGCGCGAGCGCCTCGGGCGATCACTTGCCGTTGCTGGTTGGTGGTCGCGAACTGTTCCACGGTCGGTTTCCAGAGCTCGTTGAGCGCGCGCCGCGCGCCCGCCCGCATCTCTCGGCGGGCGGGCGTCGCGGCAGTCTTGAGCAGCAAGATCACCGCTTGCAGCTCGGGAGACTTGCGCACGTCGAGCATGGTTAGACCGCGCGAACGAGCGTCGGCTTGGTCGAGCCCATCGTGACGGTGAACTCGTTGTACGCGCCGACAGGGCCGCCGATTTCCGGGGCCACGATAGTGACCTCGGAAATGAACGACACCTTGCCGTCAAAGTGCGGCTTGTACTCGAAGTCGGCAGTTTCGCCCTCGTGCTCCAGCAGGAAGTTGCACAGGCTGGTCGCGGTTTCCCAGTCCTGAATACCGGTCATCTCTACCGTGTAAGTGGGCGAGGTTTCGTCAGTGAACACGGCTTCGGGGGTGCCGCCGCGCCACTCCTGCATGCTTGCCGAGCGGGCGTACTTCACACTGTTGACGTGCTTCGAGAAACTGTCGGTGCCGACCGTCAGCGAGATGTGCTTGACGAGGCGAGGGGTGGTGGGCTGTTCGGCCATGATGGGGTTTCCTTAGTTGTAGAAGTCGTCACGGATCGTGACGAGGTAGCCGGGGAATGGGGGCGACATATCGTCGGCAGGCTGATACTCGCCGGGTTCTGCGGTGTCGAGACTGAGTGGGGAGGCGATCAGGGCGTCGAGGATCGGGTCTACCGTGGCGAACGCATCGAGCGCCGGGCCGGGCTTCGCGACGACAAACAACGTCCACGAGAGGCGAGTGACGCCGCCGACTGGGAACTCGAAACGTGGGGTAGGCTGCACGAGCACGGTGCCGTGTAGGCCGGGGCCTTTCTTGTCGAGCTTCGCGGCGTCGTCCGTGACGACCACCTCAGTGAGCGCGGGGTCAATGGAGAGTGCTGCGGTCACTGTGGCGACGATCTGCGCGGTGCGCTCGGTTCTGGTGCTCATCGTGAGATTCCTGGGGTCGCGTAGGGGGCGAGGATCGGGTAGACGGTGCTCATGGGGTCTTTCGAGATGCGCATCGGGATCACCTCACCGTTGCCGAATGTGGCGATGCCGTTGCGGGCGGTGCGGCGGTAGTAGACCGCCGCACCTGCCTCGACCACGGCGAGCACGCCGATAGCGTCGGGCACCCGGTCTGCTGCCGCCCCCAGGTGGCGGGTCACCATGTCGTGACCCGCCTGCGCTGCGGCGACGACCTGCTCGTCGGCAGAGTCATCGTCCAGGTGCTTCGCGAGCGCCTGCACCGCTTGCTCTGGGGTGGGGAGCATCGTTAGACCGCGAACTCGATGGGGAGGATCGCGTCGGGCATCTCTGCCGCGCAGGCGAGGTAGCCGTAGACGGAGTAGGCGCGCGTCAGGTTCGTGACGTTCATATCCTCCAGCGCGACGGGTGCGCCTGCGTTCTCCCAGGTCGTGATTGCCTGCTCGTTGTAGAACGCGCCACGACCAGGCGCAGAGCCGGGGAGCAGGCGCACGCGGGTCGAGGCGACCGTGCCCTCGGGGCCCTCCGTGCCGGGCAGGCTCAGCTCGCCGACCACGTTCGAGCCGGTGCCCGCGACGATCTGGAACTGGAGCCGGTCGCTCGCGTCGGCGAGGGTGAACAGTTCCTTGAACTTGTCCTTGCTGAGGTACAGGCCAGCGATGGGGAGCGCCGCATCATCGAACGCGTCGTGCGCGTCGATCATGAGCGATACCCAGTCTGCGGCCTTGGCTGCGGCGATCAGGTCGAGGTTGTGACCGGCGACGATGTTCGCGGCGCTGGTCGCGGCGAACAGGGCGCGCACCTCGGCCTCGGTCTGCTGCGCGTAGGCAATGAGCTGCGCGCGACGGGTGAGGTTCAGCACCGACACATCTGCACGCTCGACCGACTGAAACGACAGTTCGCTCCAGCCGCCATAGGTGCCGACCGGTGCGGTATCCGAGCCAACAACGACCTTGCCCTTGGCGAGCGCGTCGCCCTCTGCGGCCTGCTTCTCGACCTTGACGGTGTTCGATTCCAGCACGCCGTGCTCGATGCGCGAGCCGGTCGCGGGCAGCGGGGCGGTCAGGAAGCTGTTGAGCACGCGTCGCCCCTTGTCGATCAGGCGGATCGAGTCACCCACCCAGGGATCGCGGGCGATGGTGTCGGCGAGCACGGTGCCGTCGTAGGCGCGCTGGTTGTGCAGCGAGGCGTCGGCTGCTGCCGCGTGCCAGTCGGCGTGCAGCGAACGTGCTTCGGCGTCGCCCGCATGGTAGGCGCGAACGAAGTGGCCGAACGTGGCGAAACGGGGCGGCAGCGCCTGGCGCTGTTCGCCGATGGTCGCGAGCTGCGCCTGCATGCTGCGGAGCTGTTCGCTCTGCTCGGAGCGCAGATTGTCGAGGTCAGCGATCGTGACCGGCTCGATGGTGGGCATAGTGGGTACTCCTTTTTGGTTGGGTCGGTTGCGAACCTCGGTGATGGTCGCTGAGTCGTAGGCGGGGAAAGACACGAGCGAAACCTCGCGAATGCGGATACGAGTCCACACGCGCAGGTCGTCGGCGTCGTCGCGAGCTTCGACGCGGTACTCGATGCCCTCGAAGCCGATAGAGAGCGAGTCGATCACGCCGTCGCGCACGAGCGTCGCTGCTTCGTCACCGCGCGGGGTGCGCGAGATTTGCGCGTCGATCATGAGGCCGGTATCGGTGGACTCGGAGCCGGTGACCTTGCCGATAGCGTCGCGGTGCTGCCAGTAGAGCTTCGCGCTCTCCAGGCCCTCGAACTCGCAAGCGCGGTCGAACATCTCGGTAAACGCCCATGACGCATACTCTTCGTTGAACGGTACGGCGACGCCCGAAATGTCGTAGCCGGTCGCGGCATCGGCAGCCGGGTCAGCCTCGGCGGCGGGGTCGAGGTCGTCGCGGCGCAGCAGCGGCGCGGTGCAGGTGAGTAGCTGGGTAGTCATGCGTAGGGGCCCTCCTGGGGTGCGGGTGCGGAAAGTTCGGTTTGTTCGAGCGGGTCTAGGCCCTCGATAGCGCGCACCTCGGGGATCGTGAGGAAACCTGCGGTGATGCCGACCTGGTGCGCCTGGTAGCGGGTGAGAGTGTCAGAGCGGTGCAGCGCGTCCACGTTGAACCTCACGGTGTTGCCGTAAGGGATCACCGACGACAGGGCCTCTTCGATTTCGCGCAGGTACGCCATGAGGGTGAACCGCGTGAATGCGATCCAGTCCTGCTCGACGTTGCTGTAGGACTGCGAGTTGCCCTCGACTACGGCGAGCATCAGCGAGGCCGGCGTGCCGAACAGGCGCGCGATCTGCGTCGTGTTGAACTGCTGCGTTTCGAGGAACTGGAGGTCTGCCGGTTTGATCTGGAGCGCGTCGTACTTGAAGCCAGCACCGAGCACGCGCACGCCGTGACCGACCGGCTCGTACTCTTCTGTTTCCGGGTTCCAGCCCGCCCAAAGCTTCTTGGTGAGCTGCGCCTGATCGGCGTTAATCACCTGGTCGGTGGCGAGAATACCGCTTGGCACGTCGCCGTCTTCGAACCAGGATGAGGCGTAGTCGCGTGCCTGCATCGCACCGGTCAGCTCTGCGCGCGCTGCTTCGATTGGGCCGAGCCCTTTCTCGCGCCCGGGAATGCGGAGCTTCTGGAGATGCACGACATCGCCCGCGAGGCGGTCGCCCGGGGTGAGGCGCAGGCCGCGCCAGTGAAACACGACCTTGCCGGTTTCGCGATCCGCGACCGGCGAGACCTCTGCGGGGTTCAGCTCTTGCAGGCTGACCGGGTTCCCTTTCGGGTCGCGCAGGATACGCCAGTAGGCGTTGCCGTCGAGCGCGAGCGCCACGACGGTGCGCTCAAGAAACGCGGCCCGGTGCGTGCCGGTGTCTGGCTTCACGATGATTGCAGCAGCCGGGGTGCGACGGTCGCCGCGCCACTGGTCGAGGCCGAGCTGCGATACACCGATAGCGAGCACTTCGACCGCCCGGTACACGGTCGAGATGCGCATCGCGGTTTCGCTGGTCAGCACATGCGCGCGCGACGGGGGCATGATCGACTCGGGCACTGCGGC
>CALCJF010000107.1 GCA_937967375.1 uncultured Leucobacter sp.
TCGTATCCCCTCTCCCGCAGCAGCCCTTGTTGGCCGCCGCATCCGGGAACGGGGTCGCCGCCGGCCGACACTGCGAGCGAGGCGCCGCCGACGCTCGGCAGAAGCGCAGAACCGGTTGAATTGCGGCCGCCCATATCGCTCAGGTACGCGTGGCAGAGCGCCACGCCGCCCGCGAAAACCTTTCGAACAGCGGCATGAGCGTCGACATGACCATGCAACAAGGCGGCTGAGAACCAGGCCGCGGGTGCAGGCCGAGTGAGGGGTTCCGGATCGTGCGCATGGTCGGGTCTGGCGGGAGCGAGCGCAGCTCGCGGATGGATCTGCGCGCTATTCGAAACCCCGCGCGCGCCTCACAACCCCATCAGGTCGAACTCTTGGGCACGCCCGACGAGCGAAACCCGCAGCTACGCCGTGATCTTCTCGAGAACGAGCGGGCCACCTGTCTGAACGATGCCGCCTTCTTCGATCTCCCACGCGCCCTCGACGGCCTCGAGCGCACGCTCGAAGCGCGCAGCATCATCGGCCGAGAGCGTGAACAGCGGATCGCCCGCGCGCACCGTGTCGCCCGGCTTCGCGTGCAGATCGATGCCCGCCGCAAAGATCACCGGATCCTCGGCCCGGGCGCGCCCCGCCCCGAGGCGCCACGCACCGATGCCGAACGGCAGAGCCTCAAGGCGGGTCAGCACGCCCGACGACGGCGCAACCACGGTGTGCGTCTCGCGCGCCACGGGCAGAGGCGCATCGGGGTCGCCGTCTTGCGCCGAGATCATGCGACGCCAAGCATCCATCGCACGCCCATCGTCGAGGGCAGCCTCAACATCAGCATCGGGCTGACCCGCGAGCGCCAGCATCTCCCGCGCAAGCGCAACGGTAAGCTCGCGCACGTCGGCTGGGCCGCCACCCGCAAGAATCTCGACCGACTCGCGCACCTCGTTCGCGTTGCCGATCGCAAGGCCGAGCGGCACGTTCATGTTCGTGAGCAGCGCCGTCGTCGCGACGCCGGAGTCGTTACCGAGCGCGACCATGGTGCGAGCAAGCTCCCGTGCATCATTCACGTCTTGCATGAACGCCCCCGAACCGAACTTCACGTCGAGCACGAGCGCGTCGGTGCCCTCGGCGATCTTCTTCGACATGATGCTCGACGCGATCAGCGGAATCGTATCGACCGTGCCTGTCACGTCACGCAGCGCGTACAGCTTCTTGTCGGCAGGAGCGAGCCCGCTGCCGGCAGCGCAGATGACCGCGCCCACGTCGCCCGCCATCTGCGCGAACATCTCTTCGTTCGAAAGCGACGCCCGCCAGCCGGCAATCGACTCGAGTTTGTCGAGGGTGCCGCCCGTGTGACCGAGCCCGCGCCCCGAAAGCTGCGGCACGGCGACACCGAAAGCGGCAACCAGAGGCGCCAGGGGCAACGTGATCTTGTCGCCCACACCTCCGGTGGAGTGCTTGTCGACCGTGCGCTTACCCAAGTTCGCGAAGCTCATGCGCTCGCCCGATGCGATCATCGCGTCGGTCATCACCCGAATCTCGTCGCGCTGCATCCCGCGCTGAAACACCGCCATAGCGAACGACGCCATCTGCGCATCGCTCACGTATCCGCGGGTGTAGGCATCGATCAGCCACCGAAGTGCGGGCTCGGGTACGACTCCCCCGTCACGCTTGATGCGAATGACGTCTACTGCGTCGAACGGCTCAACACTCATGCTTCTTCTGTTCCTTAGTCTTTTCGCGAGGCGACGGCTGCAAGGTCGCGTGGGCCGAAGGCGTCAGGCAGCACCTGATCGATCGTACGCAACCCAGAGACGGTATCGAGGATCATGCCCTCAGCCGAGTGTTCGTACAGCAGCTGGCGACAGCGCCCGCACGGCATGATGGTCTCGGCATTGCCGTTCACACATACGAAGGCGACAAGTTTGCCGCCACCGCCCATGCACAGTTCAGCGACCATCGCGCATTCGGCGCACAGGGTCACACCGTACGAGGCGTTCTCGATGTTGCACCCGCTCACGATGCGACCGTCGTCTACAAGCGCCGCGGCGCCCACCGGGTACTGCGAGTAAGGAACGTAGGCGTGATCCAGGGCAGCAATAGCTGCCTGTCTAATCGACTCCCAATCGATCTGCTGATTCGACATACAGTCTCCGCTACGACTTGATATATGGCTTGCCTGCGGCAGCCGGTCCGCGCGACCGTCCGACCAAACCCGCCACCGCAAAGATGGTCACGATGTACGGCAGCATGAGCATGAACTGGCTCGGCACTGGCGAGCCGATCACCGAGAGCACACCCTGCAGGTTGCTCGCGAAGCCGAAGAGCAACGCGGCGAGCGTCGCCTTGATCGGATCCCACTTGCCGAAGATCACCGCGGCAAGCGCGATGAAGCCCGCGCCAGCGGTCATCTCGCGGTTGAACGACGGAACCGAAGCAAGCGTAAAGAATGCACCGCCCAAGCCGGCGATCGCACCGGCAAGCATCAGATTCAGGTACCTGGTGCGAGCCACCTTGATACCGACGGTGTCGGCAGCCTGCGGGTGCTCACCGACCGCGCGAAGGCGCAGGCCCCAGCGGGTGCGGTACATCGCGAACCAGACGAGGAAGACCACGACATACATGATGTAGACGATGATGGTCTGCCGAAACAGCACTGGGCCGAGCAACGGGATCTCGCTGAGTCCAGGGATCGCGAACGCCTTGAACGGCTGCGGCGAGTTCAGCAGCGCCGAATTCGGAGCGAGCACCTTCGAGAAGAGGAAGGTCGTGACACCGACAACGAGCACGTTCAGCACCACGCCGACGATCACCTGATCGACGAAGTAGGTGATCGCGAAGACACCGAGCACGAGCGAGACGAGCACTGACGCGATCATTGCCGCGAGAACGCCTGCGGTGCCCGCGATGGCTACTGCCATCCCCTCCGAGATATCCACGTTCTGCAGTGCACCGTTGTAGATCACCGACGCAACGACCGCGGCAGAGAACGCACCGGCGAGCAGCTGGGCCTCGATCGCGATGTTCACGACGCCAACACGCTCGCCGATCACTCCACCAAGAGCACCGAAGATCAGAGGAGTCGCAAGCGCGAGGGCACCGCCGAGCAGGCCCACCATAGGGATCGTGCCACCCGCGGCTGCCCACGAAAGAAATCCGACCAGCAGCACAGCGACATAGACGATCGTGAGCCAGAGCGGATGCGGCCGCCCCTTAGAAGCGAGGAAGGCCGAGAACGCCGCGCACAGCAGCAAGAGGAGGGCCGCGCCCCAGGCGGTCGCGGTCGCGGGCACAACAAGGTCCGGCAACGCGAAGAGTTCGTGCCCCGCGCTCAGGCGAAACGTCGTCACGCCCTCTCGCGGACCGAGCAGTGGCAGCAGGGTGAAGAGCACTGCGAAGATGCCGAAAATAGTCGGCGCCTTCCATGACTTCACCGCGACACGGCGCAGGTCTTCGCTCACCGGGTGGTCCGAGGGAATAGCGGTCACGGCGCTCATGCCGACACCTCCTTCTTCTGGCGGCGCTGTTTTCGAGCCTTGCGCTCAGGGTCGGGCAACCCGAACATCGCGCGCACGAGCGGCGGGGCCGCGATGAACAGCACGATGAGCGACTGCACGACGAGCACGATCTCGACGGGCACGCCCTGCGAAGCCTGCATTGCGAAACCACCGGCCTTGAACGCGCCGAACAGCAGGCCCGCTGCCAAGATGCCGAGCGGTGACGACCGCCCGAGCAGCGCAACCGTGATGGCGTCAAAGCCGATTCCCGCATCGATGTCGCCGCCGAAGCCCGACGTCACGGTTCCCTGCACCTGGCTCACGCCTGCGATACCGACGAGCGCACCCGCGATGACCATTGCGACGAAGTAGGTACGACCGACGTTGATGCCGGCGACCTTCGCGGCGCTCGGGTTCAGGCCGACGGCTCGGAAACGGAAGCCGAGGCTCGACCGCTCGAGCAGCCACCACGAGAAAGCGACAGCGACGAGCGCAAGCAGCAGTCCGATGTGCAGCTTGAACTGCGGGCCAAGCAGCTGCGGCATAATTGCCGACTCTGCCATTGGCGCGGTTTTCGGGTTCTTCGAGCCCGGCGCCTGCAGCACGCCCTGAGTCGCAAGCATCCAGGCGAGCAGATATGCGGCAATGTGGTTGAGCATGATCGTCACGATCACCTCGTGTGCACCGGTTCGAGCCTTCAAGAAGCCGGCAATGCCAGCCCAGATCGCCGCGGCTGCCATGCCAGCGATGATGCCGACGATCATGTGCAGCGGCCAAGGCATCGACATGGTCGTGCCCACCCAGCCCGCTGCTGCGGCTGCCATCAGAATCTGACCCTGGCCACCGATATTGAACATGCCTGCGCGAAACGCGAGGCCAACGCCAAGGCCCGCCGCAATCAGCGGCGTCGCGAACTTCAGGGTCTCGGTGAGTGGGCGAATGCCCTTCACGAAGGTATCTGCAGTGAAGTTATAGATCGAGCCCTTGAAGAGCGCCACGTAAGCGCCCGACACCGCATCCCAGATCGCCGCGATAGTGTCACCGGGCCTTGAGAAGAAGTAACCGGCTGATTCCTGCACGTCTTTGTCGGTGAAGGCGATCATGATCGAACCGACGATAATCGCGGCGAGCACAGCGAACACTGAGATGATCGCGTTGCCGGTCGTAATCGCCGTGAACGCCTTTCGCCAGCGCGAAGGCTTTGCCCCCTCGCTCGGCGCCACATCGGGCATCAGGTTCTGTGTCGCGGTCATGCCTGCGCCCCCTCGTTCTGAGTGTGCTCACTCGGCACTTCGTCAGTCACTCCAGCCATCATCAGGCCAAGCTTGTCGCGCGAGGTGTTGCCGGGCACAATGCCAACGACCTTTCCGCGGTACATGACCATGATGCGGTCTGCCAGTGCGGTGACTTCGTCGAGCTCGGTCGAGATCACGATGACCGGAACCCCCGAGTCACGAGTCTCAATCACACGCTGGTGAATGAACTCGATCGAACCCACGTCGACGCCGCGGGTGGGCTGCGCAGCGACGAAGAGCTGCAAGTCGCGGCTCAGCTCACGCGCGATTACGACCTTCTGTTGGTTGCCACCCGACAAACTACCGGCGGCCTGCTGCGGCCCCTGGGTGCGAATATCGAACTCGGCGATCTTGCCCTTCGAAAACTCGTTCAGTGCGCCGAGCTGGAGCGTGCCGGCTTTGACGAAGGGCTCGCCGTGCGAGCGATCCAGCATCATATTCTCTGCGACGCTGAACTCTTTCACGAGCCCGTCAACGCTGCGGTCTTCAGGAACAAACCCGACGCCCTCGTCAAGAATGTCGCGCACCGTGCGCCCGACGAGCTCGGTGCCGTTCAGTTTCACGCTGCCCTGCACACCCGACTGCACGCCCACGATCGCCTCGGTCAGCTCGGTCTGGCCATTGCCCTGCACGCCCGCGATCGCGAGCACCTCGCCACGCTTCACATCAAAACTCACGTCGTCGACAAGCACGAGTCCAGACGGGTCTGTGACCGTGAGGTGCTCGACGACGAGCGCCTCATTACCGAGCTGCGGCGGGTTCTTCTGCACGGTCAGCTCGACCGCCCGCCCGACCATCAGTGAAGCGAGCTCTTCATTGCTGGCCGTGGGAGATGCCTCGCCGACGACCTTTCCGAGGCGAATCACGGTAATGCGGTCGGCAACCTCGCGCACCTCGCGCAGCTTGTGCGTGATGAACACGATCGAGGTGCCGCTGTCACGCAGCTGGCGCATGGTGGCCATGAGCTCATCGGTCTCTTGCGGCGTCAGCACTGCGGTCGGCTCATCGAACACGAGCACCTTTGCGTCGCGCGAGAGCGCCTTGATAATCTCGACCCGCTGCTGCACCCCGACGGGCAGGTCTTCTACGATCGCATCGGGATCGACGTGAAACCCGAAGCGATCTGAAATCTCTTTGACGCGCTTTCGCGCGGCCGCGAGGTCGAGCACGCCGCCCGCCTTCGTGGACTCATTGCCGAGCATCACGTTCTCGGCGACAGTGAACACCGGAATCAGCATGAAGTGCTGATGCACCATGCCAACGCCCGCGGCCATCGCATCGCCTGGCCCTTCGAAGTGCTGCACGCGGTCGTCGAGCAAGATCTCGCCCTCGTCGGCGCGGTAGAGCCCGTACAGCACGTTCATGAGGGTCGACTTGCCTGCGCCGTTTTCGCCGAGCAGACAGTGGATCTCACCTGGCTCGACAGTGAGGTCGATGTGATCGTTGGCGGTGAATGCGCCGAAGCGCTTCGTAATGCCTCGAAGTTCAAGCTTCATGTGCTCGATCCTAGCGGTGGTGTGGTGAACGATGCGCTTCTGGCGCAGCGATCTGACGGTCCTGACGAAAAGCGAGGGAGCGACCGGCATGCACCGATCGCTCCCTCGGAATCTCGAGCGTTAGCTCAGGTACGACTTGACGGTCACCTTGCCGTCAATGATCTCCTGCTTCAGTGCGTCAACTTCCTTGACGAGTGCCGCATCGACCTTGCCTTCGAAGTTGTGGAAGGGTGCGATGCCCACGCCGCCGTTGTCGAGCGTGCCGACGTATGCGTTTGCGTCGAACTTGCCGTTCGCGCTCGACATGACTGCCTCGTAGGTCGAGACGTCCATGTTCTTCAGGATCGAGGTGAGCACGAAGTCCTGAGTGCTCTCGTCGGTCTGGAAGAGGTCAGCGTCAACGCCGACCAGCGCGACGTCGCGACCCGACTCCTTGATCGCCTGCAGCGCCGACTGGTAGATCGGGCCACCAACGGGGAGCAGCACGTCGACGCCCTGGTCGAGAATGTTCTGCGCAACCGACTTCGCGTCCTGGTTTGCCTCGAAGCCACCGGTGAATGAGCCGGTCTCGCCGTTCCAGCCCACAACCTCAACGTTGGTGCCCTTGACCGAGTTGTAGTGATCAACGCCCTGCTTGAAGCCGTCCATGAAGATGGTCACGGTCGGGAACTCCATGCCGCCGAAGGTGCCGACCTTGCCTGCCTGCGAGTAACCGGCCGACAGGTAGCCTGCGAGGAATGCAGCCTGGGCTGTGTCGTACAACAGCGGCTTGACATTCTCGGCGTCCTTCTTGCCGTCGAAGTCGTTATCGGCTGCGTCGTCAACGAGGATGAAGTCGGTGTCGGGGTTTGCGTTTGCTGCCTCGACGGTCGCTGCCGAAAGCGCGAAGCCAACCGAAACGATTGCGTTGCAGCCCTCGCCAACCATGCTCTCGATGTTCGGGCCGAAGTCGGTCTCGCTGTTCGACTCTGCCTGCTTCAGCTCGACACCGAGCTCGTCTGCGGCCTTCTTCGCCCCCTCGTACGAAAGCTGGTTGAACGAGCGGTCGTCGAAGCCGCCTGCGTCAGAGACGATGCAGGGAACGAAGTCAGCAGCGCCCTCGGCTGCGCCATCGCCCTTCTCGGGGGCGGGTGCACATGCCGCGAGGCCAACGATCAGGCCGGCAGCAGCAACGCCGCCCAACAGCCTCTTGCTTGAAATAGTCAACGCATTCCTCCTAGAAGTGCCCGCCCACGCCTCTCGTGTGCAGAGCGTACGTGATACCAAAAATACTCAGCCTGCTCGGGCTTCCCAAGCGCACTGTTGAGAAAACATATCTCGATTGCGCAACAGTTCACGCAAATTGCTCATATGAGCAATTTCGCGAGGCTTCCCTGCACTTATCTGTGAGGGTTGATCGTGAACCCAGCGATTCGCTCAGGCGACGCTTGGGGCTGTCGCGCCCGAACCATCGAGCAGGTCGATGTAGCGCAGCACGATGCCTTCTCGCAG
>CALCJF010000108.1 GCA_937967375.1 uncultured Leucobacter sp.
CGAATGATCGACAGGGTGGAGGGCATGATGGTCGCGCCGGCGACGCCGAGCAGCGCACGAGCCAGGATCAGGATCTCGGCACTGGGCGCGAACGCCGCGAGCACCGAGGCGATACCGAAAGCCACGCTGCCCAGCAGCAGGGTGCGCTTGCGCCCGAAGCGGTCGGCCACGTTGCCCATCGTCACCAGCAATCCGGCGATGACGAAGGAGTAGATGTCGCCGATCCACAGGATCTGCGTGGCCGTCGGATCGAGGTCGGCGGCCAGCGCCGGCACGGCGAGGTAGAGCACGGTGCCGTCGATCGCGATCAGGGTCACGCTGAGCACGAGCACGGCGAGTGCGGCCCACTCGCGTCGCCCGGCGCGTGGCACGGTGTCGGCAACGGGCGTCGAGAGCGGTGCGTTCGGATCCATTCCGGCAGCCTAACAGACCATATGGTTTGTTGCAAAGATTGCGACGTGCCTCACGTATTTTGCCCGCGAAACGATTCCGGTGCCTCACATAAGAATGCCCGCGAAACGGAATCATCAGTTTCATGGGAAGTGGGCTATCGATGCGCGCCAGACACGAGATCACAAAAAAGTTCGCGAAGCAGTACCAGGCTGCGACCAAGAAGGACAAGGGCAAACTCCTCGATGAGGTGTGCTCGATCACGGGGTGGTCCAGAGACAACGCCCGGAGACAGTTGAAAGGGGCCCTGAAACCACGCCGGGTCGGCGCACGTAAACGCAAGCCCCGCCCGCTGAAGTACTCCCACGATGCGCTCAAAGTCTTGCAACGGGTATGGGCGTACGCGGGAGGGATCAGCGGGAAATACCTCGCAGCGACGATGGAGCTGCAGCTCATGCTGCTCGAAACACACGGTGAACTCGTGCCCGGCAAGGGCCGCTACAGTCATCAGGTCGCTGACGAACTCCTCGCGATGTCCCCAGCAACCATCGACCGTTACCTCGCCCCAGTACGACAGAAAGACCCGTTGCGTGGGATCACGACGACCACGCCGGGGCCGCTCTTGCGTAACTCGATCACGATCAGGAAAGCCGGCGACGAGATCGAGCAGGTGCCGGGCTTCTTCGAGGGCGACACCGTGGCACACTGCGGGCCCGTGTTGAAGGGCGAGTTCTGTCGAACGGTTGATCTCACCGATATGCACACTGGCTGGACGTACACCCGCTCGATCCGGAATAACGCTCACCTGCACATTCGCGACGCCCTCGACCGGTTCATTACCGAGGTGCCGTTCGAAGTGACCGGGGTCGATTTCGACAACGGCTCCGAGTTCATCAACTACGACGTCATCGGCTGGGCGGCCGAGCTCGATATCTACTTCACGAGGTCCCGGCCGTACAAGAAGAATGATCAGGCCACGATCGAGTCGAAGAACAACCAGATCGTGCGCAGGTACGGGTTCTACTGGAGATACGACACCCTCCCACAGTTGAAGCTCTTGAACGACCTCTGGCAGGTCGTGAACGACCGCCATAACTACCTCACCCCGACGAAGAAACCCATCGGCTGGGCCACCGATTCCAAGGGCCGCCGCAAACGCGTCTACGACGATCTCGCGACACCATTCGACCGGCTCCTGAAATCCGGTGCCCTCACACCCGAGAAAACAGCGGAGTTGACCGCATACCGGGACAGCTTGAACCCCGCGCATATCGCCCGTGAGATCGACCGGATCCAGCAGCGCCTCACCTACCTCGCCGCCAAGAAGACCCGGGCGCTCGAGGCTGCAGAACTCGCCAAAACTCCCGACGCGAAAGCGGGGGTAAAACCCGCACAGCAGGCCGGACGCAAGCGCGCGGTCTAGGCTGAACCTACGCGGGCATTTCCTGGTGAGTCACCGGAAGAGTTTCGCGGGCATATTTAAATGAGGCACCTCGG
>CALCJF010000109.1 GCA_937967375.1 uncultured Leucobacter sp.
GTGACCGAGCAGGAAGTGGATGGCTGGATCGCGGAGGTGCGCGCTTCAAAGAAGAAAGAGCTTGCAGCAACCGCGATCCTCGCCATGCCAATCGAAAGCTGGTCGCTGCGCGTATCTGACGACTGGCCCGAAGACGAAGCCGACGATATCTCGGGCGACAGCTGGGCGGGAGTGGTCTCGTTCGGGCCGCCAACGGCCACGGTGCTGCCTGCGCCCGACCTGCGCGCAGGAATCGGGGTGCCCGCCTCGGTGCAAGAACTGGTGCGGTGCGCGGGGCACGTCGTGTGAAATCGGGGCGGCGGCCGACCGACCCGGTAAAGTGAACGTTTAGGTTCACTGGGCGAAGGCTGAAGGAGGCAGAGTGCACCTCAAAAGCCTGACCCTCAAGGGGTTCAAGAGCTTCGCCCAGCCGACGGTGTTTCAGTTCGAGCCCGGGGTTACCGCGATCGTCGGCCCCAACGGTTCTGGCAAGTCGAACGTCGTCGACGCCCTCGCCTGGGTCATGGGCGAGCAGGGCGCGAAGACCTTGCGCGGCGGCAAGATGGAAGACGTCATCTTCGCCGGCACCTCGACTCGTGGCCCGCTCGGCCGCGCCGAAGTGAAGCTCACGATCGACAATAGCGACGGCGCGCTGCCCATCGAATACAGCGAGGTCACGATCAGCCGCACGCTGTTTCGCAACGGTGCGAGCGAGTATGCGATCAACGGCGAGGGCTGCCGGCTGCTCGACGTGCAGGAGCTGCTGAGCGACTCGGGCCTCGGCCGTGAGATGCATGTGATCGTTGGGCAGGGCCAGCTCGACGCGGTGCTGCGCGCGACGCCCGAAGACCGCCGTGGCTTCATCGAAGAGGCTGCCGGCATCTTGAAGCATCGACGCCGCAAGGAGCGCACGCTGCGCAAGCTCGACGCGATGGAGACGAACCTCACCAGGTTGAACGACCTAGCCGGCGAGATTCGTCGCCAGCTGAAGCCGCTCGGTCGCCAGGCTGAGGTGGCAAAGCAGGCGCAAGGGATCGCAGCCGAGGTTCGAGATGCCAAAGCAAGGCTGCTCGCAGACGATGTGGCGAGGTTGCGTGCAGAACTCGACGAGCTCTCGAAAGACGAGGCCGAGCGCCACAGCGAACGCATCGTGCTGCAGGAGCAGCTCGAGCAGAAGCAATTGCGCATCGGCAGGCTCGAGCAGGATCAGCAGAGCGATGAACTCGATGCAGCGAGGCGCGTCACGATCGCGCTCGAGTCCTCGCAGAGCAGGCTGCGCGGGCTGCTCTCGCAGACGCAGCAGCGGCTGACCTTTCTCGCAACGCAGGCAGAGGCACCCGAGCAGCTGAACCGGCTGAGCCGAGCCTCGGTCGACGAGGCGAAAGCTGAGGCGGCTCGGCTGACCGAGCTGATCCCGGCGATCGAGCGCAGCTGGCAGGAAGCCGGTGACGGCACCCGAAAGGCGCAGCAGGCGCTCGATGCGATCGACGAGCATATCGCGGCTCAGAGCGCACTCGTCTCGAAGCACGATCTCGAGCTCTCGAAGCTTCGTGGGCTTGCCCAGACGGCCGAGCAGAAACGGGCAACCGTGGCGCAGGAGGTCGAGAGACGCCGAGTCGCGGCATCGCAGGCCGAGCAGCGCGCAGCCGATGCGCAGCGCGACCTCGACGAGTATCTGCGCGGCCTCGATGAGAGCGAGGCCCCCGAATCGGGCCTCGACGACGCCTACCGCTCGGCGCAAGACGCGCAGAGCGAGGCCGAGAAGGCACGCGACGAGCTGCGCGACAGCCTGCACACGATGGAGCAGGAGCGTGCTGGGCTCGACGCTCGGGTCGGCGCGCTCGCGCGCATGCTCGACGAGCGCGATGCCTCGGGCGCACTGCTGGCCGAGGCGCCCGCCGGGGTTGCTGGCCGCGTCGCCGATCACGTGCGAGTCACCGAGGGCTACGAGGCCGCGATCGGTGCCGCGCTCGGGGTATTTGGGGATGCTCTGCTCGCAGACACCGAGTCTGCCGCGGGCGAGGTGGTGCGCTCGGCGCGCGAACGAGACCTTGGCCAGTTGCGCACCGTGATCGCCCGGGCGGCGGGTGCCGCGAGCGACGCTCCGCGCATCGACGGCCTGACTCTCGCTACCGAAGTGCTCGTGTCGGCTCCCGATGGCGTTTACGGTTTGCTTTCGCGCAGCTATCTCGCACCGGGGATAGCCGAGGCGATTGCCGGGGCTGCGGTGCTGCGGCAGAAGTGGCCGGCCGAGAGCTTCACGATCGTGACTACCTCGGGTGATGTGCTCACTCAGCACACACTGACGGGCGGCTCAGGTCTCGCCCCCTCGCGTATCGAACTCGGGGCAGAGCTCGCCGGGGCCGAGCAGCGCCGAGAGGCGCTCGCCACAGAGATCGAAGAAGCAGCAGCCGAACTCGCCGAGCTGCGCGAGCGGGCCTCGCGGGCGAAGCTCGCGACCGAGCAGTCGTTTGCCGAGCTGCGCGCTGCAGACGCGCGCATCGCCGAGGTCGCTGAGCAGCGCAACCGCCTCACGGTTCGGGCCGAGGCGGGTCAGGCCGAGGCCGAGCGCGCGAGGCAAGCCCTCACCGAGGTCGCCGGCGGTGAAACCGAGGCTGCTGAAGAAGCCGAGCGTGCATCGCGCGTCCTCGCCGAGGCCGAGGCGCGGCCGCGCCCGATTCTCGACGCGAGCCAGCGTGACGAGCTCTTCGTCGAGCTTGAGCGCGTGCGTGCGGCAGAGGTCGAGCGCCGCCTCGAACTCGAGACCGCTCGTGAGCGCGCCCGAGCTG
The DNA here is from genome assembly GCA_937967375.1 of uncultured Leucobacter sp. Lineage (GTDB taxonomy): Bacteria > Actinomycetota > Actinomycetes > Actinomycetales > Microbacteriaceae > Leucobacter. The sequence continues at coordinate 2,769 of CALCJF010000109.1, forward strand.
CCGGAGCAACGCATCGCATGCTCGCGGAGCAGCTCGAGGCCGAGCATCGAGCCGCAGAAGAGGCCGCCCGACGAGCCGTGCTGCGTGCCAGGCAGGTAGCCCGCGCCGAGCGGGTGGCGGGCCAGCTGCCGGCGATCCTCGAATCATGCGATCGTTCGCTGTCTGAGGCGCGCGTGGCGCAGCAGAGCGCAGAGCAAGAGCGCGCCAGGCACAGCCAGGAGCTCACGCTGCTGCGCTCTGAGGAGGCCGAGGTGCGCGGCCGCCTGCAGTCGCTCACCGATCGGGTGCACGGTGCCGAGCTGAAAAGTTACGAGCGCAAGCTGCAGCTCTCGACGCTGCTTGAGCGCGCCGGTAACGAGCTCGGGCTCATCGAAGAGGTGCTCATCGATGAGTATGGACCGCACCGCGGTGTGCCGGTGCCTGGCGCGGATCCGGTCGTCGCCGAGCAACCGAAGCCCGCTGCAGAACCCCTCGGTGACCTCGAGGCTCAGCTTGCCGCAGAGCTGGGGCTCGCAGAAGAGATGGGGGAGGTCGAAACCGGTGCTGGCGCAGTGGCGCCAGGACGAAACGCTGTCGAACGCGAGGCGTCCGACTCCACTCAGTTTCGTCCCTTCGTGCGCGCCGAACAGCAGCAGCGCCTCGCCAAAGCCGAGAAGCGACTCGCAGAGCTCGGCCGCATCAACCCGCTCGCGCTCGAAGAGTTCGCCGCGCTCGAGCAGCGGCACAGCTTTCTTGCCGAGCAACTACAAGACCTCACGAAGACCCGCGCCGACCTGCTCACGATCATCGCGGACCTCGACGAGAAGATGCAGGGCATCTTCGCCGAGGCGTTTGCCGACACGCAGGCCGCGTTCGCAGAGGTGTTTCCGATCCTCTTCCCCGGTGGCTCCGGGCACGTCGAGCTTACGAACCCCGACGACATGCTGAACACCGGTATCGACATCGTCGTGAAGCCTGCAGGCAAGAAGGTCGAACGCATGTCGCTGCTGTCGGGTGGCGAGCGCTCGCTCGCGGCCGTCGCGTGGCTCATGGCCATCTTCCAGGCCAGGCCGAGCCCGTTCTACATCGTCGACGAGGTCGAGGCTGCGCTCGACGACGCGAACCTCGGGCGTCTACTACAGGTGTTCGAGACGCTGCGCGAAAACTCCCAGCTCATCATCATCACGCACCAGAAGCGCACCATGGAGATCGCCGACGCGCTCTACGGCGTCTCGATGCGACAGGATGGCATCTCGGCAGTGGTCGGTCAGCGGATCGGTGCAGAGAACTAAGTTCTGTAGCCCCTGGGCCAAGCACAGGGCGAGGATCATCCTAAAGAGCGACCCCAAGCGGTACCTGAGGCCGATGCGCGCTTGTGCCACTGCGCCGTAGCTTGGTGAGCATAGGGGATCAGAGCGATCCTCGAAGGGAGCACCATGATCGAGGCGACGCACCTCACGAAGCGCTATGGCACCAAAACTGCGGTGAACGACATCAGCTTTTCGCTGCAGCCGGGCCAGGTCACCGGCTTCCTCGGGCCGAACGGGGCGGGCAAGTCGACAACGATGCGCATGCTCGTCGGCCTCGACCGCCCAACCTCGGGCAGTATCACCGTACTGGGCAAGCCCTATGCCGAGCACCGCAACCCGCTGAGCGTGGTCGGCGCACTGCTCGATGCGAAAGGTGTGCACCCTGGAAGGTCTGCGCGCAGCCACCTGCGGGCGCTTGCGGCGACCCACGGCATCAGCGATGCGCGCGTGAACAAGGTGCTCGAACTGACGGGCCTCGAGTCTGTCGCGCATAAGCGCGTCGGCGGGTTCTCGCTCGGCATGGGGCAGCGCCTCGGCATCGCGGCCGCGCTGCTCGGCGACCCGCAGGTGCTCGTTCTCGACGAGCCAGTCAATGGCCTCGACCCCGACGGGGTGCTCTGGGTACGCAGCTTTGTGCGCGCCTTCGCGGCAGAAGGTCGAACCGTGCTGCTCTCGAGCCACCTCATGAGCGAGATGGCGCAGACGGCAGATCACGTGATCGTGCTCGGCCGCGGCTCGGTGATCGCCGACGCCCCCATCGCCGAATTGATTGCGAGCGGCAGCGGTCAGCGCACCGTGCGCGTCAGCTCTCCTGAATCAATTCGCCTCGGTGAGCTACTGCGCGCGCAGGGCGCGCGCAGTACACAGCAGAGCGACTGCGACGAACTTTTGCTGCAGGGAGTCACCGCCGCGCAGGTCGGCGAGCTCGCCGCGGCCCACGGCATCGTGCTGCATGGCCTCTCAACCGACACTGCCTCACTCGAAGACGCCTACCTCGAGCTGACTCGTGGCGAACTCGAATACACCGCGGCCTAAGGAGCAACGACATGACCACCATCGCGATGAACGACACATATACTGCCGCTCCGGTCGTCGGCAGGCTCACCTTCGACGGCGTGCTGAAGGGGGAGTGGATCAAGCTGCTCTCGCTGCGATCGATACGCTGGTCGATCGTCGTCATGCTCGTGCTGAGTTGGGCCGGTGCGGCCTTGCTTTCTCTCGCGATGTCGGGCAGCGACATGCTGACCCCGGCCGCGACCCCAGGAATTATCGTGCAATCTGCCACGTTCGGCAGTATGTTCACCGTGCTGATCATGGGTGTGCTCGGCGCCCTCTCGATCACGAGTGAGTACGCGAGCGGGCTGATCCTCTCGTCGCTCACCGCAGTTCCGTCGCGAACGCCAATGCTGATCGCCAAGGCGCTCGTCGTCGCGGCGCTCGGCTTCACTGTCGGCGTGCTGAGCAGCTTCGGGGGAGCCATCATCTCTGCACTGATGCTCGGAAATGACGGGTTCTCGGCGCTCGCGGACCCGTCGGTACTGGTTTCGCTGCTCGGCAACACCCTTTACCTGACGCTCGCCGCGCTGCTCGCGCTCGGCATCGGCGCACTCCTTCGTTCGAGTGCGGGGGCCATCTCGGTGATCGTGACGCTGCTCTTCGTCGCGACGATCGTGTTTCAGGTGCTGATGATGACCGGGTGGGAGTGGGTGCCCGTCGTCGCAGACTGGATGCCGGCGAACCTCGGCGCGACCCTCTCATCTGCCGCGATGCAGAGCGCGGCGGACGCCGGAAGCGTGACATACTGGGGCGCACTGGGCGGGCTCACCGCCTGGGCCGCGGCAGCACTCCTCCCAGCCGCGATCCTCCTCAAAACGAGAGACGCCGTGTGACCACTGCTGAGCTGAACACCCCGGAACTGCGGCTGCCAAAGCCCCCCGGGGTGTTTCGGCGTTGGCTCGCCGCGCACCCGAAGCTCGTCGACAACACGATCGTCATCACCTACCTATTCGGCTGCGCGATGATGATCGCGTTCGAACTGATGAGCGGCTACGCGACAGAGGTGTACACCGATATCGATCCGGCCGCCGCAGAACAGATGAACGCGCTCGGTGCGCATCTGCAGTGGCCGTGGGTGCTCGTCAATGTGGTGATTGTGGTTGCGACCGCGTTCGCGCTCGCATATCGCAGACGGTTTCCGCTCACCGGTCTCATTGTGATCTCGCTGCTGCTCTTTCTCGAGCAGGGCCTGCTCATCGCACCGAACTCAGTCGCGCTCGTGTTTCTGCTGTACGCCGTGCCCGTCTATCGCAGCGTGCCTGCCGGGTGGGTGGGGCTCTCATTCGCTGTGGTGACGAACACCGCGCTCGTGCTCTTCACCGGCAACTCGGCTGCTGGTGCGATCGGGCCCGCAGGCATTGTTGCCAGCACCGACGCCGACCTGCGTTCTTCGATCACGCTTGCCGTGCTGAACGCGCTCTGGCTGCTCGCCGTGCTGCTCATCGCCATCAACCTCGGAAATAGGCGCCGGTACATCGAGGCACTGATCGACCGAGCTCTCCAGTTGGCTACCGAGCGCGAGCAGCGTGCGCAATTGGCTGCAGCAGCAGAGCGATCGAGGATCGCGCGCGAGATGCACGACATCGTCGCCCACTCGCTCTCGGTCGTGGTTACGCTGAGCGAGGGGGCCTCCGTCGCTGTGCAGACGAGGCCCGACGCGGCCGCGAAGGCGATGGAGCGAGCCGCCGAGACCGGCAGGTCGGCGCTCATAGAGATGCGCCGGCTGCTCGGGGTGCTCGGTGACGGCGACGACGCCTCGGGCGACTGCCCGCAGACCGGGGCGATCGAGGCACCCCGTGCGCCCCAGCCTGGTGTGGCGCAACTCCACGAACTCGTGGACGGGTTTCGGCAGGCGGGCCTGAAGGTGACGCTTACCGAGTCGGGCGTGCCCGAGGCGAACGCAACGCAGCAGCTCGCAGTGTTTCGCATCGTGCAAGAGGCGCTGACGAATTCTCTGCGCTACGCGGGCAGAGGGGCCGAAGCCGGGGTGACGGTCACCCATGTAAGCGACGGCACGCACATCGAGGTGGTCGACACTGGCCGGGTTACTTCTGCACTCACCGACGAACCTGGCGCCACGATTCCAGGAACCGGGCGCGGGCTTGCCGGCGCCACCGAGCGTGCCCGAATGTTCGGGGGATCGCTCGAAGCAGGCCCGCACGGTCCAGGATGGCGCGTGCGGGCACACGTGCCCTCTGGAGCAACACCAACCGAAATCGAAGGAGCACACCCTTGAGTGACACCGAGCTCGGCATTCTGCTGGTCGACGATCAAGACCTGATTCGCACGGGGTTCTCGCTGATCCTCGGCACACAACCCGACTTCGCCGTGGTCGGCGAGGCCGGAGACGGAGCAGAAGCGCTCGCGAAGATCGATGCGCTCGCAGCAGATGATCGCGCCCCAGACGTCGTGCTGATGGACGTGCGCATGCCCGGCATGGACGGCATCGAGGCAACGGCCGCCATCGTGCGCAACCACCCGAAGACCCGCGTGCTCGTGCTCACAACATTCGATCTCGACGAGTACGCGCTCGCCGCGATCGAGGCGGGTGCGAGCGGGTTTCTGCTGAAAGACGCGCGTGCACCCGAGCTCATCTCAGCGGTGCGCTCGGTCGCGGGCGGCGACTCAGTGATGGCGCCAAGCGTGACGCGACGACTCATCGCGAAGCTGCGCGAACCGAGCGCAGCGGACGCGCAAAGTACCCAGACCCTCGAAGACAACGCCAAGGGCGACACGGAGATACTCTCGCAGCTCACCGAGCGGGAGCAGGAAGTGTTCTCCCTGATCGCGGAGGGGCTCAGCAACGCCGAGATCGGGGAGCGCCTATTTCTCTCAGAATCGACCGTGAAAACCCACGTCGGCAGGGTGCTCGCCAAGCTCGAGTTGCGTGACCGAGTGCATGCCGTGATCCTCGCCTATGAAGCCGGGATACGTTGAAAACGCGCGACAGGTCACGAGACGCTAACAACTCGACCCGAATAGGCGCGCTGACCCCCGGAAACTGAGTATTCTCAGGAGCAGTGCCGCAAAACATAGCGGTCACACCGACAAGAAAGGTGTCATCGATGAAGATGATCTCCAAACGAGCCACCGGTGCACTCGCACTCGCCGCAGCCGCGGCACTCGCGCTCTCAAGCTGCTCGTCGAGCGCTGAAGAGCCCAAGACCGACGGCGGCGGCTCGACCGACGCGCTCAAGATTGCGACGCTGCTGCCGCAGACCGGTTCGCTCGGCTTTCTGATGCCCCCGGTGCAGGCGGGCATCGCACAGGCTCTCGCAGACATCAACGGCGCGGGCGGCGTGCTCGGCCAAGACGTCACGATCGTTGCAGAAGGCAACGAGGGCGACGCCACTGACCTCACCGTGGTCGAGAAGGGCGCAGACGACGTTATCAAGAGCGGCGCATCGTTCGTGCTCGGCGCAATGGGATCGGGTCGCAGCGCTCACGTGGTCGACAAGATCGCTGAGGCCGGCATTCTGATGGGCTCGCCGTCGAACACTTCGGCAGATCTCAGCGGCGTGAACCCGAACTACTTCCGCACCGCACCGCCGGACACCGTGCAGGGCAACGCGCTCGGCAACCAGGTGCTCGCAGACGGCAAGACCAAGGTCGCCTTCCTGACCTTCAACGACCCGTACGGTCTCGGCCTGCGCGACGTAATCCAGGAGACCGTTGAGGCCGGCGGTGCAGAGGTTGTGTATGGCGCCAAGGGCGACGGCAACGAGTTCCCGACCGAGCAGACCTCGTTTGCTGCCGAGGTTACCGCTGTGAAGGATTCGGGTGCCGAGGCAATTGTCGTAGTCACTTACGATCAGCTGAAGCAGATCGTTCCCGAGGCAGTGAACCAGGGCCTCGACCTTGCGAACTTCTACCTCGTAGACGGCAACACCAACGGCTACGGCGACGAGTTCCCCGCAGGCACCCTCGAGGGTGCTCAGGGCTCGATCCCCGGTGCGCAGGCAAACGATGAGTTCAAGAAGCAGCTCGACGAGATCTACACCGCTGAGTTCGGTGGCGCACTTGAGAGCTACACCTACGCTCCCGAGGCCTACGATCTCGTGACGCTGGTGGCTCTGGCCGCTGAGAAGGCTGGCGCAACCGACGCCGAATCGATCAAGGGCCAGCTGCACGCGGTCTCGGGTGCTGACGGCGGCGAAGAGTGCAACACCTACAAGGATTGCAAGGCGCTGCTCGACGACAAGAAGGACATCCACTACGTCGGCAAGGCAGGCACCGGCCCGCTGAACGACAACAACGATCCTTCGTCGGCGTTCATCGGCATCTACAAGTACGATGCATCGAACAACCCGGTCTTCCAGAAGGCTGTTGAGGGCGAGACCAAGTAAGTCCCGCTCACACGCAGGGGGTCGACTTCTTCGGAAGTCGGCCCCTTTCGCGTGTCAGCAAACCGCGGTCATAGTGAGTGGAAGGTTGCGCATGACGAGCGCGCCGTCGAGGGTCGCGACACCCGCAGGCATCGACTCGAAGAAAGTCGAGCGAATCTCTCGAACTTCAGCGCTCTGCATTGACCATTCTGATGCGGTGAGCGCAACCGGTTCGAGCGTGGTCTGATCGTGCCCCCGCGACCAGCCGATGCGGCCGGCGCGAGTGAAGTCCGACGCCACCTGAAGCGAGGGAAACAGGGTGCTCTGCCAGTCGTCGCTCAACTGCACGTCGACATCGAGACGCTGATCGCGCGAGCGCATGGACACCCGGTGCCGGTCATCGGTGTCGAGCGTTGTGAATCGAGCACGCCGGTGCACGCCTGGGAATGCTCGCCCGCCGAGCAGCACCGAGGGCAGCGACGAACTGTGGCGCTCGAAGATGAAGACTCCCTGCACGGTCCTGCCTTGCTCGTCCCACTCGACCGCGATGCGATGGGCGGCGTTCTCGGAGCGAATCCCGCCGAGCCGGTTTGACACCGGACTGACCCGCTCGAGCCCGACGAGGCAGACCCCAGCGACTGCCGAACCATCGACGAGTTGCGGCCGCAAGGTCTGGGGGAGCAGCGTGCTCGCATACTCGGCGTCGAGGCGGTAGTTGATCAGCAGCCTGCGTCGAAGATGCGCCTGCACCTCGGTGATCGGTCTCATGAGCGCGCCGCCTCGTCGAGGGTTGTGGCGGCTGCAGTTGCTTCGCCGGTCGCGACGGGTCGCTGCGTGCGACGCTTGCGCACCTCGCGCAGTACGATCTGCTCGGGGCACACGCTCGAAAGAAAATCGCCCACCGACAGCGCGAGATTGCTGCTGACGAGAGAGTAATAGATGCGATTCGCATCTCGGCGCTCGCTCACGAGATCGGCCTCTCGAAGCACCCTGAGGTGTCGCGAGATCGTTGGGGCGGTGGCCTGAAACTTCGCCGCGATATCGCCGGCGGTGAGTTCGCCGTCTTTGAGGTCTTGCAGAATCTGGCGCCGCGTGGGGTGCGCGAGAGCCTCGAAGATGCTTGAGGTCTGATCTTTCATAGTTTTGATATTAGCACTATTGCTAATTAGTAGAGTGGCAAATGTTCCGCGAAAGAACGGGCCCCACCCGAAGGTGAGGCCCGCCCGATTTCGCTGTCGCGCTGTGGAGGCTACGCCTGAGCGTTCTCCGCGCCCTGTGCGTCGTCTGAGTGTGCTGCCTCGACGTCCGCGGCAAGGGTGCCGAGATACAACTCGATCACCTTGGGGTCGTTCGCGAGCTCGCGACCCGGACCCTCGTATGCGTTGCGACCCTGATCAAGCACGTACGCACGATCACAGATCTGCAGACAACGACGCGCGTTCTGCTCGACCATGATGATCGTCACACCAGTCTTGTTGATCTGCCTCGTACGAATAAACGTCTCGTCCTGCCGCACCGGGGAAAGCCCCGCGGAAGGCTCATCGAGCAGCAACACCTTCGGATCCATCATCAACGCACGCGCCATCGCGACCGACTGGCGTTCACCACCCGAAAGCGATCCCGCACGCTGCTTGCGCCGATCGGCCAACATGGGAAACAGCTCCCACATCTCAGCCACCCTGGTCTGGAACTCCTTCGGCTTCAAGAAAAGCCCCATCTGCAGGTTCTCCTCGATCGACAGCGACGGGAACACGTTGTTCGTCTGCGGCACGAACCCGACACCTTTGCGCACGAGCTGGTTGGTGTGCAGATTCGTGACGTCTTCACCGTCCAAACGCACCGCACCGTCCCGAATGTTCACCAACCCGAACAGGGCTTTCAGCAGTGTCGACTTCCCCGCACCGTTGGGGCCGATGATGCCGATCAACTCGCCCTGGTACGCCTCGAGGGTGCACCCGTTGAGAATGTTGATGCCGGGCAGATACCCCGCGGTGAGGTTGTCTGCCTGTACTACGAGCTTCGTGTCGTTCATCGAGTCTCCTCCTCGATCTCGTCAGCGATTTCAGTGGCGATCGCACGCATGAACCCGGTATTGATCGCGTCGTCGTCACCGAGATCCTTGTCGTGGTGCGCACCCAGGTAGGCGTCGACCACCGCCTGGCTCGTCATCACCTCTTCGGGCAGCCCCTCGGCGATCACCTCGCCCTGCGCCATGACCACGACCCAGTCGCTGATGTGTCGCACCATGTGCATATCGTGCTCAACGAACAGCACCGTCGTGCCCTCGTCCCTGAGCGCCTGAATGTGATCGAGCAGGCTCTGGGTCAGTGCCGGGTTCACACCGGCCATTGGCTCGTCGAGCATGATCATCGCGGGGTTCGACATGAGCGCGCGAGCCATCTCGAGCAGCTTCTTCTGCCCGCCCGAGAGATCGCCCGCCATGTCTTTGCTCTTCGCGTCGAGCTTGAACCGCGTCAGCAGCTCTTTCGCGCGCTCCACGTTCTCACGCTCGCGTGCCTGCCAGAGCGGCGGGATCAGGCCGACGAAGATGTTCTCGCCCGGCTGGTTGTTCGCCCCGATCAGCATGTTCTCGAGCACCGTCATGCGCGACAGTGCTTTCGTGAGCTGGAAGGTGCGCACCATGCCCGCGCGGGCCGCTTGTGACGCGCCGGTACGGCGCAGATCCTTTCCGTTGAACGACCACTTCGCGTCGCCGCCACCGATCAGTTTCTGCGCGTTCGAGGGCTGATCGAAACCGGTGATCAGGTTGAAGAACGTGGTCTTGCCGGCACCGTTGGGTCCGATCAACGCGGTGATCGCCCCGCGTGGCACCTCGAGGTGTGCCACGTTGACCGCGGTCATACCGCCGAAGCGGCGCTCGATGCGATCGACAGTGAGGATGGGGTCGCGCTTCGCGACACCGGGCACCTGCGCAAGCGTGCGAAGCTCTGCGCGTAGCGCTTCGCGGTCGTAGGGATAGCCCTCGATCGGGGCATTGCTTCGGATTGCTGCATCAGACATTGAACGACAGCTCCTTCTTGTTACCGAGCACACCTTGCGGTCTGAACACCACCAACAGAATCAGCGAGACGCCGATAAGCACCCACGCCAGCTGTTCTGTTTGCTGCGTGTTCAGCAGCGAAGACGGGATGAACTCGCCGGCGAGGCTCGTGAGCAGCAGACGCACGACGAAGAACAGGATGCTGCCGAGCAGCGGGCCGAAGATGGTTGCGGCCCCGCCGAGCAGCACGATCATCCAGAGGTTGAAGGTCATGGGACGACCCATCGAGTCCGGCTGCATCGCGGCGGGCAGCGCCATCACGATGCCGCCGAATGCGCCCATGATGCCGCCGAGGATCAGCGCCTGCAACTTGTAGGCGTACGAGCTCTTGCCGAGGCTGCGCACGGCGTCTTCGTCTTCGCGGATGCCTTTGAGCACGCGGCCCCAGGGGCTTCGAATGAGCAGCCAGGTGATGATCAGGAAGAGCGCCACGAGGCCCCAGGCAACGATCCTCGTCCACCAGTCATCGACGCCGGTGTTGGCGTAGGTGATGCCGAGAATCGTGGTCTTGCCGTCTGGCAGGGGAGAGAGCTCGGTGAACACCGGGCGGTACTTGTTGCCCGCGATTCCGCTGGGGCCACCGGTGATGTCTTGCAGCACCGCGAGCTTGACCACCATGCGGATTACCTCGGCGGCTGCGATCGTGACGATTGCGAGGTAGTCGCCGCGCAACTTCAGCGTGGGAATACCAAGGATGATCGCGAAGACGATGGCAGCGCCGACAGCGACGGCGATGGCGGGCCAGAAGCCGAGCCCGAAGTACGATACCGAGACGCCGAAGCCGTATGCGCCGACGAGCATGAAGCCTGCCTGGCCCATGTTCATGAGGCCGGTGAAGCCGAAGTGTACGTTGAGGCCGATCGCGGCAAGCACGAAGGCAGCCGTGGTCGGGGCGATAGCGATCTGCAGAATGCTCTGCAAGAGTTCGAACCAGAAATTCATGATGTGCTCCTAGCCGATCCGCTCTTTGCGGCCAAAGATGCCCTGCGGTCTGACGAGCAGGATGAGAATGAGAAGAAGCAGCGCGGTCGCGTACTTGAGGTCGCCGGGCAGCCAGATGTTGGTCAGCTCAACCATCATGCCGATGAGCATCGAGCCGATGAAGGCGCCGAACGCAGTGCCGAGGCCGCCGAGAGTCACCGCAGCGAAGAACATCAGCAGCAGCTGGCCACCGGTGAACCAGTTGAGGCCGTTGAAGACAAGGCCGAGGAAGACGCCGGCGAGGCCGGCGAGGCCGGCGCCGATGATCCAGACGATATTGATCACTCGATCCACGTCGATGCCCGAAGCGCGGGCGAGTGCCGGGTTGTCGCTAATCGCCCTCGTCGCACGGCCGAAGCGCGTGTACATAAGACCGAGCCCGACGCCGATGATCGCGAGCAGTGAGATGCCCATAGCTATGAACGACTGCACCGTGAGCGTGACGCCGAAGAACGTCCATGTCGCCGGCGTCGACTTGTCGATGCGGATGACGCCTGAACCCCAGAAGAACTGGAACAGGTACTGCATCGTGATCGAGAGGCCGATCGAGACGATCATGAGCTGCATCAGGCCGAGCCGCTTCTTGCGCAGCGGCTTCCAGAGCACTTTGTCTTGGGCCCAACCGAATGCGGCCGACACGACGACTGCGAGCAGGCCTGAAAGCCAGAGGTTGCCGGTGATGCCCATGAACGTGGCCGCGAGCAGCCCGCCGAGGGTCACCATCTCGCCGTGTGCGAAGTTCGAGAGCCCGGTCGTTCCGAAGATCAGCGACAGGCCGAGCGAAGCGAGCGAGATCAGCAGGCCCATTCTGAGGCCCGAGACGAACTGCTGCCAGAATCTGGGCCAGCTGAACGAGTTTGCCGAACTGCTTGATGCACTCGAGCCTTTGTCGGTCGAGGGGGCCTTGCCGCCCGAAGCCTCGGCCTCGTTATCGGTCAGAGGAAACAGCGCGCTTGCCTGATTGTTGAGTTGAGCCTCGACTTCGCGGCTATCAGCACTCTTGAAGAACTGCCCCTCGGGCAGGCTGCTCTTGTCAACCGACACCGTGTAGGTGCCCGGCTTGGTGACAGGGAAGGCCCAGCGGCCTTCGGCATCGGTCTCGACACTCTGCGAGTCGCCGTCGCCTTTGAGCGTCAGCTTGATGCCGACAGCGGGGTCGCCCGCGCTGGTCTTGATGACGCCCTGCACGCAACCTGTTGTCGCGTCTGGCGTGCACTCGACCGCGTGGGCGGGCGAAGCGGTGAAGACGCCCATGAACAGGGCGAGGAGCAAAGCGAGTAGTAAAGCGACGCCGAGTGGGCGTTTGGTGCTTACCGTTATGGCCGTTGTACGGGTCACGGTACCTCCAGGAATTTCGCCCGGGGGCCTCATTGCCCCGGCGCTTGAACGTCTTGATCGTAGCGGAGTCTGAGAGTGCGGTGTGCCAATACCGACGTTTTGCATGTGGTTCGTGACCAAACCATGATCAATTCTTGAGGTTGTAAGCAACTGTGCAAAAGATTGTTTGAGGGGGCGCGGGGTCGGCGGCGCCGAGCCCCCTACACTTGGAGGCATGGCTGAGCGTTCCTGGTCGTTGTCAAATGTGTTCCGAAACGTCTTCGGCGGCGGCAGTGAGCCGATTTCTGAGGAGACCTGGGATGATCTCGAGACGGCGCTGCTCGGCGCTGATTTCGGCCCGGACCTCACCGACGCAATTCTCGAGCAGCTGCGCGAAGACGTTGAGCGTCACCGGGTCACCGAAGTCAAAGAGTTGCGGCGCATGCTTCGTGAGCTTCTTGAAGAGAAGCTGGCCGCTTTCGATCCGACCCTGACGCTGTCGGAACGCCCGGCGGTGATCCTCGTCGTCGGCGTGAACGGCGTCGGCAAAACTACGACGATCGGCAAATTCGCAAACTACCTGCGCAGTTTCGACAAGAGGGTGCTCGTTGGCGCGGCCGACACCTTTCGGGCCGCAGCGGTCGAGCAACTTGCCACGTGGGCGACCCGAGCTGGCGCCGACATCGTAAAACCGCAGCAGCAGGGCCAAGATCCCGCCTCGGTCGCGTTTCAGACGGTCGAGCGCGCCAAATCGGGTAACTACGACATCGCGATCGTAGACACGGCCGGGCGCCTGCAGACCAAGGGTGGTCTCATGGATGAGCTCACGAAGGTGCGACGGGTCATCGAGAAGCAAGCCCCCATTGCCGAGGTGCTGCTCGTGCTCGACGCGACGACCGGGCAGAACGGTCTTGCTCAAGCAGAGGCGTTCATCGAGCACGCAGGCGTCACTGGGCTGGTGCTCACGAAGCTCGATGGCTCGGCCAAGGGCGGCTTTGTACTCGCAGTGCAACAGAAAACGGGTCTGCCGATCAAACTCATCGGCCAGGGCGAGGGCATTGGCGATCTCACGGGCTTCACGCCGCACGTCTTTGCTGCCCAGCTCGTCGGCTAAAGCAGCCGAGCCAGTCGGCTGAACCGAGTCCGCCGAGCAGACTGCCAGTTCTGCCGAAGAATCTGCGGCGATGCACCTTACGCTCTCGCTCTCGGCGAAATCTCCAGCCATTCGGGCCAAAAGAGAGTGGACCAGAGGTAGGCCCTGACGGCCGAGCCAGAAGCGCGACCGCCGAGCCGAATCATCGCCCCATGCGGCAGTATTCGAGAAAGGCAGTGCATTGCAGAACCTCACCGTACTGGGAACCGGAGTGCTCGGTTCGCAGATCATCTTTCAGGCGGCATACGCGGGCAAGAACGTGGTCGCCTACGATCTCTCAGATGAGATCCTCGAGAAGCTCACGGATCGTTGGGAGTATCTGAAGGCGGCCTACCGTCGCGATATTGCAGACGCGACCGAGCAGCGGCTCGATGACGCAGTGTCGAGGATCCGCGCGACCTCAGATCTTGCTAGCGCGCTGAGCGACGCCGACATCGTGATCGAGGCAGTTCCCGAGCGCCTCGATATCAAGCAGCAGACCTGGGAGCGGGTCGGCGAGCTCGCGCCAGAGAAGACCATTTTCTGTACGAACTCCTCGACCCTGCTGCCGAGCGATATCGCGCCTTTCACGGGACGGCCAGAGAAGTTTCTCGCCCTGCACTTCGCGAATGAGGTCTGGAAGTTCAATACGGGCGAGGTGATGGGTCACGCCGGCACTGACCCAGAAGCGTTCGAACAGGTTGCTGAGTTCGCCGAGCAGATCGGCATGGTTCCGATCCGCGTGCACAAGGAGCAGCCGGGGTACGTGCTCAACTCCCTGCTGGTGCCCCTGCTGAACGCCGCATCGGCGCTCTTCGTCAAGGGTGTCGCCTCACCAGAAGACATCGACAAGACATGGCGCATTGCGACGGGTGCACCGTCGGGCCCGTTCCAAATCTATGACGTGGTCGGCATGATGACTCCCTATAACCTGAGCAAAGACAGCGCCGACCCAGTGCAACGCGAGTTCGCCGAGATCCTCAAGCGCGATTACATCGACAAGGGCTACCTGGGCAAGGGGTCGGGGCGCGGTTTCTACGACTATCGCTGATTCTCGCGGGCCCTGGGGCGCCGCCTCAGTCGCGCGATGCGACGAGACGTCTGCGCCCCGGGGCCTCGACGAACCGCTCGATCTCTTTCTTTGCGCCACGCCCGAGCGATGCCTTTCGCTTATCGCCGCTCTCGATGAGCGCGTCGCAGAGGGTCAGCGCGCGATCCCGCGCGACCAAATCGCGCTGCCCGATCTCGCGCAACGCCCAGTCGACGGCCTTCCTCACGTGTGGCCTCGCATCGCCTGCGGCGGCATCGATGTGGGACAGGTAGCGATCTCGCTGCTCGTCTGACATGGTCTTCTCGTGTGTTGCCGCTGACGCGATCAGAGCGAAAGCAGCGCGCCTCGTATATAGAGGCGCAGCTTCGAACCACGTGTCGACCAGCGCGGGGTAGCCCGGCATCTGCAGCAAGAGATTGTTGCAGAGATGATCGCAGAGATCCCACGATTGCACGTCGGCGACGAGAGCCTCCGCATCGCCCGCGGTAAGTTCGCTCGGCACGAACACAAGCGCGGCCAGCAGCCTCGCCTCGTGCAGCCCCGTCGACCACAGTTCTTTTGCCAGCGACGAGGATCGGCCCGCCCGTTTCGCGATGCGGCGAATATCGGGCAGCGCGACCCCGATGCTGCTCTCTTCGGGAATGCCGAGCCTCGCGACCCGCTGCTTGCGTTCGGGGGAGGCGTGGCGCTCGAGTTCTGCGAGTACCTCGTCGAGGTTCATGGGTCTCCTCTGTGAGTGTTTGTTTCATTCTGCCTGATGACCCAAAATCGCGCGGTAGGCTGTTCTCACTATGGCTACTTTCGGAAACCTCTCGCAGCGGCTCACCGACACCTTCAAGAACCTTCGTTCGAAGGGCAAGCTTTCTGCCGCTGATGTCGATGGCACTGTGCGCGAGATTCGTCGCGCCCTGCTCGAGGCCGACGTCTCGCTTGACGTTGTGAAGGACTTCACCGGCAAGGTGCGCGAGCGCGCGCTCGGCGATGAGGTGAACAAGGCGCTGAACCCGGCGCAACAGGTCGTGCAGATCGTCAACGAAGAGCTCGTTGAGATTCTCGGCGGCGAGCAGCGCCGCCTGCAGTTTGCGAAGCAGCCGCCGACCGTGATCATGCTTGCGGGCCTGCAGGGTGCAGGCAAGACGACGCTTGCCGGCAAGCTCGCAAAGTGGCTGAAAGACCAGGGCCACACCCCGTTGCTCGTCGCGTGTGACCTGCAGCGCCCGAACGCAGTCACCCAGCTCGGCGTCGTCGCCGAGCAGGCCGGTGCCGCATTCTTCGCCCCCGAGCCGGGCAACGGTGTCGGCGACCCCGTGAAAGTCGCGCAGGCTGGCGTTGCAGAAGCGAAGACCAAGCAGCACGATTTCGTCATCATCGATACTGCGGGTCGACTCGGCGTGGACGCCGAGATGATGAAGCAGGCGAGCGATATTCGCAAGGCGACGAACCCAGACGAGGTGCTCTTCGTCATCGACTCGCTCATCGGCCAAGACGCCGTCGCAACTGCGAAGGCGTTCCAAGAGGGCGTCGACTTCACGGGTGTCGTGCTCACGAAGCTTGATGGTGATCAGCGCGGTGGCGCGGCTCTCTCGATCCGTGGCACGACGGGCAGGCCGATCCTTTTCGCATCAACCGGCGAGGGCCTTGGCGACTTCGAACCTTTCTACCCTGACCGCATGGCGAGCCGCATTCTCGACCTGGGTGACATCCTCACGCTGATCGAGCAAGCGCAGAGCACCTTCGACGAAGAAGAGGCACGCAAGCTCGCTGAGAAGATTGCGACCGAGTCGTTCACGCTTGACGACTTCTTGAAGCAGATGCAGCAGCTGCGAGGCGCTGGATCGATCAAGAAGATGATGGGCATGTTGCCTGGCATGGGCAAGATGAAAGATCAGCTCGAGAACTTCGACGAGCGCGAGATCGTGCGCACCGAGGCGATCATTCAGTCGATGACGAAGGCCGAGCGGCAGAACCCGAAGATGCTGAACGGCTCGCGCAGGCTGCGTATCGCCAAGGGGTCGGGCACGACCGTGACCGAGGTCAACTCGCTGGTGACCCGTTTTGAGCAGGCCGCCAAGATGATGAAGACGGTTGCCAAGGGTGGAGTGCCGCAGATTCCTGGCATGGGACCAATGCCGGGGATGGGCGGTGGCTACGCTGGCAAGAAGAAGCAGCAGGTCAAGGGCAAGGGCGCGAAGCGCTCGGGCAACCCGGCGAAGCGCGCCGCAGAGGCGTCGGGCAAACCGGTGGCCTCGAACGCGGGCGGTTCGGGCTTTGGGTTGGGCGCTGCGGGTGGCGCTGGCGGCGCGCAGCCGAGCGCAGCCGACCTTGCTCAGCTGCAGCAGATGCTCGGTGGCAGAGGCTAAGTGCAACCCCCGCGCGACGAGCGGCTCGCACAGTTTCGCGCCGAGTGGCCGCGCCATGTGAGCTGGGCCGAGGTGCGGGCCGATGATCCTGAGGCGTTTCGCATGGCCGCCAGAGGCGGCCTGATCCTGCTCGCTGCTGTGCCGTTGTCTTTGCTCGGCATGAGTCTGGTCATGGATGTTCCGTTCAAGATATCGATGCCAGGGTGGCTCGATTTGATTCGCCCGCTGATTTACATTGTTTCGGTGTGGGGCAGCATCATGATGTGGATCGGTGGGCTCGTCATGCTGACGATGCCGCGCGACGCGAGGCGTGCAATCGCTATCAAGCGCTTCGCCTCGGTGCGCGACCTCGGCTTCATGCGTTTTGGCTTTGCGCCACCGCGGGCGGGCATCATGTTCGCCGAGGGATCCGCGGTTCAGTTGCCGCGCAGGCTGCGTGAGCAGTCGTGGGTGGCAAAGCTGTCAGCGAAACCTGCGCCCGCCACTGCAGACGGCGCGGACAACGCGACCAAGCCGCTCTTTCAGGCGCAATTCGCGCTGTGGTCTGGCGGATTCGCATACGAACCGCGGCTGCAGATCGCACTGGCGGCGTATCAGGGCAGCAAGAGCGACCCGAAGGGGCCGCGCAGCGGCTTTCGCTACATGACGATGACGCTGCCCCGAGACTTGCCGCATATTATGGTCGATTCTCTGCGCAACGGAACCATGCGCAGCCTGCTGCCCGGCGCTGAACGCATGAGTCTGGAGGGTGACTTCGACAAGCACTTCGCGGTGTACGCGCCGAAGGGCTACGAGCGCGACGCACTCGAACTGCTCACGCCCGACGTGATGGCTTGTCTTATTGACTACGGCCGGTCGTGGGATATCGAGATGGTCGAGGACCGCCTGATCGTGGCTTCGAGCAAGGTGCGCAGCTGGAACGATCGCGACGAGATCACCGCGCTTCTCAGGTTCTCGGAGCTCTTCGGCGAAGAGATTGGGCATCAGGCCGCAACATATTCAGACCCGCGTGCAGCGCACCCCCGCAGTCAGGTCGCGGTGGGCGGTCAGCGTCTGAAGCGGCGCTCTGCGGCCTGGACAACCGCGATCTTCATCGCGATTGTTGCGGCTATGCTGGCGTTTCCGCACGTGCTTGGCTGGTTTCTCGATCGGTAGCTTGGGTGGGTCGCGTGCGGGGCAAGCGCGCGCCGCTCCAAGTGCGAGTGGGTCGCCATCTCAGCAACGCCGCTCTACCTATCCGGTTTGTTCGCGCCGCTCTCGTGACTCTCGTCGTGCTCGAACCCGATGAGCCACCGAACGCCGTAGCGGTCAATGAGTTGCCCATCAGAGGCACCCCACTCGCGCTTCTGAAGTTCGTCGAGCACTTCTCCGTCGACGGCGAGCTGTGCGAACCACTGCGTGCTCGTCTCGGCGTCCGCCGCCCCGAGCAGGGCGAGGCTGACGCCCCGCATTTCAAGCGTGGCTTCGTGCGCTGCCGCATCGGTCCCATAGAGCTCGACTGGGCCGCTCAGCACTCCGTGCGCGATTGCGTCGGCCGGGCCGTCGTCGCGCCCGAAATCGGCGAAGGTATGCAGTGTGAGCTGCCCGCCAAACACGCCGTGGTAGAAGCGCAGGGCCGCTGCCGCGTTGCCCGGAAACCAGAGGTAGACCGTCTGCATTGTGTGCTCCTTAACCTGCTGTCGGATTCGTGAATTCGCCGAGCAGTTCGTTGAGGATTATGCGGGGGCAGCGGCGCCCAATTGCTCGAGCCCGGCGCTGAACTCGCGCGCAAGCGAGTCGACAACGCCGGCGAGTGCCGAATGCCCCGCTTGGGTGCCGCCGAGTTGCTCGAAAAGCCGCAGTTGCCGTTCGGCGCTCGTGCCGCCACCTGGCTGCTGGGCGTCGAGTAGCAGCTTGACGTGGGCCAGCTCCGCCTCGCACCCCAGAGACTCGGCCACGGGCGCAAGCGTTTCAATCAGGCTCGTGATCTCGGAGCGCAGGGGAGCCTGCGATCCATCGTCGCTCGTAATGATATCGGCGTCGAGACCATATCTCGCGGCCCGCCACTTGTTTTCACGCACGAACCAGGGGCGCAGGCGGGGTAGTGGCTGCCCGAGATCTGCCTGTCGCTGATAATGCTCGGCAAGGCATTGGGTCAGCGCGGCGAGTGCCCCGATGCTCGCGAGGGTCGAGGCGCCGTCGCAGAATCGTACTTCGAGGGTTCCCCACTTCGGTGCGGGGCGAATGTCCCAGCGCGCCTCGGTCGGTTCGGCAATGATGCCGGTCTTCGCGAGGTCGTCGAGCACGCGTTCTACCCCGGCCCAGTCTTCGACCTCCCACGGCAGCCCCGCGGTGGGCAGCTGTTGAAAGCGCAGCGTGCGATTCGACGCATATCCGGTCGATTCGCTTGCCCAGAATGGGCTCGAGGCAGAGAGCGCGAGCAGGTGCGGCAGATGTGTCAAAAGCGCATGCATGATCGGCACGACGCGGTCTTCGCGGTCGATACCGATGTGAATATGCACACCCCAGATCAGCATGTTGCGCCCCCACCAGCGATACTTCTCGATGAAGCGGTCGTAACGCTCGCTCTCGGTGACGAGTTGCTGATCCCAGCGGCCAAACGGATGACTGCCGGATCCGATCAGCTCGGCTCCGTGGTTCGAAGCAGCGGTTCGGGCGAGGATCGCCAGCTCGCGAAGGTCTGACGTGGCATCGGCAACGAGACTGTGCGGAGCGGTGACGAGCTCGATCGTGTTTTGCAGCAGCTCGCCAGTGAGGTGTGGAAATCGTGTAATGGGGAAGCGCTGTTGGAGCGAGGGGAGCAACCTGGGAGCGATGTTCGTCAACTCGCGGGTGTGCTGATCCACAAGTGCGAGTTCCCATTCGAGGCCGAGGGTCGAGCGGGGGGAGGGCGCGAACGCAATCGGCATGATGAGTGCTCCTCTTCGATCGCGACGGGATACGAGCATCATATTCGTGCGCGTGGGGCCGATCGAAACTCTTTCGTAATCTTTCACCTGACAAGAAACCCTTAATGCCATGTACCATTTCACATGTCGGATAAATTCTCTACAATCGCATCCGATGCTCTCGCGCACTCTGCGTTGAGAGAACCCAACGAATCAAAGGTGACTCAATGACTCGAAAACTTCTCTATTCAACTGCTGCCGTCGCAGCTGCTGCGGCTCTGGTGCTCAGCGGCTGTGCAAACGGAGGAGGCGCCTCCGGTGGCGAGACTGGCGATGCTCAGACCGGCGGCACATTGAAAGTGCTCGCAAATGGCGATGTCGATCGTATCGATCCGCAGCTGACCGCCTATGTGCCCGTCAACTCAGTCGTGCGCTCAATCTCGCGCTCAGTGCTCAGCTACGTGTCATCGAACGAAGAATCGGAGCGCATTGAGCTCACCGGCGACCTCGCGGCTGAGGTGCCGACGCCGAGCGACGACGGCCTCACCTACGAGGTCAAGCTGCGCGACGGCATTACCTGGGATGCGCCCGACGGAGCTCGCGACATCGTCGCCGCAGACTTCGAGCGCGGCATCAAGCGCATCTGCAATCCGCACATCGGGGCGGCCCTTGGCAGCTACTTCATCAACCTGATCGAGGGCATGCCCGAGTTCTGCGACGGTTTTGCGGCGGTTGCGCCAGAAGCCGAAGCGATGAAGGACTACATCGAGAACAACGACATCTCGGGCATCGAGACCCCGGACGACAAGACCGTCATCTTCAAGCTCGTCGAGCCCGCATCGGATTTCACCTCGATGCTGAGCCTGCCGACCGCGAACCCCGCGGCGATCGAGTCACTCGACTACCTGCCCGATTCGCCCGAATACCGCGCCAACTTCGTCGCCTCCGGCCCGTACAAGATCAAAGAGCACACGCCAGACGTCAAGCTGCTGCTCGTGCGCAACGAAGCATGGAAGGCCGACAGTGATCCGCTGCGCAAGGCCTACGTCGATGAGATCGAGATGACCATGGGCGTCGAGGGCGACGCCGCCATGCAGCAGCTGCAGGCTGGCTCTGCCGACGTGCTGTTCGACATCCAGCCCAGCCCCGCGAACATTCAGCAGCTCGTCGCGGCGAACGACACCAAGTTCACCACGATGGAGAACGGCGGCATCGACCAGTTCATGTGGATCAACACGAAGACCAGTAACAACGGCGGTGCCCTGCAGAACCTGAAGGTGCGCGAGGCGTTGCAGTACGCGATCGACAAGCCTGCGGTGCAGCAGGTCATGGGCGGCGAGCAGATCGCGACCGTGACGAACGGCATCTTCGGCCCCGGCATCAACGGCTACAAGCCTTTCTCCGCATTCGGTGATGAGAGTGGCAAGGCAGATCCCGAGAAGGCGAAGGAGCTGCTGGCAGAGGCTGGAGTCTCGAACCTCACCCTGAAGTTCCCTTACCGCAACCTTGGTAGCCAGCCCGACATCGCGCAGACGGTTCAGGCGAGCCTCGAAGAGGCGGGCATTACCGTTGAGCTGTTCCCCGTGCCGCCGACCGACTACTACGCGAACTTCATGACGAACCCTGAGAACGCAACGAGCGGTGCCTGGGATATCGCGCTCGTCGGCTGGTCGCCTGACTGGGTCGGCGGGGCAGCGCGCAGCGTCTTCCAGGCGCAGTTCACATTTGATGGCACCCCGCAGTCGTACAACTACGTCGACTACAACAACGATGAGGCAAACAAGCTTGCCGCTGAGGCGCTCGCCGCGGCGACCCCTGAAGAAGCAGCAGAGCTTTGGCATCAGGTCGACCAGACCGTGATGGCTGATTCTCCTGTCGTCAGCATCGTTGCCCGTAAGAAGGCGAATTACCACTCAGACCGTGTGCAGAACTTCCAGATCTACGCACTGGCTCAGAACGGTGACTGGGCAAACATCTGGCTGAAGCAATAGCTAGAACGCCCAGTCGTGGTGGCGGCGCGAACTCGTGCCGCCACCACGCACTCGTTCGTGAGTAGGAAGTTCGATGAGGAGTGATTGATGTCGATTCTTGAGGTGCGCGATCTGGTGGTGGACATCCCCACCGAAGATGGGCCCGTACATGCCGTGAAGAACGTCTCGTTCGATGTGCGAGAGGGGGAGTTTTTCGGCATCGTTGGCGAATCCGGATCGGGTAAGTCCGTGCTCGTGCAGTCTGCAATGGGCTTGATTCCCTCTGCGAAGACTTCGGGCGAGGTGCGCTTTCGCGGCGAGAACCTGCTGACGCTCGGCGCAGAACAGCTTCGCCGAAAGCGTGGCAAAGAGATCAGCATGGTCTTTCAAGACCCCCTCTCGAGCTTGCACCCGCAGTACACGATCGGGTGGCAGATCGTAGAGCAGATCCAGGCTCACGAAAAGGTATCAAAACAGGCAGCGAAGGCGCGTGCCATCGAACTGCTCACCAAGGTTCACATTCCCGACGCGGCAACCCGTTTCGATGCGTACCCGCACCAGTTTTCAGGTGGCATGCGCCAGCGCGTCATGATCGCCATGAGCCTCTCGCTCGGTCCGGCTCTCATCATCGCCGACGAGCCGACCACTGCTCTCGACTCGACCGTGCAGGCCCAGATTCTCGATCTGCTTGCCGAAATGCAGCGAGACATGGGTGCGACCGTGCTGATGATCAGCCACGACCTCGGCGTGATGGCGAGTGTGGCCGACCGAGTTATGGTCATGTATCAGGGCAACCAGATGGAGATCGGCGCGAGCGCCGAGCTGTTCTCAAACCCGCAGGATCCCTACACCATCAGCCTCATCGAGTCGTCTTCGTTCAGCAAGGGCACCCGCGGCGCACAGGCTGCGAGGGCTGCCGCTACCGTCGAAGACACCGCCACCGAACACGATGCCAAGACGAAGCCTGCCGAGCACATAGTAGAGGTGCGAGACATCTCGCTGTCGTTCAAGCAGAAACGCGGTCAGGAACGCACGGTGCTCGACAACATCTCGCTCGAAGTCAAGCGGGGCGAGACCCTCGGCCTTGTCGGCGAAAGCGGTTGCGGCAAGACCACGCTCGCCCGTACCATTGCGGGGCTCATCCTGCCTTCGAGCGGCGAAGTCATCTTCGACGGTCGCGATATCTCAGAGGTGAAGGGCAAAGCCTGGCGCGAGCAGCGCAAAAAGGTGCAGGTCGTCTTCCAAGACCCATTCGGGTCGCTCAATCCCAAGCGTCGTGTCGGTTCGATCGTCGGTGATCCATTTCGAATTCATGGCGTTGCCAGCGGCAAGGATCGTCAGCGCCGCGTGCAGGAGTTGCTCGAGCAGGTGGGGCTTAATCCCGAGCACTACAACAGGTTTCCGTCACAGTTCTCGGGAGGACAGCGGCAGCGCATCGGCATCGCCAGGGCGATCGCGCTAAATCCCGAGCTGGTGATCCTCGACGAGCCGGTGTCTGCGCTTGACGTGACCGTACAGGCGCAGGTGCTCAGCCTGCTCGATGACCTGCAGCGCGATCTCGGGTTGACCTATCTCTTTATCTCGCACGACCTCGCCGTGGTGCGACACATGTGCGACCGCATCGCGGTGATGGAGGGGGGCCGAATCATCGAGCTCGGCGACCCTGAGTCGATGTACAACAACCCGCAGCAACCTTTTACGAAGAAGCTGCTCGCCGCGGCCTACCTCGATTTGCCGCACAGAGAAGGTGCGGGGGCAGCAGACATTGTCGCCCAGTTGACCGCAGAGGAGGTCGCGCAGTGAACGTCAAGCTTCCACTCAAGACAACCAGAATTCTTACTCCGGGACAGGCAGCGAAAGAGGCCACCCAGATCAAAGCGCGCACCTCGTGGCAACTGACGATGAGGCGGCTCGTTCGCGACCCCGCGAGCGTCGCCTCAGCCGTGGTGATCGTGCTCGCCGTGCTTTTCGCCATTGGCGCTCCGCTGATCGCGCAGTGGACCGGGCACGGGCCGGCCGAGCAGTTCCGAGAGACCGGGCTCTCATCGGCGGGTATCCCTGTCGGGCCGAACGCGGAGTTTTTGCTCGGCACCGACCAGCTTGGTCGCGACGTGTTCGTGCGCCTGGCATACGGCGCGCGCGTCTCACTGCTCGTTGGCGTGCTAGCCTCGCTGATTGCCTCCGCGATCGGGGTCATCGTCGGCACCATCGCTGGCTTCTTTGGCGGGGTCGTCGACACAGTGCTCAGTCGCATCATCGACCTTGTCATGAGCGTTCCGTTCTTGCTCGTCGCGATTGCGTTGGTCTCCGTGCTCGGCTCGAGCCTCGGCCTCTCGATCGCCGTGATCGTGTTCTTCAGCTGGGCGAGCCTCGCTCGCGTGATCCGCGGTCAGGTGCTCGCCATTCGAGAGCGCGAGTTCATCGAGGCCGCGAGATCGCTCGGCGAGTCCCGGTGGTCGATGATGTTCCGCGACGTGATGCCGAACCTCGTCGTGCCGATCATCGTCTACACCACCCTCATGATCCCGGCGGCCATCGTGTTCGAGGCGACGCTCTCGTTCCTCGGGCTCGGTATCGTGCCACCCACCCCGAGCTGGGGCAACATGCTCGCCGACGCTGCGAACGGTTCGATGTATCTCGTTGCGCCGTGGATGGTGCTCGTGCCCGGTCTCGCCCTGCTCGCGCTCACACTCGCATTCAACCTGCTCGGAGACGGCCTGCGCGACGCACTTGATCCGACCTCGACAAAGGGGGCGAAAGCATGATCCGCTTCTTCCTGTCACGGCTCGCCTTCGGCGCGCTCGTGCTCCTGATGCTCAGCATCTTCGTGTTCGTGCTGTTCTACGTCTCGCCGTCCGACCCCGCGCGTATCATTGCCGGTGATAAGGCGACTGAGGCGCTGATGGCGCAGATCCGGGTGAATCTCGGGCTCGACAAGCCGATGATTCAGCAATACTTCATGTTCCTCGGCAACCTGCTGCAGGGTGACCTCGGGTTCTCGTACCGCACAAACCTGCCTGTCGGCGATCTGCTTGTGAATCGCATTCCTGTGACCATGTCGCTCGTTTTCGGCGCGGTGGTGCTGTGGCTCGCGATAGGCATTCCCATCGGCATCGCGTCGGCAAAGAA
This sequence comes from uncultured Leucobacter sp., assembly GCA_937967375.1. GTDB lineage: Bacteria > Actinomycetota > Actinomycetes > Actinomycetales > Microbacteriaceae > Leucobacter. Next base: position 27,328 of record CALCJF010000109.1, read on the forward strand.
CCCGGGTAGCGTGCGAGATCGTCTCGGGCAGAGCTTCGCGATCGTCGGCATCAGCTTTCCGACGTTCGTGCTCGGCATGATCGCCCTCTACACGCTCTACTTCATTCCGACGAGAATGGGGCTGACGCTATTCCCGGCATCAGGGTACGTGCCCGCCGGCCAGGGCGTGCTGCAGTGGGCGTGGCACCTTGTGCTGCCGTGGCTCACACTCGCGCTCGTGATCGCCGCGGTCTACGCCCGACTTACGAGAGGCCAGATGCTCGAGGTGCTCGGCCAAGATTACATTCGTACCGCCAGGGCGAAGGGCATCACCGAACGTCGCATCACCTACGTGCATGCGTTCCGCAGCGCCATGCCGCCGCTTGTCACTCAGCTCGGCATTGACATCGGTATGCTGCTCGGCGGGGTCATAGTGATCGAGCAGGTCTTCGGCCTGCCCGGCATCGGTTCGCTCGCAGTGACGAGCGTCGCGATGCAGGATCGTCCCGTGGTTATCGCGATCGTTTTGCTCGGTGGCCTCTTCGTGGTCGTATCGAACCTGATCGTTGACATGTTGTACGCCCTGTTGGATTCGAGAGTAAGGACTGCCCGCCGATGAGCGACTGGTACCCGATTGGCATGCATTTGGTGGCGCGCGACCTCTGGGTCGAGGTGCCGCTTGATTGGAACGATCCCGCGGGCGAGAAGATTCGTGTCTTCGCGCGCGAGGTGATCGATGCTTCGAAGCAGGGCGAGGATCTGCCGCTGATCGTATTCCTGCAGGGTGGCCCGGGCGGCAAGTCGCCCCGGCCGCTCGAACGCGAAGGATGGATCGCGAACGCGGTCAAGCGTTTCCGGGTGATCCTGCCCGATCAGCGCGGCACCGGTCGCTCGACGCCGGTGCGCGCCGAGCATTTCGCGCAGATGTCGGCTGAGCAGGGTGCCAGGCATCTTGCGCTGCACCGCGCCGACTCGATCGTGCGCGACTTCGAGGCGCTACGCGAGCAGCACTTTGCGGGTCGCCAGTGGTGGACGCTCGGTCAGAGCTACGGCGGATTCTTGACGCTGCAGTACCTCTCGCACTTTCCCGAATCGGTCGTGGCGTCGGCCATCACGGGTGGGATCCCGGGCATTCACCCGGATCCGGCGGAAGTGTACGCGCGCACCTTCCCCCGCATCGCCGAGAAAAACCGCATCTTCCGCGCCCGCCATCCGCATCTCGTCGCGCGCATCGACCGGGTCGCCGATCTGCTCGAGGCACAAGACGTGCGTCTGCCCGGCGGGGATCGCCTCACCGTGCGACGATTGCAGACGCTCGGGCTCGACTTCGGTATGAAGCCGGGCTTCGACCGCGTGCACTGGTTGTTCGATGAGGCATTCGTTGACGCAGAAGAGACTGTGCTGAGCGACGTGTTTCTCGCCACCGTCGAGGCCGAGACCTCGTTTGCGACGAACCCGCTCTTCATCGCTCTGCAGGAGGCGATCTACGGTCCAGGGCCGAGCGCCTGGGCGGCGCAGGCCGAACGCGATCGCCGCCCCGAGTTCGCCGAGACCGCGAGGCCTTTGAACTTCACCGGTGAGACAGTGTTCCCGTGGATGTTCGAGGAGATCTCGAGTCTTCGCAGCTACGAAGCTGCCACAAAGCACCTTGCCGAGCACGAGCAGCCGATCGACACCTACGATGTCGAACAGCTGGCGGTGAACCAGGTGCCCGTGGAGGCTGCCGTGTACTTCGACGACATGTACGTCGACGCGCAGCTCTCGCTCGACACTGCCTCGAAGATTGCTGGCGTGCACGCCTGGGTGACCAACGAGTTCGAGCACGATGGCCTGCGCCTCGGCGACGTCGCAGAAAAACTGTTCACTGCGCTTGAAGCGCGGATCGGCGGCACAAGGCGCACGAGAGAGGTGCAGAAGTGACTCACGCACACCCCGCGAATAACGGCAGCGACGGTGCTCATTCAGAGCAGGGGCACGAGCTCACTGGCCTTGCCAAGCAGATTCGTGTGCTCGATTGGGAGTCGGGCATGGCGAAGTCGCGTGCGACCAGGCGCGACCCGCGCATGCCACTGCTCAGCGCGTCGCCCGGTTTCAACGAATACATGAAGCACGGCTGGGGCGACGCTTCGCGCGAGCTTCGAGTGGAGGCGGGGGCTGCGGCAGCCGCTGCGGCTCACCGAGCAAGGCTCTCGGCCGAGTTCGCGGGTGAGACCCTTGTGATCACCGCCGGGCGCTCGCAACTTCGAGTGAACGACAACTTCTTCGAGTTTCGCGCCGACAGCGATTTTCTGTGGTTAGTCGGCTACGGCATCGAAGACGCGGTGCTTGTCATGCGGCCCACTGCCGCGGGGCAGGGGAGTGATGGGGCACACGACTCCACCCTGTACTTGACGCCGCCCGCGCGACCCGGCGATCCCGCGTTTCATGCCGATGCCAACCATGGCGAACTCTGGGTGGGCCCGCTCGCGGGCACCGCAGAGGTCGAGGCGGCGCTTGGCGTGCGCACCCTGGTGATCGGCGAGTTGCAGGTCTCAGACGATGCGCTCATCGCGGGCGCGGCAGTCGTCGCAAAGGGATCGGGCGCGGCGCTCGACGGCAAACCCAGGGCGCCGAAGCTCGCCCGGGTGCTTTCAGAGCTGCGCCAGATCAAAGATGCGTGGGAGATCGAGCAACTGCGCAGCGCGAACCTCGCCACGATCGACGGCTTCGCTCAGGTGCGCCGCGAGATCCCGCGCGCGATCGAAGCGGGCGGTGAGCGCTGGCTTCAGGGCACCTTCGACAGGCACGCTCGCACTGTAGGGCAGGCGCCCGGGTACGCGACGATCGTGGGGTCTGGCGCTCACGCCCCGATTCTGCACTGGGTGCGTGCCGACGGCGAGGTGTACCCCGACGAGCTGCTGTTGCTCGACATGGGTATCGAGATGCGCAGCGGTTACACGGCCGATGTGACCCGCACGATTCCAGCGAGCGGAACGTTTTCCGCAGCGCAGCGCCAGGTGCACGATCTCGTTGAGAAGTCGCACCGCGCCGGGCTCGCTGCGGTGCGGGCGGGGCGCCTCTGGGCAGACTTTCATGCCGCGTGCATGGAGGTGCTCGCCGAGGGCCTGCACGACTGGGGCATGCTGCCAGTTTCGGTCGACGAGGCGCTCTCCGAGGGTGGTCAGCACCACCGCCGCTATATCGTGTGCGGTGTGGGCCACCACCTCGGCCTCGACGTGCACGACTGCGACTCATCGCGCTACGAGACGTATCTTGGCGGCACGGTGCAGACGGGCATGGCGCTGACGGTAGAACCGGGGCTCTACTTTCACGCGTGGGACGAGACCGTGCCCCCAGAGCTTCGGGGCATCGGCGTGCGCATTGAAGACGATCTTGTCGTCACCGAAACCGGCATCGAGGTCATCTCTGACGCGCTGCCGATCGATGCCGAGGGCCTCGAGCGCTGGATGGCAGAGCAGATGAGGGCATAACTGAGGGATAAAACCCCTGATCGCAACAAAGTTTGCAAATCATCTCGCGGCATGCGAAGATAGATCGTTCGCGCATGTGCGCGTCAGGCTTCCGTGCCCACCGGCACGGCGTCACGTTTACACAAGGAGCATCATGGCTGTCAAGATTCGTCTGAAGCGCCTCGGCAAGATCCGGGCACCCTACTACCGCATCGTCGTCGCCGACTCGCGCACCAAGCGCGACGGTCGCGTGATCGAAGAGATCGGCAAGTACCACCCGACCGAGAACCCCTCGTTCATCGAGGTCAAGAGCGACCGTGCGCAGTACTGGCTGAGCGTGGGCGCACAGCCCACCGAGCAGGTTGCGGCCATCCTCAAGCTGACCGGCGACTGGGGCAAGTTCAAGGGCGAGGGCGAGACCGAGTCACGCGTGCAGGCCCCCGAGGCAAAGGCCGTCTTCGAGGCAGACACCAAGAAGAAGCCCGTGCTGCGCCCCAAGAGCGAGAAGCCCGCTGAGGCTCCTGCCGAGGCTCCCGCTGAAGAGGCACCGGCTGAGGCTGCTGAAGAGGCAGCAACCGAGACCGAGGCCTAAGCATGGCAGTCTCGCTCGCTGAGGTGCTCGAGCACCTGGTGAAGGGCATTGCGACCCTGCCAGACGAGGTGCGCGTCACGGGCCGCGAGACTTCGAGGGGCGAGCTTCTCGAGGTGCGCGTCGACCCGAGCGATCTCGGTCGTGTCATCGGCCGAGGCGGTCGCACCGCGCAGTCGCTGCGCACAGTGATCGCAGCACTCAGCGACGGGCGTCGGGTTCGCATCGACGTCGTAGACACCGACGCAGAGGCCGAGGCTTAATGGCTGAGAAGCCGACCCGCGTCAAGGCTCCCCTCCCCGTTCTGGGCGAGGGGAGCTTGCGCGTTGGGCGACTCACGAAACCCCACGGCCTGAAGGGCGGCCTGAAGGTCGAGCTCTTCACCGACAACCCCGACGAGCGCTTCGCTCCGAACTCGGTGCTGCACCTGCAGGTTCCCGAAGACTCTCAGTGGTTCGGGCGCACGCTGACCGTGCGCGAACTGCGCTGGTTCAACAGCATGCCCGTTGCGTTCTTTGCCGAGGTTGCCGATCGCACCGCCGCCGAGAGCATCGTGCGCGCGATCCTTTGGATCGACGCGGCAACGGTCGAGCAGAGCGTCGAAGACAACGCCTGGTACGACCACCAACTCGTTGGGCTCGAGGTTCGCCGGGAGGGCGAGCTGCTCGGTACTGTCGGCGAAGTGCAGCATTTTCCTGCGCAAGACCTGCTCGCGGTGAAGACCGCAAACGGCACCGTCCTGGTGCCATTTGTCGAGTCGATCGTGCCGAGTGTCGACCTCGATGCGGGCGTGGTGTCGGTCACCCCGCCTGCCGGGCTCTTCGAAGAGTTGCCCGAGGCTGAAGCGGACGACGAGGCCTCGGATTCTGCGGTAGGCGAGTAACAGCGATGCGAATCGATATCGTCAGCATCTTTCCCGCCTACTTTGACACGCTCGAGCTCTCGTTGCTTGGCAAAGCAAAGGATCGTGGCCTGCTCGATCTGCGGGTGCACGACCTGCGCGATGCGGCTCGCGACAAGCACCGCACGGTAGACGACACGCCTGCCGGCGGCGGTGCCGGCATGGTGATGAAGCCCGAGCCGTGGGGTGAGATGCTCGACGGCATCCTTGCCGAAGACGATTCCGCAGATGAGCCGCTCATCATCTTTCCCTCACCAGCGGGCGAGGTGTTCACTCAGCGCATGGCGCGTGAGCTTGCGGGGGAGCAGCAGCTGATCTTCGGCTGCGGGCGTTACGAGGGCCCGGATCAGCGCATCTTCGATGAGTACGCCGATCGCGGCAGGCTGAAGCTTGTGAGCCTCGGCGATTACGTGCTCAACGGCGGCGAGGTCGCGACGCTCGCGATGATCGAGGCCATTGCGAGGCTGTTGCCCGGCGTCGTCGGCAACCCGGAGAGCCTCGTCGAAGAGTCGCACGAAGACGGTCTGCTGGAGTACCCGAGTTATACGAAGCCTGCGGTGTGGCGCGGGCGAGAGGTGCCGCCCGTGCTGCTCAGCGGCAACCACGCGGCCATCGCGAAGTGGCGCCGAGAGCAATCGATCGAGCGCACTCGAAGGGTGCGGCCAGACCTGCTCGGAGAGTAGACTGCGAACTGGTCGCGCGACGACGGCTCGCGCGCGCGTAGTTCGCACGAAGGAGTTCGATCATGGCCGCATCACTCGCAACATACATTGCTCTGCCTGGCACCGTGGGGGAGGCGATGGAGCACTGGCACGAGGTCTTCGGCGGCGAGCTGCAGATCATGCGATACAGCGACGTGCCGCCTATGCCGGGATCCCCGTTCACCCCCGATTCGAACGCGGTCGCGCACGCGACCTTGAAGCTTCCGGGAGGTGCAGGAATCATCGCCGGCGGCGACGCGATGGAAGACGGCAACGACTACAACGTGCGAGGCAGCGCCTACTCGTTGCTCTACACGACAGACACGCCAGACGAGGCAAGAGAGCTCATGGCAAAGCTCGAGGCTGGCGGCGGTTCATCGGGAATGCCCTTCGAGCAGGCTCCGTGGGGTGGCTGGTACGGCCAGATCTTCGACCGGTTCGGGGTCATGTGGTCGTTCTCTTGCGACTAGGCAAGCCAGACACGCAGCCGGTGTGAAAGTTGTCTGACTCTGTGGCATAATAGATCTTTGTGCCACGGTGCGTTACTGCCGCGAGGGTCCGCACAGACCGTGAACACCAATTTCTTTTCATACAGTGAGATTTGCGAACCGACTTGCGGCGGGCGCAGAGAGAGACAATCATGCAGAAGCTCGACCACGTCGATGCAGCGTCGCTCAAGAGCGACATTCCCGAGTTCCGCGCAGGTGACACCGTCAAGGTGCACGTGAACATTATCGAGGGCAACCGCTCGCGTGTTCAGGTGTTCCAGGGCATCGTCATCTCGCGCCACGGCGACGGCGTTCGCGAGACCTTCACGGTTCGCAAGATCAGCTTCCAGGTCGGTGTTGAGCGTAAGTTCCCCGTCCACTCGCCGGCGATCGACAAGATCGAGGTTGTCAGCCGCGGTGACGTTCGCCGTGCGAAGCTGTACTACCTGCGCGGTCTCACTGGCAAGAAGGCTAAGGTCAAGGAGAAGCGCGACTGGTAAGTCGTCTTTTTTGACCACACATTCAGGCTCTCCCCGGTTCAGGGTGAGAGCCTGAAGTGTTTTCCGCGCCATAATTGAAGTACCGCGCCCCCGCATTTGTTAGCGTCACGAAGTATCGGAGCCCCATGAGCCAGCACACCGCAGACCGACACGCGGGGCCGGTCAGCAGCTTGCTGCGGTTTCTGCGCGATTTGCTGATCATTCTGGTGGTCGCATTCACCGTGTCGTTCTTTTTGAAGACGTTCTTGGTGCGCAGCTTCTACATTCCCTCTGGCTCGATGGAGCACACGCTCGAGGTCAACGACCGCATCCTGGTGAACCAGTTGGTGCCGGGCATGGTCGACGTGCAGCGCGGCGACGTTGTCGTGTTTCGTGACCCGGGCGGGTGGCTCAGCCTGCCGCCGAGCGCGCAGGTGCCCTCGCCCACTCCGGTCGAGAAGGTGTTGCAGGTGCTGGGTCTCGCCGCCGACACGAGCGCCGACTACGTCGTGAAACGCGTGATCGGTGTCGGTGGCGACCGGGTTGCTTGTTGCGACGCGAACGGCCGTGTCACCGTCAACGGCGTGCCACTCGACGAGCCGTATGCAGTCGTGCCCGAGGGAAAGAACCGTGTATCTGAGATCGACTTCGACGTAGTCGTGCCCGAGGGCTCGGTCTGGGTGATGGGCGACAACCGCTATTCGAGCATGGACTCGCGCTACCACCAAGACGAGCCTGGCCGTGGCTTTGTCTCTGAAGACGAGATCGTCGGCAGGGCGTTTGTGCTGAACTGGCCTTTCTCGCGATTTACCTGGCTCGACAACTACCCGAACACGTTTACGGGGGTCGCCGAGGCGGCAGACGGCGGGGCAAACGAGACTGCGGGTGACCAGAAGACCACAGATGGCGAGTGACCAGGCCGTCTCGAAAGACCCGACACTCGAGTTCGAAGAATCCTGCTTCGCGGCGGGCCACGAGCTGGTCATCGGGATCGACGAGGTTGGCCGCGGGGCAATCGCCGGCCCCGTCGCGGTGGGCGTGCATGCGGTCAGCGCCCCCGGATCACCGTTTCCGCTCGGGCTTCGTGATTCGAAGCTGCTGAGCGAGAAGAAACGCGAACTGCTCGCCCCGCTCGTTGCCGAGTGGGGGCACGGGGCGGTCGGTTACGTCAGTGCGGCAGAGATTGATGCACGCGGGATCACCTGGGCGCTCGGCGAGGCCGGCCGCAGGGCGTTGCTCAGCCTGCACGAGGGAGGCGTGCCAGTGGCTCGTGCGGTGATCCTCGTCGATGGAAAACACGACTGGCTCTCGCCCGTGCTGCGCGCTCCGCTGAACGTACACACGATGGTCGGTGGCGACCGGGCGTGCGCGAGTGTCGCGGCGGCTTCCGTGCGTGCCAAAGTCGATCGCGACCACGTGATGCGCGAGGCGCACGAAGCCGAACCGCACTACGCTTGGGCGTCAAACAAGGGGTATGGCGCGAAGGTGCACTACGACGGCATCGCGACGCACGGGCTCAGTGAACACCACCGCAAGAGCTGGATCAAGTAGCGCTTGCGGGTGCCCGGCTCGGAGCACCTTGCGCCGCGCGCGAGAAGCCGCCCAGGCGCTAGGCTGAACGGGTGAGTGAGCAGCACGTGAACGACCGGCCGATCGGTGTCTTCGACTCGGGCGTGGGCGGGCTGACGGTTGCCCGCGCGATTCGCGACATGCTGCCGAACGAGTCGATGATCTACGTCGGTGATACTGCTCACACCCCTTACGGCCCGCGGCCAATCGCAGAGGTGCGCAGATACGCGCTCGAGATTCTCGACGGGCTCGTTGCGCAGGGCGTGAAGATGCTCGTGATCGCCTGCAACACCGCGAGCGCCGCGATGCTGCGCGACGCCCACGAGCGCTACGACGTGCCGGTGGTCGAAGTAATCGGCCCGACCGTGCGCAGCGCGATTTCGATCACCCGCAACCAGCGCGTGGGGCTCATCGGCACTCAGGGCACCATTCAGTCGCGGGTCTACGACGACCTGTTCAGCATGCGGCCCGATATCGAGCTGAGCTCGCAGGCCTGCCCGCGCTTCGTCGAACTCGTCGAGGCTGGCCAGACGAGCGGCCCTGAGGTGCTCGAAGTGGCTCAGCAGTATCTGGCGCCACTTGTGGCGCAGCAAATCGACACGCTCGTGCTCGGCTGCACGCACTATCCGTTCTTGCGCGGAGCCATCAGCCAGGTCGTCGGGCGGCAGGTTGCGCTCGTGTCGAGCGATGTCGAGACGGCGGGCGAGGTATATCGCGTGCTTACCGACCGCGGGCTGCTGCGCGGGCCGAACACGGGCGAACCAACGGTGCGCTACGAGGCGACAGGCGAAGACACTGCCGGGTTTGTCGAGCTCGCCAGGCGCATGCTCGGGATCGGCATCGACGCCGTCGACCACCTGCAGACGGGCGCTATCCGGCTGCCGAACTTCACCAATCACGAGGAGAATCAAGATGAGTAGCCAGGTGCGAGCAGACGGCCGCAGCCCACAACAGATGCGCGAGGTCACCATCGAGCGCGGTTGGAGCGCGCAGGCGGAGGGCAGCGCACTCATCAGCTTCGGTGCGACAAAGGTGCTCTGCACCGCCTCGTTCACCCCCGGTGTTCCGCCGTGGTTGCGAGGCCAGGGCAAGGGCTGGGTGACCGCCGAGTACTCGATGCTGCCGCGTTCGACGAACGAGCGCATGGCGCGCGAGTCGGTCAAAGGCAAGATCGGCGGTCGCACGCACGAGATCTCGCGCCTGATCGGCCGCAGCCTGCGCGCGGTCGTCGACATGAAGGCGCTCGGTGAAAACACCCTCGTGATCGACTGCGACGTGTTGCAGGCAGACGGTGGCACACGCACCGCGTCGATCACGGGAGCCTATGTTGCGCTCGCCGAGGCGATCGAGTGGGCGCGCACGAAGGGCTACGTCGCCAAGAACGCAGTGCCCCTCACCGATAGCGTCGCGGCAGTCTCGGTCGGCATCGTCGACGGCGTGCCGCTCTCAGACCTCGCCTACGTCGAAGATGTGCGGGCCGAGACCGATATGAACGTCGTCGTGACGGGCCGCGGCGGCTTCGTCGAGGTGCAGGGCACCGCCGAGGGCGCACCGTTCTCACGCGCCGAGCTCGACAGCCTGCTCGACCTCGCGATCGTCTCGACCGGCGAACTGCGCGAGCTGCAGCTCGCCGCACTGCAGAGCTGAGGCAGCGCATGGCTCAGGTAGTACTTGCGTCGCACAACGCCCACAAGCTCGAAGAACTGCGTCGCGTGCTCGCGCCGCTCGTGCCGGGCATCGAGCTGATCGGCTACGACGGCCCCGAGCCTGTCGAGAGCGGCGTGACGTTCGAAGAGAACGCGCTGCTCAAGGCCCGCGCCGCCGCGGCGCACACGGGGTTGCCTGCGATCGCCGACGATTCGGGCATCTCGGTCGACGTGTTGGGCGGGTGCCCGGGAATCTTCTCGGCGCGCTGGGGCGGCCCCGAGCGCAGCGACACCGGCAATGTCGAGCTGTTGCTCTGGCAGCTGTCTGACCTTGCAGACGAGCACCGGGGCGCCGCGTTCATGTGCGCCGCCGCGCTGGCGCTGCCGCCGACCCCGAGCGCAGACGGCGACGAGGTCTCGGTGCTCGCGGCATGGCGAGGATCAGTGCTGCGCGCCCCCGCTGGCGAGGGCGGCTTCGGCTACGACCCGGTGTTTCAGCCCGAGGGCGAGACCCGCTCAGCCGCGCAGATGACCGTAGAAGAGAAAGACGCGGTGTCGCATCGGCGCCGCGCGTTCACCGAGCTCTCGAAGGAGCTGCTGAGGAGGCTGCCATGAGCGACGCAGGTGGGCTGGTTCGGCCCGACGTGACCGAGAGCGACGCCGCACGCATCGCCTTCGAGCGCTACGGGATCGAGGTGGTGGCGAGCGAGCTTGGAAGCAACCAGGATCGCAACTTTCTGCTGACCGAGCCAGATGGTGTGAAGAGCGTGCTGCGCATCGACAACCAGGCATTCTCAGACGCGGCACGGGAAGCGCAGCATGCCGCGCTCGACGCGTATCGCGCGGCTGGCGTTGCCGTCGCGGCAATGCTGCCCGGGCTCGACGGCGAGATCACGCAGCGCTGGAACGGCTTTGCAGCGCGGCGAAGCGAGTTCGCCGCCGGAGAGCCCATGCTCGACTGCGGCTACCTGGCGCCCGCGGTCATCTCGGAGTTCGGCGCACTTGCTGCGGCTTCAGTGAACGCACTCATCGGCCTCGACCACGCGGGGCTCGAGGTGCCGAGCGTCTGGGACATGCGGGTCGCGCACGAAGAGACGTTGCGGCTCGCGGCGTCCATCGAAGACGAGACGCTGCGATCCCGCGTGCTCGATGCGGCCGAAGACGCGCATGCCGCGCTTTCGCTCGTCGCCGACGCGCTGCCGGTGCAGGCGATTCACGGCGACCTCACCGACGACAACGTGATGGGCGCACGCGGCGACGACACGAGGCTGCACCCGCACACCGTGCTCGACTTGGGCGACCTCAGCTACGGCTGGCGTGTTGCCGAACTCGCAGTAACGCTGAGCTCGTTGCTGCACCACGAGCCCGAGCGCCCGCTCGCCGTACTTCGGGCCGTGCGCGCGTTTCACCGCGACGCACGCCTGTCTGCGGCCGAGGCTCGCGCGCTCTGGCCCCTGGTCGCGCTGCGGGCCGCGCTGTTGGTCGCAAGCGGCTGGCGTCAGCTGCAGATCGACGGCGACAACGACTACGCGCGGGATCGCATTGCCGGTGAACAGGCGATCTTCGACGCGGCAACGCGATACCCGCTTGCCGAGATGACCGAGCTGGTACTTGCCGAGCTCGGGTACCAGGGCATCGCTGCGGGGGCCGAACTGAAGCTCGCGGTGGCGCCCGCGCCGCCTGTTGGTGAGGGCACGCTCGCTCCGCTGCGGTCGCTTCTGCCGTGGCTCGAGGGTGAAGTCGCGGTGCTCGACCCCGGTGTCGAGAGCGAGGCGCTCGCGTCTGGCCGCTGGCTTGAATCAGACGCCGAGGCCGGGCTTGTCGCTGATGCATTCGCCGGGGGAGCCGAGGCAGCGGTGCTGCCGTATGGGGTGTACCGGCTGACAAGCGCCGCGGTCGATTCGAGCGACGCGGCGGCGACCTGGCCGGCTGACACCGAGGTCTTCGTTCGATCAGAGCTCGTGGGCAAGGTGCACGCCCCCCTCGGCGGTACGGTTGCTGGGTTCTCTGACAGCTCCGTCGTGCTCGACACCGCGAACGGGTGGAGCCTGCAGATCATGGGGTTGCTGCCCTCGGTTCTGCTCGGCGACGAGGTCGAGGCCGGCGTGCCGCTCGGCCAGCTTGCAGGAGGTGGGCATCTCGTCGTTGGCCTGCGCCGCCGAGACGTGCTGCGGCAGATTCAATTCGTCGCGGCAGGCGATCCGCACCGGCCTCTCATGCTCGCACCCGAGCGCGTGCCGGCCTGGCGGCGGTTCACGCACGACCCGGCCGCGATCCTCGGCCTTGCATCGCTCGTCCAACGCGACGAATCCGGCGACGAACAGTTGCGCCGCGAACAGATCTTCGCGAGTGCGCAGGAGCGCTACTACGAGGAGCCGATGCAGATCGAGCGTGGGTGGCGGCACCACCTCGTCGACACCACGGGGCGGTCGTATGTCGACATGGTCAACAACGTGACGGGGCTCGGCCACGGCCACCCCGGCGTCGCCGATGCCGTGAATCGTCAGATTCGCGTGCTGAACACCAACTCGCGATTCCTGTACCGCGAGCTTGCAGAGTACAGTGAGCGGCTGCTCGCGAAGCTTCCGGCTGGCACCGGGCTCGACACGGTGCTGCTCGTGAACTCTGGTTCTGAGGCGGTGGATCTGGCCCTGCGTCTCGCGCAAGCAGCCTCGGGGCGCAAGACGATCGTCGCGCTGCGCGAGGCCTATCACGGCTGGACCATGGCGAGCGATGCCGTGACGACCAGCGCATACGACAACCCGTTCGCGCTCGAGAATCGGCCCGAGTGGGTGCACGTCGCCGACGTGCCGAATCGCTTTCGGGGCACATATCGCGGTGCCGCTGACGACGCGTCTATCGGGGCCGCATATGCCGCAGATCTTGCCGCTGAACTGCGCGCCCTTGAGACTGAAGGGCGGCCTGTCGGCGGGTTCATCTGCGAATCGGTGCTCGGCAACGCCGGGGGAGTCATGCTGCCCTCTGGGTACCTCGCGGAGGCGTATGACGCGGTGCGCGCGGCCGGCGGTCTGTGCATCGCCGACGAGGTACAGGTCGGCTTCGGCCGCATGGGCTCGAGCTTCTGGGGCTTCGAGCAGTCGGGGGTAACGCCAGACATCATCGCGATTGCGAAGCCCATGGGCAACGGATTTCCGATCGGTGGCGTGATCACCTCGAAGCGCGTCGCCGACGCGCTCTCGTCGCAGGGGCAGTTCTTCTCTTCGGCCGGCGGCAACCCGCTGTCGTGCCGGGTCGGCATTGCGGTGCTCGACGCAATGCGTGACGAGGGTCTGCAAGAGAACGCGCGCGTGGTGGGGAACAGCCTGATCGCGGGCTTCACCGCGCTGGCTGAGAAGCACGAGCTGATCGGGCCGATTCACGGCGAGGGCCTCTACCTCGGGGTCGAGCTGGTGCGCGACCGCGACACGATGGAGCCCGCGAAAGAGGAGGCCGCGGCGATCTGCGAGCGACTGCGCGAACTCGGCGTGATCGTGCTCACCACTTCGGAGCGTTCGAACGTGCTCAAAGTGAAGCCGCCACTGTGCCTCACCGCGGAAAGCGCCGACTTTGTGGTGGCCCAGCTCGATCGGGTGCTGACCGAGGGGTGGTGACGCGTGCCGGGCAAGGAGAGCATGCAAGAAGCCAGCTCGGAACGGCCGAATGAGGCTCTGCCGCGAGACCCCGCAAGGCGCGATTGGGTGAGGCGCGATCCAGCGATACGTGATCCAGTGCAGCGTGCAAAACGCACCGCGAAAGTTCTCGGGTGGATCACCGCGCTCGTACTGGTGGCGCCGCTGCCGTTTGTGTTTGTCGACAGCCCAACGGCAGGATACGCGGGCCTTGCTGTGCTGGGGGCGAGCTGGTTCTTTCTACTGCCGATTCTGCTGCTCGGGCTCTTCATCTGCGCGGTGGTGGTTGCGGTGAAGACCGCGAACGACCCGATGAAGTCGGCGCAGGGCAGAACGATTCGCGCCGCAATTTGGGGCTTTGGATCGGTTGCGGTTCTCGCGGGTGCGGTCGCGCTTGGAGGCGCCACGCTTCCGGTGCTCGTGTTTCTGGGTGCAGCATCCATATTGATGCAGATAGCCTTTTGGGCGACGTTCGCAGGGGCGAAGCATCGCGCCCGCGGGCCGAAGATCGGTCTTGTCATCACAGTCGCTCTGACCGTGCTGCTGCTCGCACAGAGCATGGTCGCGCAACAGTACGTCATAATTGCTCGCGACCTCTCTTCGATTGAGCGAATGACGGAGCGCGATCTTCGAAACACTGAAGCCCGCACCGCCGCGATCTGCCTGAGTGTGCCCGGGCACGAAGCCGCGATTGCAGACGCCGAGGCACTGATCTCTCGAATCGCGCCGCCCGTGCTTCCAGAGGCCACGCTCGACGAGGTTCGAAGGCAGCTCGCCAGCGGCCGCACGGCCCTCGCCGCATTCGACGGCAGCGGCTGCGAAGCGCAGTCCGAAGAGATGAGCGAGAGGATCACCGCCCAGACCGGGCAGGAGCCGTCTTTCGGCACGAACGACGTCTCGCTCGGCAGCAAGGCGTTTGTCGAGAACCTGCTTGAAAGTGCCGGGTTGGAGTCATTGAGTCGGCCCAGTGCCGAGCCCGTGTCATTCTGGGTTGCGCCGTGGTCGCTCAGCGAGATTGCTCACGAAAAGGATCTCGCTGTCGACCGTCTGGAGGAGGCTCGCGTTAAGGCCAACGACTCTGAGAAGCGACTCAATCAGCTCTGGGACGGAGTTCAGGTCGATACCTCGGTTATGGCCGACGTCGCGCCGACCGCGGCTGAACAGGTGATTGCTGCGGCTCCCGCGGTATCCGACACTGAGGCAGGAAATCTGCGCGCGCTCGCGCAAACAGCAAAGCGCTCGGGCGTGGCTGGCCTGGTCGCATATGTCGATGCGGCGAACGAGATGCTTGGGCGGTGACGCGGCTAGCCGAGATACAGATCAGTTTCTGCCTGGAAAGCCTCGGACTCGGTGATCGCGTCACGAATGGCTTTCTCGCCGAGCCCGCATGCGCGCAGACAGGTCACGCCTACTACTTTGACATAGCCCGGATCTATAGGGGGACCTGAGCGGCGAAGCAACGTGATCAACTCGGAAATGTGGATGAGTACAGCGCCAAGCTGCTCTTCGCTCAGGTTGTACTTTGCGGGTGCCTGCTGCGCCCGTGAGCCGAGGCGGGCAAACACGCGCTCAATTTCGCGACCCTCTTCATGAAAGTGCGCATATTGGGCGCTTTGCACCTCGGGCAGTAGCCAGAGAAACGCCAGGTTAAGCTTCGTTTCTGCGAGCGTGCGCGCGTCGATAGTGGCAAGCGCGTGCAGAGCTGCGGCCGGGCTCAGCTCAGTCGGAACCGCCGCCTCTATGCGGCGGGCGATTTCGATGCCGGGGTGCAACGAAACGTTCAGCAACTCGTGCAAGATTTCTTCTTTGCCGGCGAAGTGATAGTAGAGGGTCGCCTGGCGAATTCCAACTGCTTCAGCGATCGCCCGTGTAGTCGTCGCGGTGAAGCCGTGGGTGATGAAGAGTTCGGCGGCGGCCTTGAGTATTTGCTCGCGAGGGGCATCGCCGTTTTCTGGAGCGCCCTCGGCGCGGGGACGCCCAACGCGAGTTGGCGGTGTCGGTGACGGCATTGAAACCTCGTGTCCTCTGGTGCAGAAACGCTTATGGTGCGGCTGCGATGTTTCCATACTTACGGGTGCGGGCGAGCGAGTCAAAAATTTCTATCTATCGCTTGACAGGTATTGCTCTGCATGGAAACATGATCCCTGAAGACGAAGCGAGACACAATCTCTACTCTTCGCACATTTCACCTCAGCAGGCGCGCACCGAAGCGCGCCAGTCAGGACAGGGTTCATGATCAGAACGCAGTTGCACCTTCAGGCTCGCGAGGGTGGTGCCCAGAAGGTGCTTGACTTCTACCTCGAGCGTGGAATCCTGGCGCGATCGAGCGCGCAGCCGGGGTGTCTCTCTGTTGAGATCGGAGTGTCGCTCGATGAGTCAGATCGCATCACTGTGAGTGCACTCTGGGAATCTGAGACCGCATACCAGGGTTGGCTCGATAACCCCTCGCGGGCCGACGACGTCGAGGAGTTGCTGCCACTGCTTCGACCAGCTGATTCGGGTGACTCCGGTCGATCGGGCGGATCGGGTGCCCAGCTCGGGTCGCTCGGCAGCGCGGAGCTCACGCGGGTGGTCGACTTTCGCCCGGCACCGTGACCCTGCGGCCTTGCCAGCTGCCTGACTGGCGGGCCGATGGCGCTCATCACGCTCAACCCTTCAATACCTCAAGGAAGAATTTATGACGAAGAACCTCAGAGTCGGAGTAGATATCGGAGGCACGTTCACCGATATCGTGTTGCAGAACTTGGAAGACGGCACCACCGAGCTGTTCAAAGTGTTGAGCACACCTGAGAATCCGAGCATCGGAATGCTGCAGGGGCTCGACGAACTTGGGATTGTCCAGGACATCCAGTTTCTGGTGCATGGAACAACGGCGGGGCTGAATGCGCTGCTCTCGCGCACGGGGGAGCGGCTTGCGCTGCTCACCACCGCCGGTTTCACCGATGTTCCGCTGCTCGGGCGTGCGGGCAACACCGATATCTGGAACCTGCGACCAGAGCGCGCTGAGCCGCTGGTTGCCGCAGACGATATCGTCGCCGTTGCTGAGCGCATGCGTTTTGACGGCTCGGTTGAGCTGCCGCTTGCCGAGCAGGAGGTTGAGCGGATCGCCGAATGGCTGCGTGCAAGTGGCATCACGAGCGTCGTAATCTCGCTGCTGCACGCCTATGAGAACCCAGCACATGAGCTGCAGTTGCGAGACGGGCTCGCGAGGCGAGTGCCCGGAGTGTCATTTGTGCTTTCGCACGAGGTTGCGCCAGAGCAGGGTGAGTTCGAGCGCACCTCGACAACGTTGGCAACCGGTTACGTCGCGCGCACCGTTGAGCGTTACCTTTCTGCGCTCGAGACCGAGCTACAGGAGCGTTCGTGTGCGGCACCACTGCAGGTGATGCGCTCGAGCGGAGGAATCTGCTCGGCCGAGCTCGTGGCGCACCAGCCAATTCAGACGATTCTGAGTGGACCTGCCGGTGGTGTGGTTGCAGCCGAGACGCTCGCCCGCGTGCTCGACAGGCCGAATCTGATCGGCATCGACATGGGGGGCACCTCGTCAGACGTCAGCCTCGTGGTTGACGGTCGTATGTCGCTTGTCACTGAAAGCGAACTCGCTGATCAGATCATGAGGATGCCTGTCGTTGAGCTGCATACGATCGGAGCAGGGGGTGGCTCGATCGCGCGCGCCGAGGGCGGCGGGCTACGCGTCGGGCCCAAGAGCGCGGGCTCAAACCCTGGCCCTGCAAGCTACGGATTGGGCGGAACGCAGCCGACCGTAACTGACGCTCAGGTGCTGCTTGGTCGAATCGACCCGCAAGCCTTTCTCGGTGGGCGAATGGCACTTCACGTTGACGCCGCGCGCACGGCAATGTCGAAGCTCGGCGAAGATCTCGGCATCGACGAAACCGCCGCGGCGGAGGGCATTGTGGCTGTCGCCAACGGAATGATGGCGAACGCGATTCGCACGCTTACCGTGCGAAAGGGAATCGATGTCAGAGACTTCTCTCTCGTCGCGTTTGGCGGTGCAGGCCCACTGCACGGTGCCGCAGTAGCTGACGAGTTGGGCATCAGCGAAGTAATCGTGCCGTTCGCGACGGGAGTGCTGTCGGCCTGGGGCATGCTGCACGCCGACATTCGGCACGATGTCTCGGCCCCGCTTCAGGGTGTGGTCGGTGCCCCCGAAGTGATGGCTGCGGCCGCTGAGATTGCGCAGCGTTTGCGCACACGCGGCGAAGAGTTGCTCGAAAGTGAGCGCGTGCCGGCGCAAGCACGAAGCTACGAGCTCTCTGCCGACATGCGCTATGTCGGTCAAGAGCACTCAATCAGCGTGCGGCTTGATGACGCAGATAACGCAGTGGCAAGTTTTCACGAGGCTTACCAAAATCGCTATGGCCATGCGATGCCCGAGTCTCCCGTAGAGTTCGTGAACATTCGCCTCGCTGCCGTAGGCAGCACCGGAGTTGAGCCCACGGGCGCAGCCACGCAGCCTGAGGCCGACGGTCAAGAATGGGGCGAAGCTCAGCCGAAGCGTGCTGTTCGAATCGACGGCGTCACGCACGAGGCGCGCCTGGTGCACAGGGACGCACTCGGCGACACCCCTGTAGCGGGGCCCGCCGTCATTCTGGAAGACGGCTCTACCACACTTGTTCCGCCCGGCTGGCACGCAGTGCGTGGGAGCCTGGGCACCATGGTACTGCGAAAGGCAGACTCATGAGCATCGACGTAGCAACGACCGAAATCATTCGCAACCTGTTCCTCTCCGCCGCTGAAGACATGCACAGCACTGTTGTGAGGTCGGCATTTCAGCCCCTGCTCTACGAAAGCGAAGACGCCGCAGTGGCGATCCTCGACAGAAACGCAGATGTGCTTGGGCAATCGAGTGGGTTGCCGCTATTTCTTGGCAACCTCGATGAGGCGGTAAAAGAAGCGATGCGCCGCCGCGGTGGCGAAAGCTGGCTCGAAGAAGGTGACGTTGTCATTCTGAACGATCCGTATATCCAGGGCACTCATCTCAACGATGTCACGCTCTTTGCCCCCGTGCACAGGCAGGGTGGGCTTGTGGGCTATGTCGCGGTTCGCGGCGACATTACCGATGTTGGCGGCAAGGATCCCGGCGGCGGAACCGAAACCATCGATGTCTACCAGGAAGGGCTGCTGCTCAGCCCAGTCAAGATCTGTGACGCGCGGGGCACCAACCCAGACATTCTTGACATCATTCGTCGCAATAGCCGAAGTGGCGACCTGGTCGTCGGCGATATCAACGCGATGATTGCGGCGTGCCGCATCGGGCAACGGCGCATGGTTGAAATCATCGACCGTTTCGGGCTCGACGTCGTAGAGGCCGCTCGAGACGAGATTTTTCGACAGAGCGAAGCCTCCGACCGTGAAGCGGTGCTGGCCATTCCTGACGGTGTCTACACCGGCAGCGGCGCAATGGACAACGACGGCATCGATCGCTCGACCGCGATTCCCATCCCGATCAAGGTCATTGTTGACGGCGATCGAATTGTCGTTGATTTGCAAGGGAGCCCAGACACCACGGTCGGCCCGATCAACTGTGGGCGCGCGCAGGCGGTTGCCGCTATCCGTGTTGCATACAAACTGCTCTTCGCGCCAGAACGCTCCTTCGACGGGGGCTGCTTTAGAAACCTTGAGATTCTCACGCGACCCGGCTCGATGCACCACGCGCTCGAACCCGCGGCGTGCGGCTGGTACTACACGAGCCTCGGCCTGCTCATTGACCTGTTTATTAGTTCGTTTGCCGAGGTGCTGCCGCAGCGAGTCACCGCTGCACAGTTCGGTGACTCGATGATCACCTACTTTGCCGGGCGCGATCACCACGGTGACGAATACCTCTGCGTAGAGGCGCACGCGGGTGGCTGGGGTGCCGACGACAATGCCGACGGCGCAGATGGGCTGATCAACGTAGTGAACGGCAGCTTCAGAAACACCCCGGTTGAGGCGCTCGAAACCCGCTACCCAATCACCGTTACCGAGTGTGCGATTCGGCGCGGGTCTGGCGGTGCGGGCAGGCACAGAGGGGGTGACGGCATTCGCCGAAGCTACCGTTTTGATGAGCCGACTCAGCTTTTCTTATGGCTCGACCGCTCGGTGACACCGGCATGGGGGCTTGCCGGGGGTGCCGACGGTCTGCCGCCACGGGTCGAGATTCGTGGCAGCATCAACCGCGATGATCTGCTCAAGGTGAACGGCCTGAATCTCGCCGCAGGCGACGAACTCACGGTGCTCACCGGCGGCGGTGGCGGCTTCGGGAGCGCCGACTAGCGCTTCGATAATTACTTTCCGCTTCTTTTCTCCATTCTTTTACCCATTCCAACACTCACTGTTTCAGTAGGACCTCAAAGGAGAGCTCCATGTCATCTCAACCCTCGACTGAGGAAAGCGCGATTGCCGGCGCATCGGAACCCGCAGAAGGGGCCTCGGAATCGCGCAGGTCGCTGAGCGCGCGACACATTGTCTTCTTTGTGATCGCGGCGGCGGCACCACTGGGCTTCGCCGTCGGCTCGACCCCACTCTCGATCGGTCGCGGCGGCATCGGCACCGCCGGGGTGTTCTTAATCGCGGGTCTGTTCCTTTCGATTTTTGCGGTGGGATACGTCGCGATGACGAAGTACATTCCGAATGCCGGGGCGCTTTTCTCGTATATTTCTGCGGGTCTCGGGCGGCCGCTCGGCATCGGCGTTGCCTTCGTTGCGGTGATCTCTTACGCGCTGATTTCGGTCGGCTCGATCGGCCCGTTCGCCGTGTTTGCCGAGTTCACCGTGCAGTCGCTGCTCGGGGTCGCCATTCCATGGCCGGTCTGGGGAATTCTCGGAGTCGTGCTCATGGGCGTGCTCGGTCAGCTCAACGTTGAGCTCAACATGCGTGTGCTGGGTTTCTTCATGATTGCTGAGGTGCTCGTGCTCGCGGTGCTCGGCATCTCGATCATGGTGCAGGGTGGCGCCGAGGGGCTCAGCCTCGATGCACTGAACCCGGGTGCAATCGCGCAGGGCCAACTCGGTGTCGTGCTGCTGGTGGTGTTCGCGGCGTTCGCGGGCTTCGAGGCAACCGCGCTGTTCCGCGACGAGGCAAAGAATCCCGTGCGTACGCTTCGCCGAGCAACCTTCGGTTCGATCGCCGTGA
The DNA here is from genome assembly GCA_937967375.1 of uncultured Leucobacter sp. Lineage (GTDB taxonomy): Bacteria > Actinomycetota > Actinomycetes > Actinomycetales > Microbacteriaceae > Leucobacter. The sequence goes on from CALCJF010000109.1 coordinate 47,889, forward strand.
TCGCCCTGTTGCAGGCCTTCGTCGCTTGGGCAATCGTGCAGGCCTTCGGCTCTATGGCCGGAGACGTAGCGCTCAACAACCCCACAGAAATGTTCACCGGTGCGGCAGAGACCTTCGTGGGTGGCTGGTTCGCCACACTGATCTCGATTCTTGTGGTGTTCAGCTGGTTTGCGTCGGTGCTCGCGTTTCACAACGCAACCACCCGGTACCTGCACGCGCTGGCCCGCGACGGCGTGATCCCCGCAATGTTTACGAAGCGGTCCAAGCGCACTAATGCCCCTTGGGTGGCAAGCCTGGTGCACTCGGTGCTGGCACTGGCTGCAATCGTGATGTGCATCATTGCTGGCCTTGACCCGTACCTCGACCTGTTCGTGCTCGGTAGCGTGCCCGTCGCTGTCGCAGTGCCCGCTATGGAGTGCCTCACAGCGCTCGCCATCTTCGTCTTCTTCTGGAAGAACCGCCGGGGTCACTCGGTATGGACGGTCGCGGTCGCTCCCGCGATTGCTACGGTGGTGCTCGGTGCGGTGGTCTCGCTCGTGCTTGCGAACATGAGCTTCTACACGGGGCAAGAGGGCGCAATCAACTGGATCTTGCCAGCGATTAACCTCGTAGTGCTCTGCATCGGGTTCGCGCGTGCCATGTGGATGCGACGCAACAGCCCTGAGCGTTACGCGATGATCGGCCGTCGTGGCCTGACTGACGACTGAGTGCGTGAAAGGTAGATGGAGTGAGCACGGACGGTTATGTGCACGCGGTGCCGAGCCTGACCGAGAACCGGTCTACGACGCCAACAAACTCTCGATTCACAAGTCAAATCGTTGAAGGTTGGGCAGAGCCCGCCGCAGCGTTCCACTCGGCAAGTGGCGAGCAGGCACCTTTTGCTGCATTGCGCAGGCAAAAGGTGTCCGCCGCCTATCAGGGTGTGCGCCTGATCGTCTCGGCAGGGGTGCGAAAACGACGCTCAAACGACATGGACTACCAGTTCAGAGCGCACTCTGACTTTGCCTGGCTCACAGGGTGGGGCAGTGAAAGCGAACCGGGGGCGACGCTTGTCTTCGAGCCGACAAAGGGTGGGCATGAAATCACGTTATTCTTTCGCCCCTCGGCAGGGCGAGGCACTTCGGAGTTCTACTCGCACGCAGAGATAGGTGAATTCTGGATCGGCCCGCGGCCATCACTCGAAGCAGTGGGGCGGCTGCTCGCAATCGAGGTGCGCGATATTGGCGAGCTCGCAGAGTATCTCACGCGCACGGACGCTGAAACAGTGCAGACTGTGTTTGGTGGCGCCCGTGATTCGGGGGTTGATGCTATACGGGTGCAGAGCGCTCTCGCTTCTGACGGACTCGCAGACCTGCAACTCTCGCGCTCGCTGGCCGAACTGCGACTTGTGAAAGACACCTATGAGGTTGAGCAGTTGCAGCAGGCTGTTGAAGCGACAGGACGCGGTTTCACTGACGTGCTCGCCGAGCTGCCTCAGATAGCCGGTCACGCGCGTGGCGAGCGGCTGATCGAGAGCGCAATGTACCGGCGTGCGCGACTCGAGGGCAACGCGGTCGGTTACAATCCGATCGTTGCCGCAGGGGAGCACTCCTGCGTGTTGCACTGGATGAGGAACGACGGCCCCGTGCGCTCTGGCGATCTCGTGCTCATCGATGCCGGGGTTGAGGCAGATAGCCTCTATACGGCCGACATCACCAGGGTGTTTCCCGTCAACGGGCGATTCAGCGATGCCCAGCGCAAAGTGTACGACACGCTGGTTGAGGCCTCAGATGCTGCACTTGCAACCGTGCGGCCCGGCGCTCGGTTTAGGGATGCGCACGATACCGCGATGCGAGTCATTGTCGACAGGCTGAGCGAGTGGGGGCTCATCGATGTGAGTGGTGAAGAGTCGATGCGGGCCGAGAACCAAGACCATCGCAGGTACATCGTTCACGGGATAAGTCACCACCTGGGGCTCGATGTGCACGACTGCGCGCTGGCCAGAACGGAGCTCTATCTCGACGGGGTGCTCGAGGAAGGAATGGTGTTCACGATAGAGCCTGGGCTCTATTTCAGGTCGGAAGATCTTACTGTTCCTGATGAGTTCAAGGGCATAGGAATACGCATCGAAGACGACATTGTCGTGACAGCGACTGGTGCCAGGCGGCTCTCGGACAGTATTCCGCGGACCTCGCACGAGGTTGAGGCCTGGATGCGAGAAGCCGCGACAAGGAAACCTGCAAAGGCGCACTAAGCTAGAGGGGTTCGCGCGAGTGGCGGAATTGGCAGACGCGCTGGATTTAGGTTCCAGTGTCTTCGGACGTGGGGGTTCAAGTCCCCCCTCGCGCACGCGATTCACGAGGGGTAGCAGCTGTTTCGAGCTGCTACCCCTTGTTGTTTCTGGCCGGTTACCCCCAGTTCTGGCGAAACCCGAACCGCCCGTCGATGAAGACATCGATATAGGTGGCCCCGCCGTCGACGTGTTGTTGGGCGATGAATCGCACTGACACCATGTGCTTCTCGTACACGCCAACCTCAATGTCGAATACGTTCGGCATCACGATGCCGAAGTTGCCGCCGCTGTCGATCGCGACCACGCCGTCGATGGCGATCGTGACCCGGTTTCGAATGCCCGCCACGCGCACCGTGACCTCGTGAGGCTCCTGGGCACCCACGCTGAAAGTAAATGTCGTCGACATGGTTCTACTCAAGCACAAACCCCGGTGCGCCGAAGCCTGCTTGCCGAAGAGGCGTATGCTCATGCCAGGATCGACCGGATAGTTGCGGCGCGAGGAGACGCGGATGAGTTTTGCACTGCTGGCGCTCATCTGTGCCGTTGCGATCCTCGGCCCGCTGCTCAGTCTCGGTAAAATGCTGCGGGTTCCCGTCGTTATCGGTGAACTCGCCGTCGGTGTCGTGCTCGGTACAACCGGATTTGGCGTCGTAGACGCCACCGAGCCGACGTTCGACTTTCTCGCGCAGATCGGCTTCGCGCTGGTCATGTTCGTTGCGGGCAGTCATGTGCCGCTTCGGCAAACTGCGATGGTGCGCGGCCTCGGCTGGGGCTCACTGCGAGCTGTCGGGATCGCGGCGATTGCCGTGCCGCTCGGCCTCGGCATCGCGTCCCTCTTCGGCACTGGTCACGGTGCGCTATACGCAGTGCTCATCGCGTCATCGTCGGCAACGATCGTCATGCCCTCACTTGGTGGGGTTGAGGTGCGCAACAAGTCGGGGCTGCAGATGCTGGCTCAGCTGGCGATCGCCGATGCGCTCTGCATCATCGCGGTGCCACTCGTGCTTGATCCGGCGCACGTCGCACGGTCCGCGCTCGGTGCGCTCGCGGTGATCGCGGTGGCCGGGCTCTTCTTTCTTGTGTTGAACTGGGCCGAGCGCAGCGGGCAGCAGGAGCGCATACACCGAGTGAGCAAGACTCGCAGCCTTGCCATGGAGCTGCGTATCACCCTCGCGCTGCTCTTCACGCTCGCGGCAGTTGCGACAGTGATGCATGTCTCGGTCATGCTCGCCGGGTTTACGATGGGGCTCGCTGTTGCCGCGGTGGGAGAGCCGCGAAGGGTTGCGAATCAAACCTTCGCGCTCACCGAAGGCTTTCTCGGACCGATCTTCTTCGTCTGGCTGGGGGCGTCTCTTGATCTCCGGCAGCTGATCGCCGACCCGGCTGCGGTCTGGCTCGGCGTCGCACTCGGTGTCGCCGCAATCCTGGCACATGGGCTGGGTGCGTTGACAAGGCAACCGCTTTCGCTCGCGGTCTCGACGGCAGCTCAGCTCGGCGTGCCGGTTGGTGCGGCTGCGCTCGGCACCACCACAGGCGTGCTTGAATCGAGCGAGGCTGCCGCACTGCTGCTTGGCGCGGTGATCACGATTGTCGCCGTCGCGCTGGTGAATCGTCGAATGGTGACGTTGGTCGCACAATGAAGGCCCACTCTCAGTGGGTTCTTCGGCGTGATAGCCGTCACCCGTGCGGCTACACGAACGACCCCGAGGGCTGCGCGATGCTGCTCACGCCGCGCAAGAGCGCCGCCGAGACGACCGCACTCGATCTGGGTGAGTCGGGCAGCGGCTTGTTGGTGATCGAGAAATCGTAGTCACCCGAGGCGCCACTCGCGCGCACTCGGTGGTTCGTGAGCGTTGCTGCGGGATCTGCAACGAGACGAACCAGAGTCTCGTCCCACATGCCGGTCGCCGCAGCGAGCGCCACGCCAACGTTCAGTGAGGCAGGGAAGAGTCGGATCGCCTCGTCTACCGAGCCCTCGAACACCGTGAATGCTTCCTGCGTGTCGTGCAGCCGCTGGACCAGCTCGGGGGTCATCCATGGCCGCACGAGCGTCGTCGCGCGCTTCGTCGAAGTCAGCGAAGCGGCGTCGAGCCCACCGTCTCTGGCCGCAGCACCAAGCAGGTCGAGCCCGCCGATAGCCCCCGCGGTGAGAAAACAGCGCCCCGGGCCAGAGCTGAGAAGTCGCGCCCGCAGCTCGGAGTCGGCAAGGGCTCCTAGCGACGCCGGCAGCAGGTCAATGCCGGCCCCAATGATGCCTGGTCCCGCGGCGCGAAGCGTGGCAACGCTCGCGCACTCGACCACGAGATCGCATTCGACGGGTGCGTCCGAGAGCGCGATCACCCGGTGCCCGTGGGGTGCTACCTGCTCGGGCGACCGGGTAATCACCCCGGCGAGGGCGGCGCTGGGAACCCGGGCCGAGGCAAGCGCGCTCGCGACGCGCACCCCGATCGCACCGAACCCCAGCACCGCAACCCGAAGCACCCGTGACGCACTCATGCCCTCAAGCCTAGGCTCCTCGGGCGCTCGCTATACCAGCGACTCTTGCCATGCGCGATGCAGCGCGGCGAACTTGCCGTCGGCGACGATCAGCTCAGCAGGGGAGTCGTCTTCGATCACGCGACCGTGTTCCATCACGAGCACCCGATCGGCGATCGCAACCGTCGAGAGGCGGTGCGCGATGATGATCGCGGTGCGATCGGCGAGCAGAGTCTGCAGCGCGTCTTGCACGAGGCGCTCGCTCGGAAGGTCGAGCGACGCGGTCGCCTCGTCGAGAATCAGCACGGCCGGGTTGGCGAGAAATGCCCGTGCGAACGAGATCAGCTGGCGCTGACCCGCCGAGACCCGCCCGCCGCGCTTGTTCACGTCGGTGTCGTAGCCGTCGGTCAGCCTCGAGATGAACTCGTCGGCGCCGACAGCGCGAGCCGCGGCCTGAATTTCTTCCGAGGTTGCCGACGGTTTGCCGAGCGCGATGTTCTCTGCGACCGTGCCGCTGAAAAGATAGGCCTCTTGCGTCACCATCACGATGGCTCTGCGCAGGTCTTCGGGCGAGAGGTCGCGCAGATCGACGCCGTCCAGCGAAACGCGACCAATAGTCGGGTCGTAGAAGCGCGCGACGAGCTTTGCGAGAGTCGACTTGCCCGCGCCGGTCGTGCCGACCAGAGCGATCGTCTGCCCGGCGGGAATCGCAAGATCGCATTCAGCCAGCACCGTGCGCCCGCCGCCCGAACCGCCGTATCCGAAGCTGACCCCGTCGAAGCGCAGCTCACCCCTTGCCTCGCTGAGCTCGACGGGGTGCTGGGGATCCTCGACCGTGGGTGACTCTTCGAGCACCCCCGAAACCTTCTCGAGCGCCGCAACCGCCGACTGATACGAGTTCAAGAACATCGCGACGTCTTCGAGCGGGCCGAAGAAGTTGCGCACGTAGAGCACTGCGGCGAGCAGCACACCGATCGCGAGCCCGCCGTCAGTGACGCGCAGCGCACCCCAGAGCAACACTACGGCAACAGTGATGTTGCCCAGCAGCACGAGGCCGGGATCGAGCACGCCGAACAGGTTGATCACTCGTAGGTTGGCCAGACGATAGTCGTCAGAGACCTTAGCGAATACGCGATCGTTTCGCTTCTCGCGCCGAAACGCCTGCACGGCGCGCATGCCCGTCATGGTCTCGACGAACTGCACGATGAGGCGCGCGCTGACCACGCGGGTCGCCCGAAATCCCTTCTGCGATTCGATGACGAACCACCACATGAGCAGCCCGAGCGGCACGCCCATGCCCACCAGAATCAGCCCGCTGCGCCAGTCGATCAAAAACAGTGCGATGAGCGTGAATGCGCCGAGCAGCACCGCGTCGATGAGCTCGCTGAGGCTGCCGTCGAGCAGCTCTTGAATCGATTCGAGATCGCTCGTCTGCCGCGAGATGATGCGACCCGAGGTGTAGCCCTCGTGAAACTCGAGGCTGAGTCGCTGGGTGTGTCTGAAGATGCGGGTGCGCAACTCAATCATCACCGACTGTGTGAGACGGGCGATGAGCACGACGTACCAACCTGCGAGCGCCGCTCCGCCACCGCCGATGACGAGGTACGCCGCAGTGATGCCGACGGCCGGCCACCAGTCGCCCCGTTCGATTGCGAGCGGGAGGGCGTCGTCGATGCCGAAGGCGATCAGGCTTGGGCCGATCGCGCGCAGCACCGCCGAGACCACGACCACAATGACCGTGAGCACGATCAGCTTCTTGAACGGACGCAGGATCGATCCCAGCAGGCGCAGCGACCGCCGCCTGATGGCGCGGCTCTCTTCGCGGGTGTAGCTCTCGCGATCCTCGCCGCGGGTGCCCAGCACGCTCTCGGGGCTCATCGTGGCACCTCCTCTCCGGTGTGGGTAGATCGTTCGGGGCGCTCGGTCTCGAGCGAAGAAATCAAGTAGCGGTAGTGCTCACTCGTGCGCAGCAGCTCGCTGTGGGTGCCGAGCTCGGTGACCACGCCTCCCTGCATGACCGCAACGCGGTCGGCCATCGCGACCGTCGATGGGCGGTGCGCGACGACCAGCGCGGTCGTGTGCTCGAGCACGCGCCGAAGCGCGGCTTCGACGAGAGCCTCGGTGTCGACATCGAGCGCCGACAGTGGATCATCGAGCACGAGCACACTGGGCCGTGCTGCGACGACACGCGCGAGCGCGAGCCGCTGCCGCTGGCCGCCAGACAGGCTGAGCCCCTCTTCGCCGACCTCGGTGTCGAGGCCATTCGGCAGTTCGTAAGCAAAGCCAGCCTGAGCCACCTCGAGCGCCTCGTGCAGCACTCGATCTGCCTCTTGTCCGGTCACGTCGAGGTCGTCGCGACCGAGCAGCACGTTCTCCCGAACGCTTGCAGAGAAGAGGATCGGCTCGTCGAATGCCACGCCGATGTGCCGGCGCAGCTGCTCGAGCGGCAGCTCGCGTACGTCGATACCGTCGAGCTCGACTGAGCCCGACGTTACGTCGTACAGCCTGGTGGGCAGCGTCGTGAGCGTGGTTCTGCCGCTGCCTGTGGCGCCCACGAGAGCGAGCGTCTCGCCGGGCACGAGCGCGAGGTTGAGTCCGTTCAGCAAGTCGAGCTCGCTGCCGGGGGCATCGGCGAACCTGAAGTGCACGTCGCGAAACACGAGCTCGCCGCGGGCGCGCTCGATCGAGCGCGGATGCTCGGGGTCGGTGATCGTGATCTCGGCGTCGAACACCTCGAAGACGCGGTCGGTAGCCGTGCGCGCGTCGATCATGAACGAGAACAGAAAGCCCAGCGAGTTCATCGGCCAACGGAGCGCTGCTGCCATCGCGAAGAATGCGAAGAGTTCGCCAACGCTGAGTTGACGCATGCCAACGAGCACCACGCCGGTCATGAGGCAGAGTCCGATTGCGAGCACCGGAACCATGTCGTACCAGAACCAGATCAGCCCGACCTCGCGAGCCTTGCGCAGCTCCGTGCTGCGCAGCGACTCGGCCTGTCTGCGAAACTGTCCGAGCGCGTGGCCGCCGCGGCCGAAGGCTTTGAGCACGCGGATGCCGTGCACGCTCTCTTCAACCGCGGTTGCGAGGTCGCCCGATTGATCCTGGCTCTTGCGCGAGAGTGCGCCGTAGACCTGCTCGAAGCGATATCCCACCACCCAGATGGGCAGCGAGGCTACGAAGAAGACGGTGCCGAGCGCCCAATGCCAGCGAAACAGCAGGCCGGTGCCGATGAGCATCGTGAGCACGTTGACGAACAGCATGATCGCGCCGAAGGTCAGCCAACGGCGAATCAGGCCGATGTCTTGCATCATGCGGCTGAGCAACTGCCCCGATTGCCAACGGTCGTGAAACGACACCTGCAGCCGCTGCAGCCGCTCGTAAAACGTTTGGCGAATCGCGAACTCGACCTCGGTCATCGGTCGCAGCACGAATGCGCGCCGCAGAAAGATGAAGAGGGCTTCCGCCACGCCGAGCCCGAGCACCGCGAGTGTTGACCACACGATCAGCGCGCGGTCGCCCGTGAGCAGCGGGCCGTCGACGACCCACTGCAGAACGACCGGGATGGCGAGGCTGGCGAGCGAGGCGATGAGCGCTGCAACGACGCCACCGATCACGCGGGGCAGCGCAGGCTTCGCGAACGGGTAGAGCCTTGCGAGCGATCGTGCGAGTGAAAGCGAAGACGAAGAAGTCATGATCCCTGAAAGAAGAGGTGCGCCGGCGGCGCAGAAGCTGGAGAACGTGAGGCGGCGAAGGCCGCGCAGTCTAGTGTCCGGTCAGCGGGTTGCCCGGAAGAGCAGGGGCCGCGAATGCACGGTTATCGGTCATGGCCTGCTCCTTTCCGGGTCGTAGGGATTACAAGAATTCACACTATCTACTTTTGCCCGGGGCACGCAAGGGCGACTTTCGTGGGCTCGCCATCGGTTCGCTTATCGGGCGCTAAGCTAATGAACGCACCCCAAAGACGCAGAAGGAGCACCCGTGCCACGAACCATCAAGCTCGCAGTCATTCCAGGCGACGGGATCGGGCCCGAGGTCATCCGCGAGGCGAACCGCGTGCTCGACGCAGTTCTCGACGGTGGCGAAGTGACGCTCGAGCGCACGGAGTTCAAACTTGGGGCAGAGCGCTTCCTCGAGACCGGCGAAACGCTTCCCGGGGCAGAGCAAGACGCGCTTGCCGCGCACGACGCGATTCTGTTCGGCGCGGTCGGGGGAGTGCCCGGTGATGTTCGCCTCAAGAATGCAAACATCGAGCGTGGCCTGCTGCTGAAGCTTCGTTTCGACTTTGATCACTACGCGAACGTGCGCCCGTGCCGACTTTTTCCCGGTGTTGTGAGCACCCTCGCGAATCCAGGCGAGGTCGATTTCATCGTGGTCCGCGAGGGCACTGAAGGCCCCTACGCAGGCAACGGCGGTCGCCTGCGCGCGGGCACGCCCGCAGAGGTGGCGACCGAGGTCTCGGTGAACACCGCATACGGTGTCGAGCGCGTGGTTCGGTATGCCTTTGAGATGGCCGAGAAGCGGCCTCGCAAGAAGCTGACCTGGGTGCACAAGACCAACGTGCTCGTGCACGCTGGCGCGATCTGGCAGCGCGTCGTCGAGGCGGTTGCGGCAGAGCACCCGGGCATCGCAGTCGACTACATGCACGTCGACGCTGCCACCATCTTCATGGTGCAAGACCCAGCACGCTTCGATGTGATCGTGACCGACAACCTGTTCGGTGATATTCTCACTGATCTGGCCGGCGCTATCGGCGGCGGCATTGGGCTCGCAGCCAGTGGCAACATCAATCCCACCGGTGAGTTTCCGAGCATGTTCGAACCGGTCCACGGCTCAGCTCCCGACATCGCAGGGAAGCAACTGGCCGACCCGACCGCTGCAATTCTCTCAGCAGGCATCATGCTCGACCACCTTGGGCTTGCCGCCGAGGCCGATCGCGTGCGCGCGGCGGTGCAGGCAGACCTTGCGACGAAAGCAGGCGGTGCCCGTCCCACGGCGAGCATCGGTGACGCGATCATCGCGCAGCTGCCACCGAGATCCTAGACTTCTACCTACACGGCCGCGGCTGCTCGCGGCAGAAAGTGAAAGACCATGATTGAGTTCAGCCATTACCCGGCAACCAGGCGCAGCGACGCCGAGCGCGAAGCAGCGCTTGTCGACCCCGGCTTCGGCAAAGTATTCACGGATCACATGGTCTCGATCTCGTGGACCCGTGAGCAGGGGTGGCACGACGCCAAGGTGATGCCCTATGGTCCGATCGCCATGGACCCCGCGGCATCGGTGCTGCACTATGGCCAAGAGATCTTCGAGGGTATCAAGGCATACCGCCACCCGAACGGTGACGTCGTGACCTTCCGCCCCGAGGCGAATGCGCAGCGGTTGAACGAGAGCGCGAAGCGTCTCGCCCTGCCCGAACTACCCGAAGAGCTGTTTGTCCGCGCGCTCGAAGAGCTCGTGCGCGTCGACATTGACTGGGTGCCTTCGCGAGAAGACCAGAGCCTGTACCTGCGCCCGTTCATGATCTCAGACGAGAGCTTTCTCGGCGTGCGCGCGGCAGAGAAGGCGCGCTTTCTCGTCATCGCAAGTCCAGCAGGCCCCTACTTCACCGGTGGTGTGAAGCCCGTGTCGATCTGGCTTTCAGAAGAGCACGCACGCGCTGGCCGCGGCGGCACCGGTGCCGCAAAGTGCGGCGGCAACTACGCGGCATCGCTGCTGCCGACGCGCGTTGCGCAAGAGAACGGCTGTGCGCAGGTGCTCTTCACCGACGCGGCAACAAAAGATCAGATCGACGAGCTCGGCGGCATGAACCTGTTTCTTGTGCGCGCCGACGGCAACCTCGTCACTCCCGCGCTCAATGGCAACATTCTCGACGGCATCACCCGTCGCAGCCTGATCCAGCTAGCGAAAGATCGCGGCCTGACCGTCGACGAGCGCGAGGTGACCGTGAGCGAATGGCGCGAGGGCGCTGCTGACGGATCGATCGTCGAGGCATTCGCGTGCGGCACTGCCGCAGTGATCACGCCGATCGGCGCGCTCAAGGCCGCGAGCGGCACCGTGGTTGACTTCGGCGATCGTGCTCCAGGCAAGCTCACCATGTCGCTGCGCGATGAACTTACCGGCATTCAGTTCGGCACCGTTGCGGATCCGCACGGTTGGGTGCATCAGATCGTTGCCGCCGACGTGCCAGCGAGCGCGTAGGCGCCCAGCATGAAGGTTGCGCGCTTCAGCTACGAAGGCGAGATCGGTTTCGGCATCCTTGACCATGCAGAGCATGGCGAGGGAGTCGAGATTGTCGAGTTGCTTGGGGATCCGATGGCGAGCGGCTTCGACACCACTGGACGACGCATACCCTTTGACGAGGTGCGGTTGCTTGCCCCGGTGATCCCTCGCTCAAAAATCGTCTGCGTCGGCAAGAACTACCTCGATCACGTTGAAGAGATGAAAGACGTGACGGGCATCGGTACCGCCGAGCCGCCCGCCGAGCCTCTGCTGTTCCTGAAACCCAACACCTCAGTGATCGGCCCCGGCGAGACGATTGTGCGGCCCGCTATTTCCGAGCAGGTCGAGCACGAGGGCGAGCTCGCGGTCATCATTGGAGCCGTCGCGAAAGAGGTGCCGATCGAGCGTGCCATGCAGGTCGTGTTCGGTTTCACCTGCGCGAACGATGTGAGTGCTCGCGACCTGCAGGTGAAAGACGGCCAATGGTCGCGTGCAAAGGGGTTCGACACCTTCTGCCCGCTCGGCCCCGTCATCGAGACCGACCTCGATCTGACCGACGCGCACATCGAGACCCGGGTGAACGGCGAGGTGCGGCAGAGCAGTTCAACGGCGCACCTGATTCACTCGGTCGCGAGGATCGTGGCGCACGCCTCAGAGGCGTTCACGCTGCTGCCAGGCGACGTGATCTTGACGGGCACCCCCGCGGGTGTGGGGCGGCTTGAAGCCGGCGATACGGTCGAGGTTGAGGTGTCCGGTATCGGCGTTCTGCGAAACACAGTGGCATGACCGAGCCGCTGCCGAGTCGACGAGGTCTACTCAAAGGTGGCGGTGTGTTGGCCGTTGGGCTTGCGGGCGGTGTCGGTGCGGGTCTCGGCTTCTCTGAGCTGGCTCGACGCGGGCAAGACGGGCAAACCTATATTCCCGAGGAGTTCAGCGCGCCCAAGCCACGCGAGACTCCCGGGTTTGACCATCTGATCGTGCTCATGGGCGAGAACCGCTCATTCGATAATCTGCTTGGCTACCTCTACACACCCGAGGCACCCCCACCCGGCGGAGTGTTTGAGGGGCTCGCCTTCGGCGACTTTTCAAACCGCGCAGCAGACGGCACTGAGGTCGCTGCGCACGTCTATTCGGGGCCGACTGACCGCATCATGCGGCAGCCTGATCCCGACCCGGGCGAAGAGTACCCCCACGTGAACACGCAGCTTTTCGGAGCACTTGACGAGCACAACAGGGGGCGTGAGGTTGGCGAAATGCGGGCCCCGTTCAATGCGCCGGCTCCGGGCAGCGAGGCGACGATGAGCGGCTTCGTGCTCGATTACGAGACAGACTTTGAGGGTCGTACCGGGCGTAAGCCCAGTGCAGCTGAACGCGACCAGATTATGGGCTCCTTTGCGCCTGAGATGCTGCCGGTCGTTTCGGCACTCGCTCGCGATTTCGGCGTGTACGATCACTGGTTTTGTGCAGTACCGAGCCAGACATTCTGCAACCGCAGCTTCTTTCACGCCTCGACCTCGCACGGCTTTGTGACCAATCAGTACGGCACTGGCTACACGAAGTGGCTCGATGCTGCTCCTGCGCCGACGGTGTTCAACCGCCTCGAGGAGGCAGGCCTGAGCTGGCGTATCTATTTCGACGAGCTGCAATTGGTCTCGTTCACTGGTGTGATTCACGCGCCGGTGCTTGAAAAGTTCTGGAAGACCGACCGCTTCGCGACGATGGATCAGTTTGAGTCCGACGCCAAGAACGGCGAGCTGCCCGCCTACGCGTTCATCGAACCGCGAATGGTGTTCAACCACAACGACTTTCACCCTCCGGTCGGGGCGATGACCGAGAGCGACGTCTCGGGGCGAGAGGTCTACGGCGGCGCACTCTCAGACGTGCGCGCGGGCGACGCCCTGGTGCATCGTGTTTACACTGCGCTGCGCACCAGCATGTCTGAGCATGGCTCGAATTACCTGAACACGGCGCTGCTGCTCACGTTCGACGAGCACGGCGGTACCTTTGATCACGTCGCACCGCCCGAGGCAGTGCCGCCGCAGTCGGGCGCGGGCGAGATGGGTTTCAAGTTCGATCGCCTTGGCTGCCGGGTGCCGGCCGTACTGGTGTCTGCGCACGTCGAGCGCGGCAGCGTGTTCTCTGAGACCATGCATCACGGTTCGCTCGCGGCGACCCTCAGCGAGCGCTTTGGCCTCGAAGCACTCACGGATCGTGATGCTGGGGCGACGTCAATTGCGGCCTCGTTCAATCGCAGAGTGCCGCGCCATGTCTCGGACTGGCCTCAACCGTCTCCGGCATTCGTACCGCCAAACCCGGAGGGCGTGCATCCAGCCGATGCCGATCCAGACCGCCCCTTGAGCCCGCCAGCGAAAGGGTTGCTCGGCCTGCTGCTTGCGAAGTATGGCACGCCCGAAGAACGGGCGAACCCGCCGAAGACATTCGCGAGCGCCTACCACGCGCTGCAGAAGTACGGCTCGGGTCTTTTCGGCGCGCAGTAGCTTGCAGCCGACGAAAGCCCCAGCAGATTTTCAGCCACGGGGGCGGTTCCTGAATATACATTTGCTGGGTTGCAGATGTTCTGCGCGCTGATGATGGAAGGCTCGGAGTGACCACCGACCCCGTTACGGATGCCCCGCAATCCGACACAAAAGCTTCCGCCCCCTCTGGCCGGGACGCAAAACCGATCATGACGCACCGTCAGATTCTCTTCGTGATCTACGGGTTGATGGCAGGAATGTTTCTTTCGTCGCTCGACCAGACCATCGTCGGCACGGCGATTCGAACTATTGGTGATGACCTCAACGGCCTTGACCAGCAGGCTTGGGTGACGACGGCTTACCTGATTACCTCGACCATTTCGGTGCCGCTCTACGGCAAACTCTCTGACATTTTCGGCCGCCGCCCGCTGTTTATCTTCGGTATCGCGGTCTTCATCCTCGGTTCGCTGCTGTCTTCGTTCTCGACCTCCATGCTGATGCTCGCGGGTTTTCGCGCGTTTCAGGGCATTGGTGCGGGTGCGCTCATGTCGCTGCCTCTCGCGATCATGGGCGATATTCTCGCCCCAAGGGATCGCGCAAAGTATCAGGGCTACTTCTTTGCGGTGTTCGGCGTATCTACGGTGATTGGCCCGCTCGTCGGCGGCCTGTTTGCTGGCGCGAATGAGATTCTGTGGATCGCGGGCTGGCGCTGGGTGTTTCTCGTGAACGTGCCGATCGGTCTCATTGCGCTTGCCATGGTGTTTGCGTTCTTGCACCTGCCGAAGCTCGGGGCGAAGACCGCACAGCCTCGCATCGACTGGTGGGGTGCGACTGCAGTGATTCTTGCGCTTGTGCCATTGCTGCTCGTCGCAGAGCAGGGCCGCGAGTGGGGTTGGGGCTCGGCTATCGCGATCACCTGCTACGCGGTCGGCCTCGCGAGTGCGGTCGCGTTCATCGTGATCGAGATCGCGATGAAAGACGACGCGATCATTCCGATGAAACTGTTCCGTTCTGGCACCTTCTCGATGGCGACGCTCATCGGCGTGCTCGTCGGATTCGGCATGTTCGGCGCCATGATGACCATTCCGCTGTACATGCAGATCGTCGTTGGTCTCAACCCGACCGAGTCCGGTCTTGCCATGATCCCAATGGTGGTGGGGCTCATGATTGCGGCGATGACTTCGGGGCAGATCACCGCGCGCACCGGCAAATACCGCATCTTCCCGGTGACTGGCAGCCTCTTCACCGCAATCGGCTTCTTTTTGCTCACCTTCATGACCTACGACAAGCCGCTTTGGTACATGATGCTCAGCATGTTCGTCGTTGGGCTCGGACTCGGGCAGCTGATGCAGACCCTCGTGCTTGCAAGCCAAAACTCGGTGGCCGCCGAAGACATGGGGGTGGCCTCGAGCTCGGCGACGTTCTTCCGGCAGATCGGTGGCACCCTGGGCACCGCGATCATGCTGTCCGTGCTGTTCACCGCGTTGCCAAATAATATTGTGCACAGCATGTCAGATCGCGACACTCTCACCTCCGCGCTGAACGCAGCGCTCGATCCTGCCGTTGCTGATGCTCCAGAGAACGCAGCCATTATGAAACAGCTGTGGGATCCAGTGGTAGAACCGATGCAGAAGGGCATTCAGGATCAGCTCGACTCTGGCGTAAAGCAAGCCGAGGCCCAGGCGACGAAAGCGGTGGCCGATCAGGTCACGGCCGCGGTGCAGGCTCAGGTCGACGCGGGGGCGCTGCCATCCGAGATGGCGCAGAGCGTCATCGACCAGCAGGTAGCCGCTGCACTACCCGAGGCGCAGCAGCAGGCGCTTGAGGCGGTCGCCGAGAAGGCGCACGCATCGGTAAATGGAGATGGCGTCGCCGTCGACTGGTCTGATAGCGCGCAGCGCAAGTACTGGGTGAACGAGCTGTCAGGCAAACTCGTGCAACAGGTGAAAGAAGGCGATACTTCAGCAACCGACCACGCGAATGGCTCGATCAGTGATACCTCGTTCCTCACTGGCGCCGACCCTCGACTTTCGAAACCGTTCATGGTGGGCTTCACACAGTCTGCCGTTACGATCTACTGGGTCGGGTTCAGCGTATTGCTCGCCGCATTCGTATTGAGCTGGTTCTTCAGAGTGCCCCCGCTTCGGCAGCGGTCAGCGCTGCAGGAGCGCGCGGATCGGGAGTGGCCGGCGCAGGCGGAGCGCGACAGCTAGCCACTCGCGGGTGGCGTGCTCTCCGGAGGATCGCCGGGGGCGCCGGGGGTCGCGGCCCGGCAAAGCCTGGGATGTCGCGGCGAGTCGGTGGACGAAGCGATGCGTGCGGCCTAGACTCGGCTGCATTCCGCACGTGGAGGGAGCCATCGTTGTCTCGAGAGTGGCGCGCGCTGCGCCGCGGCGAATCCGCTGAAGCTCGCCGTAGGGAGATCGAGCGCGCCTACGAACTTTTCCTTGACAACGAGACGCAGCGCTTCGGGGGGCCGCTGGGCTCTATCCGCGAGATCGTCCTGCAGTCCTGGCGGCGCTCCGTCGATCAGTCCATCGACCCGGATGCGGAGCCAGGGGCGGCGCCGCTCAGCGCCGACGAACTGCGGGAGCTCCGTCGGATCCACCCGCTCGCGGCGGCGCTTCCGGTGCTCGAACGGTTGCTGCTCGACGAAGCGGCCGACTCCGGCTTCATCGTCGCCGTGGGTGACGCGCAGGGCCGGCTGCTCTGGGTGGACGGGGATCGGCAGCTCCGGGCCAAGGCCGAAGACATCGGCTTCACCGCGGGGACGGACTGGTCCGAGCGCTCCGTGGGAACGAGCGCTCCGGGCAGCGCCCTCGCCCTTGGGCACCCGATGCAAGTGTTCGGTGCCGAGCACTTCAGCCGCGCGGTGCACCAGTGGAGCTGCGCCGCGACCCCGGTGCACGACCCAGAGACGGGGGCGATCCTCGGCGTGATCGACATCACCGGGGGCGAGACCATCGCCGAGCCGCACGTGCTCCCGCTCGTGGAGGCGACGCGGCACGCGGTCGAGGCAGAGCTCAAACTCGAGGCGATGCGTCGCATGGTCGAGCATGAGCGCAGACGCACCTTAGAGCCGCGACAACCGCAGCGGTCCGCGGGCAGGCCCCGCGCCTCCGCCGCGATCTCGACGAGGCTCATCGTGATGGGCCGCGAGCAGGCGGTGCTTGACACCGGCGTCGCTGTGCTCGAGCTCGCCCGCCGGCACGCGGAGATCCTGCTCGCGCTCTCGACCTCGCCGCAGGGGCTCAGCGCTGCTGCGCTCGCCCAACAGGTCTATGGGGAGCGCGAGAGCCAGGAGACGCTGCGGGCGGAGCTCGTGCGGCTCCGCAAGTTCTTCTCCGTGCACGGGGTGCAGTTGGGCCTCGAGTCACGCCCCTACCGCCTCGACGGCCTCCTTCAGGTCGACGCGACCGATGCGCTCGCCGCGATCGCACGGGGGGCGCATCGGCTCGCGCTGGCGAGCTACGGCGGCCCGGTGCTTATCGGCTCCGAGTCGCCGATCGTGGTAGAGCTGCGCGGCGAGCTCGAAGCCACTCTGCGCGAATCGATGCTGCAATCCGCGGCACCAGATCTGCTGTTCGAATACGCGCAGCACTGGGCTGAGGAGGATGCGCAGGTCTGGCAGACGCTCCTGCAGGTGCTGCCGCAGCTTTCGCCGAAACGCGCGAGGGCCGTCGCTCGACTTGAGCAGTTGCGGCGCTGAGCCGGCGCGGCGCTTGAAGCCGCGCCGCGCAGGGTAGCGCCGCGTAGCGCAACGCAGATGCAACGTTGCCGCAACGTCGACGCAACCCCTGCAGAGATAGCGTCGTGGCACCGGGGCGCGAGTGGGCGCTCTAGGTTCGACAGCGAAGTCAGAGGAGCCCATCATGACCGTATACGCATCTCCGGGTCAGCCGGATTCACTCGTCACCTTTCGGAGCCGCTACGAGCACTACATCGGCGGGCAGTGGGTGCCCCCGGTGCGCGGCCAGTACTTCGAGAACGTGACACCCGTGACCGGGAAGGTGTTTTGCGAGGTTGCCCGCGGCACCGCGGAAGACATCGATGCCGCGCTGGACGCGGCGCATGCCGCCGCGGCGACGTGGACGAAGACGAGCCCCGCTGAGCGCGCCGTGATCCTCAACCGCATCGCGGACCGCATCGAACAGCACCTCGAGATGATCGCGGTGGCCGAAACCTGGGACAACGGCAAGGCGGTGCGCGAAACTCTCAACGCAGACATTCCGCTCGCCATCGATCACTTCCGGTACTTTGCCGGGGCGATTCGTGCGCAGGAGGGCGGCATTTCTCAGATCAACGAGGATCTCGTGGCCTATCACTTCCACGAGCCGCTCGGGGTTGTCGGCCAGATCATCCCGTGGAACTTCCCGATCCTCATGGCGACATGGAAGCTCGCACCGGCGCTCGCCGCGGGCAACTGCGTGGTGATCAAGCCCGCCGAGCAGACGCCCGCGTCGATCCTGGTGCTCTTCGAGCTGATCGGTGACCTGCTGCCCCCGGGCGTGGTGAACATCGTAAACGGCTTCGGCGTTGAGGCGGGCAAGCCGTTGGCGACGAGCCCGCGAATTCGCAAGATCGCGTTTACCGGCGAAACCACCACCGGACGTCTGATTATGCAGTACGCCACCGAGAACATCATCCCGGTGACGCTCGAGCTTGGGGGGAAGAGCCCCAACCTCTTCTTCGCCGACGTGATGGCCCGCGATGATGCATACTGGCAGAAGGCTCAAGAGGGCTTTACCATGTTCGCCTTGAACCAGGGCGAGGTGTGCACGTGCCCGTCGCGCGCGCTGATCCAGGAGTCCATCGCCGACGACTTCCTCGATGCGGTGGTGGAGCGCACGGAGCGCATCGTGCGGGGGAACCCGCTCGACACCGACACGATGATGGGTGCGCAGGCCTCGAACGACCAGTTCGAGAAGATCAAGTCCTATCTCGATATCGGGCGGCAGGAGGGCGCCAAGCTGCTGACGGGCGGCGGGGTTGCCGATCTCGGGGGCGAGCTCTCGGGCGGCTTCTATATTCAGCCGACCATCTTTCGCGGCGATAACTCGATGCGCATCTTCCAGGAGGAGATCTTCGGGCCCGTGGTCTCGGCGACGACATTCACCGACTTCGATGATGCCGTGCGCATTGCGAATGACACGCTGTACGGACTCGGGGCGGGGGTATGGAGCCGCAACGGCAACACGGCCTACCGTGCGGGCCGTGCGATCGAGGCGGGGCGCGTGTGGGTGAACAACTACCACGCCTATCCGGCGCACGCCGCGTTCGGTGGCTACAAGTCGAGCGGCATTGGTCGTGAGAACCACCTGATGATGCTCGACCACTACCAGCAGACGAAGAACCTGCTGGTGAGCTACCAGGAGACGGTCGACGGCTTCTTCTAAGCCGGAGCCGCACGCGACTATCGGGTCGGCACCCCGCCCGGACTCAAAAGTTCGGAGCGAGGTGCTGCCCGGAGTTGCCGCTCGCAGCCAACCAACGCCTCAAACCATTCGCCGCCCGAAGCCAGCCACCGCCCGGAAACTGAGATCGCCATGACCGACACCCCGCCCGCAGCAGCGCCGGCAGATGATTCTTGCGAGCTCGGCACCGGCCAAAGCGGCACCGGCCAAGCTGACGCCGGCTCGCTCGGCACCCCCGACCCCGAGGCGGTCGCGGCGCGCCCCGAGGTCGCGGGCGAGCTCGAGAGCCGGTTGGCTTTCACTCCAGCAGCACTCGACCTCATCAAGCGGCTCTGGGCGCTGCACGGGCCGCTCATGTTCCACCAATCGGGCGGCTGCTGCGACGGCAGCGCGCCGATGTGCTACCCGGCGGGAGAATTCAAGACCGGCGGGCAGGACGTGCTGCTCGGGACCCTCGAACTGCGTGCGCTTCCTCCTGCCCCAGCCGGGGCGCCACCACGCGAGATCGGGTTCTGGATGTCACGCGAGCAGTTCGCGGTCTGGGCTCACACGCACCTCACCGTCGATGTGGTCCCGGGGCGCGGCAGCGGCTTCTCGCTCGAGGCGCCCGAGGGCAAGCGCTTTCTCATCAGGTCGCGCCTGCTCTGAGACGCACGGTCGCTTCCGCGCCGGAATGCGGGGCGACTCAGCATTTGCTGCGACAATGGTTCGGTGGATCCCAATAAGCTCAATCACGCGAACCAGCCCGAACAGGGCAAGTTGATTCGCACGCGCCCACGCAGTGCAGAGGACAGGCCTCAGACGCGCCCGCGCACGGAGGGCTGGAAGCAGCTCACCGGCCCCGACGGGCGGCCGACGCTGCAATTCGCGTCGCCTCGAGTGAAGCAGCCGCCACAGCATCTCGCCGACATGACGCTTGAGGAGCGCGAGGCGAAGGTCGTCGAGCTCGGCCTGCCGAAGTTTCGTGCCAAGCAGTTGTCGAAGCACTACTTCGAGCACTACACGAGCGACCCGGCGAAGATGACAGATTTACCGAAGGATCGCCGCGACGATCTCGCCGAGGCCTTCTTTCCGCCCCTGCTCACCGAGGTGAAGCGCCTCGTGACCGATGACGGCGCGACCATCAAGTTTCTGTGGCGTCTCTTCGACGGGGCACTCGTCGAGTCGGTGCTGATGCGATACCCGGGGCGCATCACGCTGTGCGTCTCGAGTCAGTGCGGCTGCGGTATGAACTGCCCCTTCTGTGCGACCGGCCAGGCGGGCCTCACTCGTAATATGTCTACCGCCGAGATTCTCGACCAGGTCGTGCAGGCGAACCGGGTGATCGCAGAGGGCGGGCTCGGCCGTGCGCGTGAAGAGGGCAACGGAGCCGAGGCGGAGCGCGTCAACAACATCGTGTTCATGGGCATGGGCGAGCCGCTCGCGAACTACAAGCGCGTGATGAATGCCGTGCACCGCATGGCTGCAGACGCCCCGGAGGGGCTTGGAATGAGCGCGCGCGGCATCACGGTGTCGACCGTGGGCCTCGCTCCGGCGATCAGAAAGCTCGCCGACGAGAACATTCCGGTGACCTTCGCGCTCTCACTGCACGCTCCCGACGATCAGCTGCGCGACGAATTGATCCCCGTGAACAGCCGCTGGAAGGTCGACGAGGTGCTCGACGCCGCTCGCGCCTACTTCGACCGCACGGGCCGTCGCGTCTCGATCGAGTATGCGCTGATCAAAGACATGAACGATCACGCGTGGCGCGCCGAGCTTCTGGCTGACAAGCTGAACGCTCGCGGTCGTGGCTGGGTGCACGTGAACCCGATTCCACTGAATCCCACGCCTGGGTCGGTCTGGACGAGCTCGACTCGTGAGGTGACGCGCGAGTTCGTCGATCGTCTGAATGCCGCCGGCATTCCGACGACGCTGCGCGACACTCGCGGCAAAGAGATCGACGGTGCCTGTGGGCAGTTGGTCGCTTCGGAGCAGGACAAGGCCGACGCCGCAGCATTCGCGGCGACACTCGACGAATAAGCCTCATCAATAGAAGGTGCGTGTTTCATTCCCATCGCTTATAGTGGGGGAATGAGCACCACCCGCACCGCTGATCCTCTTGGCGCGATCGATTCGACCGAGATGCGCATTCTTCATGCGCTCGCGACCACGGGCTCGTTGACCTCTGCGGCGGCGAGCCTTGGCCTGAGCCAACCCGCCGTGAGCCAGCGCATCAAGCGAGTCGAGACGCGGCTCGCGGTGCCGCTGATTGAGCGTCAAGGGCGGGGCATTCGCCTCACGACGGCCGGCAACATTCTCGCCGACCACGCCCGTACCGTCGTTGCAGAAATCGACGCGGCGCTCGCGGCGATCGACGATCTGCGCGGTGAGCGCGGGGGAGCGCTGCGGCTCGTCGCGTTTCCGAGCGCGAGCGCGACGATTGTGCCCGCCATCATGCGCCTGCTCGCGAGCGAGGCTCCCGACGTGTCGCTGCAGTACCGCGAGGCAGAGCCTCCGGCCGCGGTGGCGATGCTGCGCGACGGCGAGGTCGACTGCGCGCTGATCTTCGATTATGCGGGCGCCGCAGAGCTCCCTGCAGGCAGCACCTTCACCCCGCTGTGGCGTGAAACGGTGAGCCTGGTCGTGAGCGAGGATCGCGCGGCCGGTCTGGATGCGGCCCAATTGGGCGACTACGCAGGTGAGCACTGGATCGCCGGCTGCGAGAAATGTCGGGGGCACCTCATGGCGGCTGCGGCTGAGTGCGGCTTCGAGCCCGAGATCATTCAAGAGACCGATAACGTGCCCGCAATGCTCGCGATGGCCGCGGCTGGCGGGGCGGTCGCCATGGTGCCGGGCCTTGCGCTGGCTGCTGCGCGCACGCTGCCCGATGACGCGGTTGCGCTGCCGCTCGATCCGCCGCGCTATCGCACGATTGGATTGGTGTCGATGAGCACGGCGAACGAGAGCCCGCAAGTGCGATTGTGCAAGCGACTGCTCTCGCGCATCGACGGCAACCGGTGGAACCTCGAGGCAGCCGCGTGAGCGCGGCGGTTCTGACGGCAGAAGGACAGAAGGCGGCGCAGCGGCGCACGCTGCTGGTGCTCTCTACCGCGACCATTCTCGGTGGCCTCGGGGTCGGTGCCTCACTTTCGGTCGGTGCGCTCCTGCTCGCCGAGGTGAGCGGCAGCGACGCGATCTCAGGGCTCGCCTCGGCGATGTTCAACGCGGGCGCCGCCGCCGCGGGCATCCCGCTTGCGAGGCTTGCGGCGAAACGTGGTCGTCGCGTGGCGCTCGTCGGCGGCAGCTTCGTCGCCATGCTCGGCGCCTTCGTCGCCATCTTCGGCACCGTGATCGGGCAGTGGTGGGTGCTGGCGGCCGGCATTGCGCTGCTCGGCGTCGCAAGCTCGGTGCAGCTGCTGTCGCGCTTCGCCGCGACCGACCTCGCTGTACCGGCGAACCGTGCGCGCGACCTCTCGCTCGTCGTGTGGTCGATCACCGTCGGCGCCGTCGTCGGCCCGAACCTGCTCGCTCCGGGTGCGGCGATGGGCGAGGTGCTCGGTCTCACTCCGCTCGCTGGCGTCTTCGTGTTTCCGATCATCGCGCAGGCCCTCGCGGTGATGGTGAACTGGTGGGGTCTGCGACCCGACCCCCTGCTTGCGGCGCGCGCGATCAGTAGCGCGTGCGAGGCCGATGCATCCGATGCTGCCCTGCCCGAAACCTCAGACACTGTGCGCCCAACGACCGCAGGCACCCGAACCGACACGGGCACCATTGTGCAGCCGCACGCTGCGATGCGCCGCTCTCAGGTGCTCACCATCTTCTCGATCGCCATGGCCCAGGCGATCATGGTTGCGCTCATGGCGATGACCCCGCTGCACCTGATGCATCACCAGGGAACACCAGAGATCGTGGGCTTCACGCTGTCGCTGCACATCGCCGGCATGTATGCGCTGTCGCCACTGTTCGGGTTCTTGGCCGGGCGCATCGGCAGCCTGCCAACCATCACCATCGGCTGGGTCGTGCTGCTCGTTGCGGTGGTGCTCGCCGCGCTCGCCGGCCCGTCGCACGTGCTCGTGCAGGTCGCACTGACCCTCGTTGGTGTCGGCTGGGGCCTGGTCACCGTTGCGGGCGCCGCGCTGCTCACCTCGATCACGCCGAGCGCCGAGCGGCCCATCTGGCAGGGGCGCTCCGACACCTTCATGAGCGCGGCCGGCGCGGTGGCGGGAGTGCTCTCCGGCATCATCTTCGCGATCGGCGACTTCACGTTTCTTGCGATCGCCACGAGCGCCCTGCTCGCCCTCGGGGCGATCGCCTCGATGCAGATCAGCGCCACGAAGCGCCGTGCGATCCAGCTTGCCGAATGCCGGTAGCGAGCAGCGCTAAACTAGGTGGCGATGTCTACAGTCACCGATCCTCAGTTCTCGACCGCGACCGGCAGCGATGTGCGCGTGCGCTTCTGCCCCTCACCCACCGGCACGCCGCACGTCGGCATGGTGCGAACAGCCCTGTTCAACTGGGCCTACGCGCGTCACACCGGCGGCACGTTCGTGTTTCGCATTGAAGATACCGATGCTGCTCGCGACAGCGAAGAGAGCTACGGTCAAATTCTCGATTCACTGCGCTGGCTTGGCCTCGACTGGGACG
>CALCJF010000110.1 GCA_937967375.1 uncultured Leucobacter sp.
GCGCGAACGTGGTCGCCGGGGCCGGGTCGGTGTAGTCGTCGGCCGGCACGTAGATCGCCTGCAGCGAGGTGATCGAGTGGCCACGGGTCGAGGTGATGCGCTCCTGGAGGATGCCCATCTCGTCCGCGAGGTTCGGCTGGTAACCCACCGCAGAAGGCATGCGGCCCAGCAGGGTCGACACCTCAGAACCAGCCTGGGTGAAGCGGAAGATGTTGTCGATGAAGAGCAGCACGTCCTGGTTCTGCACATCGCGGAAGTACTCCGCCATGGTCAGCGCCGAAAGAGCAACGCGCAGACGCGTTCCCGGCGGCTCGTCCATCTGGCCGAACACAAGTGCGGTCTTGTCGAAGACGCCGGCCTCGTCCATCTCGTGGATGAGGTCGTTGCCCTCACGAGTGCGCTCGCCAACACCGGCGAACACCGACACACCACCGTGGTCCTGAGCCACACGCTGGATCATCTCCTGGATGAGCACGGTCTTGCCCACGCCCGCACCACCGAACAGACCGATCTTGCCGCCCTGCACGTAGGGGGTCAAAAGGTCGATCGACTTGATGCCGGTCTCGAAGAGCTGAGTCTTCGACTCGAGCTGGTCGAAGGCCGGGGGTGTGCGGTGGATGCTCCAGCGCTCGGTTGCCTCGAAGGTCTCGCCGTCGGGCAGGTTGAGCACGTTGCCGGTCACATCGAAGACCTTGCCCTTGGTGACGTCACCAACGGGAACGGTGATGGGGCTGCCGGTGTCGGTGACCTCCTGGCCACGCACCAGACCATCGGTGGGCTTCAGAGCAATGGCGCGAACGAGGTTGTCGCCGAGGTGCTGAGCAACCTCAAGCACCAGGGTGAAGCTCTCGGTGCCCTCGCCGAAGTCGACGGTGGTCTCGAGTGCGTTGTACACAGCGGGAATCGCGTCGTGCGGGAACTCGATGTCGACGACGGGGCCGGTGACGCGGGCGATGCGCCCAACCGTCTTGGTGACCTCTGCGGTTTCGGTCATGTTTCTCTCTCTTCGTACTGGGATTAGCCGGCCAGCGCGTCGGCGCCGCCCACAATCTCGGAAATCTGCTGGGTGATCTCGGCCTGGCGCGCGTTGTTCGCGAGGCGGGTGTAGTCGCGGATGAGGGTATCTGCGTTATCGCTCGCCGACTTCATCGCCTTCTGCGTTGCGGCGTGCTTTGCGGCAGCCGACTGCAGCATCGCGTTGAAGATGCGCGATTCGATGTAGTCAGGCAGCAGCTTGTCGAGAACAACCTCTGCCTCGGGCTCGAACTCATACAGCGGCTGAGCCTGCTCGTTCGCGTCGGCAACGCCTTCGACGATCTGCAGCGGCAGCAGGCGGGTCACCTGCGGCACCTGGCTCACCATGCTGACGAGGCGGTTGTACACGAGATGAATCTCTTGCACGCCGCCCTCTGCGACGGGCCGCACGAAGGACTCGATCAGCGCGTCGCTGACCTCCTTGGCGGTCTCGAACGTCGGGTTCTCGGTGTCACCCATCCAGGTGCGCTCCGAGGCGCGACGACGGAACGAGAAGTACCCCTGCGCCTTGCGGCCGATGAGGTAGTACGAGATCTCCTTGCCCTCACTGCGCAGCAGCGAGGTCAGCTCTTCAGCCTCACGCAGCACCTGCGAGTTGAAGGCACCTGCGAGACCGCGGTCCGAGGTGAAGATCACAATCGCTGCGCGCTCGACCTTGTCGGCCTCGGTGAGCAGCGGGTGGTCGGTCTTCGAGTGAACGGCGACGGCCGAAACTGCGCGGGTGATCGCATTCGCGTAGGGGGTCGATGCCTCGACGCGTGCCTTCGCTTTCTGAATGCGAGACGCTGCGATCAGCTCCATCGCACGGGTGATCTTCTTGGTCGTCTGGGCAGAACGAATTTTCTGCCGGTAGACCCGAAGTTGCGCTCCCATGTCTCTCCTGTATCGGTTGAGCTAGCTGGCTGGTGAAGTACGAGGATCGGGGAGCCCCTGAGGGCTCCCCTGTCCCACTACTTCTTGACTACCAGCTGCTCCTGCTGAATCTCGGCCTCGTCGAGAGCTTCGAACTGCTCGGCGAGCGACTGACCCGAAGAGGTGCGGAACACCAGCTTGAAGTCAGCGATGCTCTTCTCGAGAGTTGCGACAGTCTCGTCGTCGAGCACGTTGGTCTCACGCAGGGTGGTGAGCGCCTCGGTGTTGTTGGCGAGGTAGTCGAGGTACTCGCGCTCGAAGCGCAGAATGTCTTCGACAGGCACGTCATCGAGGTGGCCGTTGGTGCCGGCCCAGATCGAAACGGTCTGATCCTCGACTGCGTACGGCGTGTACTGCGGTTGCTTCAGCAGCTCGGTGAGGCGTGCGCCGCGCTCGAGCTGCTTGCGGCTTGCTGCGTCGAGGTCAGACGCGAACATCGCGAACGCCTCGAGCGAGCGGTACTGTGCGAGCTCGAGCTTCAAGGTACCCGAGACCTTCTTGATCGACTTCACCTGAGCGTCGCCACCCACGCGCGACACCGAGATGCCCACGTCAACGGCGGGGCGCTGGTTCGCGTTGAAGAGGTCCGACTGCAGGAAGATCTGGCCGTCGGTGATCGAGATCACGTTGGTCGGAATGTATGCAGAAACGTCGTTTGCCTTGGTCTCGATGATCGGCAGACCGGTCATCGAACCTGCACCGAGCTCGTCGCTCAGCTTTGCGCAACGCTCCAGGAGGCGCGAGTGCAAGTAGAAGACGTCGCCCGGGTAAGCCTCGCGCCCCGGCGGGCGGCGAAGCAGCAGCGAAACGGCACGGTAGGCCTCAGCCTGCTTCGAGAGATCATCGAAAATGATGAGCACGTGCTTGCTGTTGTACATCCAGTGCTGGCCGATGGCCGAGCCGGTGTACGGTGCAAGGTACTTGAAGCCGGCGGGGTCAGATGCGGGCGAAGCGACGATGGTGGTGTACTCCATCGCGCCAGCCTCTTCGAGCGCGCCCTTCACCGAAGCGATGGTCGAGCCCTTCTGACCGATAGCGACGTAGATGCAACGCACCTGCTTGTTGATGTCGCCCGACTCCCAGTTGGCCTTCTGGTTGATGATGGTGTCGATCGCGATTGCGGTCTTGCCGGTCTGGCGGTCACCAATGATCAGCTGGCGCTGGCCACGGCCGACGGGAATCATCGCGTCGATTGCCTTGATACCGGTCTGCATCGGCTCGTGCACCGACTTGCGCTGCATCACGCCGGGCGCCTGCAGCTCGAGGGCGCGACGGCCTTCGATGCCGGTGATCTCGCCGAGACCGTCGATCGGGTTGCCGAGCGGGTCGACCACGCGGCCGAGGTAGCCCTCGCCCACGGGAACCGACAGCACCTCGCCGGTGCGGGTGACCTGCTGGCCCTCGGCAATGTCGGTGAATTCACCGAGCACGACGACGCCGATCTCGTTCTCTTCGAGGTTCTGAGCGAGACCCAGGGTGCCGTCAGCGAAGCGAACGAGCTCGTTCGCCATCACGCCGGGCAGGCCTGCGACGTGCGCAATACCATCGGCTGCGTCGACAACAGTGCCGACCTCGGTCTTCTCGGCCTTCTTGGGCTCGTACGAGGCCGCGAAGTCTTTCAGCGCATCGCGAATCTCGTCGGGGCTGATGCTGAGTTCTGCCATTTCGTTCTCTCTTGTTCTCGTCCGGGGCGCGGGGCCTCGGGCCTAAAGTCGCTAGCCTGCGAGCTGCAGGCGAAGGTCATCGAGACGCGCGCGGACGCTGCCGTCAATCACGTCGTCACCAATTTGGATGCGAACGCCGCCGACCAGCGAGGGGTCGACGACAGTGGTCACGCGCACCGGTCGCCCGGCGTTCTTCTCGAGCAGACCCGAGATGCGGGCCAGCTGCGTCTCGCTCAGGGCCGCAGCTGCGGTTACCGTTGCGAGCTCGCTCCCACCCTGATCTGCGGCAACACGAGCGCTCGCACGAAGCGAGGCGCTGATGCGGCGACCACGAGGGTTTGCAACAAGATGGCTGACCACCCCAACGGCAGATGCCGAGAGCTTGCCGGTGAAGAGACGCTGTACCAGCTGAACCTTCGCGGTGGTGTCGCCGAGCTTGCTGCCAAGCACGAGTTCGAGCTCGTGGTTGCTGTCGATCGTTGCGGCTGCGGTGAGCAGCTCATCAGCAAGCGTGGGCTCGGCGACGGCCTCGGCGCGCAGGCCGAGCTCTTCGATACCCGCGACGAGCTCGCCGGAGTTCGACCACGACTGCTCGACGGCGGCCGTGAGCACCGAACGAGCTCCTGCCGAGATACTGCCGAAGAGGCGCTCAACCAGCTGAGCCTTCGCGGCACCAGAGGTGGCGCTATCGGCAAGAGCTGCCAGAAGCGCCTGCGAGCCGTCGATCTGCGCTGATGCAGCGAGCAGCTCGGCGCCAGCGCTCTTACCGAGCCGGCCACCGAGAGCTGCTTTCGCTACCGCCAGCGCTTCGCGTGACGCACTGCCCATTACTTCGCTGCCTTTTCTGAAGCCTCGAGATCGGCAAGAAAGCGATCGACCATTGCCGATGCCTTTGCATCGTCAGAGAGCTGCTCGCCGACGACACCCGAAGCGAGATCGATCGCAAGCGAGCCGACCTCCTTGCGCAGGGTAACGACAGCGCTCTGGCGCTCTGCCTCGATCTGAGCCTGAGCGTTCTGCGAGATACGAGCGGCCTCGACGGTCGCGTCGTCTTTCGCCTTTGCCACGATCTTGGTGGCGTCGGCGCGAGCCGCGTCACGAATCTCGCCGGCCTCGGCGCGTGCACCAGCAAGCTGCGCGGTGTACTCCTGCAGGGCGGCCTCGGCCTTTGCCTGAGCCTCGTCGGCCTTGGCGATGTTGCCCTCGATAGCTGCAGCGCGCTCATCGAGCATCTTCTGCATCTTCGGAAGGAAGACCTTCCAGAAAGCGACCAGAATGATCGCAAACGGAACCAGCGACCAGATGATGTCGTAGATCTGCGGGAGCAGCGGGCTCGGGGCGGCCGCGCCTTCAGCAGCAGCGAGGATCACTGCGTTATTCATCGAGCCTCCCTTTCGAGACTAGAAAGGTGAATGGTTTAGCCGAAGATGAACGGCGTAGCGATAGCGATGAACGCGAGCGCCTCGGTGAATGCGATACCGATCCACATCAGCACCTGGAGGCGGCCGGCGAGCTCTGGCTGGCGAGCGACGCCCTCGATGGTCTTGCCGACGACGATACCCACGCCAATTGCGGGGCCGATTGCGGCGAGGCCGTAGCCGACGGTTGCGATGTTACCCGAGATTGCAGCGAGAACAGACACAGTGTGTGTTTCCTTCCGTATGTGAGTGCGGCGGTTGCCGAACCCGGTTTGGTTTTAGTGCTCTTCAGCCAGCGCGAGCTGGATGTAGACAGCGGTGAGCAGAGTAAAGACGTAGGCCTGCAGCACTGCGACGAGAATCTCGAAGAGCGTGAAGGCGATACCGAAAGCGAGCGTGCCGATGCCGAACAGCTTCATGAAGCCGGGGGCCGACAGCAGGAAGAAGTGAGTCGCGCTGAAGAGCAGCACGAGCAGCAGGTGGCCGACGAGCAGGTTCATGAGCAGTCGAAGAGTCAGCGTGACGGGTCGAATGATGAAGGTCGAGATCAGCTCGATCGGGGTCACGATCAGATAGAGCGGCTTCGGCACACCGCTCGGGAAGAGCGAGTTCTTGAAGAAGTTCTTCGGGCTCTTCTTCACACCTGCATAAATGAAGGTGATGTACGAGATCACGGCAAGGGTGAGCGGGAAACCGATCACGGCCGACACACCGATGTTGAAGGTTGGAATGATGCCCGTGATGTTGAACGCGAGGATCGAGAAGAACATGGCGGTCAGCAGCGGCAAGAAACGCTTGCCATCTACCTTGCCGAGCAGGTCTTCAGCGATGTTCACGCGAACAAAGTCGAGCGCCATCTCCGCGAGCGACTGGCCCCTGGTGGGGATCACGCGCATCTTGCGGGTGCCCAGCCAGAACAGAGTGATCAGAAGCACGGTCATGATCACGCGAATGATCATGATGCGGTTCATCTCGAACGGGGTTCCGACGAAGAGCACGCCCTCGGGGAAGAACTCCCACATGCTCGGTGCGTGGAACTCGCCACCCTCCGCAGCGAGAAATGCCGGGCTCATGAGTTGAACGGTGTTGGAAAGCAGCGCCATTCTCCTGATTCGGGGTGAGAGCGGGGCTCACACGGCGACGAACGAATTTTTTGCCCGCATGCACACGGCAGCACAGAGCGCCGGCAGGGACATCTCAATATTAGCAGGGACTTTGCGAGAGCGGAAACCGAGATTCTCGAGAGCCGCACTCTCGAGCCAGAATGAGATTAGACACCGGGCGCATCGACATAGGGCTGGCGGCCTTTGGCCACAACGAGTGTGTCAATAGTCAGTGACACCACGATGCCTGCGACGAGGCCGAAGAAGAGAATCTTCGAATCGAGCCAGCTCTGGTCGCGAAGCAGCACGACCGCGACGATGAACGCAATGAGCTTCAGCAGCCACCCACCAGCGACAATGCCGAAAAAAATCACCACGAAGTTCGGGCTCTGAATAAACCGCTGGTTCGCGAACAGGATGCTGCCGATCGTGACACACGACAGCACTCCGGCGATGAACGCGCCGAGGGCTCCCCCGATGACGCCGGGTGTATGCGACACGAAGTACCCGATCGCACCAAACACGAGCATCAGCACCGCGGTAGCGAGAATCTCGAACCGCAGCGCGCGCAACAGCACGGGCTGCGAGGTCGGCAGGCTGGCTGATCCGGCTTCGTGCTGCCCGGCGAGTTCGCTCGCGCCCCCGGCTTCGATCGGCGACGCACCCTCGCCCGGCTGCGTGGCGTCGTTCGGCCCTGCGGGCACGGTCTCGTCAGTCACTCGAAATCCTCTCTTCGGCAGGCTCGGTCTTCGAAGCCCGAGACAACCGTAGCAATCCACGCTGAGCGAGCCAATTGCGCACCCGAACGAGCGGCGTGAGCGTGATGATCATGCAGACCACTCCACCAACAACGACGACCACCGCCGGCCAAAAGAAGCTCTGCGTCACGAAGACGAGCAGGCAGGCCAGTGAGACCATGACCGTCCAGAGGTAGAAGATCATGACTGCCT
This sequence comes from uncultured Leucobacter sp., assembly GCA_937967375.1. GTDB lineage: Bacteria > Actinomycetota > Actinomycetes > Actinomycetales > Microbacteriaceae > Leucobacter. The sequence goes on from CALCJF010000110.1 coordinate 7,083, forward strand.
GCAACGGCGAGTGCCCCATGTCGAGCAGCCGATGGTGCAGATGCTTTCGGTCGGCCTCGAACGGGCTCTTGCCCGCGAGCAGGCGTCGGCACACGGCCAGCGTGAAGTCGGCGAGGGGCACAGCGAGCACCGCGATCGGCAGAATGATCGGAATGTAGCTCGCGAGCACCAACTTCTGATCGAGCTGCGCGGGGTTCAGCTGCCCCGTGACCGACACGGTCGATGTCGCCATGAGCAGCCCGATGAGGAGCGCCCCGGTGTCGCCCATGAACATGCGAGCGCGATGCCAATTGAACGGCAGAAATCCGGCCGAGATGCCGACGATCGTCGCCGCGATGAGGGCAGCGAGAGTAATCGACGAGTCGGCTCCAGTCTGCGCCGTGAGCAACTGTGTGTAAATGAAGAATGCGGCGTTCGCAATGATCGCAACGCCCGCGACGAGACCGTCGAGGCCGTCTACGAAGTTCACGGCGTTCATCACGAGCGTCATCAGGAATACGGTCAACACGAAGTTGACCGTCGGTGAGCCGACGATGAGCGTGTCTCCGAATGGCAGCGAGACGATCTGAATACCGTTCCAGGCAAGCAGCCCGGCCGCCGCGAGCTGCGCACCGAGCTTCACCATCCAGTCGAGGTCGAGCAGATCGTCGAGCACCCCGACGACGGCGATGAGCGTGCACGCCCCGAGCAGCACCCACAGCCGAGCGGGGTCATCGAACACTCCATCAAACGCGGGCTGCGTTCCCGCGTAGATGAGGGCAACGAGGATCCCGATGAACATTGCGATGCCGCCCAATCGCGGCGTCGGCTGCTTATGCACGTCGCGCTCTCGCACTTCGGGTGCGAGCTGAAAGCGCCGACTCAGGCGCAGCACGCCAGCCGAGCACACCGCGGTCACCAGTGCCGCGACTGCGGCCACCAGCAAAAAGGGAAGCATGTTACGCCCCGGCCTCGTTGCCCATCACGCTCACTCCGGGCAGAGCCTCAGCGAGCGCCTCGCGGCTCACTCCCCCGTCGCGCAGCACCCGCAACTGGCCGCCTTCGTTCGTGAGCCCAGTCGCGTCGACGATGGTTGAGGCGGTGCCGTCACCGGTCACTTCGCCCGCATCGAGGTAGACAGCGATCGAATCACCCAGCATGTCCTGAGCCTCACCGATCGTCTGCGCAGCTGGCTTGCCCGTAAGGTTTGCGCTCGATACCGCGAGCGGCCCGGTCTCACGCAGCAGTTCGAGCGTCAACGGCTGGTTCGGAATGCGCAGGGCCACGGTGCCGCCGGTTTCGCCGAGATCCCAGCTCAGGCTAGGGTTTGCCTCGAGCACAATCGTGAGCGCACCCGGCCAAAACTTGTCTGCAAGGGTTCGCACCGGTTCGGTGACGTGTGCAGCCAGGGCGCCGAGCGTTGCAGTGTCGGCGATCAGCACGGGTGGGGGCGACTGCCGACCGCGCCCTTTGGCCTCGAGCAGGCGATCCACCGCTTCGGGAGTGAACGCGTCTGCCGCAACGCCATACACCGTGTCGGTAGGCAGCACCGCGAGCTCGCCACGACCGAGCGCCTGCCTGGCCGCACGAGCCGCCGCGAGAAGTTGCGTGCTGTCACTGCAATCGAAGACTTCGGCCATAGCTTTCGATCTTACTCCGCTGCCGCTGGGCGGTGATCACCGCACCGCAGTAGTGGTGCGGTCTCGCAGGGTGAGATCTTGGTGCGTCGCGGGTGCTCGCCAACCATCTGCCGCCAGCAGCGACCGAATTGCCTCTCCCTGCTGCTCGGCGTGCTCGAGCACGAGCGTGCCCCCTGGCACGACGAGGTCGAGGCCGACCCTGCTGATGACCCGCACGAGGTCAAGGCCGTCTGCACCCCCGTAGAGCGCAAGCTCGGGGTCGTGATCGCGCACTTCTGGGTCGCGCGGCACGCAGCCGCGCGGCACGTAGGGTGGATTCGATACGAGTACCTGCACGCGTCCCAGCAATGGTTCAAGCAGCCGCGTCGCATCGGAAACATCGCCGAGCACGAGTTGCACACGCCCCTCGCCGAGGCGGGCGACATTGCGGCTGGCCCAGGCGTGCGCCTCAGGGCTCTTCTCGACCGCCCAGACGCTCGCCTGCGGCACCTCGTTCGCGAGGGCTAGCGCGATCGCGCCGCTTCCCGTGCAGAGATCGACCGCGATCGGTCCGGCTTCGTCTTGTGCAGCCACCGCGACCGCAACGAGCGCATCGATAGCGAACTGCGCGACCGACTCGGTCTCGGGCCGAGGCACGAACACTCCGGGCCCGACCTCGAGTTCGATGCCGCGAAATGCTGCCCGACCGGTGAGGTGCTGCAGGGGCACACGACTCGCCCGCTCATCAGCGAGCTGCATCGCCCGCGCGCGATCCTCGTCAGAAATCGGAGTGCCCATGATCGCGAGCGCCTGTACCCTGCCCCGCGACTCGCCCAGCACGTGCCCGACGAGCAGCTGGGCATCAGCGCCGGGCTCGATTCCGGCTGCAGCGAGCAGCGCGTCGATCTCGGTCAGTGTTTCTGCAACGGTTGCTCGCTCGCTCACCCGCCAACACTATCGCGCGGCTGCTGTGGTCAGTGCGCGGGCCAATAGTATAGCGGCAACGGCGAAGCCGACCAGACAGGCAAGGGAGCGATGATGCGGATCAGAAACGTGCGACCGTGGGGTGGCGAGGCCGCAGATGTACTGCTCGACGGGGCAAGGATCGCAGCGATCTCGCCACACGATCCCGCGATACCCGGCGCACCGGGCGATCTCGATGGCCGAGGCCGCATTGTGATTCCCTCTTTCAGCGATGTGCACGTGCATCTCGACTCGTCTCGCGTCGGTCAGCCGTTTCGCCCACATACCGGGGCTCCGGGCGTGTGGGCAATGATGCTCAACGACCGCGAGAACTGGCGAAATACCGATGTGCCGCACGCCGAGATCGTCGCCGAGACACTCGGCCGCATGATCGCGCGCGGCACGACCAGAGTGCGCAGCTATGCGCAGGTCGACATCGACTGCAAGCTTGAGAAGTACGACTCGGTCGTCGCAGCGAAAGAGCGCTTTCGCGACTCGGCAGACGTGCAGATCATGGTGTTTCCGCAGGCGGGTATTCTGCGCGAAGCGGGCACGGTCGACGTGCTCGAGGCAGCGCTGCGTCAGGGTGCAGACGTCATGGGCGGCATCGACCCGTGCATGCTCGACCGCGATCCGGTGAAGCACCTCGACACTGTCTTCGGGCTCGCCGAGAAATATCAGGTCGAGATCGACATTCATCTGCACGAGCCGGGCGACCTCGCGGTGTTCAGCACCGAGCTGGTGCTCGAGCGCATCCGCGCGCTCGGCATGCAGGGCAGGGTGACGATGTCACACGCATACGAGCTGGGCGCGGTGTCAGATGCGACGAGCAGACGCCTGATCGACGAGTTTGCCGAGCTCGATGTCGCAATGGCTACGATCGCGCCGCCTGCACCGAACCAGCTGGCTCTCACCGAGCTGTCGGCTGCCGGCGTGCGGGTCGGCCTCGGCGAAGACGGGCAGCGCGACTATTGGAGCCCCTATGGCGACTGCGATTTGCTGTCGCGCACTTGGCAGCTGGCCTTCACCAATCGTTTTCGCGAGGATCGCCTCATCGAACACTGCGTGGCCGTTGCGACAATGGGCGGTGCCTCGATCATGGACCACGACGTGCCCCGCCTCTCCGGGGTGTCTGATCGCCCGGGCCTCGCGGCTGGCGACCGAGCTTCGCTCGTGCTGGTCGACGGCGAGACCGTCGCGAGCACGGTGATGGATCGGGGCACCGATCGCACCGTGCTGCACGACGGCCGCGTGGTCGCCGACGGGCTGCGGCTCGTCTAGCTGTCGGCGATCAGTCGATGCGCTGCGAAAGCGCGACGAGCGCCTGCTGAAACGCCTCGACCGGAGGGTGGGTGATGCCCGCACCGATCATGCCGATACCCGGATCCTTGTGGGCGATCGCGGTGTTGATGAGCGGCATGATGCCGGTTTCCATCACCTTGCGCACATCGATGCCGCTCGGCACGCCCATGAAGTCGAGCGCTGGGATCGTGATGTTCGGGTTGTTGCCAGTGGTGATCTCGTTCATCGTGCGCGAGTAGCCCATGGCCTCCTCGACGGTGCCGCCGACGAGTGCGACGATCGCAGGGGCCGCAGCCATCGCGAAACCGCCGATGCCGAACGTCTCGGTGATGGCCGAATCGCCCATGTCGAGCCCGGAGTCTGCCGGGGTGTAGCCGGCAAACATCGGCCCGACGACCTGTTGCGCGGGCCCCGTGAACCACTGGCCGCCGGTGCCCGAAACACGAATGCCGAAGTCGACGCCGTTGCGGGCCATGGTCGTGACGACGGTCGAGTTCTCGATGCCGTTCGCCGCGTCCATCGAGGCCTTCGCTGCCACCATCCAGGTCGGGCCCGAGAAGTAGTCAGACGAGGCGACGAAGTCGAACACTTCGCGCTTCTCTTTTGTGCTGAAGTCGCTCTCGAGAATGTATGGTGCGAGCGCCTGGATCAGCAGCGTCGTGCCTGCGACGTTGCGGTTGTGCGCCTCATCGCCCATGTGCAGCGCCTGCGACAGCATGAGGCGCAGATCGATGCCGTCGGTGTTCAGCCGCATTGCGGCGGCGAGGATCGGCCCAAACACATCGCGCATCCAGTTCAGACGGTCGATAACCGACTGGTCGTTGGCCCCGAATCTCAGGATCTTCGAGAGCTGCTCAGAAAGGTTCGTGTAGGCGGTGTTGCCGTGCGTGCGGTTCGTCACCTTGTGCACCCACATGCTCGCGCTGGTGACGCCGGCCATCGAACCGACCGACTGGTGCTCATGGCACGGCGAGAAGTCAATCTCTCCCGAGCCCGCGAGCTCGTAGGCCTCGTCGAGGTTCTTCGCGAGCCTCTCGAACACGAGCGCGCCGGTCACGGCACCCTTCATTGGGCCAGACATGCGTGCGAACTCGATGGGCGGGCCCGCATGCAGAATCGTCTTCTTGGTCATGCCCGGCACGGTGTCGAGCGCCTGGCCGAAGCCTTCAAGGAACGGCTGCGCCGAGAGAATGCGATCGAGCGCTATCTGATTTGCCGCGTCGATCTTCTCGGCGATCTCAGGCCGCTCGAGGCGCCCGAGCGCGGCGACGACCTCGGGGTCACCACCGCCTGGAGGGGTCCAGTCCATCAGCACCGGCTCGACGCCCTGCGCGCGCAGATCGTCGGCGAACATGTCGAGGCCGAGGTTTATCGGCTTGAGCGTGGCTCCAAATAGATCATTGATGCTCATTTGCATGCTCCTTAAACGACGAACTCACGAGCCAGCAGGCCCAGATTGGTAGAAGATGAGGCGATCGTGACACCGGCGGCTTCGAGCATGCCAATCTGGTCTGCGAGCGCAGGGGTGTCGAGGTCGGTGCCGAGCACGTAGGCGAGGATCTCGAGGTGCTGGCCGCGCTCAGCCGCAATGGCCTTCGCTTCTTCGATTGCCGGGATGGTGACGCCGACCGGGTCTTCGTGCGAGCCGAAGCCGAGCACGAAATCCATGGCGATTACAGCCACTGACGGATCCTTCGCCTCTTCCACGATGCGTGCGAGGCGCAGCGATGGATCGATCATCGGGTGCGGGCGGCCGTTCGTGAAGTCGTCATCACCCATGTCGAGAAATGTGTGCTCTTTCGAAGCCTCGGTCGCCGCGAGCACTTTCGACGGATCCTTCTGGATGTTCGAGTACACGCCTTCGAGCTTCTCGATCGCCGCGAACATCGCCTCGTCGCAGAGGGTGCCGCCGCAGAACAGGCCGCGAATGTACTTCTGCGAGGGCTGCAGCTTCGCACGAACCTCGGCGACCAGCGGCAGGTTGAGCGGGTGCTTGTCGAGCGTCGACTCGTCGATGCCCGAGGCCACCACCGCAGCGATGGCAGCTGGCTTCGTTCCGGGAACGATCTGCACGTTGTCGTAACCCGACTCGGTGCGCTTCGATCCTAGAAATGTGACAATAACGGGCTTCGAGGCTGCGCCCGCGGCTGCGAGCACTCTGTCGGCAACCTCTTCGGCCGGCGGCTTCGAAACGACAAAGATGACCTTGGTTTCGGGGTCGGCATCGAGCGCGCGAATACCGTCGATCATCGAGATGCCGCCGATCTCGGTCGAGAGGTCGCGGCCGCCCGTGCCGATGAGCTGCGAGACGCCACCACCGAAGTCATGCACGCGCACCGAGGCCTCCTGGCTGCCGGTGCCCGAGGCGCCGACGATGCCGATCGAGCCGCGACGCACGGCGTTCGCGAAGGCGAGGCCGGTGCCATTAATAATGGCGGTGCCGCAGTCGGGGCCCATGACGATGAGACCCTTCTCGTGTGCGAGGGTCTTGAGCTCGAGTTCGTCTTCGACCGAGACGTTGTCAGAGAAGATCATGACGTGCTTGCCTGCGTTCAGCGCCCTACGCGCCTCGCGGGCCGCGAAGGCACCGTTCACCGAGATCAGCACGAGATTCGAGTCTTCGGCCGCCTCGAATGCGCTGTCAAGCGTGCGGTAACGCACCTCGGCCGTCGCGCCTGCGGCCTTGTCTTTGCGGGCGAGAATGTCGTCGACAGCGGCGATCGCGGCGTCCATGAGCGCGTCTTCGGCATCGATCACGATCATGAGATCGCTCGGCTTCGCGTCGGTGACCGCCTGGTCGACCACGCCGACATTCGCGAGCACCTCTTTATTCATGGGGGTTGCCATGCCAAGCAGCGCCTGGGTCACGCCCTCGACAGCGTTGGCCTTCGTGCTCATCGACATGAGCGACACCGAGTCGAGATAGGTGTTTCTGCGGATACTGATGTGACGACTCATCGAATTCCTTCCTGAGCCCGAGTGAGACTTTTGGTATACCAAATGATACACTGTGGCTCTCGATATCCAAGCGGAACCTCGGAGCACCTGCCAGGCCGCCCCCGTCCGCTCGCACATAAGGAGCCTGCCAATGCGCGCCGTCGTCGCTCTCGGAGGAAACGCCCTCGCCAAGCGCGGGGAGCCCATGACCGCCGACTATCTGCGCAAGAACGTGCGCGAAGCCTGCGGCGAACTCGCCGAGTTCGCGAGCAGCAACGAGGTCGTCATCACCCACGGCAACGGCCCTCAGGTCGGCCTGCTCGCACTGCAGAACCTCGCCTACCAAGACGTCGCGGTCTACCCGCTCGACATTCTGGGCGCCGAGACGCAGGGCATGATCGGCTACGTGGTGCAGCAGGAGCTTGCGAACGCGCTCGGCCGCGAGCGCGAGGTCAACGCGATCCTCACCACGACGGTTGTTGACGAGTCGGATCCGGCGTTCGACAGGCCAACAAAGCTGATCGGCCCGCAATACTCCGCGCACGACGCGGCAGAGGCGGCGGCCGAGTACCGGTGGACCATCGCGAAAGACGGCGACAAGTTTCGGCGCGTGGTTCCCTCACCCACGCCCCTCTCGATCGTGCAGGCGCCACTGGTGTCGCGACTGCTCGAGGCCGGCAGCCTGGTCGTCTGCGTCGGAGGAGGCGGCGTTCCCGTGCGCATCGACTCGTCGGGCAGGCACATCGGTGTGCAGGCCGTAGTCGACAAGGATCTCGCGAGCGCGGCGCTCGCCGCCGAGATCGGGGCAGACACGCTCATCATGCTCACCGATGCCGACTTCGTGGTCGAGAACTGGGGCACGCCTGATCAGCGCAACATTCTCACCGCCTCAGCCGATGCGATCGCACAGCTGCCGTTCGCCGAGGGTTCGATGAAGCCGAAGATCGACGCCGCCATTCGCATCGCGCAGGCCGGCGGGCGGGCCCTGGTTGGCCCGCTCCACAGGCTCGACGACCTGCTGGCCCGCAGAGGCGGCACCGAGATCGTACCCGAACTCGCCGCGGGCATCACCTACGCCGACCCCACGGAGTAGCAAAGGTGCCGCCGCACTCCCCGCTGAAGGCGCCCCTCGCGCGCTTCGCCGACGAGGCTTGGCGGCCGCTGCTGTGCGGGGGCGCCACCTTCGCCGGGGCGAGAGTCGACACCGCATTCGAGCGATCCCTGAACATCGCGTTCGAGGGCGGACTGCTCACCGTGCTCACCGAGTCCGGACGCCGCGCGCCCGGAGCTATGATCACCACACTCGCAGATGTGCGTGGCGTGCACCCCGAAACGCCCATCGAACTCAGCGAGCACATGCTCGTGATCGGCAGGCTTGAGCTCGACTGCTCTCGGCTCACCTTTTTCGACTGCTCGACCGAGCCGGTCGGGCCCACACGCGCACAGGTCGCAACCGAACTCGACGCAATGCTCGCCAGGCACGCGCGGCGCGGATCATTTCTTCCCAGGGGCGCAGAGACCCCGTTCGAGCAGGCGATCACGGCACGCCTTGATGCGGCGCGTGACGCGTTCTGCAGGCAATTGCAGTCGGCGGCATCTGCGGCAGTGCAGCAGCAACAACAACAAGTCGACATCGAGGCGATGCGGCACGCGGTCAAGAGCCTGGTCGGCCTGGGCTTCGGCCTTACGCCATCTGGCGACGACTACCTGGTCGGGGTGCTCGCCGCCCTGACGCTCGCCCCGGGGGCAGTCGCGAGCCAGGTGCGTGATCTCGTGTCGGCGTGCGTGTTTCCGCTGGCATCGCAGCGGGGCGACCATGCCGCGACCACTGCGGTCAGTCAGCACTTTCTTCGTGCCGCGTGCAGGGGCGAGTTTCACGAAGACCTCGCGAGCGCGGGCCAAGAGATCTTGCTTTGCGAGGATCGCGCGAACGATGCGATCGCGCGCGTGGTCAGCATCGGCTCTACTTCGGGCACCGACGCGCTCTTCGGCCTCGTCGACGGCATCCGAGTCATCGACTCACTGCGCTGAGCGCGGTGGCGGTGCGCATCGCAATATCACGTCACAATACATAAGCTCACGTGAAATATTCAATAACCGTGAGATATAGTTTCTTCGGAGTCCGAGCACGGACGAGTCAGACACTGAGGAAAGGGGCGGGGCCCGCCATGGCACGCACGTTCAGCAACATCACCGAGGCATTCGGCAACACTCCGCTGGTTCGTCTGAACCGCGTCGCGGGCAACGGGGCTGAGGTGTATGCCAAGCTCGAGTTCTACAACCCCGCAGGGTCAGTCAAAGATCGCATCGGCATCGCCATTATCGACGCCGCCGAGCAGTCGGGCCAGTTGCAGCCCGGCGGCACGATCGTCGAGGGCACGAGTGGCAACACGGGCATCGCCCTCGCATTCGTCGGAGCCGCGCGCGGCTACAAGGTGATCCTCACGATGCCCGAGACCATGAGCATCGAACGCCGCAAGCTGCTCAAGGCCTACGGCGCAGAGATCGTACTCACCGAGGGCCCGCTCGGCATGAAGGGCGCGGTCGCCAAGGCCGAAGAGATCGTCGCGAACACTCCCGGCGCGATCCTCGCCAACCAGTTTGGCAACGCGGCGAACCCGGCCATCCACCGCGCCACCACCGGCCCCGAGATCTGGAACGACACCGACGGCAAGGTCGACATTCTCGTTTCGGGCATCGGCACCGGCGGTACCATCACCGGCGCGGGCGGCTACTTGAAGTCACAGAACCCCGACATCAAGGTGATCGCGGTTGAGCCCATCGACTCCCCCATCCTCACTGGTGGCCAGGCGGGCCCGCACAAGATCCAGGGCCTCGGCGCCAACTTTGTGCCCGACGTGCTCGACCGCGACGTCTACGACGAGGTCATTGACGTGACGCTCGCCGAGTCGATCGAGAAGGCGCGCGCACTCGGCACCAGCGAAGGCATTCTTGCCGGCATCTCGGGCGGCGCAGCGGTGTCTGCGGCGACCCAGGTGGCCGCGCGCCCCGAGAACGCCGGCAAGACGATCGTCGTCGTGATTCCCGACTTCGGCGAGCGCTACTTCTCGACGGTGCTCTACGAAGACCTTGAGGTCTAAGGAATACTCCACACCCCACAGGGGTTGATGGCTTCGGGCCGGGTGCGATCGCCCCGGCCCGAATTTCCATTTCACCTCGGCTCGGGGTTGCAGCGCACACCAGCTCGAGAGACAGGAAGGCGACATTGGCTCCGTTCGGAAGAATCGCAGAAGACATCGCGGCTGCGCGGGATCACGACCCCGCAGCTCGCGGCCCAGCCGAGGTGTTCTTCGTCTATTCGGGGCTGCATGCCGTATGGTGGCACCGACTGTCGCATCGGCTGTGGCGCGGTGGCCTGCGTTTTCTGCCGCGCGCGATCTCGCAGGCGGTGCGGTTCTTCACCGGGATCGAGATTCACCCTGGCGCGACCCTCGGCAGGCGCATCTTCATCGATCACGGCATGGGGGTCGTGATCGGCGAGACCGCGGTCGTGGGCGACGACGTGCTCATCTATCACGGCGTAACACTCGGGGGCACAGGGCACGACAGCGGCAAACGTCACCCCACCGTCGGCGACAGGGTCGTCATCGGCGCCGGTGCCAAGCTGCTCGGCAATATCGAGATCGGCCACGACAGCGCGATCGGCGCAAACGCCGTCGTCGTGCGCTCGGCAGATGCCTGGACCACCCTCACCGGCATTCCCGCGGAGGCCAGGCCACGACGCGGCGCACCCTTTGCCGAGCGTCCCGATCAGGCCGACTTCTACGTCATCTAAGCCGAGCTCGATGTTCTCGAGCATGGCCGCCGTACGAATCGCTAGCGCAGCGTGCGGCCGTGCTTCTGCATCCACCCTTTTGTCTTGCGCAGTTCGACGAGCATCATCGTGATGCCAAGAGCCCAGAAGGGAATCTGCACGGCGAACGCCCACTTGAAGGCCTCGAGCGTGTAACGCTCGGGCGATCCCGCGCCCTGCAAGTCGAGTGCGAGCCCGACCAGAAAAATCACGAGCAGCGCCGCCGTGAACCCGCCGGTGTTGACGAGCCCGGTGCCGAACCCAGAGAAGCTTCGGGGCGTGTGCGAGCGCCCGACCTCGAACGCAATCATCGACGCCGGGCCGCCGATCGCGATCACCACCATCTGAATCGCGAGCAGCCACACCGGCGGGGTGCCCGGCCACAGCAGCACCACCGTCCAGACGACGACGATGCCGATAACCGAGGCGAGGTTGATCAGCACTCGCCGCTCAGCAAATCGCGAGCTGATCGGCCCGAGCAGCAACCCGGCGATCATGCCAGAGACGATCGTCAGGCTGAGCAGGCCACCGGCGGCGGCCTGACTCAGTCCGACACCGCCGGTCAAGAACGGGGTGCCCCAGAGCAGCACGAACACCGTCGAGGCGAACGGCGAGGTGAAGTGCACCCAGTAGGCAAGCCTGACGCCAGGCACGCTGAGCAGCCGCCGCACCCGGCGCCAGAAGCCGAGCCCGGGGAGCCTTCGCGCGCGGCCGTCGCCGGCACCCCCTGCGCCGATCACCGCGAGCATGCCGGTCTCGGGCGGGGCGACGGCGGCGAGCATCTCGGTGTTATCGCGGCTGCCGAGCGAGGTAGCCTCTCTGCTCGCGCGGCCGACCCTACCGGTCATTCGCTCGAAGGTTGTGCCGAGGCCGGGCCGGTCGCGCAGCACGAAGAACCCGATGATCGAGACCAACAGGCCCACGGCAGCCACACCGATAAAGCCGCTCGCCCAGCCGTAGGCGCCGACCATGATCGCGAGCGGGGTCACCGAGACGAGCTGGCCGGTCTGGCCGATAAGCGCGGTGACCTGGCCGAGCGTCGGCAGGTGCCGCACCGAGAACCAGTCGGGCAGCATGCGCATCACGCTGATGAAGGTGCACGCGTCACCGACTCCAACGAACACGCGCGCGAGAATCGCGAGGCTTACCTCGTGCACGGTCGCCATCGCGATCTGCCCGAGAATCATCAGAACACCGCCGCTGAGCACGAGCGCGGTGGGCCCGAAGCGGTCGAGCAGAATGCCCACGGGAATCTGCATCGAAGCGTAGACCACGAGCTGGATCACGGCGAACGCCGAAAGAGCGGTCGCGTCGATGCCGAAGTGTGTTTGCGCCACCGGCCCGAGCGCCGCGAGCGACGAGCGGTTCATGATCGCCACCGAATAGGCGATCGCCGCCACGAACCACACCAGCCAGGGAAGCAGCGGATGTTTTGAGGCGGTCACCATGCAATGGTACCGCCCGGCTGCCCTGCTTGCCCTCTTTCTGCGACACACACGCCGAAGTTCTGAACCGGCGCTTCTCATCCCTCGGTTTTAATGGTATACCAAATAGGGTACCTTGGGATGAGATCCGATTACGCACCGAAGCATCGGAGCCACGCAGGGCGACCGCACCGACGACCTCGCGCACAGCAGCAAAGGAATTGAAGATGACACACACCGCACTCGACCCCGATACGCAGCATCTCGTTCTCGAATATCTGGCAGCCGCCGCAGCGGGCGACCTCGACGGCGTGCATCGCGCACTCGAGTCGGGCGCACCGATCGACGCGCGCGGGCGAAGGCGCGAGACCGCGGTGCTGCGCGCCGCGAAGGCCGGCCACTACAACATCGTACGCGCCCTGATCGCCGCGGGCGCCGACATCGACCTGCAAGACGACACGTCGCTCAACCCGTTTCTCTACGGCTGCATCAACGGCGATCTCGAGCTGGTGCGCATCGCCGTCGAAGCCGGCACGAACCTCGAGCTGCTCACACGCTTCGGCGGCAACGGGCTCACCCCCGCGGCGGAGAAGGGACACGTCGACATCGTAGAGTACCTGGTCACCCGCACCGACATCAACGTCAACCTGACGAACACGATCGGTTGGACCGCGCTCATCGAAGCCGTGATTCTTGGCGACGGCGGCGCCACGCAGCAGCGAATCATCGAGCTGCTGCTCGCGCACGATGCCGACCCCGGACTCACCGACGAGTGGGGCGTGACACCGCTCGAGCTTGCCAGGCAAAAGGGGTTCTCAGAGATCGAGCGCCTGCTCGAAGCGGCGGGGGCTGCCGCGTAACCCGCTCACCACTCGCGGCCGCGGCCGCACTCCCCCACACCGCAGTTTTCCTCACCAGCGTTCGAAAGGAACACCCATCATGGTCCGCAGCATTCCCGGCACCGGAGCCGGCAACATCTTCGTCGTCACCGAGAGCCACAGCGACAAGATCGCATTCGTAGATCTCACCAACCACGAACATCCCGTGCAGTCCGAGACCGTCGTCGGCTCGGCCCCCTGGGCCGTGGCCGTGCACGAGCCCACTGCTCGCGCATACGTGACCACGGCCGAAGGCCTGGCGGTCGTCGACTTGAAGACCCGCGAGCGCATCGCACTGGCCCCATACATAGATCAGCCCGAGGCGCACGGCACCTTCGGTGAGTACCGCCCCGGCGGCACCGGCGTCGTGGTCATTCCAGACGGCAGAGCCGTGTACGCCGGCGTGCACCGCGACGGCCTGAACTCGACCGTCGAGCGGTTCGATACCGAGGCCCTCGCGTTCACCGACTCGTTCGAGGTCGGACTGCGCCCGTTCGACGTGCAGATCTCGCCATCGGGCCATGAGGTCTACACCATCGACCACGACTCGTTCACACTGCACACGATCTCGGTGCCCGGCCACAAGGTCATTCGTGAAGAGGTGGCACCTTTCGGCACCGAGGGCGGCCTTATGTCGCATATGAAGCCGCACTACGCGGCCGTCGCCGAAGACGGCACGCTCTACATGCCCTACCAAGGCAAGGGGCTCGTCATCTACTCTCCGTCCGACCGCAGCTACGAGACCCAGCCGATGACCGGCGACTCGCACCAGCACGGCGTGGGGCTGACCGCAGACGGGCGACTGCTCGTCGTCGGCGTCGGCGCGATCGGTGGTGCAACCCTCGGGCCGAGCCTGACCATTCGCACCATCGCAACCGGCAACGAGGTGCTCGTTCCGCTTGAGAAAGGCCATGAGAACCCCGTCGAGTGGCTCGACGCACCCGACGGGCGCCCCAAGGCCGTGCTGACCGGAGGGTCGACCAGTCGCGGGCCCTGGGACGGTATCGCCGTCATCGACCTCGATACGCACGAAATCGAGGAGTTCGCGGTTCCGGGCATGCCTCAGATGGGCGTGTTCATCTCGGTGTAGCCGGGCAGGGGCCCGTGATCGAACCGTGATCACCGGACTCCTTGACAATCGTCAAATGGTATGCCATTCTCAAATCAGCTTTTGGTATACCAAGGCAAGACCTTCTCTTCAACACCTAGACAGCGTGCGGAACGAACCGCACGTCATACGAGAGGAAACCCACCAATGTCAACGAAGACAACGCAGCTCAAGCGCCTCCTCGGCGCGGGCGCAGCCTTCACTCTCAGCGCAGCGCTTCTCACCGGCTGCATGGGATCCGCTGGCGACACCGGCTCGACTGGCGGCGAGGCCGTCACCGGAGGCACCGCGACGCTCGCGATGCCCTCAGAGCCGGGCAACATCGACCCCATCATGATGCGCTCGCTCTCGGCATGGAACATGTACTACGCCGTGTTCGATGGCTTGACCCGCATCCAGGCCGACGGCTCGGTCGTGCCCGGCCTCGCCGAGGAGTGGACCGCGAACGACACGAACGACGTCTGGGACTTCAAGATCCGCGAGGGCGTCAAGTTTCACGATGGCACCGACCTCAAGGTGTCAGACATCGTTTACACCTACAACAAGATCCTCGCGAGCGAGACCTCAACCAACCGCGTAGCGATCGCGATGATCGACACTGTCGAGGCCATCGACGACCAGACCGTGCGCTTCACGCTGAAGAACCCGTTCAGCCCCTGGCTCAACCAGGTCGCCACCATCGGTATCGTGTCGGAGGCCGACTACGAGGCGAAGGGCCCCGAGGCCTTCCCCGACGCCCCCGTCGGAACCGGCCCCTACGAGTTCGTCGCCTGGAACCACGGCGTCGACTACCGGGTGAAGAAGTTCGACGGCTACTGGGGCGAAGCGGGCAAACTGGACGAGGTCACTTTCTCGTTCGTCGGAGCCGCAGACGCCCGCGTGACCGGCGTCGAGTCGGCATCGCTCGACGCCGCACTGATTCCGGCGAGCCAGGTGGCCGTGCTCGAGGGTTCGGCGAACGCCGAAGTGATCGAGGCCGCCTCGAACAAGGTCGCCCTGATCGGGGTCAACACGACTGCGGGCGCGCTCCAGAACGCCGACCTGCGACGGGCGATCCCGCTGGCCATCAACCGCCAGCAGATCATCGACACGCTGCTCGCCGGCTTCGGCACTCCGACCGGCCAGCCGGTCGCCGAGGGTGTCAATGGCTACGTCGACGGCTACCCCGTTCCCGAGTACGACCCCGAGGCAGCTCGCAAGCTCATCGAAAAGTCGGGCTACAACGGCGAAGAGATCACCTTCCAGTACGCAAGCACCGGCGGCGATCCCACGGACCCCGAGGTCGCACAGGCGATCGCGGGCAACCTGCAGGAGGTCGGGCTCAACATCAAGCTCGTCGGTGCCGAGCAGGAGAGCCAGAGCCTCACGATCGCGAACCATCAGATCACGGGTCTCTACCTCAACTTCTGGTCACCCTCGAGCATGGACGGTGACGTGGTCGTGAGCCAGCTGCTCGCCGGCGGCCCCGAGGACTACGCCCGCAGCCCCGAGATGGCGCAGGCCTACCTCGACCAGCAGGCCGCAAGCGGTGACGCCCGCACCGAGGTGTTCGAGCAGATCTGGGAGTGGAACACCGAGAACGTTTCGAACGTTCCGCTCTGGCAGATCACCAATGCCTACGCCTCTTCGAAGACCCTGTCATGGACCCCGGCGGTCGACGGCATCTACCGCGCCTACGACATCGCCCGTTCCGAGGGTTGATCGTGAGCCGGGGTCGCGCCGCAACGCGCGGCCCCGGCTCCCCCGTTCCTATTCGCCAGAGACGAAACAGCTGCCATGGCCTCATATCTTCTTCGCCGCGTGCTCCAGGCATTCGCGACGCTCTTCATCGCGGTGACCATCGCGTTCACGCTCGGCAGGGCAACCGGTAAGCCCGCCGCCCTCATCCTCACCGAGGGTGCCACTGAACAGCAGATCCACGATCTCAATGGCAGACTCGGTTTCAACGACCCGCTCGGCGTGCAGTATCTCAACTACCTGATGGGACTGCTGCGAGGCGACTTCGGGGTCTCCTACCGAAACCCCAGCCAGAGCGCGATCGACATCATCCTCGAACGCCTCCCCGCAACCATGACGCTCGCGATCACCTCGTTCGTGATCGGCCTGTTGCTGGCGGTCATCGCCGCGGTGCTCATTCATATCACCGGCAGTCACACCCTTCGCGCGCTCTTCGTCTGGAGCGGTTCGCTGCGCCAGTCGGTGCCAGACTTCTTCTTCGGCGTGCTGCTCGTACTCATCTTCTCGGTCGGCCTCGGCTGGTTCCCCAGCCTCGGTTACAGCGGCTCCGCCTCACTCGTGCTGCCGGTTGCGACGATCGCGACGGCGCAGTTCGTGCTCTACGTGCGTCTGCTCGACTCGGCTCTCAGTGAGCAGACGACAGCCGACTACGTGCGCACCGCATATGCGCGGGGCAAGCGCCACTCGCTCGTCGTCATCACCGAGATGCTGCCGAACGCTTTTCTCCCGGTGCTCACGGTGGCCGGCCTCAACCTTGCGGGCCTGCTCGGCGGCACGATCATCATCGAACAGGTCTTCTCGTGGCCGGGCGTCGGCAGCGCGCTCATCGGCGCAGTGAGCCAGCGCGACTTCGCGGTCGTGCAGGCCGGCCTGCTCGTGGTCGCGCTCATCTTCGTCGTCGTCAACGTAGCCGTCGACCTGCTCTACTCCATCATCGACCCCAGGGTGAAGCTCTCATGACACACACCGTGACTCTCGCTCAGATCGGCCCCGAGACGCCGAAGAAGCGCCGCAAGCGACCGGGCACCGGCAACCGAGTGCTCTCGTACCTCGGCGGCGGCGTCGTGCTCGCGACGATCCTCGCGATCATCGCTGTGCACTTCTGGCCCGGTTTCGACCCGTACACTCAGGATCTCGCCGCGGTGCGGCTGAATCCATTCGTCGACCCCGCGCATCCCCTCGGTACCGACTCCATCGGGCGCGACCTGCTCAGCCGTCTCGCGGCCGGCGGCAAGACCACGCTGTGGATCACCGCCGCAATCGTCGGCATCAACATGGTGGTCGGCACGATCCTCGGTTTGCTCGCCGGCTTCTTCGGCGGATGGCTCGACAACATCATCGCCCTGCTCACCGACGTGAGCCTTGCGCTCCCCGCAGTGCTGCTGCTCATCGCCCTCTCGGCAATCTTTGGGCCGAGCGCGCTGCTCATGATCCTGACACTTGGCCTCACCCACTGGATGAGTTTCGCGCGCGTCGCTCGCGCCACCGCGCTTTCGCTGCGCGGCCGTGACTTCGTGCTCGCCCCGCAGATGCTCGGCGCCTCGTCGTCACGGGTGATCCGCACGCATATTCTGCCGCACGTGGTGCCGCAGATGTTCATCATCGCGGTGACGAGCATCGGCCTCGTCATTCTGCTGCAGGCGGGCCTCGACTACCTGGGGCTCGGCATCCAGCCGCCCGAGCCGACCTGGGGCGGCCTCGTGCTCGAAGGGCAGAAATACCTGCGCCTCTCACCCTGGCAGGTTGTGATCCCGGGCATCGCAATCTTCTTGATCGTTGGCGGAACCCAGTTCTTCAGCCAGCGCTTCACCGCCGAGAACACCCAGCCCCTGCGAAAGGTTCGCTGACATGGCCGAGCGCATTCCACTGCTTCAGGTTGAGAACCTGGTCATCACCACGACGGGTCCCGACGGCGAACCCGTTCGGCTCATCGACGGCATCTCTTTCGAGGTGCAGGAGGGCGAGGTGCTCGGCATCGTCGGCGAGTCGGGATCGGGCAAGAGCCTCACCGTGCTCGCGGTGATGGGCCTGCTGCCCGTCGGTCTCGACATCGCCGAGGGCAGCATTCGCTGGCGCGGCAAGGATCTGGTGGGGCTTCGCGATCGCGAGCTGCGCCAGATGCGCGGCAACGACTTCGGCATGATCTTCCAGGATCCCATGACCGCGTTGAACCCGCTTCGCCGGGTGGGGGCGCAACTCGCCGAAGCTGTTCGCCTGCACCAGAACGTGACCCGCGGCCAGGCTCGCGAGCGCGCGCACGAACTGCTGCGCTCGGTCGGGGTGCCAGAACCCGAGAAGCGCGCGAAAGCGTACCCGCACGAGTGGTCGGGCGGGATGCGCCAGCGCGCCGTGATCGCCATGGCGATGGCCAACGATCCCGCGCTGCTCATCGCCGACGAACCCACGACGGCGCTCGACGTCACCGTTCAGGCGCAGGTGATGCGCACGCTCGCGGCGGCGCGCGAGGAGCTCTCTTCTGCCCTCATTCTGATCACCCACGACCTGGCGCTTGCGGCCCAGAACGCATCGCGCATGATTATCATGTACTCGGGGCGAATCGTAGAGGCCGGCACGACCCGCGAGATCTTCCTGCACCCCACGCACCCGTACACCCAGGGCCTGCTCAAGAGCCTCATCTCGGAGGGCGACGAGCGCGCCTACGCGATTCCCGGCAACCCGCCGCTGCCGAGGCTGCGACCCGTCGGCTGCGCGTTCGCCGCACGATGCGAGCTGGCGAAGGGTCGTAGCGTCTGCACCGACGTGCGCCCCGAGCTCGAGCTGCGCCCGAACGGATCGTACTCAGCATGCCACTTCGCTGACGAACTCGACGCCGGGCGTGCGCCCACGACCGGAGGGATCTCACATGTCTGAACCGCTGATCAAAGTAGAAGATCTGCACATCACCTACGGCAGCCAGCTCGCGGTGCGCCGCGGCAAGGGTGTGCGGGCGGTGCGCGGTGTGAGCTTCGAACTGCACGCGGGCAAGACGCTCGGCCTTGTGGGCGAGTCGGGCTGCGGCAAGTCGACGCTGATCCGGTCGCTCTTCGGGCTCAGCCCGATCGTGTCGGGGTCGGTGCACGCATTCGGCGAGGACATCACGGGGGTGCCCGCCCGCAAACGGCGTCGCTTCGGCGGCCGCATGCAGATGGTGTTTCAAGACCCCTACTCAGCGCTCGACCCGCGCATGACCGTGCACGAGATCGTTGCCGAGCCCCTGCGCATCACTGGTACGTACGTACGTTCGGAGGTCGAGGATCTGCTCGACCGTGTCGGGGTCAGCCCTGAGATGGCGCAGCGCAGGCCAGGCGAGTTCTCGGGGGGCCAGCGGCAGCGCGTCGGCATTGCCAGGGCGCTCGCGCTCAACCCGCAGGTGCTCGTGCTCGACGAACCCGTTTCGGCGCTCGACGTCTCGATTCAGGCCCAGATCTTGAACCTGCTCGACGATCTGCAGCGGGAGTTCGACCTCGCCTACCTCTTCGTCTCGCACGACCTCTCCGTCGTGAGGCACGTCGCAGATGACGTCGTGGTCATGAAC
This sequence comes from uncultured Leucobacter sp., assembly GCA_937967375.1. Lineage (GTDB taxonomy): Bacteria > Actinomycetota > Actinomycetes > Actinomycetales > Microbacteriaceae > Leucobacter. The sequence goes on from CALCJF010000110.1 coordinate 26,379, forward strand.
ACCGGCGAGTTCGTCGAACGCGGCACGATCGACGAGGTCTTCAACCGCCCGCAGCACCCCTACACGCAAACGCTGCTGGCCTCGATCCCCCACGTCGAGATCGTCTAGCCCTTCGGCCTATCGATCACAGCAGAACGACACCAACGAGAGAGGATCGAACCTTGCCACTGCGCAGCATCGACGGGCGAAGCGCCCGGCCCGTCGCTCTCGTCGGCGGTCGCGTCTACGATCCCGAGAGCGAGACGCTGAGCCCGCCCTCGACCGTGGTGCTGCGCGACGGCATCATCGCCGAGCTGCGTGCGAGCACCAGCTCGCCCGCCGGTGCCGACGCCGTCGACGTGAGCGGCAGCACCGTGCTGCCCGGCCTGATCGACGCGCACGCGCACCCGACACAGGCGGCCTCGCACGCCGAGCTGCTCGACTGGGGTGGCTCGTACCACGCCATGCGCTCGGCCACCGAGCTCGAGCGCATGCTGCGCCGGGGGTTCACCACCGTGCGCGACATGGGAGGCGCCGAGACCGGGCTCGCACGAGCGGTGCACGAGCGCCTGCTCACCTCGCCCCGCCTGCTTGCGGGCGGCCCGATCTTCGCACCCACCGGTGGCCACGCCCTCACCCGTACCATCGACGGCGAGGTCGAGATCAGAAGGGCACTGCGCGAGCAGTTTCGCGACGGCGCCGACCACATCAAGCTCACGGTCTCGGGCGGCGTGATCTCGAAGATGCGCATCGAGTCGCTCGGGTTCTCCGAGGCCGAATTGCGCGCGGCCGTCGATGAGGCACGCCTCGCAAAGCGATACATCGCCGCACACGCTTACACCGCCGAGGCAGTGAACCGCGCGCTCGAGTGCGGGGTGCGAACGATCGAGCACGGCACGCACATCGACGACGAGTCGATTCGGCTGCTGACAGAGCTGCCTGACGTGCACCTCGTGCCCACGCTCGTCACCTACTGGTCGTCGCTGCAATCGCCGAACTCCTTCACCGAAGAGCAACGACGGGCCGTCGCCGATTTGCTCGAGCGCGGCACCGAAGCGCTCGCGCGCGCCGACGCGGCGGGCGTCTCTCTCGGCTACGGAACCGATCTGCACGGCAGCGGCCACGAGCTGCAGCTCGAAGAGATTCGACTGCGCGCCCGCGTGCAGCGCCCAGAGGCGATTCTTCGCTCGCTCACCATCTCGGGGGCGAGCATCGTCGGCCTTGCAGAGCAACTCGGCCAAGTGCGTGAGGGGTACCTGGCCGACCTGCTCGTCGTCGGCTCCGATCCTCGCGCCGACCTCGAGGCGATCGCCGACCCGTCGCGGCAACGAATCGTAATCAGTGCCGGCGAACTCGTACGTTGACTCTCACCCGAACGAAGCGAGATATTCTTGACAACTATGGAACTGCACGCGGGTGAGCAACTGAGCGAGAACGGCGTCGAGGCGACTCGCGGCCCTCAGGTCGCCGACATTCTTCGAGACCGCATTCTCGAGGGCAAGCTGACCCCGGGGCAACGCCTCGTAGAGCGCACGCTCGCGAGCGAACTCGGAGTCTCGCGTATCCCGGTGCGCGACGCGCTCAACATTCTGCGCGGCGAGGGCTTCGTCACCGCGTTTCCGAATCGCGGCATGCTTGTCACTCCGATGTCGCGCCAAGACGTCGAGGAGCTCTTCGAGGTGCGCGAGGCACTCGAGGTGCTTGCCGCGCGTCGCGCAACCGAGAACGCCACTCCAGAAGAGCTCGACAGGCTCGCCGAGGCGCTCGCCCACTCCGAAGAGGCCGCGGCGCGCTCAGATGCGCGGGCCGTCGGCAGGTGCAATCAAGACTTTCACGACCTGCTCACCGCGAGCGCGCACAATACGCTGCTGACCTCGCTCATGGTACCGCTCGAAGGCCGGCTGCACTGGCTGCTGCGGCAGAACGACGACCCGGCGCTGCTGCACGCCGAGCACGTTGAGCTGCTCAAGGCGATTCGCAGCGGCGACCCCGAACTCGCAGCGCAGCGCGCGCTCTCGCACGTGTGCACGAGCCGCAAGATCTGGCTCGAGCTCGAAGCGCGGCGAGGCAACGAGGCGTAGTGAGTGGGCGGCCGACGTCGCCCGATCGCGTCTACAATCCGCGCCCGAGATCCGCACGCACGCAAAAGCGCCGCCCCTCCCGCAGGAAGAGCGGCGCCCTGAGCGTGATTGAGGTCGATCGACCAGCGCTACCCGAAGGCTCGCGTCTAACTCAAAAGTTAGCGGCGCAAACCGAGGCGCTCGATGAGCGAGCGGTAGCGGGTGATGTCGACGTTCTGCAGGTAACCGAGCAGACGGCGACGCTGACCCACGAGCAGCAGGAGGCCACGACGCGAGTGGTGGTCGTGCTTGTGCTCCTTGAGGTGCTCGGTCAGGTCCTTGATGCGCTGGGTGAGAATTGCAACCTGAACTTCGGGAGAACCGGTGTCGCCCGGCTTGGTTGCGTACTCGTCGATGATCGACTTCTTCACCTCGGGTGCAAGTGACATATGTGCTCTCCTTTGTTCGTTGCGCGGCGCCCACAGCAGGATGCTGCAGCTCTCTCTTTCCGCGGCCGTTCGACGGCAACCTTCATATATTAGCAGACTCCAAGCCGACGCGCTTGTCAGACTTCGACTTCTTTCTTACGTGGCGAGAGCGAGTGCAATAGCCTTGGGGGCATGAGCGATCTCAGAAACCCGGGTGACGCGTGGGTCGTCGCTGAAGACGGCGGCCGCTACTGGGGGCGCTTCGGCGCAGCGGGTTTGCTCGCACACGATCCAGCTCGCGGCATCCTGCTGCAGCACCGGGTCAGCTGGAGCGACCACGGAGGCACCTGGGGAATCCCGGGCGGTGCGCGCCACGAGGGCGAAAGCGCAATAGATGCAGCGATCCGTGAGTCCCACGAAGAGGCGGGCGTACCGTTCGACGCGGTGCTCCCCCACTACGCCTACGTCATCGACCGCGGCGGATGGACGTACACGACCGTCATCGCCATGGTGACGACATCGTTTGAGCCCGAGATGAACGACCCCGAGAGCCACGCACTCGAGTGGATCGGGCTCGGTGACGTCGAAAATTTCGATCTGCATCCGGGTTTCTCCGCCAGTTGGCCGCTGCTCCGCCCGATTTTGAGCGAAGGTACCGCAGTTGCCGAGCGAATGCTTGCCGAGGGGATCATCACCCGCACGTTCTGACGCGCAGCCGCCGGGCAGACCGCTCGGATTGCAACTCTGCCGACTTACCGGACGAGGCATAGCCGTGGCCCGGCGTGCTTGTCAGGCTTGTCGATCGGTCGAACTTGTCGTTCTCTCCGCGCTTCCCTACCGGCCGGCCGGCCATGCCAACCCGGCGACCATGCCGAGAAAGGGATATTCGCGGTTTCCGCCGCGGCGAGCCACGAAACTCCCTTTCTCACTCGATAAAACTGGCGAGGTTCTGCGCGTCGGCAGCGCTTGCAGAGTGTGACGTACCCAAGCGGGATCGGCGCCGCGCAAGCACCGACGATTCGCCGGAGCAACGTCTCACCCCTGCATTCGCCCCCTTATTTGGGTCTCATTCCCCAACCACTCGCGTCTCATTCCTACACTCGCACTCAAAAGGACCCCCTACGCGACCCCGGGCACGTCCAACTCACCAGCGAGCAGTTTTTTGCTGCGCGAAGCGCATCATCCGACTATATTTAGGTGTTGCTACTATTCATCTGATGTAGTTGCGCGCGCTGGACTCGCCAGCGGCATTGACCGAAAGCATGCCTTGTTTCTCGCTTCCTTTCTCATCGGCCTGCGCGAAGGCCTCGAGGCCTCGCTCATCATCGGCATCCTGCTCGCCTACGTGGTGAAGCTCGGCCGATCAGATGTCAAGCGCAAGATCTGGTGGGGCGTCGCAATTGCGATCGCGCTCTCCGCCGCGCTCGGCGCGGCGTTCACCTTCGGTCGTTACGCACTGACGTTCGAAGCCCAGGAGGCAATTGGCGGCCTCATGTCGCTCGTCGCGGTTGGCATGGTTACCTGGATGGTGTTCTGGATGATGCGAACGGCGAGCACCCTGACGCATGAGCTGCGGCAGGGCGTTGACAAGGCTCTCGCCATCGGCACCGGATGGGCCATCTTCTGGCTCGCATTCGTGACCGTAGCGCGCGAGGGCATCGAGACAACGCTGATGCTCTGGGGGTGGGCAGGCAACCCCGCGGCACTGAGCGGCGCCCTCGCCGGCATCGCGATCGCTGCAGCAATAGGCTTGCTGCTGAACAGGGGCATGTTGCGCATCAATTTGCGGGTCTTCTTTGCCTGGACGGGCGGGTTTCTCATCGTTGTTGCGGCGGGTGTGCTCGCCTACGGCATTCACGACTTGCAGGAGGCAGCCTGGCTGCCTGGCCCATTTTCTGGGCACCCCATCACCCCGACCGACCTGCGCACGGGCGAGGTGCTTGTCGGGCTTGATGGCCCGTTTTGGGCAGCCGCGTTTCCGTTCGGTTGGGCCTTTAACTTCGAAGACACGATTGCCCCGAGCGGCGCCCTCGCGGCGTTTCTCAAAGGCACGATCGGTTTCGTTCCCATGATGACCTGGCTCGAAGTCACCGCCTGGGCAATCTATATGGGCATCACGATGCCCCGATTCTTGCACCAGGTGCTGCTGCAACGCCGTGCAGCATTGCAGCGCGGCAAGAGCAGCGCGACAACCGCAGGTTCCACCACAACCACAGATCCCCCGCGGCCGCGGTGACACTGAACACTCCACCGCCCGCGACATCTACTTCTGACCCAGACCAAGGAGAGAAATGAAGAAGAAACTGATCGCAACCTCGGGCCTCGCGCTCTGCGGCGCACTACTGCTTGCCGGCTGCGTGCAGAAGCAGCCAGACGAGCAAACCGCGGCCGGGAATGCGCTCACCGTCAGTTCGACCGCAAACAGCTGTGAGGTGTCGGCGGCAACCGCGAAGAGCGGCAACGTCACATTCGCAATCACGAATGACGGCCCCCAGACCACGGAGTTCTACCTGCTTGGTTCCGACGGCCTGCGCATCGCTGCCGAGAAAGAGAACATTGCACCCGGCGCTTCGGCAGAACTCACAGTCTCGCTGCAGCCCGGCGACTACTTCACCGCGTGCAAGCCCGGTATGCGCGGCGCGAACGTCGGCGCGACCCCGTTCAGCGTCACGGGCGAACCCGTCGAGGTCGCGGGTGAGGATCAGGAGCTGTTCGACCAGGTGGTCGTCGACTACATCAACTTCGTGAAGAACGAGGTGGCCGAGCTAGTGCCGAACGTCGAATCATTCGCCAACGCATACGCCGCCGGCGACAATGAGAAGGCGCGCACGCTCTATGCCGACATTCGCGTGAACTACGAGCGTATCGAGCCGGTGGCTGAGGCCCTCGGCGTGCTCGACCCCCGCATCGACTACCGCGAAGTCGACTACCTGGCAGAGGCTGAACAGCTCGAGGCAGACGATCCCACCTTCACCGAGTGGCTCGGCTTCCACCGCATGGAAAAAGATCTCTGGGTGCCGGCAGACGATGCGATCAACGCCGACGGCACGAGCGCGTGGGAAGGCTGGCAGCCCTCGACCCCCGAGCAGCGCAAGGTGCTCGCCGAGACGCTCGTGACCGATGTGAATGCGCTTTACGACGCGGTGCACGACCCGAAGTTCATCGAGGATCAGCAGATCAACGTTGGCACGGTCTCGAACGGCGCGTCGGGCCTGCTCGAGGAGATCGCAGTCGGCAAGGTCACCGGCGAGGAGAACTGGTGGTCGCACTACGACCTCTGGGATTTCCAGGCGAACCTGCAGGGTGCGAGGATCGCCTTCGATCTTGTCGCTCCGATCGCCGAACGCAAGGGCGCCGAGGGCACCGAGTTGGTGACACAGATCAACGAAGAATTCGACAAGCTACAGTCGCTTCTTGATCAGTACGGCAGCCTCGAGGCCGGCTACACGCTCTACGACCAGGTCGACAGCAAGCAGCAGAAGCAGCTCGTCGCCCAGATCGACGCCACGCGCGAGCCCCTCTCGCGCCTGACCGGCACCGTGCTCAGCATCGACGGGTGAGTGCGTCGCATCGACGCGGCTCGCGCATATATCCGCGGGCCGCGTCGAGCCTACGCCTCGAAGAGCTGCTGCCCGACATACTGCCCGTCGGAAACCCCGGGCGGCACGAGAAAGACCGACGAGGCAGTGGTCTTGAGATATTCGACAAATAGGTCGTCTCTCGCCATGTTCTTATGCACCGACGCGAATCTCTCGGGCGCATTCACGAAGGCGATGAAAAAGAGCCCCGCGTTCAGTCTGCCCTGGGCATCGTTGCCGTCGACGAAGTTATACCCGCGCCGCAGCATGCGAATCCCTCTGTTGTTGTCGGGGTGCACTCTGGCGACGTGGGAACGTTCGTCAACAAGCAGCGCACCATCCTCGCCTTTCGCCTCAAAGTCAGGTTGCGAGAACTCCGTGCCGCCCGAGAGCGGTGCACCTTCTCTCTTACTGCGCCCGGTCACGCGCTCCTGTTCGCCGAGTTGCACGCCGTCCCACACCTCGATGCTCATGTTGATGCGCCGCGCAACAAGATAGCTGCCTCCCGCCGCCCAGCTCGGCCCCTGTTCCGAACCAATCCAGACGTGTGCATCGAGCAGCTCCGGTTCCTCGGCTTTGAGATTCATCGTGCCGTCTTTTTGGCCGAAGAGGTTACGCGGGGTCTTCTGTGTGGTCGAGGTCGATGAGGTGCGCCCGAAGCCGAGCTGCGACCAGCGAAGCTGCGCCCGACCAAACGCGATCCTCGTGAGATTGCGAATGGCGTGCACTGCCACCTGCGGGTCATTGGAGCACGCCTGAATGCAGATGTCTCCCCCGGACTGCTCTCGATCGATGAAGTCGTTCATCATCTTCGGCAGATCCTCGAACTCGCTCGGCAGCCTAGACGCAAGACCGAAGCGGTCGTCGCCTGCCGCGGTCGTGAACAGTGAGCGCCCGAACCCGAAGGTCATTGTAAGCCCCGCGGGCGAGATATCGGTTGCCTCCCCGGTGTCATCGGGAGGCATGTAAGCACCTCCCCCGAATGCCCCGGCGACACTGATCTCAAGTCCCTGCGTCAATCGGCTGGCCGCGTAGCTCCAGTCCTGCAGCAGCTCGATTAGCCCGTCTCGGCCGAGGCCCTCGGCCAGATCGAAAGCCGCGAAGTGCATCCGATCCTGCGCGGGGGTAATGATGCCGGCCTGATGCTCCCCATAAAACGGGTAGCTGAGTTGTTGGTTCCTTTCGTCCCCACCGCCAGAGGCGGCGAGGATCGCGGCCGTTCCAGCTGCTCCGACCGCTGCTCCGGCCGCACCCCCACCCACAAGCGCGAGCAGCCCACGGCGGGAGAGGCCGCGAGTGTGTGTTTGTCTCGGCTCGCGTGCCGACTGATCCGCACTCATCCGAGTGCGCGCATCAGGAGCGTCGTGGCCTCAGCGCGTGGGCCGGTAAAGAATGGCACTTCCTCGCGCACGTGCCGTCTCGCCCCAGTGGCGCGCAGCTCGCGCATCAGATCGACAATACGCACGAGATCGTCGCTCTCGAAGGCGAGCAGCCACTCGTAGTCTCCGAGCGCGAACGACGAGATCGTATTCGCGAGCACGTCACCGTAGCCGCGGGCGGCCATGCCGTGCTCACGCAGCAGCTTGCTGCGCTCTTCGTCTGGCAACAGGTACCACTCGTACGAGCGCACGAACGGGTACACGCAGACGTAACCGAGCGGGCGTTCCCCCGCGAGAAATGCAGGCACGTGCGAGCGGTTGAACTCGGCGGCTCGGTGCACGCCGATATTCGACCACACCGACTCGAGCCGCCCCGCGCCTTCTTCGAGCACGATGCGGTACGCCGCCTGCAACGCCTCCGAGCTCGGCGCGTGGGCCCACAGCATCAGATCGGCGTCAGCGCGAAACCCCGAGAGGTCATACCAGCCGCGAACCGTGAGCCCCTCGACCTCGCGCAATCGCGCCTCGATCGCTTCGACCGACTGTGGGCCAGGCGCAGCGGCGGTTCGCCGCTCGGCAAACACCGCGTAGATGGTGTAGTTGGTGGTCTCATTGATTCCCTCAGCGACCGAGGAATGGTCGATCTTCGGCAAACCTGACTGCTTCATCGTGACTTCTCCCCGCTAGTCCTGATCACCCGCGAGCACCGGGATCCCGGTGGCCTCACCGTGCCGCATTCGGCAGCTACCCGGCGGCGCGATGTCGGGAAACGCCTCGAACTCGCCCATCGTCGGCGCTTCGACCGCAATGCCCCGCTCACGCGAGGCGCGTTCGATCACCATGTCGACGATTCCGCTCACGAACTCGGGGTGCACCCCCACGGTCGCGGCCCTCACGGCGGCGATGCCGTGCTCGGCTGCCGTCGCCATAGCCTCGATGTCGAGGTCGAAGGCCACTTCCATGTGGTCGCTGATGAAGCCGATCGGAGCGATGATGATCTTCTTGACGCCCTCGGCGGCGAGCGCTTCGATGTGATCGTTCACATCTGGTTCGAGCCACGGCACCCTCGGGTCGCCAGACCTGGAACAGTAGGCCAGGGACGAGTCAAAGACGGGGGCGAGACCGAGCGAGAGCATTGAATCGATCACGGCACGCACATCTTCATGCTGCTCGCGGTACCCCGGTCCGGTCACCGCCGAGGCGTCTTGCATCGTGTCGGGAATCGAGTGGGTGACATACACGATGTGCGCACCGGCGAGACCGCCCTCGAGCTCATCGGCCGCGTCAGAGATCGCGGAGGCATTCGCGGCGACGAAGCCCGGATCGTTGAAGAAGGGGCGCAGCACATCGATCTCGGGAGCCCGATCGCCGAGCTCGTGCCTTGCCTCGGCGAGATGCTCGCGGTACTGACGGCTCCCAGAGTAGGAAGCGTAGGCACTCGTCACCAGCGCGAGCACACGCTTCGCCCCGAAAGCGCCCGCGTCGCGCAGCGTATCAACGGTGTACGGGTGCCAGTTGCGGTTGCCCCAGATCACGGGAAGCTCGATACCGCGGCGCTCGAGCTCGTCGCGAACAGCCGAAAGCAGCTCTAGGTTCTGCTCGTTGATAGGGCTCTTGCCGCCGAACCCGTAGTAGTGCTCACCCACCTCCCTCAGCCGTTCCTCGGGAATCTGCTTTCCTCTCGTCACGTTTCGCAAGAAGGGAACGACGTCGTCAGGAGCGTTTGGGCCTCCGAAGGAGCAAATCAGTAGAGCATCGTATGGGGTGGTCGCTTGAGCCATGTTTTTCACCATAACACCAGCTTGCCTGTACATCTGATGTATAACATCTGATGTCTTCGATTTGCTCCTATCCCGCCTTTCACCCGGGCCCTTCCGCGTGGGGCAGCGCACCATGACGATATAGTCGAAGTCTCAGCAGAAATACGCGGAGGTGCTGATGTCATCACCCGTGCGCAGCGGCTCGCAAAAAGCGAACGACACGCTCGGCTTCTTACGCTCCAAGATTCTGAGCGGGGAATGGCCAATCGACGAGCTCATTCCCAAAGAGCCCGAGCTCATGGACCTCATCGGCGTCGGCAAATCGACCGTGCGCGAAGCGGTGCGCTCGCTTGCGACGCTTGGCATGCTGCAGACCGTGCCCGGCGTTGGCACGTTTGTGCGTGCGCGCACTCCGGCAAGCTCGATCCTCACGCAGTTTCTCGCCGACCAAGACATTGAAGAGGTGCTCGTCTACCGCAGGTCGCTCGAGATCGAGGCAGCCCAGACTGCGGCCGTGCGACGCAGCGAGGAGCAGCTTGAGGCGATCCGCGAAAGCTACCGGCTGAGCGTCGAAGCGCACGAACAGCACGCAGATGCGGTCGCTTGCAACCAGGTGTCACACGAGCATTCTCTGCACCGCCTCATCGTAGAGGCGAGCGGCAGCAAGCTGCTGCTCGACCTGTACAACGGGGTCATGGCGACGCTGAACGAGGCGATGGGCCGCGGTCAGGTCTTCGTTGGTGCCACCGAGGAGACGGTGCTGCTCGACCACGGCGCACTGCTACGCGCAATCGAGCAGCGAAACGTGCGAGATGCGGCGCATGCCATGGCGCTGCATGCCGACAGAGATCTCGGTCTGCACACCGACGAGCTCGACCTCTTCAGAAGCACGGAGCGCGCCGAGACTCTCATTGAGGCCGGATTCGACCCTCGGTCGAGTCAAGACTAAGGGTGCGCAGAGGCGCCGGTCTTTGCGCCGGTGGCGCTCGCCCGCAGCAGCGCAACGGTTCCGAACACGATGAGCCCCTGCCCTAGCGTGTATGTCGGCATGATCACGAGGTCACCGAGCCACGACGGCACGCCCATAAACTCTCTCAGCGCGATGAACGTGTCTGACACCAGAAAAAAGGCGCCACCCCAGGCGACTTGTCGCCCAAAACGCGTCGAGAACGCAGCGGTCATGCCGAGCACCACACCGTATACCCCGAGCGGAATAAATAGCGCCCCCGCGTGCGGCCCCACGACCGCGAGCGTCACGACCCACCACACTGCATAGACAAGGGCCCACCACGGCACCCGTTTCGGCGCCGAGATGCCAGGAGCCCGCCAGAACAACGTGACGTAGGCGAGGTGGGCGATGGCGAAGAACCCGATCATTGTCGGCAGTGTGGGCAGCGCGGGGAAGAACAGCCCTGCCCCATCGCCGATCCACGAGGCGGTCAGCGCGAGGAGCACAAGCATCATTCCCCCGCGCGGCCAGGGCCGCACCCGCCACATCGACCAGACCGCAGCGAGCGCGAGGGCCGGCATCAGCAGTTGTTTGGTCTCGAATCCTCTGCCGGGCAGCCCAAAGATGATGAGCACGCAGTGCACGAGCGAGATCGCAACATAAGGCAGAAAAGGGATCAGGGCCTGCCCTGAGGTCACTGGCGCGGGTGCCCCAACCACCACAGACGGCGGCCTCACGCTAGTGCTCAACGAGGATGCCGTCTTCGTCGCTGAACAGCATTGCGCCAGGTCTAAAGGTCACGTCGCCGAAGCTGACGGGCACGTCTGCCTCGCCGGCCCCGGTCTTGCTCGACTTCTTCGGGTTCGATCCGAGTGCTTTGACGCCAATAGGCAGCGTACCAATGACCACGCGATCGCGAATCACGCCGTGCACCACGATGCCGGCCCAGCCGTTGTCTACGCCGAGCTGCGCAATGATGTCGCCGACGAGCGCGCTCTCGAGCGCCCCACCCCCGTCGACCACGAGCACTGCCCCGTCGCCTGGAGTTCCCAGAATCGACTTCAACAGTGCGTTGTCGCGGTGGCAGCGCACGGTGCGCACCGGGCCCGAGAACCAGGCGCTGCCGCCCAGGTTCAAGAATTGCGTGCTCACCGACTGAAGGTCATCGCCGCGCTCGTCGTAGAGGTCGGCGGTGCTGATGCGATCGCTCATACGCCAACACTAGGGCACCTTGATCGAGTCTGCACGCGCTCCGGCGCACCCAAGCCCCGCGATCTCAATCAGCGACCTTCGTTCCCTAGGATAAGTACGTGGATTCGACTATTCTGATCGTCCCGCTCGCGGCGGTCGTGGCCCCCTTGCTCGCAGCCATTGTGCGCCGCGTGCTCGTCGTGCCCCTCATCGTCTTCGAGATCGGGCTCGGTATGCTCGTTGGTCCTGACGGCCTCGGATGGGTAGCGAACACGGAACTGCTCGACATGCTCTCAAATCTGGGGCTCGCGATGCTCTTCTTCATGGCGGGAAACGAGATCGACCCGGCCTCGATGAAAGGGCGAGTGGGGTCACGAGCTCTCGGCGGTTGGTTCGTGTCTGCTGCGATAGCCGTGGCAGGTGCTGCCATCCTCGCGGACTCGTTCCAGGCGGCAGTGATCATTGCGATCGCGCTTACCGGCACCGCTCTCGGCACGATCACGCCAATCCTCAGAGATGCAGGGCTGAACCGGGGCCCACTCGGCAACGCGATCAGCGCAGCCGGGGCGGTCGGCGAGTTTGCCCCGCTCGTCGCCATCTCAGTGTTTTTGAGCGGTCGACAACCAATCGCGGGAGCGCTCACTCTGCTGCTGTTTCTCGGCGTCGCAGCGATCGCCTTCTTGGTGGCCGAGCGCGGTCAGCGCCGCTGGTTGCAGAGAATGGTCAGCGTGACGCTGCACACGAGTGGGCAGTTCGCCGTGCGATTCGTGATCTGCCTTCTCGCGGCACTCGTCGCGCTGGCGCTCGCCCTCGGCATCGACTTCCTGCTCGGCGCTTTCACCGCTGGAATGCTGGCAAAGGTCGTACTGCGCGACGGCGATCCGGACGAGGAACGAGTCATCGAAGCGAAGCTCGAGTCGATCGCGTTCGGTTTCTTCGTGCCCGTCTTCTTCGTGACCACCGGTATCTCCTTCCCGCTCTCGACGCTGCTCGAGCAGCCGCGAACGCTCTCACTCGTTCCGCTGATCGCACTCTTGATGCTCCTGGTGCGCGGGGTACCCGGCTTCTTCGCCCCTGCTCGCGGAGCCTCGCTCTCTGACCGTCGCACCTCTGCGTTGTTCACCGCGACCACACTGCCCCTCGTCATCGCGATCGCGAAGATCGGAACTCATTCCGGAGCGATCAGCGAGCAACTGGCAGCCGCACTCGTCGGCGGAGGCATGCTCAGCGTGCTGCTCTTTCCCATGCTCGCCCTGCTCGGTCGGGACGCCGGTACGCACGACCCGCGAGACGGCAACGATGAGGTCAAGCGTCCCGCGGGTCCTCAAGAGCTGCCCATGGGCGCACATGAGTGAATGGGAGCATGCCGCAATGCATCTTGAAGTACGTGCAGCAACGCCCAGCGATTTCGACACGATCGAGCGCATCGAAGAGCAGGCCGACCTACTATTCTTCGAGGCATTCCAGCCGAAGCACTGGCCGCCGCCCAGCAGCGCTGCGGATCGGCTCGCGCAGGGAGGATTCCTGCTCGTCGGCGAGGCTGCGAACCCCGCAGACGGGCGACGCGAGCTCGTCGGCTTCGCGCACGTGATCGAGGCGGCAGGGCTCGCGCATCTTGAGCAGGTGTCAGTGCTGCCGACGTTCGGCCGCCGCGGCTACGGTCGGACGCTGGTCGAGGCGGCGATGCACGCTGCTCGTGGGCGCGGGTATCACGAGCTCACGCTGCGCACCTACGCCGACTTGCCCTGGAACGCGCCCTTTTACCGAAACCTCGGGTTCGTGCCGAGCCGCCCGCGCGGCAAGTTTCTGCTCGGGCTCGTCGAAGCCGAGCGCGCAGAGGGGCTGGAGCGCTTCGGCAGCCGGGTGCAGATGACGGTGTCACTCGTCTAGGCTGCGAGCCGATCCTCGCCTGCCGGTAGTTTCGGCGGGTAGACCCAGGTGACCATGACCACCGAAATAATCATGAGCAAGAACCACGACACCAGTTTCTGGGGCGAGACAGGCTCCCAGCCGGCCTCTTGGTTCGGGTAGAGCCAGGCACCGGCCCAGGTGGCAATGTTCTCGGCTATCCAGATGAAGAGCGCGACGCCGGCAAACACGAGCAACTGCGGCGCGCGCATGCGCGCCCGCCAGATTCTGAAGTACATGAACGTGCGGCCCCAGAGCAGCGCGATCGCGGCGAGCAGCACCCAGCGCAGATCGAAGATGAAATGATGCGTGAAGAAGTTCGCATAGATCGCGGCCGCGACTACGGTGGTCAGCCAGATCTTCGGGTATCTACTGAAACGCAGATCGTGCAGGCGGTAGACACGAACCATGTACGAGCCAACGGCCGCATACATGAAGCCACTGAACAGTGGCACCGCACCGATGCGCAGCACGCCCTCGGCCTCGTAGCTCCACGATCCGACGTCGGTCTTGAAGAGCTCCATCGCGGTGCCGGTGAGGTGAAACAGCACGATCACCCAGAGCTCGCGCCCACTCTCAAGCCGAAACAGGAGCATGCCAAGTTGGATCAGCACAGCCGCGATCGTCAGCGCGTCGTTGCGGGCGAGCAACGCGTCGTCGGGGTACCAGAGCTTCGCAGCGATGATAACGGCGAGCAGCAGCGCACCGAAGACGCACGCCCAGGCCTGCTTCAGCAGAAAGACGGCGCATTCAATCGCGACGGCTCGTGCGCCGCTCGCGGGTTTTCGAGAGAGGATCCGCTCGGCCGCGAGATCGATGCTTCGTTCGAGGCGGGTAAACCCTCGGCCGGAACCCCCGGAATCACCCGGAGCGGGCGAGCGCTCAGGTCGCGTCATGCCTGTTTGACCCCTCGTTGTCTACCAGCCCAACGAAGCGGCTTCCGACACCGTGCATTTCTTGGCGCATGCGGCCGTCCTCGGGCGATGGAAGATCGTCCGGCGAGTGATGCAGGCAACTGAGATAGGTGAACTCGGGCCACCATTTCTTCGGGCGCAGCGTCTCAGTGAAACCGCATACGTCGCAGCTCAAGCGCATCCAGACCGGGCGTGCGCCCGGTCTGCGGTTTGCTCGCGACTGCACCAGCCAGGCAGGTGGGTGCTGCTCGAGCTCGGCGAACTCCGCCTCGCTCATGCGGTTCGGGATGCCGTGCCGAGTGGCCATTTCCACAGGAATATCGAGCCGCTGAGCGACCTCACGCTTGCTGATCATGAGCCCTCGGAGAAGCGCGAGCGGCTAGCGCCGCTCACGCTTCTCACGGATGCGCATGTTGAGCTGGATCGGGCTGCCCTCGAAGCCATAGCGCTCGCGCAAGCGGCGCTGAATGAAGCGGCGGTAGCCCGGATCGAGAAACCCGGTTGTGAAGAGCACGAAGGTCGGCGGGCGGTTCTGCACCTGCGTGCCGAACAGAATGCGCGGCTGCTTGCCACCGCGCAGCGGGTGCGGGTGCTCCTGCACGAGCTCGGCTACGAACGCGTTGAACTTCGCGGTCGGAATACGGGTATCCCATGACTCGAGCGCGTTCTCGATCGCCGGTACGAGCTTCTCGAGGTGACGCCCGGTGCGAGCCGAGAGGTTCACGCGAGGCGCCCACGACACGTGCGCGAGGTCTTGCTCGATCTCGCGTTCGAGGTACTTGCGGCGATCGTCGTCGAGCAGATCCCACTTGTTGAACGCGAGCACGAGCGCGCGGCCCGACTCAAGCACGAGATCGACGATGCGCAGATCCTGGTCACTGATGGGCTGCGTCACATCGAACAATACGACCGCGACCTCGGCCTTCTCAAGCGCGGCGGCGGTGCGAAGCGACGCATAGAAGTCGGCTCCCTGCGACAGGTGCACTCGGCGGCGAATACCCGCGGTGTCGACGAAGGTCCAGACGCGGCCTGCGATCTCGACCTGCTCGTCGACGGGGTCGCGGGTGGTGCCGGCGAGGTCGTTCACGACCACGCGCTCCTCGCCGGCCGCCTTGTTCAAGAGGCTCGACTTGCCGACGTTGGGGCGGCCGAGCAGGGCGACGCGGCGCGGGCCGCCGAGCTTGGGTTTCGCAACCGCCGACTCATCGGGCATCGCCTTCAGCACCGCGTCGAGCAGGTCGGCCACGCCGCGGCCGTGCAGAGCCGAAACCGGCCAGGGCTCGCCGAGGCCGAGCGACCAGAGCCCAGCAACCTCGGGCTCCTGAATCGCATCGTCGACCTTGTTCGCGACGAGAAATACGGGCTTGTTCGAGCGGCGCAACAGCTGCACGACACGCTCATCGGTCGCGGTTGCACCGACTCGCGAATCGACCACGAACATCACGACGTCGCAGAGATCGATCGCGATCTCTGCCTGTGCCGCCACCGAAGCGTCAATGCCGCGAGCGTCTGGCTCCCAGCCGCCGGTATCGACGAGCGTGAAGCGCTTGCCCGTCCACTCGGCCGGGTAGCTCACTCGGTCACGGGTCACGCCGGGCACATCTTCGACCACTGCCTCGCGGCGACCGAGAATTCGGTTCACGAGGGCCGACTTGCCCACGTTCGGGCGGCCAACGATCGCGACGACCGGCAGCGCCTCGGCCTCTGGCTGCGTGAAGCCCAGAAACTCGCCGTTCTCTCCGAGAATCTGCATGTCTTCGTCTTCAAGGTCAAACCCGTCTAGGTTCGACCGCATGGCGCGCAGGCGCTCCTCGTCGGTGACCTCGCCGTCAAACAGCTCGCCGACGATCACCTCGTCGTCGCTGACCGCCGACGCGTCGAATTCGTTCTCTTCACTCATGCCTGTGCCTCTCGCACGATATCGATCACAGCCTGTACCGACTGTGCAAAGTCTAAGTCGCTCGTGTCTACGAGCGTCACCCCTGGGGCAGGGTTCATGAAATCCACGACGAGCGTGTCTTTCGCGTCGCGGGCCTCAATGTCGGCGAGCACCTGCTCGCGCGTGAGCCCCTGCAGTTCACCGGCGCGACGCGCGGCGCGCACCTCGGGCGAAGCCGTCATCAGAATGCGCACTGGCGCGTTCGGCGCCACCACCGTCGTGATGTCGCGGCCCTCGATCACCACGCCCGGCAGGCCTGAGGTGGCGACGAGCTCGCGAAACATCGCGTTCAACCGCTCGCGCACCGCGGGATGCTTTGAGACCCGGCTCACCTGGCCGCTGAGCTCGGGGGTGCGAATGAGCGCGGTGACGTCGGTCGCTCGCGCAGTGTCTGAGAGCGCGACTGTCACCCGCTGCTCGCCGAGCAGGGTGATTCGGTATCGCCAGCGGTCGAGCAGTTCGAGAATCTGCTCTTCGTCCTCGAGATGCACGCCGGCTTCGAGCGCAGCCCAGGCCAACGCTCGGTAGGCGGCACCGGTGTCAAGAATACCGAAGCCGAGGCGGCTCGCAGCCTCCCGAGACACGCTTGATTTGCCGCTGCCCGCGGGGCCGTCAATGGCGACAAGCATGCTCTCGCTCACAGCGTTCTCCATCCGCGCTCCTTGAGATCTGAGATCGCGCGCTCGGCCACCTCGGGCAGCACGGCGATCTCAGCAAAACCGATTTGCGCGCCCGGAGAATGCTCAAGGCGCAAGTCTTCCATGTTAATGCCCAATTCTCCGAGCTCGGTGAGCAGCGCCGCGAGCTGCCCCGGCCGATCGTCAATCAGCACCGTAAGCGTGATGAATCGTTCGCTGCTGCCGTGCTTGCCGGGAATGCGTGCGACGCCGCGGTTGCCGGCGGCCAGCATGTCGGCGATGCGTCGCCGCGCACCCTGCTGTTCGGGGTCGCGCAGCGCCTCGAGCAGCAGGGCAAGGTCGGCCTGCAGCGCCTCGAGGCCCTCGATCACCGGCATCCGGTTCGCACTCAAGATCTGCACCCACAGCTCGGGATCGCTCGAAGCGATGCGTGTGGTGTCGCGCAGCCCCTGACCTGCCAGCCCGATGTACTGCTCGTTCGCATCGAGCAGTCGCGCGGCAAGCAGGCTCGCAACTGTCTGGGGCACGTGCGACACGAGACCGACAGCGGCATCGTGCTGCTGCGGGGTCATCTCGAGCGGCGTGGCACCAAGTTCGAGGGCGACAGATTCGACAAGCGAGAGCGCCGCGGCAGGGGTCTCCTCGTCACGGCAGATGACCCAGGGTCGCGCCGCGAAGAGGTCGGCGCGCGCCATGATCGCGCCGCCGCGCTCGCGGCCCGCCATCGGGTGCGAGCCCACATAGTTCGTGAGGTCGACGCCACGCACCTGCAACGCCTCGAACGGGGCCAGTTTGATGCTCGCGACATCGGTGACGACGGCGTCGGGGTACTCGCCGAGCGCCCGTTCGATGACGTCGGCGACGACGTCGGGCGGGGTCGCGACGATTACAAGATTTGGCAGAGGATCGCCGGCCGCCCGCGGCCGGCCCGCCCCATAGTCGGCGGCGAGCGCCACCGTGGTCGGCGACACGTCTTCGAGGGTCACGTCAATGCCGCGCTCGCGCAGCGCGAGCCCAATGCTCGCGCCGAGCAGACCGGCACCGATAATGTGCACGCGCCCGCTCACGCGGCTCGCGAGGCCGTTCGGGGTTCCCTGTGCCACGGAGGCCTCCTTTGTTGTACTCGTACAATTTTGCCCTACTTCGAGCACTACAGCCGCGCATACCGCGCAGATCAGCGCCAAAGCACAATCTTCGCGGATTTTCGTGTGTTCTTGCTGCTGTTTGGTGCTTTAGCGCTGACGTGGCGGGCAGCGGTTTTCTCGGAGATCGACGCGAACGACGGATCGGTTGTCCCAAACGGGTCGGTATTTTTGGTCGATTCCGCATTTTCCGATGATTGCCTTGATCCGATCGGTCGCCGGCGCAACACCGAAAGGATCACCCGGCCTGTCAGCGTGCCTCGACTCTGACCGGTGCACCTCAGCGGGTGTGGGGGTTGCCTTTCGCTGCGATTCCGCGCATGCCCTTCGCACCCTTGCCGTCACCAGGCCTGCCGGCAGTGATCTGCTTCGTGCGCGCGCGGCCCGACTTGCCGTCTGCAGCCTTGCCGGCGGGCTTGCCGCCAGAGCCCTTCGCACCCTTGCCGCCCGTCTTCCCGCCTTCGGCCTTGCGACCACCAGCGGGTGCAGCCTGGGTGCCCCCGGCAGCTGCGGCGCTGAGCAGCGCGCCGCGCTCTCCCGCTGACAGCTCGCGAAGCTCACCCACGCGCTGCGTGCCAAGATTCAGCGGCCCAAACTGGCGCCGCACGAGTTCGTCGACCGGGTGCCCGACCTCGGCGAGCATGCGGCGAACGATGCGGTTGCGACCCGAGTGCAGCGTGACCTCGACGAGCGAGTGCGATTTCGAGGTGCCGCCGGGCAAGAGTTTCGCGGCATCGGCGTGTATCGGCCCGTCGCTCAGCTCCACGCCGTCGCGCAGCTGCTGAATGACGGCCGGTGTGACCCGGCCACGTACCTTGGCGATATACGTCTTCTGCACGCCGAAGCTCGGGTGCGCAAGCTTGTGGGCCAGGTCGCCGTCGTTCGTGAGGATCAGCAGGCCCGACGTGTCGGTGTCGAGACGCCCGACGTTGTAGAGCCGCTCCCCCACCGGGTCGGTGAACTCGCGCAGGTCCGGGCGCCCGTTCTCGTCGCTCATGGTCGACACGACACCGCGCGGTTTGTTCAGCACGAAGTATCGCTTCGTCGTGTCCATCTGAACGATGACCCCGTCGACGCGCACCACGTCGACGTCTGGGTCGATCCTCGAACCCATCTCGAACACGACCTCGTCGTTCACCGTCACGCGACCGCTCGTGATCAGAGTTTCGCAGGCGCGACGCGATGCGACGCCCGCGTGAGCGAGCGCCTTCTGCAAGCGTGGCAGGTGCTCGTTCTGAGACTCGCGGTCGCCGCGACCCTCGGCTTCGTCGTCGCCCCAGTTGCCGTCGTCGACATAATCGACGTCATAGCTCGTCATTCTGAGAACCCCTCACTCGGATCGTCAAGCAACGGTGCAATCGGCGGCAGTTCATCGATGCTCGAGATACCGAGGTACCCGAGCAGCGAGTCGTCGGTGCCGTAAAGGATCGCGCCGGTCTCGTTGTCGTGCCCCACCTCGGTGACGAGGCCTCTGCCGACCAGTGTGCGCACCACGCTGTCGACATTCACGGCGCGCACCGAGGCAATCGCGCCACGCGAAATCGGCTGTCGGTAGGCGATCACCGCGAGCGTCTCGAGCGCTGCCTGCGAGAGCCTGGTCGGGCTCTGCTGCTGCACGAAATCGGCAACGATCACATCGAGTGCTTCGCGCACGTAGAAGCGATAGCCGCCGGCGACCTCGCGCAACTCGAAGCCACGCTGCGGCCCGTCGCCCAGGCCGTCGTAGTCGGCGACGAGCGCATCAAGCGCGTGCCTCACCTCACGCACGGGGCGGTCGACCGCCGTTGCGAGATGCACCGCGCCGATGGGCTCGTCGGCTACGAGCAGCAGTGCCTCGAGCTGCTGCTGCAGCGGTAACGTGCGTCGTGCGTCGGCGAGCGCCTGGTTGGTGTCCGCCGTGTCGGCCTCGGTCGCGTCGGTAACCTCGGTCACGTCGGTCACCTCGGTCACGTCGGTCACCTCGATCGTGTCGGTAGTCCTGCTATCCGTCATAGTCTCCACCCAGTGTTGAGAGATCTTCGTCAGAGAAGTCGCTTCCGGTCCATTCCACCCGCAGCTCGCCGAGCGGCTCGGCCTGTTCGAACATCACGGCGTCGCGTCGATACAGCTCGAGGATCGCCAAGAACCGTGCCACGACTACCCCGCGGTCGGTGGCCACGTCGATGCCAGCGACCAGCTCGCGAAAACTGCGAGCGCCTCCAGTGCGCAGCAGCGAGACCACGACGGCCGCCTGTTCTCGAATCGAGACGAGCGGAGCGTGCAGGTGTTCGAGGCCGACCATCGGAATCTCACGCGGCGCAAACGCGAGGGTTGCGAGCGCGGCGAAGTCGGCGGGCGAAAGCGTCCACTTCAGTTCTGGCCCGCGGTCGCGGTACTTCTGCTCGAGCGGTACCTGCCGCGGGTGCCGCGCCTGCTCTGCGGCGAGCCGCTCACTGAACCAGGCGCTCGCCTGCTTGAACGCGCGGTACTGCAGCAGTCTCGCGAAGAGCAGGTCTCGAGCTTCGAGCAGCGCGACGTCTTCGGCGTCGACCACCTCGCCCTGCGGCAGCAGGCTCGCGATCTTCAAGTCGAGCAGCGTCGCCGCGACCACCAAGAACTCCGAGGCGCGATCCAGCTCGACCACCCCCTGCCCCTCGAATCTCGCGAGATAGGCGATGAACTCGTCGGTGACGAGGCTCAGCGAGATCTCGGTGATGTCGAGCTCGTGCTTCGTGATCAGGCTGAGCAGAAGGTCGAAGGGGCCGTCGAACGCCTGCATCGAGACGCGAAACGCCTGTTCGTCGGCCTCGGTGTCGCTGGGCTCCTCATCAGGGGTGCTGTCAATCGCCCCTGGGGCATCAGAAAGCGACTCGTTCTCGGCCGCCCCCTGCTCAGTCATCGCGGTCAAGACATGGCCTAGGCGACGACGCCCCGCTGCACGAGCTCGCGGGCCAGCTTGAGATATGCCTCAGAAGCTGCGTTCGACGGCGCGTACTCGAGCACCGACTTCGCCGCGATCTGTGCGTCGGGCAGCTTCACGGTGCGACCGATCACGGTGTCGAACACCTGGTCGCCGAACGTGTCGACGACGCGTTCGAGCACCTCGCGCGCGTGCAGCGTGCGCGGGTCGTACATGGTCGCAAGAATGCCGTCGAGCTCGAGGGCCGGGTTGAGGCGGTCGCGCACTTTGTCGATGGTTTCGACGAGCAGCGCGACGCCTCGCAGCGCGAAGTACTCGCAGGCGAGCGGGATCAGCACACCGTGGCTGGCGGTCAGCGCGTTGACGGTGAGCAGCCCGAGCGACGGCTGGCAGTCGATCAGAATGACGTCGTAGTCTGCCGCAACCTTGCGCAGCACCCCCGCGAGAATCTGCTCGCGAGCCACCTCGCTCACCAGGTGCACCTCGGCCGCGCTCAGATCGATGTTCGCGGGGATGATGTCGAGCCCCTCGGTCGAAGTCTGCTGAATCGCCTCGCGAGGATCTTTCAGGTGCCCGAGCATGAGGTCGTAGATCGTCGGCACGTCATGTGCGGGCACCCCGAGGCCTGCCGAGAGCGCGCCCTGCGGGTCGAAGTCGACCGCGAGCACCCGACGCCCATAGCGCGCGAGCGCCGCGGCGAGGTTGATCGTGCTGGTGGTCTTGCCGACCCCGCCCTTCTGGTTGCACATCGCGATGATGCGGGCGGGCCCGTGGCGCTCGAGCTTCGCCGGCGCGGGAATGATGCGCTCGGGGCGACCGGTCGGCCCTACTTCAGGCTGTTTCGCCGCGCGTGTGCCCACTTCGACGCCCCTTTCGCGATCTCTCTTGCGTTGACGTTCAATCCTATCGCCCACTCTCGCCCGGCCCTCACTGAGATCAGGGCACAGCAGACGGGCCTGCCAAAATATTTCCCTCTTAGGCCCCTTATGGGAACATCATTAGGGGCCTAAGAGGGAAGCATTCGCGGGGTGAATGGCTCTGTGACCGTATTAGGCGCGAGGCGGCTCGAGGTGCTTGGTGAGTTCGTCGAGCAGCGCCTGAATCTGCGGCTCGACGAATCGCTGCACGGCGGCCTGCACGCGAGGCCGGTGTTCCGTCAACGCGAAGCACAGGCGCTGACCGATGTCACCGGCGAAACGGTCGGCCAGTTCGATCTCGAGGCGAATGCGCCGTTTCTCTTCACCGCTCAGCGGAGGCCTGGGCAGCGGGGGCTCCGGTTTCGTCTGCTCGGCAAGCTCGGCCATGGTGAAGAGAAAAGGCTGCTCGTCGTCTGTTTCGGGATCGAGATCGACTCCCTCGTATTCGGGTTCGAGCCCTGACCCGGGGTCGAAGCCGCCCGCGTTCCAGAGTTGCTCGCCGGTGAGCTCGGCGTGCAGAGCGGGCAGCTCATGCTCAGTGTAGTCATCGACCGCGCGATCGATGATCCTCTGCATTCTGCTCACTAGTGCGTGCACGACCTGGTGCGGAGCATCGCCCTCGAGCCCGGCCGCCACAAGAAACGGCGACCCTGTGCAGCGACGGCACATGCGCGATCGCCCGCGGTGTGTGCCCGGAGCCCAGCCGGGAAGCCAGCGCAGCCATGCGTCAACCGCAGCACTGACCTTCGCGGCTACGGGATCTTCGTTTGGCTCGCTCATCTCCCCTCCCCGTCACTCTCGTCGCGGGGGTCCGCCCAGGGATCCTCGTCGGTGCCCGCCCAGTCGGGACCAAGCTCGCCACGCTTCTCCCAGGGCCAGCGCGGTGCTGGCCGATCGGTGTAGACGCGACGCAGCAGCACCGCCCAGCACAGCACCGTCGCAAGCGCCCACGAAACCGCAAGCGCGAGCACGTACGGGCTCAGCCATGTGTCAGTCAATGAGAGCCCCAACAGCGTGCCCACGAGGCCCCACAGCAGATAGCCGCCGAACGAGGCCACGAGCAGGTGCCGCCACGAGAACTGGCGTCGACCACGCAGCAACAGCAGCGATTGCGACCACAGCAACCAGACGAGCAAACCCAGGCACAACAGCACCGGCACCGCCGTCGCGCTGAAGCCGATGCCCGGTGTCGACACCGGGCCTCCCCCTGAGGCGAGCGAGATCAGCGACCACGCCGTGAGCATCAGCGCGAACCCTGCAATTGCCACCGCGAATACCAAACCCAAGACGTAGCCTCGGGTCACGCCTCGACGGTGGCGGTCGGTCACGGCTGCTTCGCCTGCACCTCAGCCAGCGCTGTCTCGTACTCGGTAATAGCCTCGGCGTTCAGGCGCTTCATCTTGCGCCCGCGCGCCCCGATCCACGCGCCGAACCAGACTGCGACCTCACGCGCAACGATGCCAGCAATGAGCACCGGGAAGATCAGTCCGTACTCAGAGAGCAGCGAGAGCGGCTGCAGGCTCACAACCTCGCCGCTGAAACGGTCGCCGAGCGCACTGCCCGCGAGCGTCGCACCCCAGGTAAAGATTGCGACGAGCAGGCCGCCAAGCACGTATGCCCACCAGCCCGCGCGGCCAACGATCAGCACGAGCAATACGAAGCCCACGAAGAACCCGACCACGGCAGCAGCGAAGCTCCAGCTGAGCACCAGAGGCAGCAGCCCCTCGCTCAAGAACGTCGATGGCGGGTAGCTCGGGGCGATCCAGAGGGCAAGCACACCCGCGTACACGAGCGCAAACGCCACAGCCCCGAGCAGTGCGATCAGAACGCCCGCGCCGCGGTTGCCTCGCATCTCGGGGGGCATTGGGCTCTGCATGTAGAGCGCGGCCATCGGGTGGTCGGCGCTGATGCGAATCTCGCCGTCACGCGCCGGAGGTAGCTCGGCATCGGCAACGCTCGCGGCCTCCGTGGCGAGCACCTCGGTCGCAGCCGGGGTCTCTTCGGTCAGCGCTGCGGTAGCGACCGCACCGGTGGCCACGCTGGCTGCGCCGCCTTCGCGCTGCGGGTGCGCCGCGAAAATCTCTTCTGCGGTTTCGAGCTTGCCCGCGCTCGGCGCTTCGGTCGGCTGCGCAATGACGGGGCGCTCCGAGGTTGAGGTTGAGACCGAGCTCGATACCGTCTTTGCTGCGTCACCATCGGCAGCTGCGACGTCAGCCGCGTCCGCAGTCGCGCCCGAGGCGTTGGCGTCTGCCGCGGGAGCCGCTACCTCGGCCGCGCGCTCGACAGCGGCGAGCACCTGGGTGTTGGTTGCTTCAGCCTGCTCGACGGGGGCTCCCGCCTGCTCGCGATCTTCGCTCATCGCCTCACCTCTCGTTGCTTCGCGAGTATGGGCGAGGATCCGCACACACCGCTTTGCTCGACAGCGTAGTTGCTGCGCGCCCGGTGCCTGCGTAGCGGCCGCGGGTGTCGCTGAAAACGGCTTTGCCGCGATCCCCCGCCCCGAAACAGCGAGGGCCGCTACCGAACATCTCTCGATGTCGGTAGCGGCCCTCGACCCTCCTCGTCAGAGGCTCAACCCCTACGAGTAGTCAGAAGGATTGAACTCCTCTGCGGTGAAGGTGTCGTAGTCGACGAACGACAGGTCGTTCTCGTCGAAGCCGCTGTCAGTTGCGAACAGGCGGCTCGGGTAGCGCTCCGCCTTCGCTTCTTCGGTCGCCTCGACGTCGACATCGCGATACACGCCCAGACCGGTACCGGCCGGGATGAGCTTACCGATGATGACGTTCTCCTTGAGACCGATGAGCGGATCGCGCGATCCCTCCATCGCGGCCTGCGTGAGCACGCGAGTCGTCTCCTGGAACGATGCGGCCGACAGCCACGACTCGGTCGCGAGCGACGCCTTGGTGATACCCATCACCTCGGGGCGAGCGGTCGCGGCGCGCTTGCCGTCGACGAGCGCCTCGCGGTTGATGCGCTGGTAGCGTGCGCGGTCGACGAGCTCGCCCGGAAGCAGCTCGGTCTCGCCGTGGTCGACCACGGTGACCTTGCGCAGCATCTGGCGCACGATGACCTCGATGTGCTTGTCGTGAATCGGCACGCCCTGCGAACGGTACACGCCCTGCACACCCTCAACGAGGTACTTCTGCACAGCGCGCTCGCCCGGAATATGCTTGCCATTCTCGGTCGAACCGACCTGAAGGATGTCCTTCGGGTCAAGGGTGCCCTGCAGGAACGGCTGGCCGAGCTCGACGTGGTCACCGTCTTCGACGATGAGCGTCGCGCGCTTCAGCACGGGGTACGCCTTCTCTTCGCTGCCGTCGTCGGGTACGAGCAAGATGCTACGGCCCTTCGGCGTATCTTCGATCGTAATGCGACCTGCGGCCTCTGCGATCGGCGATGCACCCTTGGGGGTACGCGCCTCGAAGAGCTCCTGCACGCGGGGCAGACCCTGCGTGATGTCGGCTGCCGAAGCAGAACCACCGGTGTGGAAGGTACGCATCGTCAGCTGGGTACCGGGCTCACCAATCGACTGCGCGGCGATGATGCCAACGGCCTCACCGATGTCGACGCGCTGGCCGGTTGCGAGCGAGCGGCCGTAGCAGGTTGCGCAGACGCCGACTGCAGACTCGCAGCTCAGCACCGAGCGAACCTTGATCTCGGTCACGCCTGCCTCGACAAGTGCATCGATCAGCACGTCGCCGACATCGCTGCCAGCTTCTGCAATGACCTTGCCCTTGGGGTCGACCGCAGCGGTTGCGAGGGTACGTGCGTAGACCGAGTTCTCGACGTTCTCGTCACGAACGAGGGTGCCGTTCGCATCGACTGCCGCGATAACCAGCTCGAGGCCACGGGTCGTGCCGCAATCCTCTTCGCGAATGATCACGTCCTGCGACACGTCGACGAGACGACGGGTCAGGTAGCCCGAGTCAGCGGTACGGAGTGCCGTATCTGCCAGACCCTTACGAGCACCGTGGGTCGCGATGAAGTACTCCGCCACCGACAGGCCCTCGCGGTACGAGTTGATGATCGGGCGGGGAATAATCTCACCCTTCGGGTCAGACACGAGGCCGCGCATACCCGAGATGTTACGGATCTGCAGCCAGTTACCACGAGCACCCGACGAGACCATACGGAAGATGGTGTTGTCTTCGGTGTACGCCTCCTTCATGGCTGCGGCAACCTCGTCAGTCGCCTCGGTCCAGATCTCGACGAGCTCGCTGTGACGCTCGGCATCGGTGATGAGGCCCTTGTCGAACTTCTTCTGCACTGCGGCGGCGGCCTTTTCGTGATCCGCGAGGATCTGCGCCTTGCCCGCGGGGGTGACGATGTCGCTGAGCGCAACGGTGACACCCGAGCGAGTGGCCCAGTGGAAGCCGGCATCCTTGATGCGGTCGAGCGTTGCCGCGACCTCAACCTTCGGGTACCGCTCTGCCAGGTCGTTGACGAGAGTCGAAAGGCTGCCCTTATCTGCGACCCGCTCGAAGTACGGGTAGGTCGTCGGAAGCGCCTCGTTGAAGATCGCACGGCCGAGGGTGGTCTCGACGACCACCGGACGCTCGCTCGTTACGCCCGAAGCATCGGTGTAGCCGGTCAGACGCAGCTTCACCTTCGCGCCGAGATCGAGGGTGCCCTCGTCCATTGCGAGGATCGCCTCAGAGATCGAGCCGAATGCGCGACCCTCGCCCGCCGAACCAGCCTTCACGGTGGTCAGGTGGTGCAGGCCGATGATCATGTCCTGCGAAGGCAGGGTCACGGGGCGACCGTCAGAGGGCTTCAGGATGTTGTTCGAAGCGAGCATCAGCACGCGTGCCTCTGCCTGCGCCTCGACCGACAGCGGCAGGTGCACTGCCATCTGGTCACCATCGAAGTCAGCGTTGAACGCAGCACACACGAGGGGGTGCAGCTGGATCGCCTTGCCCTCGACGAGCTGAGGCTCGAACGCCTGAATACCGAGGCGGTGCAGCGTCGGTGCGCGGTTCAGCAGCACGGGGCGCTCGCGGATGATCTCCTCGAGCACGTCCCAGACCTCGCTGCGGGCGCGCTCAACCATGCGCTTTGCGGCCTTGATGTTCTGTGCGTGCGACAGATCGATCAGGCGCTTGATGACGAACGGCTTGAACAGCTCGAGCGCCATGTCCTTCGGCAGGCCACACTGGTGCAGCTTGAGCTGCGGGCCGACGACGATGACCGAACGGCCCGAGTAGTCGACTCGTTTACCGAGCAGGTTCTGGCGGAAACGACCCTGCTTGCCCTTGAGCATGTCGCTGAGCGACTTCAGGGCGCGGTTGCCGGTGCCCGTTACAGGACGCCCACGGCGACCGTTGTCGAACAGTGCGTCGACGGCCTCCTGCAGCATGCGCTTCTCGTTGTTCACGATGATCTCGGGAGCCCCGAGGTCGAGCAGACGACGCAGACGGTTGTTGCGGTTGATCACGCGACGGTAGAGGTCGTTCAGATCCGAAGTGGCGAAACGGCCACCGTCGAGCTGCACCATCGGGCGCAGCTCCGGCGGGATCACGGGAACCACGTCGAGCACCATCGCGGCGGGGCTCGCCCCGGTCTGCAGGAACGAGTTCACGACCTTCAGGCGCTTGATGGCGCGAACCTTCTTCTGGCCCTTGCCCTCAGAGATCTGCAGGTGCAGCGCATCGCTCTCAGACGCGAGGTCGAAGGCCTCGAGGCGCTTCTTGATGGCCTCGGCGCCCATGTACGCCTCGAAGTAGTCGCCGAAGCGATCCTGCAGCTCGGCGAACGCGGCGTCCTCAGGCTTGAGGTCGCCAACCTTGAGGTTGCGGAAGTCGTCCCAGACGCGGTGCAGCGCTGCGATGTCGTCGTCGAAGTTCTTGCGAATGCCCGCAAGCTCCTTCTCAGCCGACGCCTCGGCACGGCGGCGCTGGTCTGCCTTCGCACCCTCGGCCTCGAGAGCCGCGAGATCCTGCTCGGCCTGCTGCTGGCGCTGCGCGATCGCGAGGTCGCGCTGCTGCTCCAGGCTCGAGATCTCGAGACGCAGCTCCGACTCGAGCTCGCCCATGTCTTCGTGGCGACCCTCTTCATCGACGTCGATCACCATGTAGGCGGCGAAGTAGATGACCTTCTCGAGGTCCTTGGGTGCCATGTCGAGCAGGTAGCCGAGGCGGCTGGGCACGCCCTTGAAGTACCAGATGTGGGTCACGGGAGCAGCGAGCTCGATGTGGCCCATGCGCTCACGACGAACGCTTGACTTGGTGACCTCGACGCCACAGCGCTCGCAAACGATGCCCTTGTAACGAACGCGCTTGTACTTGCCGCACGCGCACTCCCAGTCACGGCTGGGGCCGAAGATCTGCTCGCCGAAGAGGCCGTCTTTTTCGGGCTTCAGCGTGCGGTAGTTGATGGTTTCGGGCTTCTTGACCTCACCGAACGACCAGCTGCGAATATCGTCAGCGGTCGCAAGGCGGATCTGAAGCTCGTTAAAACTCGTACCCTCGAGCAATTTTTCTCCTTGAATGAAAACTTGTCAGTCTGCGGCCGCTGCTTAGATTTCGTCGATCGACGAAGTCTCGAAGCGGGACGAGAGATTGATACCGAGCTCCTCCGCAGTGCGGTGAGCTTCATCGTCGTTGTCTCGAAGGTTCACTGCCTGGCCGTCGGCGCCGAGCACCTCGACGTTCAGGCAGAGCGACTGCATTTCCTTCATCAACACTCGGAACGACTCGGGCACACCGGGCTCGGGGATGTTCTCACCGCGCACGATCGCCTCGTAGACCTTCACACGACCCAGGATGTCGTCAGACTTGACCGTCAGCAGCTCCTGCAGCGCGTATGCGGCGCCGTAAGCCTCGAGTGCCCACACCTCCATCTCACCGAAGCGCTGGCCACCGAACTGGGCCTTACCGCCGAGCGGCTGCTGGGTGATCATCGAGTAGGGGCCCGTCGAGCGTGCGTGAATCTTGTCGTCGACCAAGTGGTGCAGCTTCAGGATGTACATGAAGCCGACCGAAACCGGGTAGGGGTACGGCTCGCCCGAGCGACCGTCGAAGAGACGGGTCTTGCCGGTCGAGTCGATGAGGCGCTCACCGTCGCGGGTCGGCAGGGTCGAATCAAGCAGACCCTTGATCTCCTCCTCGCTTGCGCCGTCGAACACGGGAGTCGCAACCTTGGTGTTCGGTGCGGCCTCGAGTGCCTCGGGCTTCAGTTTCGCAGCCCACTCAGGGCTACCCTCGACCTTCCAGCCCTGGTTGGCGATCCAACCGAGGTGGGTCTCGAGCACCTGACCGAAGTTCATTCGACCGGGAATACCGAGCGGGTTCAGGATCACGTCGACCGGCGTGCCGTCTGCAAGGAACGGCATGTCTTCGACGGGGAGGATCTTCGAGATGACGCCCTTGTTGCCGTGACGGCCAGCAAGCTTGTCGCCCTCGGTGATCTTGCGCTTCTGAGCGATGTAGACGACCACACGCTGGTTCACACCCGAGCCGAGCTCGTCGTCGTTGTCATTCTCTGCGTCGAAGACCTTCACTGCGGTGACGGTACCCGAAACGCCGTGCGGCACCTTCAGCGAGGTGTCGCGAACCTCGCGGCTCTTCTCGTTGAAGATCGCGCGGAGCAGGCGCTCCTCGGCCGAGAGCTCGGTCTCACCCTTCGGGGTGACCTTGCCGACGAGAATGTCGCCGGGGCGAACCTCTGCGCCGATGCGGATGATACCGCGCTCGTCGAGATCCTTCAGGGCCTCCATGCTGGCGTTGGGCAGATCACGGGTGATCTCTTCCTTGCCGAGCTTGGTGTCGCGCGCGTCGACGTCATACTCTTCGATGTGGATCGACGAGAGCGTGTCTTCCTTCACCAGGTTCTGGCTCAGGATGATCGCATCCTCGTAGTTGTGACCCTCCCACGGCATAAACGCAACGAGCAGGTTCTTGCCGAGCGCGAGCTCACCGTTCTCTGTTGCGGGGCCGTCGGCGATGACCTCGCCGGCCTCGATGCGCTCACCAGCGCGAACGATCACGCGGTGGTTGTAGTTCGTGCCCTGGTTCGA
Organism: uncultured Leucobacter sp.; assembly: GCA_937967375.1. GTDB lineage: Bacteria > Actinomycetota > Actinomycetes > Actinomycetales > Microbacteriaceae > Leucobacter. The sequence goes on from CALCJF010000110.1 coordinate 56,074, forward strand.
GCGGTCGAACTTGCGCAGGTAGTAGCTCTTCGAGCCACCCTCGTCGTGCTGCACCGTGACGAAGTCTGCCGAGACCTCGCTGATGACGCCCGACTTCTCTGCGGTGACCACGTCGCCGGCGTCGATGGCTGCAAAACCCTCCATGCCGGTGCCGACGAGCGGCGACTCGCTGCGCACGAGCGGCACAGCCTGGCGCTGCATGTTGGCGCCCATGAGCGCACGGTTCGCATCGTCGTGCTCGAGGAACGGGATGAGCGAGGTCGCGACCGACACCATCTGGCGCGGCGACACGTCCATGTACTGCACACGGCCTGCATCGACCATCTGCACCTCGGCGCCACGGGGGCGAGCGAGCACCTGCTTCTCAGCGAACTTGCCGTCCTTGGTCAGCGGTGCGCCTGCCTGAGCGATGAGGTACTCATCTTCCTCGTGCGCGGTGAGGTAATCGACCTGATCGGTGACCTTGCCGTCGACGATGCGGCGGTACGGGGTCTCGATGAAGCCGAACGCGTTGATGCGTGCGAAGGTCGCGAGCGCGCCGATCAGACCAATGTTCGGGCCTTCAGGGGTCTCGATGGGGCACATGCGTCCGTAGTGCGACGGGTGAACGTCACGCACCTCGACGCCTGCTCGGTCGCGCGAGAGACCGCCGGGGCCGAGTGCCGAGAGGCGGCGTTTGTTGGTCAGGCCCGCGAGCGGGTTGTTCTGATCCATGAACTGCGACAGCTGCGAAGTACCGAAGAACTCCTTGATCGCTGCGAGCACGGGGCGCGTGTTGATCAGGGTGTTCGGGGTGATCGCCTCAATGTCTTGAGTGGTCATGCGCTCACGAACCACGCGCTCCATACGGCTGAGACCGGTACGAACCTGGTTCTGGATGAGCTCGCCGACGGCGCGGATGCGGCGGTTGCCGAAGTGGTCGATGTCGTCGGTGTCGAGACGCACGTCGATCTCTTTGCCGTCGCGAACGCCAGGCAGGGTCTCGGTGCCGGCGTGCAGGCCGACGAGGTACTTGATCGTCGCGACGACGTCTTCGAGCGTCAGCACCGAGTCGGTGATGGGCGCGTCAATGCCGAGCTTGCGGTTGATCTTGTAGCGACCGACCTTGGCAAGGTCGTAGCGCTTCGAGTTGAAGTAGCTGTTGTCGAGCAGCGCGCGCGCAGCCTCGATCGCTACCTGCTCGCCCGGACGCTGCTTGCGGTAGATGTCCTTCAGCGCCTCTTCCTGAGTCGTGACGCCGTCTTTCTCGAGGGTCGCCGCGATCGACTCGTAGCCGGCGAACTCCTCGAGGATCTCCTCGGTCGTCATGCCGAGTGCCTTCAGGAAGACGGTGGCCGACTGCTTGCGCTTGCGGTCGATACGAACGCCGACCTGATCGCGCTTGTCGATCTCGAACTCGAGCCATGCGCCACGGCTCGGAATCACGCGTGCGGTGAAGACGTCCTTATCGCTCGTCTTCTCCTGTGCGCGCTCGAAGTACACACCGGGGCTACGCACGAGCTGCGACACGATGACGCGCTCGGTGCCGTTGATGATGAAGGTGCCCTTGTCGGTCATGATGGGGAAATCGCCCATGTAGACCGTCTGGCTCTTCAGCACCTGGGTCTCGGTGTTGTAGAAGGCGGCCTCGACGTAGAGGGGCGCGGAGTAGGTCTTGCCGCGCTCCTTGCACTCGTCGATGCTGTACTTCTGCTCGTCGAGGATCGGGTTCTCGAACGAGAGCTGCATGGTGCCCG
>CALCJF010000111.1 GCA_937967375.1 uncultured Leucobacter sp.
ACATTACGCGCATCCACCCCACGAACGCAAACACACACAACACCCGGGCGTGGCGCGCTCTCGGCCCGTGGGCAGAGGCAGCCCCGCCGGGAACGGCCGTGACACCCGGCACAGCTACCCGTCGGCGGACAGCGTCGGCGCAACCAGGGCCGCGCGCGCCATCCCGGCAAGAATTGCTGCCGCGCGCGATCCGCTCGCTTTCGCACTGTGCGGGGTCGAGTTCAGGAGCCCGACCGTTGCAAGGAGGCGCGTCTGGGCCTCTCGTTCATCGATCTCAGGGTGAACAGAGCGCAGCACCTGCTGCCATTCGCGCAGGTACTCTCGCTGCAGCCTGCGCACCTTGCGGTTCGCGTCGTCAGGCAGGCTCGACAACTCGCGATCTTGCAGCAAAATGATGTCGGGCTCAGCCGTCGCGAACTCAGCGTGAAAGACGATGAGCTCGTCGAGCGTCTCTTCAGCCGATCGCTCATCTCCGACGATCTCGAGGCAGCCGGCCAACAGCCGGGTGCTCACGTCGATCAGCAACTCGCAGAGCAGCGCCTCTTTGCTCGGAAAGTAGTTGTAGAGCGCAGGGCCGCTCATGCCGACCGCCTCGCCGAGCTCGACAGTCGACACGTTCTTGTATCCCCGCTCGGCAAAGAGGTGCGCCGACGCGCGCATCAGCGCCGCGCGCCGGTTCGCCTTCTGCGTTGCACGCCAGGTAGCCGCCACGAACGAAACCTAGTCGAGGAAGATGTCGGGAAAGAGCTGCTCGTCAGGAGTGCCCGGTACCGCGGCGTACTTCGCAAAGTCAGTCACGCCCTCTGCTCGCAACACATCTTCCATCACCAGCGTCTGCCCACTGTAGTCGCGCGCTGGCTTCGTCAGCACCACGTGGGCAGCATCGGCGCACACCTCAGGAGTGCGCGACACACGCATCATCTTGTCGCCACCGAGCGAGAACTGCACAGCCGCAGTCGCCACGGTTGTCTCGGGCCACAGCGCGTTCGCCGCGATCCCTGCGTCGGCAAATTCTGCGGCTATGCCGAGAGTCGCCATCGTCATGCCGTACTTTGCGAGCGTGTAGCCGGTGTGCCCACCGAGCCACTTCGGCGAAAGATTCAGAGGCGGTGAGAGCGAAAGAATGTGCGGGTTCTCTGCCTGCTTCAAGAATGGGATCGCGGCCCGCGACAGCATGAACGTGCCCCGCACGTTCACATCTTGCATGAGGTCGTACTTCTTCTCTGCGAGATCGAGCGAACCGGAAAGGTCGATCACGCTCGCGTTGTTGATGACGATGTCAATGCCGCCGAACTCTTGAACCGTCGCCTCGACTGCACGGGCGATATCTTCGTCGTTTCGAACGTCGCCGTGAATCGGAAGCGCCTTACCGCCCGCAGCACGAATCTCCTCAGCCGCGGTATGTATCGTGCCCTCGAGCTTCGGGTGCGGGGTATCGGTTTTTGCGATGAGCGCAATGTTTGCTCCATCGGCTGCGGCACGCAACGCAATCGCGAGCCCGATGCCGCGGCTGCCGCCGCTCATGAGAATGGTCTTGCCTGCAAGTGACATGGGCTCTCCTTTGAACGCCGTCGCATGAGCGGTCGCAACGGTAGATTCGATTACTGCTCAGTAATCGTAGTGAGAATCTACCACCCGAAGGCGATCGACGCTACTCCCCAGAGCCCTAAGGCGCAAGCTACGGTTACACCGGCATAGCTGAGTAGAGTGACCAAACTGCGCTTGCGATCGCGGCGCTGCAACGAAGGCAGCAGATCGCGACCTTGCACCACCTCGACGTGACCGGCCTCGGGCGCAGGACCCACGCGGCGTTGCGCCTCATCGATGCCCACCTCGAGCGGCATGTCGGTCTGCACCCGGGCACCGTAGCTGACAGGCAGTCCTTGCGCGACCCCGCGCTCGCCCGCGGGCTGCACCTCCCAGGGCAGCGATCCCGGAGCCTCGGCGATCGGACGCCGCGGGTCGAGCCCGCCCCCAATGATTCTGCGCAGCGAGCGCTTCTCTTTCGGCGCGTCAACTGGCGACGCAGGGTTCGAATCAGCAGATGCGTGCTCCCTGCGATCACGACGCGAGCGGGGAGCCGTTTCTTCGCGGGCCGCGGCAACGACCACGGTTCCGTCGCCGACCAAGTCGTCTACAGCGCCCGGATCGGCTTGCCCCGAAGAGGTGCCGACGTGCGGCTGGTTCACCACGACGGTGTGATCCCCCGCCAACTGCTCAGGCACAGACTCAGCAATCGACTGGTTCACGACGACCGTGTGGTCGCTCACCTCGGACGAAGGCTGCGCTACCACGATTGTGCGATCCTCTGCCATCTGATCGCTCGATGACTCGCTCGACCGCTCACTCACCGCCTGGTTCACGACCACCGTGTGATCGCTCACCTCGCTCACGGCCTGGTTCACCACTATCGTGTGATCGCTCGCGGGCTGGCCCACGACAACGGTTTCGTCTGCAGCAGCGGCATCACCCGACGCGACGGCCAACATGTCCGCGAGAATCTCACCGGCCGCATCGCGCGGCGTTTCAGCATTTTCCTTCGTCATCGCGACCTCGGCCTCGTGATCTCGAGCGTCATGTCGTCGGTATCGTCTTGAGCATCAGCGAGCGATGCCATCTCAATACCCCCGGCGACCACATCGGCCACGATGATGGTGACGTTGTCGCGACCCCCAGCATCGAGCGCGCGACGCAGCAGCTCGTCAACCACAGACTCGGCACGACCCCCTACAGCGAGCACAGCTTCGATCTGCTCGTCGCTCACCTCAGAGGTGAGGCCGTCTGTGCAGATCAGCAGCCGCGATCCTGTCTCTACCGGCAGCAGCCACGCGTCGTGGCGATCGTCGTCACTGCCGAGCGCCCGCGTAATGATGTTGCGCGGCGTCGCCCGGCCCTGCTGATCCCCGCCTGCAAGAAGCTCGGATCGCAACGAGTGATCACTCGTCAACTGCCGCAGACTATTTCCCCGCTGCAGGTATACCCGCGAGTCGCCGACGTTCAAGACATACCAGTGGGGCACCCCCTGGTGTTCGATGCGGATCGCACCGCTGAGTGTGCAGCCTGCGCCACGCTGGGTTGCCGCAGCGACCTCGTGCACCCGTCTGCGCGCCTCATCGAGCGCGCGTTCGATGCGCTGCACGGTCGCCTCGCCCGGAGCCGTGAACTCCTCGCTGAACGCCGAAATCGCCGCCTTGCTCGCCGCGTCACCTTTCTCGTGCCCACCCATGCCATCGGCAACGATGAAGCATGGGTCAGCCGCGAACAGGGCATCTTCGTTGATCTCACGACGCTTACCACGATCAGTACGCGCCGCGATCGTGAGCCTCATCCGAGGCTCGAGATCAGGAAGGATCACGCAGCGTCACCGCCGGGCCGCAGTCGAACTTCGAGCGTACCGAAGAGCATGCGCTCGGTCGCTTCGACCCGCACGCCGGGCGAGAGCTCGCTCTCGGTGCCATCTTCGTTCATCAGCACCAGACCATTCGTCGAACCGAGATCTTCGATGATCCAGCTTGCTCCCACGCGTGTAAGCCGAGCGTGCGACTTCGAAAGAGTTCGGGTGCGGTCGGGCACCTCGAGGGTGGCGGAGCCGTCGATCGGCTCAGGCTTGCGGCCCACCACGACATCGGCTTCGAGAGGTAGCTCGGTGCCATCAGGCAGCTCAAGCACCCACGTGGGATCAGAACGGCGCGGTGCCACTACGGTGTGATCGAGGTCCATCGGCTCGTCTGGCAGCTCAGCTTCACCAGCGTGCGCAGCCGTTGCTGATGGGCGGGGCGGCAGCGGGTGATCGATCATTCCGGTGATTCCGGTTGCCTTCTGCACCGAAGGTGCGGGCGTGGGAGCGGCAGGCTGCGGTGCAGGCGCTGCATATACGGGCGCAGCGGGTTCGGCTGCGGCAGGCGGCGCGGGCGGGAGCTGCACGGCGACCGGCTCAGGTGCGACGATCGTCTCGGGCTTCTGCATTGGCGCCGGCTCTTGCGGTTGCGCGGGCTGTTGGGCCGACGACTGCGGCTGCGCCGGCTGCGGCTGCGAGACCGGGGGCGCAGGCGGGGTTGGCTGTGCTGGCGCGGGCTGAGCCGCACTCGGGGCGGCCGGCGCCGCGAGTGGGTGCACCGGTGGGATCACCGGAGCGGGTGCCGCCGGTGCGGGTGCCTGGGCTCGCTCTTGCTCAGCGCGGGCGGCCGTCCAAGAGAACGGCGAGGGCGCCTGGTTCTGACCGAGTGGCGTGGCCGGCGGCGCCTGGAAACCCTCAGAGGCAAGGCGATCGTATTCTGCCTCGGTCTCGCCGCCGAGCGGCGGCTGATACTGCGGAGCGGCGATCCCGGAAACTCCCGGCACACCGGCTCCAGCGACGGCCCAGGGCTGCTGCTGGGCGGGCGGCGCGAACGCCGGTGGCGCTGCGGGCGCGATGGGCGCTGCCGGCGCTGCTGGCACCCCGGGCGTGGCGAACGCGGTGGGCGCTGCCGCTGGGGTGGCAGGAGGGGCGGGCGGCGGCACGAATCCTGGCTGCACAGCGGCGCTGTAGCCGCCCGATACGGGGGCCGCACCGGTGTAGTTGGTGTACCCAGCAGCAGTGGGGGCCGGAGCCGAGGTGCCCACAAAGTTCGCGAACAGGGTCGCCCAGAGCGGCGGAATAAACACGCCGAGCACCGTGTACCCCACGCCGGCGCGGTACTCATTGCCAATACGGTGCATCGCAACGATCAGCATGACGGTGGGCACGATGCCGAGACCGACGAACGAGAGCAGCACGACCCAACCGGGCAGGCCAGCGCGTTCGAGCAGCTTCCACTGGTTCCAGACCGGAATCCAACCGTCAGTGCTCTTCATGCCGATGCGGGGAAACAGTCTTGCCATCGCCCACAGGTACCAAACCAGCAGGCCAAGGGCGATCACTATCCAGACCACCATGACGACGATGGCCGCGCCAAACCCCGCCCCTGTCGAGTTGTCATACATCTCCGAGCTCCTTGCTCTTCTTATTTGCCTGCGCCGGCCTGCCGCCGCTCAGCATCTCTGCTGATTCTGCCGCACCCGAGCGCCACTTCATAATTTTTACACCGTACGATTTCAGCGAGTACCGCGCGCGGAATCGCTGCCAAGGGGTGAGCGCGGCCCCGCGTTCAGCCCGGTCGGCCTCAACGGCCTCCCACATCCAGTCCGCATCCTGCTCCGAGACCCCCTGAGCTGAGAATACGGCTCGCGTCGCCGTATCGGCGGCCCATTTGGCAGGTGCCGTGCCAAGCGCGTCCGCAATCTGCGGACGGCTCGCTCCCGCGGGGATTGCAACTCCGGCGTCAGCGGCGCCTTCTACGAGCTCTTGCCACGCACCGAGTGTGCGCAGCTCAGGGCTCGACTCAGATCTGCGCGCGCTCGCCCTTCTGCGCTTTGCGAGGGGCAGGAAGAGCAGCGGCAGAGCCAAAAGCAGCAGGGCCGAGAGGCTCAGTCCAACTGCGCGCAAAACGGGAATCAGCCACGAAACCTGATCGTCATCGCTCGGATCGTCGAGGTTGTCGCTGCGTTCGCCGAGCCCGAGGGGAGGATCAACCTCTTTCGCGTCGCGCTCCTCTGGCGTGGTCGGAAACTCGGGCAGTTGCTCGCCCTCTTCAAGCGTGGTCGGGCGCAGTTTCACCTGTGGTGTCACATCGACAGGCACCCATTCGCCCTGGTCGCCTCGCACTTCGACCCAGGCTGCGACGTTCTCGCCCGTGCACTCGGTGTCACAGGCCGGAACACCCGGCACCTCAGCGGCATCATCACCCGCACGAACGCCCATCACTACCCGTGAATCAAAGCCAAGCGATCGGGCGATCAGTGCCGCAGCTGCGGCGAACTGCTCGTCGTCTCCGACGGCCGCCACCAGCATCTCAGGCGTTGGTTCTTCACCGGCCAGGCGCTGCTGAGTGTTGAGCTGCGAAAACAACAGCTCGATGCGAGCAAGCGAGTGCCCGCCCGCGCTCGATTCAAATTTCGTGCCGTACTTCTCGGTCAGGCGTTGCAACCACAACTGTTCGCCTTCGCCCGCGCTGATCGAGTGACTCAGGTAGCCGCGATCCCGGAGCCGTTTGATGAGTTCGAGCAGGCCGTCAGCTGTCGCAGGCTGATTCTGTGCCTTCAGCCAGGAGGCAAGCTCAGGCATCGTCTCGAGGTCGATAGTCGAAGCTGAGGCGAGCGGCCCCCCGCTCAGCTGCACATCGGGCCCTGCCGACATCGTTGCGGTGAGCGTGTCACCTGCTTCGAGACCTTTCGTTGAGGTTCCTCCCGGCACGGCGATTGCGGCTTCGGTCGTGCGATTCACGAAAAAGGAGTCGGCCAGATCGTCTGCGTTCTTGCCGCCGAATCGCGGCACAGAGCCGAGGCCAGCAGTCGGCACCCAGATATCGCTGTACCCGTCTTCGACGCGCACCTTTACCGTGGCGGGATCGCTGACGTTGGCGCCGCTCGGATACCGGGTGAATCTGCCGGCTTCGTCCTCGCTGACGTGAAAATCGACGCCGTCGTAAGCGTCAAGCACTGCAAGCCTGAGCCGCCCGGGCATTGCACCCTCCGACGAAACCGTGAATATTGGGGCATCGAGGGCACTATCGCGTTTCCATGTGCGGTACGAGGCGAGCGGGCTGGTACGTTCGCGCAGCACGATCTCGGGATCAATACGGTCTCGAGGCACATGCCGTGAACCACCGTCGAGCACCGGCGCAAGCGCGAGGCCGGCGGCGAGGGCCACAAGCACCGTAGCGGCGCCGAGCAGCCCGCGAAGCGCACGACCTCCGCCGCTTCGTTGCCCTTGCACCCTGCCTCGGCGCAGTGCCGCGCGTCGTTCGGCGCCGGCCGCGAACCAGACCCAGCATGCACCCAGCGTCGCGGCAAATAGCCAGAGTGCGAGCTCGCGCGGCGCGATCACCCTTAGCGGCCCCAGCACGAGCGGCGCGCTCACCGCCGACGAGCCGAAGATTGTGCCAAACGCCACGGGCGCGACGAGCGGAAAAGCTGCGAGCGCCGCGAATCGCTTGGCCCGAACCGCGATCAGTGTGGCGACAAACGCAACCAGCAAGAACACGAGGTACGCGGGCACCATGATCGCTTGATACGTACCCACCGGCAGGGTAAGTGTGAGCAGTTGTTTCCAGCCGAGCACGATAGCCGCGACGCCGTCTAGCAGACCGCGTAGCAATCCGGCGGGCAACCGTTCGAACGAACTCGGAACGGCAACAGGCACGACGGTCAGCACGAACGCGGCAAAGAGGGTCGCGCAGCTGGCGGCTACGCCGAATCGTTTCGTAACGAAGGCGCCGATCGAGATCCCCAGCACGATGCCGACGGCAGCCGGCACCAAGAGCCACCAGATCTGATAGATCGGCCAAGCGGCGATCACCCCGAGAGCAGCAGCCACGATCAGCGCAAAGCCGATGCCGAGCAGGCGTGTGCGGGCGCTCACAGCGCACCCCGAATCATCAGCTGCGGCAGGTCACCCAGTGCTCCGACCGTCGCGAGCGTCAGGGAGTCGATGCGTTGCGCTGCCGGATCCGCGAGCAGTTCGGCTCGTATTGCGAGTACGTGCACGTCGGGTGAGAACGAGATCGCAGCGCGGCGGAGACGATCCATCTCAGGAATCGAACCGGTGACGACCACAACGATAGAGAGATCTCGCGTCGAATGCGCAAGGCTTCGGGCGAGTACCTCGATCGGCAACCCGTCGATCGCGGGGCCGAGTTCAGCCCAGGCGTCGAGCATGCGAATTGGGTCGCGCGACGAAAGCTCTTCTAGGCCGTCGATGCTCGGCCTCGCGCGCCCGGGCGCCCATGCCGAGGCGACGAAGCGTTCGCGACCCTCGCGTACCGCCTGCACCGAGATCGATGCGGCGATGCTGACTCCGAGCTCGAATTCGTCGTCGCTCGCGTACTCTTCACGTCGCGCGTCAAACAGCACCGCGAGTCTCGCGGTCTGCGACTCCTCGTACTGCCGCACCATGAGCTGACCGGTCTTCGCGGTGCTCTTCCAGTGAATGTGGCGCATCGCATCGCCGGGCACATACTCACGCACGGCGTGAAACGACAGGTCGCTGTCAGTGAGTCGGCGCGAAGACTGGCCCTCGAGATCACGCACCAGGCCCGCCGAGTTTGGGGGCAGCAGAACGGTTCGGGGATGCACATGCACGTGATGCACGTCGCGCCAGGTCATCTCACGGCGCAGCAACCCCAGTGGGTCTTGCCGCGCGACGGTGAGCGGGCCAACCGTGATCACGCCTCGACGCTCGGTGGGCACCGCGACCTGCAGCACGGTACCGTGATGCGGTCCGAGCATTGGCACGGTCAATTCGCGCAACGCGTTGCCGACTGGCAACTCAATCACCGCGGGCAGTTGCGGGCGAGCGACGGTGTTCTGCACTCCGACTGTGAGGTGCACTTCGCCACCGGCGACGACGTTGGCGCGGCTGACACCGAGTTCAGTGCGATAGGCGCGCGATCCCAGCAAGAAGGGAAGTGCGATGAGCAACAGAAGCGCGGAAAGAACCGCCACAAACCAGGCCTCGATCCAGCCGACCGCGAGCCCGACCACTATGCCGGTGAGCGCGATCGCGAGCACAAACCATCCGAGCGGGGTGACAGCCCTTGTTGCTGTGCGCACTCGAGTGCTCACCCGCCGCCAGGTGCGTCGCCACCAACGCTTCATGCGCGTGCGGCGGTACGCCAGCGAACCGCCCGCGACCGTGCCGGATGCAACGGTTCGCGTGCGGGTGCCCGTGAGGCCACGCGTTCCGGTACGCCCGAAGGTACCAGTGCGCGTCAACCGACGGTTGTGCGTGCGTTCGGAGTTCACGCGGTGCCGTTCTCCTGCGGCTCGGGAACGTCGAGCAGCAACTGCCCGACAATCTGCTCTGCGGTAACCCCGTCAAACTCGGCCTCAGGCTCGAGCACGAGGCGGTGCGCGAGCACCGCGATCGCGAGGCTGCGCACGTCATCGGGCACCACGTAGGCCCGCCCCTGCACAAGCGCCCACGCGGTCGCCATGCGCTGCAGCGCGAGCGCACCGCGCACGCTGGCACCGAGACGAACCTCCGCTGCGCCGCGGCTGGCCTCGACCAGTCTGGTGATGTAGTCGACGATGAGCGGGCTCACGTAGACCTGCTTCGCGAAGTCCTGCAGTTGCACGAGGCTACCGGTGTTCATAACCGGCTGCAGGTCGACGTGCACTGCCTGCTGCTGCAGAATGCGGCGCATCGCCATCTCGTCTGGGTAGCCGATGCTTGTCTTGATCATAAAGCGGTCGAGCTGTGCCTCAGGCAGGCGATAGGTGCCAGCCTGCTCGACTGGGTTCTGTGTCGCAATCACCATGAACGGACTACCGACCGGATGGGTCTTTCCGTCAACGGTCACCTGGTGCTCTTCCATCACCTCGAGCAGCGCCGACTGCGTCTTCGGGCTCGCACGGTTGATCTCGTCAGCGAGCACGACGTTCGCGAAAATCGGACCGGCGTGAAACTCAAAGATGCCCTGGCGCTGATCGAACACCGTAATGCCGGTGACGTCGCCGGGCAGCAGATCTGGCGTGAACTGCACGCGCGAAGACGAGCCCTGAATCACCTGGGCAAGCGTGCGCGCGAGAGCCGTCTTGCCGGTACCCGGAACGTCCTCAAGCAGCACGTGGCCACCCGCGACCTGCGTCGCGAGCACGAGCTCGATCACCCGGCGCTTGCCGTGAATCACCTGCTCCATGCCGTCGGCGGTGGTGCGAAGCGTTTCGCCCGCCCATGCTGCTCGTTCGTCGCTGAGCGGTTGGGGCTGCGCAGCTGGCTGCTGAGTGCTCATGTGGCGTTTCCTTTGGATCGTCTGTTCGGTATGAGTTGGCGTGCGGTTTCGAGTTTCAGGCGAGGATCGCCGGGCCGCGTGGCTATGGGCCCGTCGGGGCTGGTGGGTCTGGTGGGGGTGTCGCCGGGCAGATCGCACCGTCGAAGTCGGCTCGGTCGAAGCTGTTATTCGCCCACGTCAGCCGGATGGTGCTTTGACCCTGCTTCGCGAATGTCGCGTCAGCCACCGCGCGCCCCTCGATGGTGAACTCGCTGGCGTACGCGCCGCCGTCGGCGACGCAGGTGCCGCTCCAGGTCACCCTGGTCGACGGCAATCCAGCCGCGGGAACAGCTACCGGGTCAGAGCAATACTCTGTTCCGTTTCCCGAGAGGCACTGCTGCACCTGCACTCCGGAGCCGACTGGAACACTGCCGAGCGAGCCATCGCTGGTGCCCGCGCTCGTGGTGTAGCGAATCGTCGCGCCCTGCACTTGGCCTGATACTGAGGGCTGAGAGCCCCAGCCACCGCCGACAGTAATGTACTCGCGAACGTTGCCTGAACCCGAAACCTGGCCGCTGATCGTGTATCCCTGGTTCACGGTGAGCGGCGGCGGGTTGCCGCCGATCCAGATCGGTGCGGTCGTGATCTGCGTGGTGCCGAACTCAGACTCCGCGCACACGATGCCTACGTAACTCTTGTATTTCGTGAGCGATGCGAAATCCGGGCTATTGCTCGAACAGTAGGCCGAGTTGCCATTCGGCGAGCTGATGCCGTAGCGCAATTGCAGCGTTGACGGATCGGCGAAGTTCTCGCTCCAACTGCCGACGAGCTTTGCCGAGTTCTCGCCTGTGGCTTCGAGCGCTACCCCCGTGCCGATTGGCGCAGCGCCGATGGTGGCCTGCGCAACACCAGCGTCGCCCTCGGAACTGCCCGAATAGCCGGGAGGTAGGTCTTGGTCTTGCGGAATCACTTTGAAGGTGTGTGGGCCAGGAGCGAGCGAGTGGGTGCTGTTCCTACCGACCTCGCTCTGCGAACCGTCATCGATTGAGAGCAAGAAACGGCGCGCACGGTCTGACCCGGACAGCTCGAGTTTCACCTGGCCGGCCGCCTGATCAGTGTTGTACCTGTTCTTCACTGGCGTCGCGACCACGTTCGGAGCGGGCGGTGCCACATATGCCCAGGTCGACTCAGAAGCGTTTGCTGTAGGGTCTGAAGCCCCCACCGCGTTCACCGCACGCGCCAGATACCTGCGGCCGTTCTCGCGACCGACAGGCACATTTTCTACCGTGCAGACAGCAACGTTGCCAGACGGTGCGCAGCTTGCGACCACGCCGCCACCCTCGTTCATAATCTCGACGCCGCTCACGCCAGGGTGCGAGTTCTGCGAGCTCAGCGTCACGGTCAGGGTGACGCTCGTGGAGCTAGCCCCTGTAGCTGAGATGCCCGAGGGCGCGCGGGGCACACCGAGCGCATCGAGTTCGATGGTGCCCGTGCCGGTGCGGTTCTGCGCATCACGCACGGTGAACGTTGCGGTGCAGCTGCCTCCGGGGCCGCGCCCATCGGGCCAGCTGACACTCACCGAGTTGCCCGAGGCAGTCAGTCGGCCGAACTGGCAGCCGCCGTCTTCAACCGAAACGAGCTTCAGGCCGCCGCCGCTCTTGCCAGCGAAGGGATCGTACTCGCCGCCGATCCCGATGAGCGGCGCACTGCACGACGAGCCGACCGTGCACTGCAGCGAGACGGTGCCGCCACGCGGCGCATCGACTGCCGCTTCGCCGACGCGCAATGTCAGCAGCGACTGGCTCTCGCCCGAGCCGGTGACGTTCACTGTCAGCACTTCTTGCGAACCCGGCACCGCGTCGGCGCGTGCGGTGGCTTGCACCTGCGAGCCAGATGAGGTCACTTCAAAGGCTGACGAGCCGCTGCTCACCTGCCACTTGAGCTTTTCGATATCGCCGCCTCGCCCGCCCTGCCACTGCACCATGTCGGTGAGGTTAATCGTCTCTGAAGCGCCTGGGGCCACGGTGCGCGTGAGCGGGTTCAGCTGAACAACCGGGGCGTCGGGAAGGATGTTGATCGCAATCGGCAGAAGGGTGTAAGTCTCTTGCACGGTGAGCCTGACCCGCACGGCGCAACTGTCTGCCCACGGCGCCTCTTTGCCTGCGCTGTAGCGAATAGTGGTGTCGTTCACCGCGGTGCAGCTCGCCTGCTGGCGCTGCGTAGTGAACGCACCCTGTTCGATCTCGATGCGGTCGCCGGGGCCAAGATCGAGCAACTTGGCGAGATCCGCGTCGATGCTCTTGTTCTCGGCGACGCTCAGAACCGGCGCATCGGGCCTGAGCGTCAAACGAAGCTCGTCGAGCGGTGGTACAACCAAGAACCCGAAGCTCTCGACCTCTGCTCCGGTCATGTCGGTGCCCGCGAGCCTGAACGCCACGAGGTCACCCTCCGCGCGGTAGCTGCCGATAATCGAAGACCCACTGACTTTGTACCGAGACTGTGAGCTGCCCCAGAGCGAAAGCTTGAGGGTCGATGCGTCGCCGCCGGCCCAACGCACGCGGTCGGTGACCACGTCGACGCCCTTCTTCTCAAAGTCCGCTCGGTCTCGAACCGAAAGCACGGTATCGGTGATGGCTGGGGCTTGCTGGCCGATACGCTCAGACACCTGCACCACGATCAGGCCGTCTGCGGTGCTCTTCGTCACCGATGAGCGAACAGTGTACTTGAACGACACCGTGCCGAGTTCATCGCCGCCGTTGATACGAACGATGCCCTGCTTCATATCGGCGAGGTCGAGTCGCTTCATGAGGTCTGCGAACTGAGGTGATTCTTCGCCGCCAGGCACATTGGGTACGACGGAAAGAAGTTTCAGAGTGCCGCCCGACGGGTCGAGATCGTTGTCGAGGGGGCGAATCGTGGCGACCTCGCCCGAGCCTCGCGCCATACGCACGTAATCGCTGTAGACAACCGGCGCGTTTCCGCCAGTGTCGGGGTCAGTCACGATGATTCTGAGCGTGCCGGTCGATTCTCCGCCGAACGAGTCGCGCACCGTGTAGTCGACAAGCTTCGTGCCTCGCTGCGCGCTCGCCGAGGCCTCAACCTGCACCGAGTTGCTGCGCGGCAAAATGCTCGTTGAGAGTTGCGCGTCTTCAGGTGCACCTACCGAAACGAGGCGCACGCGATCGCCGTCTGGGTCGACCCCCGAGAGCGGAATCTGCGATTTCACCCTCTCGCCGGGCGCGACGCGCACCGTGACCGTCGCCGGTTGCGGGTCACGGTTCGAGCCCGTAGCAAGCACGGTGACCCGAATCTGCCCCACATCGGACTGCTCGGGGCTCGATGCTCCGTAGGTGGTGTAGCTGAGCGTGTACACGCCCGGCTCTTTCGGCGCGAGGTACCGCACCCGACTACCAGAGGCGAACGCGAGCTCGCCCTCGGCGCCGGGCGCACCGATCTCGGGGTGCAGCACGAGCCGCTCCCCCGGAGGCGCCACGTCGTTGTCGAGCACAGAAATGTCGACGACCGAGCCCGCGCGCACTGTCGCGGTGTCGGTCACGGCAATTGCCCCAGCGCCGACGTCTCCGACCTGAAACACCGTGAGGCGCCCCTGGCTCGTGAGATCGCCGTCTGCGATGATCACGTCGACGGAACCGATTCGGCCCGGCTGACCGTCGAACGTCGAGCCAGACACACGAACGCTCGAGTGCTCGATCACATCGGCACGCAGTTGGCCGTCGCGCACCGTCGCAGAGCGAACCGTCAGCGCGCGCGAGTTCGCACCCGGAACCGCCGCCAGCACGTCTACAGTGCTGTCAGCGAGCGCACGCACGAATGCGCGAAGCGGCGGCACTGCGAAGGACGCGCGGTTCTCGACCGCAGTGACGCGAATCACGCCGGTGGTCTCTTGTTCGGTCACGGTGTCACGAACGGTGACATTCACGAGCGCGTTGCCCTGCGCGCTGGGGAGCAACTCGACCACACCTGTGCCGGAGTTCGCGGTTGCAGTCAGGGAGCCCGACTGCACAGCTGCGTCGACGAGCTGAAAGGCTCCCGAGCCGCCGGTCACCCGGTCCAGGGGGCGAATCTGTGTCGGCTCCCCCACCTTCGCGGTGGCCGCCGCGGGAGCAAACTCGATCGCGGCACCGCTTCGAACGCGAACCCGAAGATCTCGATCGGTTGCCTCACCCTTTGAATCGATGATGGTGACTCGCACCACCGAGTCCCCTGCGGGAGCGTTCGGGTCGGCGTGACGAACCGCCAGTCTGCCATCAGCGGTGACCAGCGCGCGAAGCGGATCCTCGTCATTGACCACCGTTGCTGCGGCGAGCATCATCGGATCGCCCTCTGGATCTACCCAACCCTCGAGAATCGGAAGGACCAGTGTGCCGCCCGGCGCAATCTCGGGGCTCGGCCAGCTCCGTTGGCAGCCTTCGACCGGGCACCACTGAGGTGCAGTATTCACAGCTTCGTCGACGACAGTCAGCGTGACCGTCGCAGGAGCAGAAACGTTGACACCATCGGTGATGCGGTAGCTGAAGCTTGCGGTGCCCCGGGCGCCGTCGCTCGGGTGCACGACGAGACCCTGCCCGTCGCTGAGCGCGGTAATGCTGCCGAACTCAGGGTCGAGACCCTCGCCGAGCCCCTCGGGCACGACCGTGAGCACATCTTTGCGGTTCGGATCGAAGTCGTTTAGCAGCACTGGCAGCAACGCGGGTTCACCCGAACGCACGCCGAACGTGTCGGCGACTGCCACCGGGGGCTCCTGTTCGGTGACGTCCTGTGTGACGACCGTGCCCGTCTCCTGCTTCGGCGGGTCGATCAGGCTCCACTGTTCAACCGGAATCAGCCTGCCGTCGGGTACCGTCCACATCATGCCGGTGCGGCGTTCGACGAGCAGCGCCCTGGTGCCGTTCTCGCGAATCTCAGGCTCGGGGTTGCTGAGGTCTTCGACGCTGTCGTCGAGGGTGAGGTCGATCTCTCCCTTACCCTCGGTCCACAGCTGCGCCCCGGACACGCCTACCCACGCAGCGACCGCCTCGCCAGCGACATAGCGCGGCTGCGCGGCGACGCCAGAGGTCGACACGACCCGCTCTGCCTTGCCCGCGGCATCGATACGCCAGAGACCGCCCTCGTCGGCGAGCAGCGTCGCGCTCGCCTCAGCGCTCGAGCCCTGTAGCTGCGCAGCCCCAGAGGTCTCGAGTGCGATCGGTTCATTCGTGCCCTCGAGCCACAGGCGCCCGCTCGCCGTGTCGAAGAGCACCCAGCCGTCACCGACAATCGCGAGTTGCACGCCCTCGGCAGGTACCTCCGCCGGCACTTCTTCCGTACCGCCGATCCACCTACCGGACTCTGCATCGAACCAGCGAATCGAACGCTCAGCCTGGGAAAACAGGGCGACCCTGCCCGTTTCATCGATCGCCGCAGCGTTCGCCAGGTACTGTGCGGCCTCTTTCTCTGCGTCGGTCTTCGCGGCCTCACGCTCTTCGGCAAGCGGGTCAAGCTTCACCGGGCTCGACAGCGACGCCTGCTCGCCGGGCTTTGCTGCCTTGACCTGCGACAGGTAGGCGTCGCCGTTCTGCGTGAAGAACAGCACCCGATTGGCTGCAGCTATGACTTGCCGCGTGCCCTCGGGAGTGCGCATCGCAGCCGCGCCGTCGTCAGACTTCTGAGCGTCGGCCTCGGCATCACTTGGTTTGGCTTCTGGCGGAGTGCTCTCGCCGTCGGCGGGGGCCTCCTCAGCTCCGTCTTCGGCCCCGGGCGCTCCGTCATCGTGCACGTCCCCGGGAGCCGCGGGGTCGATCGTGTGCGCTCGGCCGAAGCCCTGCGTCAGCAGCAGCCCCAAATTGCCAGTCTGCACGACACCGCTCGGGCTCTCTGCCGTGCGAACGGTATCGATCTCGGCGGTCTCGGTATTCACGCGGGCATACTGCCCGGCCATGCGCTCCACCCACACCGAGGGATCTTCTCGAGGGGTTTCACGGGAGTCGAAACCGCTCGCAACGACAGCGAGCGTGACCACAAGCGCAGTGACAACACCGCCTGCGATCCACCCGGCGAGACCGCGACGCGGCTTCTTGATTGGTTTTGCCTTCGGCGCGTTCATCCGAGCCATCCCATTCCGAAGGCTGCAGCGACCGCACCGCCGAGCACAAGCACCGCGATACCCGCTCCGATCAAACCGGACTTCACGGGTGAACCAGGTGCGTCGCGCAGCACGCCGTCACTGTCTTCGCCCTGCTGGCTTGCCTTGAGTTCGGCTCGCTGCTGCGCCCGAGTCGACGTTCTCACCGAGGTGACGACTGGGCCCCGCACGCGCGACAGATCTGCGGCTGGCGCCACCCATCCCTGCCTCACGAGGTCGAGGGGCGTGACATCGAACCCGTAAGCCCGCTGCAGCTGACGCAGCGCCTCGGCGAACTCGTGCATGCTGGTCAGGCGATCCTCTGGCCGCAATGCCATCGATTTCTTCAGAACTGCATCGAAAGCCTCGTAGCCCTGTGCTCCCGGAATCGGGCGGTACCTTGCCTGGTAAATGCGCGCCTTCATCTTCGACTCGGTGTTCTGCGCGCGCTCGACATGCTCGAACGGCGCGAGGCCTGCGGCAAAGGTATAGAGCGTGGCACCGAGTGCCCAGATTTCGCTCGCGACCGTGCCGGTGGTTGCGCCCGTGTTCACCTCGGGCGCGGCCCACGGAATCGACAGTGCCCGCATCTTGTCGTCAGAGGCGTATTGATTGTGCAGCATCGAGATGCCGAAGTCGGTGAGTGCGGGGCGACCCGTCGTCGTGAGCAGCACGTTCGACGGTTTGATGTCGCGATGCAAGATGCCCGCCTGGTGCGCAGTTTCGAGCGCTCCAGCCAACCGCACGCCGGCGTCGAGCACCACCTCGAGCGGGGCCGGCTTGCCGAGCGTCAGTACACGCATAGAGTCCGGGCAGAACTCCATCGTGAGATACGGCCGGCCATCGACCGAGATACCCGCCGCATAGATCGACACGATCGACGGATGGCTCGAAAGTCTCGCCATTGCGTCAGCCTCAGACTCGAAATCAGAACGATCTCGAGCCTCGTGTATCGGGGTCTTCAGCACTTTCACGGCGACCACTCGCCGTGGCATATCTTGCTCGTACTGATACACGTCTGCGAAGCCGCCACTGCCAAGCGGGCGCACGTAACCGAGGCCCGTGATGCGCGGCGGCGCTGGCGTGGGGGGAGCAGACACGATATTCATCCTATGTGAGAAAAAGAGTGCCCCGTGCACCGCACAAATGAACAGTTTTCTGATGCGCCGCTAGAGACAGAGGATCCCCCGACGCAAGGCGTCGGGGGATCCTCGAAGCAAATCTCGAAGAGAGTCGCTTAGATTGCGTTGACGTCGAGCGGGATGCCCGGGCCGAAGGTGGTCGAAACCGCACCCTTCACCAGGTACTTGCCCTTCGACGACGAAGGCTTGAGGCGCACGATTTCGTCGAGTACTGCAGCGATGTTGTCGCCGAGCTGCTCGGGCGAGAACGAAGCCTTGCCAACGATGAAGTGCACGTTCGAGTGCTTGTCGACGCGGAACTCGATCTTGCCACCCTTGATGTCGGTCACTGCCTGAGCAGCGTTCGGGGTGACGGTGCCGGTCTTGGGGTTCGGCATGAGGCCGCGGGGGCCAAGCACCTTACCCAGACGACCGACCTTGCCCATGAGCTCGGGAGTCGAGACTGCCGAGTCGAAGTCGGTCCAGCCGCCAGCGACCTTCTCGATCAGCTCGTCGCCGCCAACCTCGTCAGCGCCAGCAGCGATCGCTGCCTCTGCTGCGGGGCCGGTCGCGAACACGATGACGCGTGCGGTCTTGCCGGTGCCGTGGGGCAGGCTGACGGTGCCGCGCACCATCTGGTCTGCCTTACGGGGGTCAACGCCGAGCTTGACAGCGACCTCAACGGTCGAGTCGGTCTTTGCCGAACCGGTCTCCTTCGCCAGGGCGACTGCCTCGGCGGGAGTGTAGAACTTGCCGTCCTCGATCTTCGAGGCTGCGGCGCGGTATGCCTTTGACTTCTGTGCCATGATCCGTGCCCCTTACTCGACCGTGATGCCCATGGAACGGGCGGTGCCGGCGATGATCTTCGATGCTGCGTCGAGGTCGTTTGCGTTCAGATCAGCCTGCTTCTGCTCGGCGATCGCGCGTACCTGATCAGCGGTCACCTTCGCGACCTTGACGGTGTGGGGAGTTCCCGAACCCTTCTGCACGCCAGCAGCCTTCTTGAGCAGCTCAGCGGCGGGCGGGGTCTTCAGAACGAAGGTGAACGAGCGATCCTCGTACACGGTGATCTCAACGGGAACGACGTTGCCGCGCTGGCTCTCCGTTGCGGCGTTGTACGCCTTGCAGAACTCCATGATGTTGACGCCGTGCTGACCCAGGGCAGGACCCACGGGGGGTGCCGGGTTGGCGGCGCCGGCTGCGATCTGAAGCTTGATCAGACCGGTAACCTTCTTGGCTTTTGCCATGATTGTTTCCTCTCATACGAAGTCGGATTCTCACCGGCTTCTCCCGCTTCTCGGGCCGTTCCCGAGCGCGGTTGTTGTTCGCGCAGCACAAGGGCAGGCGCAAACCACATAAGTTTACGCCAGATTGGACGGTAGCGCCAGCCCGCTTCTTTGGTCAGCCGAGCAGCGCGTCGAGCGCGGCCTCGCGCGGCACAGGCTCGAGGCCGATCGTTTCGTCGTAGAGCCTCACCTTCTTGCCGTCTGCGAACTGCGGCCACCCCGCGTCGCCGGTCTTGATGAAGCGCACCCAGTCGGCGTGCATCTTGTCAGCGAGCTGCTGCGGCGCGTGATCGGCCATCATCTTCGCATCGTCGGTGTCGAGTGCGTCGAACACGAAGCCCAGCTCAAGGGCGTGCGCTGCCCCGAGGCTGTGCTTCGGAGTCTTCCAGAGGAATTCGTAAGCGTACGTTGACGCCGTTCGGTTTCTTGCGGCGAGGATCGCCGGGCCCCGCAGCAGGCGATCCGTGATGAGCTGGCCGAGCACCTCCCCACGGTTCGAGCCCTGCCAGTCCTGCTTATATGCAGCAATTGCCCGCTTCGAGATCTTCAGCGCCTTCGCCGCAATCCAAAACTTCAGCCCGCCTATCGCGGCAAGCGCCTCGGGAGCGAACCAGAGGCGGTACTCCTGCGTGTTCGCGCCGATGAGCACTGGCTGCCGGGCTGATTCGAGCCCCGCCGCCGGGGTAATCGGCAGAGTGTCCTCGTCGAGCGTCAGCACGTACGCTGGGGCGCCCGAGAGAATCGACTTGCCCCCGACCTGCTCTTTTCTCACCCGCATCAATTCCTGCGGCTCGACACTTGCAAAGCCCGCCTTCGTGGCGGGCACTCCGAGACGCTTGGCGAGGTCGCTGCTGAGCTTGCCGCTCTTCTCAGCATGCTCGGCACTCGTCGGGCCGCTCTGCACGATCGCGCCTGCGATGAGCGCGCGGCTGTCGGGGCGCGCGAGCAGCGCGGCGACAAGGGATCCGCCGGCAGACTCCCCCATCACCGTGATTCGCGCTGGGTCGCCACCGAAAGCTTTGATCTCGTCGTGCACCCAGCGCAGCCCGGCCGCAACATCTTCGAGCCCGAGGTTGCGCGGCACCCCCTCGAGCACCGAGAAACCCTCGGCACCAAGGCGATAGTTAATCGAGACGAAGACCACTCCGTCGCGCGCGAAGCTGGTGCCGTCGTAGATGCCGAGCGCCGCCCCGCCGCGCTCGAACGCGCCGCCGTGCACCCAGAGCACGACCGGCAGCCCTTCGTCGCGGCCAGTGGCGTCGCTCCGCGTCCACACGTTCGCGGTCAAAATGTCTTCGCCGGGGCGGTCGATGCTCGGCAGAATGGTGCCGATGCGGCCCGGATAGGGCGTCTGCGGCGAGGCCGGGCCGAACTCGCTGGCGTCTCGCGGCTCTGCCCAGGGTTCGGCGCGTTCGGGCTTCGCGAAGCGCCGTTTGCCGAAGGGCGGGGCCGCATATGGAATGCCGAGGTATCTATCGATGCCTTCTGTACTGCGTCCGATCAGTTCGCCCGAACTGATGCGGGTGGTGGGGTGCGCTGCGTGGTGTGCCGCAGGGGCTTGCGTCATTGCCATGCCCGCAGTCTATTGCTCGGGCCTGCTTCGCGGCGGGTTTCATCTGCTTCCATTTACTCACCGGGGTGAAGCGTCTCGCGTGCGTGGTGGTCCTCGTCGGCAAACTCGGAGATCACTCGAAATCTCGGATAAATCCCGGCAATGCATCCGAATTTTGCCTCGATCTCCGCGATTTACGTTGACCGGACCGAACCACCGTGCGCGAGCTTGTGGTTATTGGAATTTCCAATAACCAGAAAAGTGACGGGCAACGAGCGAGGCCGCGCCGCGATTAGCCAGCGCCGAAAAGACGAGCGCCCCGATCTTTTTCGAAAAAGATCGGGGCGCTCGCCCAGCGTAAGCCGAAAACTTAGATCATCTTGGTGACCTGGTCGAAGCTGAGCTCGACCGGAGTCTCACGCTCGAACAGCGACACCAGCACGGTGAGCTTGCCCGCGGCGGGGTTGATCTCGCTGATCGTGCCGGGCAGGCCTTCGAACGAGCCCGACTTGATCGTGATGGTCTCGCCAACCTCGAAGTCGATCTCGATGTTGCCGGCAGCTGCAGCACCAGCGGCAGCCTTCGACTTCGCGAGCACGGGCTCAAGTTCGACGGTGCTCTTCAGCATCTCGAACGCCTCGTTGAAGCGCAGCGGAACCGGGTTGTGCGCGTTGCCGACGAAGCCAGTGACACCCGGAGTGTGGCGAACGACCGACCAGGTGTTCTCGTTGAGGTGCATGCGCACGAGCACATAGCCCGGAATACGCACGCGAGTGACCATCTTGCGCTGGCCGTTCTTGACCTCCATGACCTCTTCCATGGGGACCTGAATCTCGT
>CALCJF010000112.1 GCA_937967375.1 uncultured Leucobacter sp.
CACCCGCGAGCTGTTCGAGGCGCTGGGGTTCGAGCCCGAGTTTTTCGGCGACTTCACCCCCCGCGACGCGGCGTCGAGCTGAGACGGAACGCCCCGTGCTCACCATCGACCAGGTCATCGCGATCACTCTGGCGA
Source organism: uncultured Leucobacter sp. (assembly GCA_937967375.1). Lineage (GTDB taxonomy): Bacteria > Actinomycetota > Actinomycetes > Actinomycetales > Microbacteriaceae > Leucobacter. The sequence continues at coordinate 136 of CALCJF010000112.1, forward strand.
GCGTGGTGATCATTGTCGTGCCCGGTCCGAGTGTGATGTTTGTGATCGGTCGTGCGCTGAGCTATGGGCGTGGGATCGCCATCGCCAGCATCGTCGGCAACACAATCGGTTGCTACACGGTGGGCGTGCTGATCGCGCTCGGCCTCGGCCCGCTGCTCGAGCGGTCAGAGCTGCTGTTTCAGGTGCTCAAATGGGGCGGTGTGCTCTATCTGCTGTATCTCGGCGTGCAGGCGATCCGGCACGCGGCGCCGCTCTCAAGCGCGGCGCAAGACTCTGGCGATGAGGCCGAGCCGGTCTCGTCACGCGCGAAGCGCAGGCCGACTCGCTCGACCACGCCGATATCGGCGGTGCGCGACGGGTTCATCATCGGGGTCACGAACCCAAAGGTGCTCGTGACCTTCACCGCGATCGTGCCGCAGTTCATCAACCCGGCTGCCGGGGGAGCCGCAGGGCAGATGCTGCTGCTCGGTCTCGTGCCCATTCTTATCGGGCTCATCACCGACGCAGCATGGGCAGTCGTCGCCGGCAAGGCGCGCAACTGGCTTGCCCGGTCGCCGAAGCGCATGACCTGGATGGGGCGCATCGGTGGAGTCTCGATTCTGGGCGTCGCACTCAGCATCGCGGTTACAGCTGAGCGCTGACGGCTGAGCGCGGGTGAAAGTTTCGCGCGGGTTTCGGACGTTCCGGGATGCTCGCGACATGTCATGAGTAGAAGCCACTTGTGACGGAGGAACCATGGCGCACATCGAAGACGAACTGATTACCGACGAGTTGGATCGTGGGGCACCCCCGATCGCGGAGCGATCGCCAGAGCTACTTCGGCACATGCAATCGCTGAACGCTGAGGTGCGCACACGGCAACATCGTCGCGGCCGTGGGGTGGGAATCGTGGCGGCCATCAGCGCCTTCACGCTGCTCGGCGCGACGGCTGCGGTGGCGGCTCCTGCCGTCAGACTGCTCTGGCAGCCGGACTATGTGATGACCTATCAGAGCGAGCTCGCCGGGGCCTGCACGTTCTCAATGTTGCACGAAGTCTCGGCTTACGACGAGTTGGGGTTGAGCGATGACGAGACGCGCACTGCGGCGCTCGGCGCTATCGCGACGCTCGATCTGAGCGAGGCCGGCCGAGCTGGTATGGTGCGCGAACTGCTCGAAAAGTTGGATCGCGACGACCCGTACGCGGCGCACGTGCCACCGCATCTGACTGCAGACTACGTTGCGGGACTGCCTGCAGCAGCGCTTGAGCAGGAAGCGGTTTTCGCCGCGTTCACCTCTGCTGTGGGCAGCGAATTCGAGTTTCGCGAGTGGCGAGTCGAGGGGCGCCTGAACCTGGTCTGTGATGGTGTGAACCAGTGAGTCGCCGTAGCGAACGCGAAGTGCGACTGCAGCAGCAGATCTCAGTGAATCTTTCTGATCTGCTGGCCTACGCAGAGCGTCGGGCCGGGAGCACAGCGGATGCCTCAGACGCTCTGGGGGACGCACTCGAGATCATCTGGCGGCGTGCCTCGCGCGTGCCGGTAGACGCGACCGCAGCGAGAATGTACATGTTCGTGGTGATGCGTAAAGCGCTCGCGAACGTCTCGCGGAAAACGCGCAACGGGGGCGTCGCTGCACGACGGCTGGCGCAGGAGCTCGCGTTTCAGGCGGCAACTGCGCCCGACCCCGCGCAGCGCAGCGGCCTTTCGCTCGACGTGTCGCGTGCGCTCGACGAACTTCCCGAGGCGCAGGTCGAACTGGTTCGGTTGGTGCACTGGGAGGGCTTCACGATTGCCGAGGCGGCCGCCATCATGGAGATCAACGCATCGACGGCTCGTGGGCGCTATGCCGCGGCTCGGGCATCGTTGCGGGTGGCGCTCGAGGCGCAGGCGGTCGATGCCCGCCGTGAGAGTCGGCGCTGAGACAGCCCGAGGTCACGCAGATTTCGCGCGGCTAGAGCGCCGCCACCCGATCGAGCGCGGCGCGCAGGTCGCGAATCAGGTCGTCGGCACTCTCGAGCCCGACCGAGAGCCGCAGCAGCCCTGGCGTGATGCCGAGCCGATCATTGAGCTCAGGGGCAAACGATGAGTGCGTCGAAGTGAGCGGGTGCAGCACCATCGAGCGCGTATCGCCGATGCCGGTCATGCGCGAGAAGATGCGCAGCCCGTTCACAAACGCGCGCGCGCCTTCGACGCCGCCTTGCACGGTCACCCCGAAGACGCTGCCGGTGCGACCGTAGCCCTCGTTGTCGACCCCATAGTCGCGAACGGCGATGTCGTACCTGGCATTCGAGGGCAGGCCCGCATAGTCGACCGAGACGACCTCGGGCTGATCCTCGAGCCAACGAGCGATCTTGATTGACGATTCAACGTGACGCTCCATGCGCAACGAGAGGGTCTCAATGCCCTGATGCAGCAGAAAACCGTGCAGCGGCGAGAGCGTCGGGCCGATGTCGTTCACGACCGATTCTCGCGCAGCGCGCGCGTAGGCGCCGGTGCCGAAGCGTTCGAGCATAGGTGCGACGCCGGCCCTGGCCGACTGTGTGATGAGCGGAAAGGATCGACCCGCCGCCTCTGTGGCCGCCCAGTCGAAGTTGCCGCCGTCGATGATGGCGCCTCCGACAGCCGAGCCGTGGCCCGTGAGAAACTTCGTGGTCGAGTGCACGACGATGTTCGCGCCGTGCTCGAACGGGCGAATCAGTGCGGGAGTGCCGACGGTATTGTCGACGACGAGCGGTAGGTTGTGGCGTGCGGCGACCTCGGCGATGCGTCTGAGGTCGGTCACGTCGTTACAAGGGTTCGGCACGGTTTCGGTGTAGATCGCCTTGGTTTCGGGACGAATCACGCGCTCCCACTCGGCGTCGTCGTTCTCGTTCCAGACGTAGTCGACATCGATGCCGAAGCGCTTGAAGCTGCGCCCGAAAAGGATCCGCGTGCCGCCATAGATCGAGGCCGTCGAGACGAGGTGATCACCTCGCCCCGCGAGCGTGAAGAGGGCCGCGCTGATAGCAGCCTGCCCGCTCGCGACGGCGACGGCGACAGTGCCGCCCTCGAGCGAGGCGAGCCGCCCCTCAGCGACCCAGTTCGAGGGGTTTCCCTGGCGGCTGTAAATCGGGGCCTCTTCGGAGGGTGACTGCGTTGCCTGGTCGGGGTGCCAGTGAATGCTGCCGTTGAAGCGGTTCACCTGGTCGTCGAAATCATCGAAGAGATAGCCGGCCGAGAGCGCAATGGGAGGCACGCGAAGGCCGTGGTTTTTGTCTGGGTACTCGCCCGCGTGTACCTGTCGGGTCTCGAAGCCGAAACCCTGCCAGTCGTAGATCGGCTGTGCGGCAACGTGATTGGGTGCTGCGTGAGCGCTCATTTCTGGCCTCCGGTATTGCTCAGCGACGCCTGCGATGACGTCGAGACCAGAGATGTGATGCGCTCGACCCCTTGCACGATCGTGTCGGGCGCGCATGCCAGGTTCAGGCGTGCGAATCCTTCGCCTCCTAGGCCGAAGTGTCGGCCGTCGTTCAAGCCGATGCGCGCTTCGGTGAGAAGGCGCTCGGCGGGCTCTGCGCCGAGGCCCGCGCCTCGCAGGTCGAGCCACGCAAGGTAGCCCGCACTGCCCGGCTTGTACTTCACCGTGGGCAGGTGCTCGGTGAGCAGCGCCTCGAAGAGGCGTTGGTTCGCCTGGATCTGCGCGATCGCCAGGTCGATCCAGTCGCGGGCCTCCGTGAACGCGGCGATTCCCGCGTGCAAGCCCAGGATGCTCGTGCGGGTCAGCACCTCGGGCGGCAGGTGATCGAGCAGACTGTGTGCGCGGTCGTCTGCCGCGACGATCGTGGCGCACTTCGCCCCCGCGAGATTCCACCCCTTGCTGGCCGAGGTCACAGTGACCGAGAGTGCCCCGGCTTCCGCCGCGAGTGGCGCAAACGGCGTGAACGTCGTGCCGTGGTGGGTGAGCGGGGCGTGGATCTCATCGCTCACCACGAACACGTCATACTCGGCGGCAAGCCGTGCGAGTGCGCTGAGTTCATCGTCATCGAAAGGGGTACCGTGCGGGTTGTGCGGGTTGCAGAGAATGAACGCGGTCGCGCCAGTCTCGAACTCGCGTGCGATTGCTTCGAGGTTGAGTGCCGTGGTGCCATCGTCGAGCAGTGGCACCTCGATGATCTCGAACGGCAGCTCTTGCAGCATCTCGAAGAAGCCGGGGTAACAGGGGGTCGAGAGCACGAGCCGCCCTTGCCGCCCCTTTGGCGCGAGGCGCAGCGCCTCGACAACGCCGGTCGCCACGTCGGTGGTGAGCCGCACATATTCGCGGGGCAGCCGCCAGGCCCAGCGATCCTCGACAAAATCTGCAAATGCCTCAGCGTAGGGGGCCGGAGTCTCGACGTAGCCGATGTCGCTCGCCTCGACCGCGCGCTGCAGTGCGGCGCGAATGACGGGTGCGACCGCGAAATCCATCTCAGCCACGAACATCGGCAGCACGTCCGACGAGTAGCGCGCCCACTTGATGCTGCTGCGCTTCGTGTAGAGCACCGCAGGATCGAGCTCGGCCCAGGGCACTCCCGAGGGGTCAGCGCCCGCACCTATCGCCGTCAGGTAACAGTCGTCATCGTTGCTCATACGATTCATTCTGCACCTGCGCAGCGCCGAAGCGCCGCGTCGATGTCATGCGCCGTAATCGGGCGGGTGGTCAGTTCGCGTCAGCCGCATCTGAGAGCCGCCGCACGTGATCTCGTGCGTGCTCGATCGCGGGCTCGAGGTCGGCGAAGAGATGGTTGGGGTGTCGTAGCGAGGCGATCACGCCTAGCCGTTCCAGCAGCTTGCGGTGCTCGGGACGCACCCCCTTGATGAGCACAGTCACCCCTCGCCGCTCAAGCGCGTGAATGAGCTCACCCAGCGCATTCGCGCCGGTCGCGTCAAGGATCTGCACCTGAGAAAGACGCAGGATGACCACCTCGACGTTGTGCTGGGTCGCGATCTCGTCGAGCAGGGGTTCTGCCGCGCCGAAGAACAGGGAGCCGTCGATGCGAAAGAGCGCGATCCTCTCGTCGCCCAATAGCTTTTCGCCTGGCAACGTCTCGCGCTGCGCCCCGCTGGTTCGGCTGAGTGTGCGCAGAGCGAAGAACGCGGCGACGGCCACCCCGATCCCGACCGCGATCACGAGGTCGAAGACAACCGTGACGAGGGCCGTGACCAGAAATACCGCGGCGCTCGACCGGCCGGAGCGCGCCACGCGTCGGAACGTCGTCACCGAGACCATCCGCGCCGCCGTCACCATGAGCACGCCCGCGAGGGCGGCGAGCGGAATGTGCGACACGATGCCGGCTGCGACGAGCACGATCAGGAGCAGCAGCAGGGCGTGCGCTATCGAAGCTACGCGGGTCTTTGCGCCGCTGCGCACGTTCACCGCGGTGCGAGCGATGGCTCCGGTAGCCGGGATGCCGCCAAAGAGGCCGGCTGCGACCGAGGCGAGGCCCTGTCCGAAGAGCTCGCGATCGGCGTTCAGTGATCCGGTGTTGCTGAGCGACGCCGCGACGCGGGCCGAGAGCAAAGACTCAATCGCGGCGAGTGCAGCGACTGCGGCGGCGGGAGCGGCGAGTGATGCAAGCAGGGAAGGGTCGAGCGACGGCAGCGAGGGCGCGGGGAGAGAGTTCGGCAGCTCGCCGATGGTGGCAATCTGCAGCTGAAACGCCCAGCTGGACACCGCGACCACGAGGATCGCTATGAACGACCCCGGCAGCACCGGGAGCCATCGCCCGATGGCCAGCATGATCGCGGCCACGATTGCGACGATCCCGAGGGGAATCAGCGCCTGCGGCCAGCTCGCTTCGCCGAGCACCTGCCATGCTGCGAGCAGCGCGTTCGTGGAGTGCCCCTCAAGTTGCATGCCGAGTGCCGAGGGCAGCTGCTGCAAGAAAATGATGATGCCGATGCCTGCGGTGAAGCCCTCGATGACCGGCCAGGGCAGGTAGCTGAGCGCTCTGCCGAGTCGAAGCACACCTGCGAGCAACACCATCACGCCCGCCATGAGTGCGACGGTCGAGACAGCGCCGGGACCGTGCTGTGCGACGATCGGCACGAGCACGACGACCATCGCGCCGGTCGGGCCGGAGACCTGCACGTTCGACCCGCCGAAGATCGCTGCGACGAGGCCGGCGATGATGGCGGTGACGAGACCCGCCTCTGCGCCAACGCCGGAGCTTACCCCGAAGGCGAGCGCCAGCGGCAGAGCGACGATGCCGACGGTCGCGCCCGCGAGCAAGTCCGCTCGCCAGCTTTTGCGCAACCCGCGGTAGTCCTCTCGAGAGGGAAGCAGGGACCGCAAACTATGAGTTGACGCACTCATTTGCACACCGCACCCTTCGCTGTTACTTCACAACAGGAAACTCGGCGCTCTGGCCTTCGCCCTCGTCGTACATATCGGCGGGCTTGCCGATGATGTTCGGGTCGGGAGTACCCACGAGCTTGTGATCCTTGTTTGGGTAATCGAAGCGCGAAAGCACCCAGCGCATCGCCTCGAGGCGGGCGCGTTTCTTATCGTTCGACTTCACAACCGTCCACGGTGCGGTGGCAGTGTCGGTGTAGAAGAACATCGCGTCTTTCGCCGCGGTGTAGTCATCCCACTTGTCGAGTGAAGCGAGGTCGGTTGGCGAGAGCTTCCACTGCTTGATCTCGTCGTTGCCGCGAGACAGAAAACGCTCGTGCTGCTCGGCCTTGCCTACCGAGAACCAGAACTTAAAGAGGTGAATACCCGAGTTGATGAGGTTGAGCTCGAAGCCCGGGGTGCTACGCGTGAACTCGAGGTACTGCTGCGGAGTGCAGTAGCCCATGACGCGCTCGACTCCGGCCCGGTTGTACCATGAACGGTCGAACATGACGATCTCACCAGCGCTCGGCAGATGCGCGACATAGCGCTGAAAGTACCACTGGCTCTGCTCGCGCTCTGTCGGAATCTCGAGCGCCACCACCCGGGCGCCGCGAGGGTTCATGTGCTCGGTGAAGCGCTTGATGGCGCCGCCCTTGCCCGCCGCATCTCGACCCTCGAAGAGAATGACGATCTTCTCGCCATTCTCTTTCACCCACGTCTGCAGCTTCAGCAGCTCTATCTGCAGCTTGCGCTTCTCGCGCTCGTACTTGGCGGTACTGATTTTCTCGGCGTATGGGTAGCCCTGGCGCCAAGGCGCGTCCGGCCCGTTATTCTTCGGGCGCTTGCCACCACTAAGTTTGCGGGTCAGCTCGCCGATCTCATCGATCTCTGGCGTGACGTCGATCTGCCCTGTTTCGGCCGCGAGAAATTCTTCTCCCGCGGCCGAAACAACGTGCTCTGCACTGGCCTTGCCGACTTTCTTTTCGGGCTTTGCCACGAAGTTAGTGACCCTGCGTGGCGAGGCGCTCCTGGGCCTCGACGATCAGCTGCTCTGCGTCGGCAGCCGAGCCCCACGCGTCGACCTTGACCCACTTACCGGGCTCGAGGTCCTTGTAGTGCTCGAAGAAGTGCTCGATCTCCTTGCGGGTGTACTCGGGAATGTCAGCTACATCCTGGATGTGCGACCAGCGCGGATCCTTGTACTGCACAGCGATGACCTTGTCGTCGCCGCCGGCTTCGTCGCTCATCTTGAGTACGCCGACGGGGCGCACCTTGATGCCAACGCCCGGGAACACCGGGTAGTCGAGCAGCACGAGCACGTCGAGCGGATCGCCGTCTTCGCCAAGGGTCTCTTCGAAGAAGCCGTAGTCGGTGGGGTAGACGAAACCCGTATAGAGCACGCGGTCGAGGTAGACGCGACCGGTCTCGTGGTCGACCTCGTACTTGTTGCGGCTGCCCTTGGGAATCTCAATGACGGCGTCGAATGCGGCGGTCATGCGCGCTCCTTCTGCGTGTTGTGTCGCTCTTGCGCGCCCGTAAGGGCGCGACGTACCTGTGTACGCATCTAAGGGTACGCGAACTCACGCAGTTCGACCTGTACCGTTGAGCCATGGCTCCGAAACCTCGCACCCCGGCGAGCATGCGCGTGCGTTCAGCGGTGCGCCCGGTGCTGCGTGAGTTCGCAGGCATCAGGGGCGAGGATCACCAGCCGCTCGTGCTGGTGGCACTCTCTGGGGGTGCCGACTCGCTCGCGCTCGCCGCTGCCGTCGCTGCAGAGGCCGTTGGCGCGGAGGTGCGCGCCGGGGCAGTGGTGGTTGACCACGGCCTGCAGGCGGGCTCGGCTGAGGTTGCATCTCGCGCCGCCGCGCAGGCGCGTGGGCTGGGCCTTGACCCGGTGCTCGTGCGCCGGGTTGTCGTGGGTGGCAAAAAGATTTCCCCCGAAAACACCGAAAGCGGGGGCCAAAGGATGCCTGCGGGGGAAATTCTTTGGGGTGTTGGTCAGACCGATCCCCGAGGTGCCTGGCCGGCCGATAAGACCGGCGGCCCAGAAGCGGCCGCGCGGTCAGCAAGATACGAGGCGTTCGCATCAGTGGCCCGCGAAACCGGCGCCGGTCTCCTGCTCACCGCGCACACTCGCGACGACCAGGCAGAGCAGGTGCTGCTGGCGCTCGCCAGGGGTTCGGGCACACGCAGCATCGCGGGCATCCCATCGAGGCGTGAGATTGCGCCGGGAGTGCACGTCGCCCGACCACTGCTGGCCGAGCAGTTTGAGGTGACCCGCGCGGTGACCGAGGCGTCGTGCGCTGAGCTGGCCCTCGAACCGTGGCAAGACCCGCACAATGCTGATCCCACGTATGCGCGCGTGCGCGTGCGCACCACGGCGCTGCCACTGCTCGAGCGCGAACTCGGCCGCGGCTTCGGTGCAGCGCTTGCTCGCAGCGCCGATCTCGCTCGCGAAGACGCCGATGCGCTCGACGCGCTCGCCGAGGAGCACCTCGACGCGATCGCTCGCTACCGCCGGGGTGGCGATGAGGCAGACGCGCTGGCCACGGGCGAGACATCGGGGGGCGAGGATCGCCAGGTCTTGCTGTCGGTCGATGCTCTGCAGGTGCTTCCGGCTGCCCTGCGCGGCAGGGTGATTCGGCTCGCTTCCGAACGAACCTTCGACGCGCAGTTGACACGCGAACACACGCTCGCGATTGCCTCGCTCGTGACCGCCTGGAGGGGGCAGGGGCCGATCCATGCGCCACGCATTGTGGTGATGCGCGAAGCGGGCAACCTGGTGATTCGCCCGAGCTAGAGGGTAGCCACAGTCGGCCCGGCGATCCTTTTCGGCGCGATAAAGTTGATGCATGGACGCGAGAGAAATTGGTGACGACCTCACCACCGTGCTGCACACCGAAGCCGAACTGCAGGCAAGGCTGGCCGAAATGGCGAGGCAGATCGAAGCCGACTACGGTTTTGAGAACCCGCCGCTGCTCGTCGGTGTGTTGAAGGGGGCCGTCATGGTGATGGCCGATCTCGCGCGCGAGCTGCGGTTTCACGCACAGATGGACTGGATGGCCGTCTCGTCATACGGCGCTGGCACGAAGTCGAGCGGTGTGGTGCGCATTCTGAAGGACCTCGACGCAGACATCACTGACCGCGATGTGCTGATCGTCGAAGACATCATCGACTCGGGGCTCACCCTCTCGTGGTTGAAAGAGAACCTCGAGAGCCGTGGTGCGCGCTCGGTGCGAATCTGCACCATGCTGCGCAAGCCCGAGGCGCTGAAGGTCGAGGTCGACGTGGCCTACGTTGGCTTCGACATTCCGGTCGAGTTCGTGGTCGGTTACGGGCTCGATTACGCAGAGAACTACCGCAACCTGCGCGACGTGGCGGTGCTCGCGCCACACGTGTACTCAGACTAGGGAGCTCCGGGCGACGCGCTGCGTCGCGTTGTTGGGAGTGCCTTTGTCCGCGCTGGGCGAATCTTCAGAGGGATTGTCGGTAGCGACGGCTACGCTTATTGCAGTTCAAAGAGAAAGGCCTCGCATTGGCTGAGACTGCACCCGGTGGCTCCCGCCTGAAGAAGATCTTCAAGGGTCCGCTGGTTTACCTGATCCTCGCACCGATCATTGTGCTGCTGGGGTGGTCGCTGCTCTCGGGTGCGGGAGTTCGTGAGGTCACCACCGAGCAGGGCCTCGAGATGCTCGCAAACGGCGACGTCAAGAAGGCCGAGATCGTCGACGGCGATCAGCGTGTCAACCTGACGCTCGAGAAGGCAGACAAGAAGACCGGCGCTACCGACGTCTACTTCTACTACGTGATGCAGCGCGGCGGCGACGTTGTCGCCGCGGTCACCGATGCGCAGCCGAAAGACGGCTACACCGACCAGGTGCCGCAGCCGAACGCCTTCTGGTCGCTCATGAGTTTCATTCTGCCGCTGCTGCTGATCGGTCTGTTCTTCTGGTGGATTCTGTCGTCGATGCAGGGCGGCGGCAACAAGGTCATGCAGTTCGGCAAGTCTCGTGCGAAGCTCGCTTCGAAAGAGACCCCGCAGGTGACCTTCGCAGACGTCGCGGGCTCAGACGAGGCCGTCGAAGAGCTGCACGAGATCAAAGACTTCCTTACCGATGCCTCGCGCTTTCAGGCAGTCGGCGCGCGCATTCCTCGCGGCGTGCTGCTCTACGGCCCTCCCGGCACGGGCAAGACCCTGCTCGCACGCGCAGTTGCGGGCGAGGCCGGGGTGCCGTTCTACTCGATCTCGGGCTCAGACTTCGTCGAGATGTTCGTCGGCGTCGGTGCGAGCCGCGTTCGCGACCTCTTCAAAGAGGCGAAGGCGAACGCCCCCGCCATCATCTTCGTCGACGAGATCGACGCGGTCGGGCAGCGCCGCGGCCAGGGCATGGGCGGCGGTCACGACGAGCGCGAGCAGACCCTGAACCAGCTGCTCGTTGAGATGGACGGCTTCGACGACCGCAGCAACGTGATCATGATCGCGGCGACCAACCGCCCCGACATGCTCGACCCCGCACTGCTGCGCCCGGGTCGCTTCGATCGCCAGATCGGTGTCGACGCACCCGACATGAAGGGTCGCCGTGCGATTCTCGACGTGCACTCGAAGGGCAAGCCGCTCTCGAAGAACGTCGACCTCGACGTGGTCGCCCGCAAGACCCCTGGCTTCTCGGGCGCCGACCTCGCGAACGTGCTCAACGAGGCAGCGCTGCTGACCGCGCGCTCGAACGCGCAGCTGATCGACAACCGCGCGCTCGATGAGGCGATCGACCGCGTCATCGCTGGGCCACAGCGCCGCACGCGCGTCATGAAAGACCAGGAGAAGCTCATGACCGCCTACCACGAGGGGGGTCACGCGCTCGTGGCTGCGGCGCTCAACCACTCCGACCCGGTGACCAAAATCACCATTCTGCCTCGCGGTCGTGCGCTCGGCTACACCATGGTGATCCCGCTCGAAGACAAGTTCTCGGTCACTCGCAACGAGCTGCAAGACCAGATTGCCTATGCGCTCGGCGGCCGTGTCGCAGAAGAGCTCGTGTTTCACGACCCCACCACGGGTGCGGGCAACGACATCGAGAAGGCGACCGCAACCGCGCGCAAGATGGTGACCGAATATGGCATGTCGTCATCGCTCGGCCCGGTCAAGCTCGGCCAGGCGCAGGCATCGCCGTACCTCGGCGAGTTCGGTTCCTCACGCGACTACAGCGAGGGCGTTGCCGTCTCGGTCGACGCAGAGATCCGCTCAATCATCGAGCAGGGGCACAACGAGGCTTACGAAGCGCTCACCGTGAACCGCGCCGTGCTCGACCGCCTCGCGGGCGAGCTCATGGAGAAAGAAACGCTCGACCACCTGCAGGTGGCAGAGATCTTCCGCGACGTCGTGAAGCTGCCCCCGCGTCAGCTGTGGCTGTCGAGCAATGATCGCCCGGTGAGCGACCTGCCACCCATCGATGTGCCATCGAGTGTGCGCACCGACAACGTCGAGCCCCAGGCTTCAGAGCCCGTCGACGCCGAGGCTGCTGCAGCGGCGAACGTCGAGCCGGCTCAGGCGCCGGAGGAGAACGGTTCGGCCAGCTGATGAGCGGAGTCGTCGACCGCGAGCGCGTTGCGCGTGCGGTGCGCGAGCTGCTCAGCGCCATCGGCGAGAACCCCGACAGCGCTGAGCTCTCGGGCACCCCAGCCCGAGTCGCCGACGCGTACGCCGAGTTCTTCTCAGGAGTGGGCGTCGACGCGGTCGCGCTTCTGGCCGACGCGGTGCCTGTCGGCGCCGACACTGGCGAGCTTGTGCTCGTGAGAGATATCGCCCTGCGCTCGGTCTGCGAGCATCACCTCCTGCCGTTCCGCGGGCGGGCGCACGTTGCCTACCGGCCGGGTGCAAAGGTCGTTGGGCTCGGCGCGCTGCCGCGCGTCGTAGAGACCCTCGCCGCGAGGCCTCAGCTGCAGGAGCGACTCGGCGAACAGATCGCAGACGCCGTCGTCGAGGGCATCGACCCCGAGGGCGTGCTCGTCGTGCTCGAAGCCTCGCACGGCTGCGTCGCCGACCGCGGCGTCAAGCAGGCAGAGGCAACCGCAGTCACGATCGCTTCGCGAGGTTCCCTCTCGCAACCTCTGCTGCGAGCTGAGGTGCTCGCGCTGATCGGCTCGGGCGAGCGATGAACTCCGATTCTTCTGCCCTCTTCATGCGTCCCGTCATCATGGGGGTGCTCAACGTCACCCCTGACTCGTTCAGTGATGGCGGCGAGTACCTCGATCCCAAGGCCGCAATCGCGCGCGCGCGCGACCTGGTGGCGCAGGGAGCGACCATCATCGATGTCGGCGGTGAGTCGACGAGGCCTGGGGCCGCGCCCGTATCTCTCGAAGAAGAACAGCGCCGCATCCTGCCGGTCATCGAGGCGCTGAGCGCCGAGGGCATCACCGTTTCGGTCGACACACTGCACGCCGCAACGGCGAGAGCTGCGGTGGGCGCTGGCGCCCGCTATGTCAACGACGTCTCGGGCGGACTGCACGATGATGAGATGTTCGAGACCGTCGCTGGGCTTTCGAACGAGCACGACACTCGCTTGATCATCGGACACTGGCGAGGGGTACCTGATCCCGCCCACAGCCGTTCCGACTATCGCGATGCGGTGAGCGAGGTACGTGACGCGCTTGCCGAGCGCGCCGCGAGTGCCATAGCCGCAGGTATCGCACCACGCTGCATCGTGCTCGACCCGGGGCTCGGCTTCGACAAGACCGCAGCCCAGGGCTGGCAACTGCTCGCACATCTCGAGCGTCTCACTGCGCTCGGTTACCCTGTGCTCGTCGGTGCGTCTCGAAAGCGCATGCTTGCCGAGACACTGGGCGAGCACGATGACACCGCGGCCCGTGACCTCGCGACGGCCGTGGTGAGCTCGCTCGTGGCTCGCTCCGGGGCCTGGGGTGTCCGAGTGCACGACGTGGCCTCGACCGTCGCCGCCCTCGCCGTCACCACGGCTTTCGAAGCGGGCGCGCACACGGGCGCTTCGGTCGGTGCAGGTGTCGAAGCACAGCTCCCTCGCGACTGCATTACGCTGACCGGCCTTGAGGTGTTCGCCTACCACGGGGTATACGATTTCGAGCGCGAGCAGGGGCAGCGCTTCATCATCGACGCTGAGGTCGTCGTCGACCTCAGCCCGGCGGCCGCGGGCGACGAGCTCGCCCGCACGGTGAACTACGCCGAGCTGGCAGGCGCGATCCTCGAAGCCGTCGCGAACGATTCCGTCGACCTCATCGAAACTCTCGCCGAGCGCGTGGCGCGCGTTGCGCTCAGCTTCGCCGGGGTGCGCCAGGCGCGCGTGACGGTGCATAAGCCAGACGCGCCGATCGATGCGACCTTCGGTGATGTGTCGGTCACGATCGAACGAGGCGCCCGGTGATCGCGCAGCGCGTCAACGTGTTGTTGGCATTCGGTGCGAACCTTGGCGACCGTGGCGAAACGATCGCGGCCGCGCAGCGCGAAATCGCAGCGTCGCCGGGCATCGAGCGGTTCGAGGCATCGTCTCTGCGCGAGACCATTGCTCTGACGCCGTCTGGGCCAGACCTCGAAGCCCCGCGCTACCTGAACGGCGTCGCGGCGGCAGAAACCTCTCTCTCGCCGCACGAGCTGCTCGACCTGTTGCAGCGCGTCGAGCATGAGCACGGTCGGGTGCGCGATGTGCGCTGGGGCGATCGCACACTCGACATTGATCTCATTCTCTATGGAGGCCGCGTGATTCGCGATGAGCGCCTTACCGTGCCGCACCCTCGGGCGCACGAGCGTGACTTCGTGCTCTCGCCTTGGCTCGCGCTTGACCCGCACGCGGTGCTGATGGGGCACGGCCGCGTCGACGCACTGCTTGCGGCGATCGGCGACACGACCAGGCCGGTCGAGGGAGCAAACGAGGCGAACGAATCGCAAGAGGGCGCGGGCGCGGCCGCCGTGGGCGATGGTGCCGCGCATGCGTAACCTGCAACGAACGTCGCCTCTCGCGAGCGCAACCTGCGCGGTGATCGGTATAGGAATCGGCCTGCTGGTGCAGCTCTTTCGCTCGACCAAGGGGCAGGCTCCACTCGTGCCGCCGCTCTCGCTCACCCTGACACTGCTCGTGTTTGGTGCTGTGCTGCTGGCGCTCGCGATCTCGTTGCGTCGCGCCGTGAACCGAAAATCGGGCAAGCCAGTGAACCCGTTTCACGCAGTGCGGCTGCTCGCCGGTGCCAGAACCGCACAGTTCGTGGGCTCGTTGATCGGTGGGTTCGGAGGCGGTCTCGCGCTGCAGCTGCTCTCGCGCAGCGTCATGCCGCAGGCGTCGGTCTGGGTGCCGATGGTTCTGGTGCTCGTGGCGGGCGCTGCGCTCGTAGCCTGCGGCGTGATCGCAGAGATGCTTTGCCGGGTGCCTCCGAGAGGCGACGATGATGACGAAACCAAGGAGAAGCGCGGGATCGCCCCTCGCACGGGCCCCGAACCTGGCGCGGCGTGATCCAACTTCGATTGTGAGCAGCCCCCGATCCAACGGTTTTTGCGGCTGCGGCAACGGCTTCTGAGCAATGTCGGTGGCACACTCTAGGCTTGTACTATGACCGAAACTGAGTGGCCAACGCGCACCGAAAACTGGCAGAGAGTCTCTTCTAGGTATGCCTGGGTAGATCTCGTGCTCAATCTCTTCTGGGTGCTGGTCATCGCAGCCGGCTACCTGGTGGTCGCTCTGGTGCTTGCCGATGAGAAGCCGCCGTTGTTCGTGCACTTGATCGTCGCCGCAGTGGTGATTGTGCTGCTCGTCAACTCGGTGCTCGCGTTTCGTCGGGTTCGCGCCATCGGCTATGTGCTGCGCGAAGACGACCTGCTGTTTCGCCGCGGCATCATGTTCGAGCGCGTCATCGCGGTCCCATATGGTCGCCTGCAGCTGGTCGATGTGACTCGCGGGCCGCTGCTGCGCGCCCTCGGTCTCGCCACACTCAAGTTCGTTACTGCGAGCGTCGCTACCGGCGTGAACCTGCCTGGGCTGCCCGAGGCCGAGGCCGAGGCGTTGCGCGATCGCCTGGTTGAACTCGCAGAGACGAGGCGGTCAGGGCTGTGAGCGAGAGTGACGAGTCCTGGGTCGTACCCGAATCGATTGGTGAGGCTCAGCTAGCAGCAGAGGCACAGGCCGAGGCGCCTGTCACGCGACCCATTGAGCCTGAGTGGCGACGACTGCACCCGCTCTCGCCGCTGCTGCGAGGCGGGCTCTTTCTGCTCGTGGTGGTGGGCATCATTGTCGCGAACCTGCGAGATCGAATCTTCGAGCTCTTTCTTGACGACCGTTTTGTAGAAGCAATGGGCCCGAACGAGGGTGATTTGATCGACTACCTCGCCGGGCAACGCCTGCTCATTTGGGGGCTCGTCGCGGTGCTCGCAGCAATTCTCGTGATCGTAGCGATCTCGTGGCTGAGCTGGCGGTTCAGCACCTTCAGAATTACCCGCGAAGCCGTCGAGTCTAGGCGAGGGGTGTTGTTTCGCCAGCACCGGAGAGCACCACTCGAGCGCATTCAGAGCGTGAACCTGCAACGTTCGCTGCTTGCGCGTTTGCTTGGCCTAACGCAAGTCGATGTGCAGACCGCTGGGCAGGGCGGCAAAGTCGCGCTGCAATACCTCGGGCATCGCGAGGCGAAAGAGGTGCGCGAGCAGATTTTGCTCGCCTCCCGCGCGAGCAAAATGGGCGGGGCGCTTCAGGCGATGCCCGCGGCAACTGCGCAGCACGGTGCCGAGGCGTCATCATCTCAGCTTGCCGTCGATCCGCTGGGGCAGGCGTATGCGGTTGCGCCCGGCGCACTCGATAGCAGGCTGCGCGACATTGCCGATTTCGACATCGACCCGAATGCGCGTGAGTCGGGTGCGCTGATCAGAGTGCCGGTGGGTCGCCTCATCGCGAGCCTGCTGCTCGGCACCGAAATGATCTCCGTGATCATCATCGTCGTGGCAATCGCCGTGACGAGTGTCTGGGCAACCCCGGTGGCTCTCGCTGGTTTGGTGCCCGTCGGTCTGGTCATGGTGAGCATGCTCATCTCGCAGTTCAACAAAGGCTTCAACTTCGTGCTGTCGCGAGCAGAAGACGGCGTGCGCATTGGGGCGGGCCTCACCGCGACCTCGACCGAGACCATTCCCTCTGGCCGTGTGCATGCCGTTGAAGCGCGTCAGCCGATCGGCTGGCGCCCTTTCGGCTGGTGGAAGGTGCGCATCACCACCGCTGGCCATTCGGCCGCCGAGGGCGGTCAGAACAAGATGCAGAACACGGTGCTGCCTGTCGGCAACATCGAAGACGTGCTGCGAGTGTTCGAGACCCTGCTGCCCGCCGAAGCCAGTGGTGCAGCCAATCTCGACGGAGCCGACATCGCCGGCGCTGAGGCTGCAGCTGCAGAGCAGCGCCGTACCACGCTGCGCGCCGCTCTCGTCGGATCGGGCGACGGCTATGTGCGGGCCGGATCGAAAGCCGCAGCCCTGCTCTGGTTCGGCGTTCGTCGGGCGGGCCTATGCATCGAAGACGCCAGCGAGCCGCACGCGAGCCTGCGGGTGCGCCGTGGTTGGCTCACGCGTTCACTCGCGGTGATGCCCATTGTGCGCGCGCAGTCGATCCAGCTGAGTCGCCCCTTCGCGCACCATCTGCTCGGCCTCGCCTCACTGCAAGCGCACACAGTGCTCGGCCCGGTGCGCATGCAGATGCGCGGCATCGGCCTCGATGAGGCGCGGCAGACCTTCGACGAACTCGCTGAAACGGTAGTGCGCGTGCAGGGTCACGACGCATCGAATCGGGCGACTCGCGAGCAGAGCGCATGAACGCATCGAATCGCGACGGGCGCCTCGGCATCGGAGTGATTGGTGCCGGGCGTGTTGGCCCCGTGCTTGCGCTCGCACTCGCCGGTGCCGGTCACGCGATTACTGGCATCAGCGCGATCAGCGCCGAGAGCCGCGAACGTGCCGAGTCGCTTCTGCCGCGCGTGCCGGTGCTCGAAGTGCCGGAGGTCGTGCGCCGCAGCGAACTCGTGCTGTTCGCTATTCCCGGCAGCGAGCTGCCGCAGCTCGTGCATGGCCTCACCGAGACCGGAGCCTGGCAGCCAGGGCAGATCGCGCTGCACACTGCGCCCGAGCACGGCTACGGCGTGTTCGCCCCAGCGCTCGCATCTGGCGTGATTCCGATTGCGCTGCACCCGGCCCTGATCTTCACTGGCACGAGCCTCGACCTCGGCAGGCTTGCCGGTTCGAGCATGGCGGTCACCGCGCCCGCCCCGGTGCTGCCGATCGGTCAGGCCCTCGCGGTCGAAATGGGTGCCGAGCCAGTCGTCGTCGCCGAGAGCGATCGTGCCGCCTACGCAGAAGCAGTCTCGGCGGCACAAGAGTTTTCACGCGCGGTCGTGCGCCAGGGGGCAGAGGCATTGCGCGCGATCGGCATCGACCGCCCCGATCGCGTGCTCGGGGGTCTCGTGCGTGCGGCCCTCGAAGAAGAACTGCGTGCTGCGGCAGGTCTCGCGCAAGACCTCGACAGCTGAGCTGGCCAGGCTGAGATCTGGCTCGGCTGCCCCCTGTTCGAGTACTCGGCCGCCCGGTTGCTACGGCTGATTCGCCCGCATGGCGCGCACTCCGAGCACCGCGAAGATCGTGGCGAGACAGGCGGCGCTGAAGACTGCCACCCCCATCGGCACAGCGGTGTCGTCGCCCCAGGCGCCGACGAGCGGGGCGAGTAGGCCGCCGAGCGTGAACTGCAGGCTGCCCATGAGCGCGGCACCGAAGCCCCTCGCGTGAGCGGCCGCGGCAAGGGCGAGCGCGCTTGCATTCGACATCGTGACCCCTGCGCCCGCCGTCAGCAGAAACGCGCAGGTGATGAAGCTCCAGATCGCCAGCGTGCCGGTGAGCACAAGCGTCAGCATGCCGCCGGTTCCGAACAGCAGCAAGAGCGTGCCGATGCCTAGCATGCGAGTTGGGCCGACGCGCTCCGCGATCCTCGCGTTCACAATGTTGCCAACCACGAGAGCCGTACCACTCGTCGCGAACCCGAGCGCGTACACGAGCGGCGGCATGCCGAGCACCTGCTGCGCGACGAAGGGAGAGGCGGCGATGTAGGCGATCATAGCGCTGAAGCCCGCCACAAACGTGAGCACGAACAGCATGTATCGGGGCGCGGTGATGAGCGACCCGAACGCAGTGAAAGTGGCGCCTGGCCTCGCAGGCCTGCGCAGTTCGCAGGGCAGCGATTCGGGGATCAGCGCCCAGGCAAGCACGAGCATCACGACCGAGACGGCTGCGAGCGTTGCGAGCGTGCCGCGCCACCCCCAGAGTTCGTGCGTGAGCCCACCGATCGGGGGTGCAACGAGCGGGCCAAGACCGCCGACCATCGAGATGACGCTCAGCGCCTTCACCGCGGTCTCGCCCTCACTCAGGTCGGCGGCAATGGCGCGTGCCAGCACGATGCCGGCCGCGCCGGTGAAGCCGAGCAGCAGGCGCAGCGCGATAAACACCTCGATCGAGGGAGTGAAGGCGAGCGCGACGCCGAGCAGCGCATAGAGGCTGAGCGAACCGAGCAGCAAGCGGCGGCGACCAAAGCTGTCAGAGAGCGGGCCGATCAACAATTGCCCGGCAGCGTTGCCGAGAAAGAACACTGAGAGCGTGAGCTGCACCATTGAGGCGGTGGTCGCGAGGTCATGCTGAATGCTGCCGAACGACGCGAGGTACATATCGGTCGCGAGTGGGCTCACCGCGCTGGTGAAACCGAGCACGCCGAGCAGAAGCGGGGTCAGGCGCGGTCGGGTGGTCACACAGTGATCTTAGTAATCGGTGCACCTGCGTGCTCGAATAGACTTGAGGGGTTACGCCATCTTTTACGGAGGAACCCGCCACCATGAGCGACACGCCCACGCCCGAGACGCCCGAGACCCCGGTGCTTGACGCCGGAGCAACCGACGCAGAGGTCTTCGAGCAGAAGCGGGTTCGCCTCGAGAAGCGCGACAAGCTGAACGCGCTCGCGGGCGGCGACCTCGGCGGCGGCGCCTACCCGGTCGCGGTGCCTGTCACGACCACGATTCCGCAGGTACGCGCAAAGTGGGCGCACCTCGAAGAGGTGCCAGACAGTCAGTCAGGCGAGTACGTCGGTGTCGCGGGTCGCATCATGTTTCAGCGCAACACGGGCAAGCTGTGCTTTGCGAGCCTGCAGGCAGGCGACGGCACCCGAATCCAGGCGATGATCAGCCTTGCCGGCGTCGGCGAAGAGTCGCTTGCTCGCTACAAAGAGCTGACCGACCTCGGTGACCACCTCTTCGTGAGCGGTGAGGTAGTCTCGAGCCGCCGCGGCGAGCTGTCGATCATGGTGAGTGATTGGAGCATCGCCGCGAAGGCGATCGCCCCGCTGCCCAAGATGCACGCCGACGCGACGCTGGGCGAGGAGACCCGGGTGCGTCAGCGCTACCTCGACCTCATTCTGCGCGAGCGCGCCCGCACCAACGTGCTCACGCGCGCGAAGACCATGGCGAGCCTGCGTCAGACTTTCGCTGAGCGTGACTTCATCGAAGTCGAGACCCCGATGCTGCAGACGATGCACGGCGGCGCGAGCGCGAGGCCGTTTGTGACGCACTCGAACGCCTTCGACACCGAGCTCTACCTGCGCATTGCGCCCGAGCTCTACCTGAAGCGTGCGGCTGTTGGTGGCCTCGAGCGCGTCTTCGAGATCAACCGCAACTTCCGCAACGAGGGCGCCGACTCTACGCACAGCCCCGAGTTCGCAATGCTCGAGTCGTACCAGGCATACTCCGACTACAACGGCATTGCCGATCTGACTCAGGCGCTCGTGCAGAACGCCGCGCTCGCGACGAACGTCGGCACCGAGCGCGAGGGTAGTCATGTGGTCGAGTGGGCCGACGGCACGCTTTTCGATCTTGGCGGCGAGTGGGATCGCATCTCGATGTACGGTTCGCTCAGCGAGGCTGCGGGCCGCGAGATCACCCCAGAGACCAGTGTTGAAGAACTGCTGGCGCTCGCGGAAGCCGAAGGCGTCGAAGTGAAGCTGCCGAACCACGGCAAGCTTGTCGAAGAGCTCTGGGAGCACTTCGTCATCGATTCGCTCACTCGCCCCACCTTCGTCATGGATTTTCCGGTCGAAACGAGCCCGCTCACGCGTCACCACCGCACCATCCCGGGTGTGGTCGAGAAGTGGGATCTCTACGTGCGCGGCTTCGAGCTCGCAACCGGCTACTCCGAGCTCGTCGACCCGGTGATTCAGCGCGAGCGCTTCGTGCAGCAGGCCGCTGAGGCGGCTCGCGGCGACGACGAGGCGATGCCAATCGACGAGGAGTTCTTGCGCGCGCTCGAGCACGCAATGCCCCCGAGCGGCGGTATGGGCATG
>CALCJF010000113.1 GCA_937967375.1 uncultured Leucobacter sp.
AGAATCGTCGCAAGCTTGATCTCTTCGAACTGATCGAGCGAGTTATTGCTCGCAACCGAGTCGGTGCCGAGCGCAAGCCGCACCCCTGCTTCGAGCATCTCGGGTAGCTTCGCGACGCCGCAGCCGAGTTTCAGGTTCGACACCGGGTTGTGGCTTGCCGCCGTGCCCGTGCGCGCGAAGATCTCGATCTCCTCCGGCGTCAGGTGCACGCAGTGCGCGGCGAGCACGTCTGCTTCGAAGAAGCCGATCGCATCGAGGTGCTTCGCCGGTGTGTTGCCGTACTCTTCGGTGATCTGCTCAACCTCAGCACGCGATTCGGCGACGTGCATGTGAATCTTGATACCCGTGCGCTGCGAACGCTCGGCGATCTCGCGAAGCAGCTCAGGCGAGCAGGTGTAGGGGGCGTGCGGGCCGTAGGCGAGCCTGATCTGCTCGTTGCCGGCGAAACGTTCAGCGAGTCGCTCGGTGTAGTCCAGCGTCTGCGCACCATCCAGCGGGCTCACACCCGGAAACCCGACGGTCTCGGCGGTAAACATGGCGGGTGCAGCGAGTACGCGCATCCCTGCGCGCTGCACGATCTCGAGCAGCCCCTCGTCCCAGTGATACATGTCAGCAAAGGCGGTGGTGCCGTTCGCGATCATCTCGAGCATCGCAAGCTCGAGGCCGGCCACAACGTCATCGCGGGTGAGCCCCTGCTCGACCGCCTGCACCGCCGCGAGCCACGGCATGAACCCCTCATCGTCGCTCACCGCGCGCTGCAGCGTCATGGCGCTGTGCGTGTGGCCGTTCACGAGGCCTGGCATCAGGGCATGGCCGGCCAGATCGTGGGTGACGACCGACTCGGCGCGGGCGAGGCCCGCGTAGGCGATTCGGCCGCGCTCGTCGATCTCGAGCTCGGCGTTCTGCACCTCACCCGCTGGGGTCAGCATGGCGTCCGCGCGCAAAATCAGGTTCATACGTCGCTCCTGTCTGCGAAGGCATCAGTGGCTCGAACGAGCGCATCTACGATGCCGGGTTCGGTCGCCGCGTGGCCGGCGTCTGCGATCATGTGAAACTCGGCCTCGGGCCAGGCCTGGTGCAGATCCCACGCCGTCTGCGGAGGTGTGCAAACGTCGTAGCGGCCCTGCACGATCACCCCGGGAATGCCTGCGAGCTTCTCCGCGGCATCGCGAATCAGCTGGCCGTCTTCGAAGAACCCGCCATTCGTGAAGTAGTGGTTCTCGATGCGAGCGAATGCCACAGCTGCGGCCTCATCTGCGCGAGCCTCGGCGATCGCCGCGTCGTTCGGGATCAGCCTGATGGTCGTGTTCTCCCATACAGTCCACTCGACGCCTGCCGGCACGTGCACGGCAGGGTCAGCATCGAAAAGTCTGCGATGATATGCGGCGACGAGATCGCCCCGCTCGGCCTCAGGTATTACCGAGAGATACTTCTGCCACGCGTCGGGGTAGAGCTGCGACGCGCCCTCTTGGTAGAACCAATCGATCTCGGTCTTGCGAAGCGTGAAGATGCCGCGCAACACGAGCTCGGTCACGCGCTCAGGGTGAGTCTGCGCATACGAGAGCGACAGCGTGGAGCCCCAGGAGCCACCAAACACCTGCCACCGGTCGATGCCGAGGTGCTCACGCAAGCGTTCGATGTCGGCGACCAGATGCCAAGTGGTATTCGTCGAAAGGTCGGCGTCGGGAGCGCTCGCATGCGGTGTGCTGCGGCCGCAGCCGCGCTGGTCGAAGAGCACGATGCGGTACTTCTCGGGATCGAAGAAGCGGCGTTGATCAGGGCCGCAGCCCCCGCCGGGCCCACCGTGCAAGAACACGACAGGTTTGCCGTCGGGGTTGCCGCAGACCTCCCAGTAGATCTCGTGCCCGTCTCCCACCGGCAACATGCCGTGCGCGTGCGGATCAACGGGCGGGTATAGCTCTCGCAGCTCGGTTGTCATAGTCCCAAGCCTAGCCTCGCACCCGCTCCCTTCGACAGGCACAGAGAGGGGGGTCGCCGGCCATCGCGCATCACCCATCGACCACTCGCCGCCAGCCAGCCATCAGCCACCTATCGCCGAATGAATAGGCTAACCCTGTTTTCGGGGAGATTTTCCCTGAGAAATCGGCAAATTATCGGGTTAACGTATTCATTCGACTTTGGATCGCGAAAACCCCGCCCTCCAAGACGTGCATGGCGGGCGGGGTCAGAACGAGCGTCTACGCTCTGGCCTTCGCCTCGGCCTTCTGACGTTTGCGCAGCTCCTTTTCGTGAATCGGCCAGGTGCCCGCTGCGATCTGGGCATCGACGTATGCCTGCGCCTCTTCCTGACGCTCGGCCTCAATACCCGTCGCGATTTCGGCGCGCAGCAGCTCGGGAGTCAGTTCGAAGGCATCGACAAGGTCGAGCGCCTGCTCTCGAATACGCCCAATCAGACGGTCGATGTATGCGGTGACCGCCTCGGCGCGCGCGCCCGAGAGGCGGCCGTTGATGAGGTACCACTCGAGATGCTTCTCGATCAGACGGAACCCGAAGAGATCGCGTAACCAGGTCATCACGATGAGGGTCTCGCCCTCGAAACCCGCGAGGGCCTCGGTGAACGCCTCCCACTGCAGCAGTTCGCCATGCGCGCGTGCGGCCTCGATCAACTTGGCCTGCTGCGTGTTGAAGGCGGCGGCGTTTGCGGCCGAGCGATCCTCGCGTGCGACACCCTTGGTTGCCTCGCGAAGCGACATCGCGATCTGCGCAACCATCGTTTCGACCCTGTCGGTCAGCAGTGCGCGCTGCGACTCGGGGTCGCGAATGCCCTCGACCGAACGCGAACGCTGGCCGAGATCGGCGATGCTCTGACCCATCTGGCGCAGCCCGAAGCGCACGGCGCCCTCGCCGATCTGCCCCGCGACCACCTTCGCGATCGCGGCGACATCGCCGTCTTTGAACTTCGCCGCGTAATCGGTCAGCAGACGCTTGCCAACGAGCTGCAACAAGATGTTGTTGTCGCCCTCAAACGTCACATAGATGTCGAGGTCTTGGCGCCAGCCGGTGACCCGGTTCTTGGCGATGAAACCAGCACCGCCGGTGGCCTCGCGCACCTCTTGCAACGTATCGAGTGCAGCCCAGGTCGAGAGCGGCTTCAGCGCCGCCGCCAGGGTCTCGAGGTCTTCACGGTTCTCATCGGTGTCGTTTGCGCCCGAGAACACCTCGTCGAAGGTCTCAAGCAGGCGGTGGCTCGCGAACTGCATCGCGTAGGTCTCGGCGAGGAGAGGCAACAACCGGCGCTGGTAGTGGCCGTAGTCGAGCAGCGTTGTGTCGCGGCCGTCTGGGCCGGGAAACTGGCGTCGCTCGCTCGCGTAGCGCAGCGCAATCGCGAGTGCTCCCTTCGTCGCGTTCACCGCGGCGCCGTCGAGCGAGACGCGGCCCTGCACGAGCGTGCCGATCATGGTGAAGAAGCGGCGGCCGGGGCTCTCGATGTGAGAGGAGTAGGTGCCATCGGCGTCGACGTTGCCGTAACGGTTGAGCAGGTTCGTGCGAGGAATGCGCACGTGCGTGAAGTGCAGGCGCCCGTTGTCGATGCCGTTGAGGCCGCCCTTGACGCCGTCGTCTTCGCTGCCGACGCCCGGCAGCATCTCGCCGTCGGGAGTGCGAATCGGCACGAAGAACGCGTGCACGCCGTGGTTCACGCCGCGGGTGTTGAGCTGCGCGAAGACCACGGCCGCCTGCCCATGCAGCGCCGCGTTGCCGAGAAACTCTTTCCACGCTCCCTTGAACGGGGTGTGAATGACGAACTCCTCGGTCTCGGGGTCATACGTCGCGGTGGTGCCGATCGATGCCACGTCGCTGCCGTGCCCGATCTCGGTCATCGCGAACGCGCCGGGCAGGGCGAGGGTCATCACGTCGGGCAGCCAGGCCTCGTGGTGCGGCTCAGTACCGAGGTGCAGAATGGCCGCGCCAAAGAGCCCCCACTGCACGCCGCTCTTGATCTGCAGCGAGGGGTCGGCGAACACCAGCTCCTGAAAGCCCGCGATGTTGCCACCGTGGTTGTCGCCGCCACCGAGCGACTTCGGAAATGCGCGCTGGATCGCGCCTGCCTCGACCAGCAGGCTGAGCTGCCCGAGCGCCCGCTCGCGGTGGTCGGCCATCGACTGGCCGGGGATCGTCTGAAAGCGGGGGTCAGAGGCGAGTGCCCGCCCCTCGAGGCGCTCCTGCTTCCACTTTCCGTACAGGGCGTCTGCCACTACTGCTTTGTCGATGCGGGGCGTGCTGCTCATCGCGGCTCCTTCGTGCGGTTTCGAGAGCGAAAGATCGATATCTTCCACGCTAGAACCGCGGGCTGGATCAGCCAAGAGCGGGGCGGTTTCTCACTAAGAGAGCGGGCACCACAGCGAGCTGGTCTTGTGCAGACCCTCCAAATCAGGCGATTGAAAACTGGAGAGCTTCGCTAGGCCGGTGTGCATCGCCGAGTGCGAAATGCACTGCAGGCCGTTGCTACAGCTCGAGCCCATACAGATTCGGTTCGGGATGAAGCAGCACCCCGAACTCCTGCTGCACCCGCTGCACTACGAAGCGCCCAAGCTGTGCCACGTCGTCTGCCGATGCCGCGCCCCGATTCGTGATCGCAAGCGTGTGCTTCGACGAGATCGACGCACCCGAACCTGGAATGCGAAACCCTTTTCTCACACCGGAGTGTTCGATCAGCCAGGCAGCCGAGAGCTTGACCTGGCGCGGCGGCTCCTCGGCCTGCACCGGCGGCTCGGCACCGCGCTCAAGATCTTCGAACGAGATCGCGACGTCTTCGGGCTCTTCGTCTGCCATCAGAAACCGCGGCGCATCATCTGGCAGGGTTCTCGCGAACTGCTCAGACACGATGGGGTTCGTGAAGAACGACCCGGCGCTCCACGTGTCGTGGTCGTCGACGTCGAGCACCATGCCCTTCGAGGCGCGAAGCGCGAGCACTGCTTCTCGAAGCGAGTGAAGCGGCACGCGCTCCCCCAGCTCTACGCCAAGCGCGTGTGCGAGCTGGGCGTAGGCGATCGGCGCGGAGAGCCCAGAATCGCTGGCCTGCAGCACCAGGTCGATCGAGAGCACGACGCCCTCGCGGCCGCGCTTGATAGCCGAGTCGCGATAACCGAGCTCGAGGTCTGCCGCAGCGAGTCGCACGACCTCGCCGGATTCGGCGTCGAGAAACTCGATCGAGTGCAGCACGTCACCGAGCTCTGCGCCGTAGGCGCCAATGTTCTGAATGGGCGCCGCACCGGCGAGCCCGGGAATGCCCGAGAGTGCCTCGATGCCCGACCACCCTTGCTCGACGCAGAACGCGACGAGCGCATCCCAGTCTTGGCCGGCCTGCACGCGCAACCGAACGTGCCCGTCTGCATCGTCTTCGACCACGCGGTCGACCCCGGTATTGCGAACGAGCAGCACGGCGCCAGGGTAACCCTCATCACACACGATGGTGTTCGAGCCGCCACCGAGCAGCAGCCATGGGTCGGCTGAGCCCCAGAGCTCGAGCGCGTGCTGCACGAGCTCTTCTTTGGTGTGGGCGGTGAGCACCCGCTCGGCGGGGCCACCGACCCGCATGGTCGTCAGTTCTGCGAGACGAGTGGTCACGCGAACGACACCACCAGCTGGCTCTTGCCGAGCACGGTCTGGCCACCGAAGACGACCTTCAGGTCGATCCGTGCGGTGCGCGCATCGGCGTCAAGCGCTCCCACGGTCGCCGTCACGGTGACGTCTGCGCCATCCGTGCCGTCGACCGGCACCATCCGGGTGAAACGCACCTGATAGTCGCTGACCGCACCGGCAGTGCCGACCCATTCGGCAACCGGAGAAGCCGCTGCGCCCATCGTGAGCATGCCATGTGCAATCACGCCGGGCAGGCCGACAGAGGTAGCAATGTCGTCACGGTAGTGAATCGTGTTGAAGTCGCCAGACGCACCGGCGTAGCGCACCAGCGTGTCGCGGGTGAAATGCAGCTCGCGCTCGACGACTACATCGCCGACTGCGAGCTGTTCGAACACGGGGGCGGTCATGCTGCGTCTCCTTCTGCCGCGCGAACCACGAGGGTCGAGATCGCCGTGACCACGTGCGCGCCGGTGGCGTCGCTTACCTCGGTCGACGACGTGACCATACTGTTGCCGCCAAGTTGTTTGACGCTCGTCACGGTCATCACGCCGGTGAGCTCGTCGCCGGCGACGATCGGGCGGCTGTAGGTGAAGCGCTGGTCGCCGTGCACCACGCGCGAGAAATCGACCGCGGCTTCTTCGTCAGAGAGCAGCTGCTGCAACGTCGCGTCTTGCACCACGATCGCGAAGGTCGGTGGGGCGACAACGTCGGCGTAGCCCGTCGCGCGGGCCGCCTCCGGGTCGTGGTGCAGCGGAGCATTGCTCAGCACCGCACGAGCGAACTCGCGCACCTTCTCACGACCGACAAGGTATGGGGCGGTAGGCGCATAGACCTTGCCCTGAATCTCTACATTCACCACGGCAACAGTCTACAGAGCAGACGCTACGCGAGCAGCGCGATGGCGAGAGTGAGCAGCCCCCAAGAAACGAGCGTCGTAGCCACCGCAATCACCACTGGCAACCAGTAGTGGCGGCCCGGCACGGCAAGCCCGCGTTGCACCCGGTTCAGTTGTTGCAGCGCGGGATCATCAGCGGCGGCCTGATGCTGCTCGAAACTCGTGTCATAGAAGCTCGCGAACGCCGGCATCTGCGAGTTCAGTACCAGCCACGCACCTGTGCCCACGTCGGGTAGCTGAAAGCCGTGCGGCACCGGCACGATGACCGGGGAAACCCCCTGCCCAGGCACGTGCACCGCATAGAGCAATTGGTGGGCGTCAGCGTCACGAGCCGAGCGCGCGACTCGCACGAGCACGGCAGAGGCTACTGGGCCGGTCCCTGGCCCGGCTGCGAGCGCCGCGCGCGTCAGGGCGTGAACCCGACGCCCCTGCGCGGCGCTCAGCATCGCGGCGATAACGAAGCAGGCGATTGCAATGAGGTTGGGCACGAGCGTCAGCGCCACCATGCCGTTCCCCAGGCCGAACAGGCCATTGCCTGATCCCGTCGCAGCGATGAGCAGGGTGACGAGCCAGCCAACGATCACTCCGAGAGCGATCGACGGCCAGATGAGCAGCACGCAGAACACGCGCAGCTGCATCTGGGCGAGCGTCATCGCGATGGCCCCGAACTACTTGCCGCCGAGCAGGCCTCCGAGCAGCCCACCAAGGCCGCCGCCCGACTGCTTCGAGCCGCCGCCGAGCAGGCCGCCCAGCAGATCTCCGAGGTCGCCACCTGCCGCATTCGAGCCCGAGCCCGAGCCGCCGAGCAGACCGCCGAGGATGTCGCCAATACCGCCCGAGTTGCCTGCCTGCGCGGTCGGCGATCCCCCGCCGAACTGCTTCGCGAGAAACGCCATCACAATGGGGGCGAGGATCGGCAGCAGTTTCTGAATCAGGTCGCCGAGGCCGCCCTCACCCTGCGAGCCGAGTGCCATTGCCACTTCTTGCTGCTTGTCGCCGAGCACGTGCTGCACAATCTTCTGGCCGTCTTCGGTATCGACCGCGTCGAGGCCCTTGAACTTCGCGCCCTCGTGCTTCTTGAGCGCACTGGTGAGCTTCGTTGCGCCCTCTTCGCTTGAGGCGTTGACAGCCATTCCTCCGAGCAGACCGGGCAGTGCCTGTGTGATTGCCTGCTTCGCGGTCGCCTCATCGACGCCGAGCCGTGCGGCGATGTCACCGATCGGAATCTCGCCAAGAAGTTCGTTGATGTCAGCAGTTGCCATGGGACTCTCGTTTCTGTGTCGAACGGGTGCGCTGCTTCGCTACGTTGCGCTACTCGCAAGCCTAGTGCCAGCGAGCACCCGCGCCACAGGTCGCCCCTGTGGCTTTCAGCAACGAACACGAACAAGCTTTGTTGAACATATCCAACGTCGACATGCCCCTCTGGAATATGCTGGAACCCATGTCGCGCATCCGTAAAGTGCTCATCGCCAACCGCGGTGAGATCGCCGTCCGCATCATTCGAGCCGCCGCAGACAGCGGCATTGCCTCTGTCGCCGTCTACGCCGACCAAGATCGCGATGCTCTGCACGCGCGCCTTGCCGACGAGTCGTACGCCCTGAACGGCACTACGAGCGGCGAGACATATCTCGTCATCGACAAGCTGCTCGCCGTTGCGCGCCGCTCAGGTGCCGACGCCGTGCACCCCGGCTACGGCTTTCTGGCCGAGAACGCAGACTTCGCGCGCGCGGTGATCGCTGCGGGTCTCATCTGGATCGGCCCGAGCCCCGACGCCATCGAGCGCCTCGGCGACAAGGTCAGCGCGCGACACGTCGCAGAGAAGGTCGGCGCGCCGCTCGCCGCGGGCACGAGCGATCCGGTCGCGAATGCAGACGAGGTGCTCGCGTTCGCCGATCAGGTCGGCCTGCCCATCGCCATCAAGGCAGCCTTCGGCGGCGGCGGTCGCGGCCTCAAGGTCGCCTACGAGCGCGATGAGGTCGCCGAGCTCTTCGAATCAGCGACGCGCGAGGCCGTGGCGGCGTTCGGTCGCGGCGAGTGCTTCGTCGAGAAGTACCTCGAGAAGCCCCGCCACGTCGAGACCCAGTGCCTCGCCGACAGCCACGGCAACGTCGTGGTCGTGTCGACCCGCGACTGCTCGCTGCAGCGTCGCCACCAGAAGCTCGTCGAAGAGGCCCCGGCACCGTTTCTCAGCGACGAGCAGAACGCCGAGCTCTACCGCGCGTCGAAGGCCATCCTCAAAGAGGTCGGCTACGTAGGTGCAGGCACCTGCGAGTTCTTGGTCGCCCGCGACGGCACCGTCTCGTTTCTCGAGGTCAACACGCGCCTGCAGGTCGAGCACCCCGTCAGCGAAGAGGTCACCGGCATCGATCTCGTTCGCGAGCAGTTCCGCATCGCCGAGGGCGGCGCGATCGAGTACGACGATCCGGTAGCCCACGGCCACTCCTTCGAGTTCCGTTTGAATGGCGAGGATCCCGGCAACGGCTTCCTGCCTGCCCCCGGGCCGGTCACGCTGTTCAAGGCGGCAAGCGGCCCAGGCGTGCGCGTCGACACCGGCGTTGGCTCTGGCGACGTGGTGTCGGGCTCGTTCGACTCGATGCTTGGCAAGCTGATCGTCACCGGCGCGACGCGCGAGGAGGCGCTGCAGCGCGCGAGGCGCGCCCTCGACGAGTTCGAGGTGCAGGGCCTGCCAACCGTGCTGCCGTTCCACCGCAAGATCGTGCGCGATCCCGCGTTCACGGCCGAAGACGGCAACTTCGGTGTCTACACGCTCTGGATCGAGACCGAGTTCAACAACGACATCGAGCCCTGGGAGGGCGAGGTGGCACCGGTTGCGGGCGATCCTCGCCGCCAAACCGTCGCGGTCGAGGTCGCGGGCCGGCGCATCGAAGTGACCATGCCCGCAAACCTGATGCCGCTGTCCGACCAGGACGTGACCCGCGGCCCCGCGCCGAAGCGCGCTCGCGGTGCCTCGGTGACCGGTGCCAGTGGCGATGCGGTGACTGCGCCGATGCAGGCCACCGTCATCAAGGTAGCCGTCGAAGAGGGGCAGTACGTCGAGGCGGGCGACCAGCTTGTCGTGCTCGAGGCCATGAAGATGGAGCAGTCGATTCACGCGCCGCACGCGGGCATCGTGACCGGCGTCGACGCACCCATCGGGCAGACGGTGGCATCGGGATACGTGCTGCTCTCGGTCGTGGCACCGAGCGCCGAATAGTTATCGGAATAGCGGCACCGACCCCGACGTTGCACCTGGCATGACCTCCGTGCCGATCTCCCTGCTCGATCTCGCAACCGTCGAATCGAACGGGCGTATCGGCGACGCGCTCGCGCACTCGGTCGACCTTGCACAGGCGGCCGAAGCTGGCGGCTATCAACGCGTCTGGTACGCCGAGCACCACAACATGCCGTCAATCGCGTCGAGCGCCACTGCGGTGCTGATCGCGCATGTGGCCGCGCACACGCAGACCATTCGACTGGGCGCGGGCGGCATCATGCTTCCCAATCACTCGCCGCTCGTGATTGCCGAGCAGTTCGGTACCCTCGCCGAGCTACATCCTGGGCGCATCGATCTCGGGCTTGGCCGGGCCCCGGGCAGCGATATGGCGACGTTTCGGGCGCTGCGCCGCGAACTCTCTGCGAGCGACGCGTTTCCGAGCGACATCATCGAGTTGCAGCAGCTGCTCGGCGACTCGCTGCCCCGCGCGGCAGTCAACGCGTACCCGGGTCGCGGAACCCGGGTGCCGCTGTATGTGCTGGGCTCGAGCATGTTCGGCGCGAGCCTCGCGGCGCAGCTGGGGTTGCCCTACGCGTTCGCCTCGCACTTCGCGCCGCAGCTGCTGACACAGGCTGTTGCGTACTACCGCGCACACTATCGACCGAGCGAGGACCACCCGACGCCCTACGTGCTTGCGGCGGTCAACGTGGTCGCAGCCTCGAATGATGACACCGCAGAGGCTCTGTTCGCCCGCGCGGAGCTCGACCGCGTGCGGCGCTTTCTGTCGCGCGGCCGCGAGCACGAGCTCACTGCCGACGAAGCCGTAGCGCTCTACGACACCCCCGCTGGCGAGCAGATTCGGGACATGCTGCGCTACACCGCGATCGGCGGGCCCGTGCGAGTGCGCGAAGAGCTCGCGGCATTTGCGAAGCACGCCGATGCCGATGAGCTGATCACCGTGCACCCGGCACCGACGCCCGAGGAGCGACTGGAATCGGTGCGCCTGGCGGCGCCGAACAGCTGAGGCTGCCAAAAAGATCGAGCGCTGCCCACCGAATGAACCCCTTACCCGCGAGTGGATAGCAAAACGACGGTGGATAACCTATCCACTCGACGGTTTCCTATCCACTGGGCTTCTTACTCAGAGCACCTTTGAGAGAAACTCCTTCGTCCGGGTCTCCCGCGGGTTCACGAGCACCTGCTCAGGGCTGCCATGCTCAACCACAACCCCGCCGTCCATGAACGTCACTGTGTCGGCCACCTCGCGGGCGAAGCCCATCTCGTGCGTCACCACGATCATGGTCATGCCGCTCTCGGCGAGACCCTTCATCACGTCGAGCACTTCACCCACGAGCTCGGGGTCAAGCGCCGAGGTCGGCTCGTCAAACAGCATCAGCTTCGGCCGCATTGCGAGCGCTCGTGCGATTGCGACGCGCTGCTGCTGGCCGCCAGAAAGCTCGCTCGGGTAGGCGTTTGCCTTCTCTCCAAGCCCCACCTGCTCGAGCAGCTCCTTTGCGAACTGTGTTGCTTTCGCCCGCCCCTCACGTTTAACCGTCATCGGCGAGCACACAATGTTCTCGAGAGCAGTCATGTGCGGAAACAGGTTGAACCGCTGAAACACCATGCCGATGTCTTGGCGCTGCGCTGCCAGCTCTTGTTCGGTCAGCTCGCGCAGGTGATCGCCCTGATCGCGATAACCGATCAAATCGCCATCGACGTAGATGCGCCCGCCCTCGATCGTCTCGAGGTGGTTGATACAACGCAAGAACGTCGATTTGCCCGACCCCGACGGCCCCAAGAGGCAAGCGACCTCGCCCACTTTCACATCCATCGACACGCCACGAAGCACATGGTTTCGGCCAAAAACCTTATGCACGCGATCGGCTCGCACCATCAATTCGCTCACCGTCGGTCTCCGTTCTCTCCCGTGTCGGCCCCAAAAGCCGGAACTGTTTTGATGAGTTTGGTTACGCCCTGCGACTTCTCTGCGCCTCCTGCGGAGCGACTCACGCGCCGCACGTGGCCACGCGAGAAACGACGCTCAAGAAAGTGCTGTCCGACCATCAGAATCGATGTGATCACCAGGTACCAGACCGAGGCCACGATCAGGAGAGGGATCGGGTTCAGCGTTTCGGACGAGATGTCACGCGACCTGGTGTACAGGTCGAGGCTGAATGGCACCGCGGTCACGAGCGACGTAGTCTTCAACATCGAGATGACCTCGTTGCCGGTCGGCGGAATGATCACGCGCATGGCCTGCGGCAGCACGACCTTGCCCATCGTACGGCGCCAGTTCATGCCGAGTGCGGTTGCGGCCTCGACCTGCCCCGAATCGACCGCCAATAGGCCGGCACGAACGATTTCGGCCATGTAAGCCGCCTCGTTCAGGGCGAGGCCGATGACGGCGATCCAGAACAGGCTGAGCACGTCTGCGGTGCCGAACGACCACCAGGGCTCCATTCCCGGAACGCCCACGTTGATCGTCTTGTAGATGACAGTAAAGAGCCCCCAGAACACCAGCTGCACATAGACCGGCGTGCCTCTGAAGATCCAGATAAACACCCACGAGATGTAGCCCAGAATCTTGTTGGGACTCTGCCGCATCACTGCCAGCAGCACTCCAAGCGTGATCGCGATGATCATGGAATAGACAGTCAACTGAATCGTCACACCCGCGGCTTGCACGATCCTCGGATCAAAAATATAGGTGCCGAACGCAGCCCAATCGTAAGCCTCGCGACCCGCGCCATCGACAATGATTCCGACAACGGCAAGCAGCAAAATCACCGCCGCGAGCATTCGCATCGGGTGCCGAACCTTCTTCGCATGGATGCGAACGTCGTCGGGTATGTCGGCAACAACGTTGCGACTGGACATCAATCACTCACTTTCAGGTGCGGGCTATCAGAGACGTCGGCGATTACTCGGTAGCGCCGTTAATGGTGATCTGCTGGATGCCACCAACCTCGACGCCCCAATAGTTCAGGATGCCGTCGTAGGTGCCGTCTTCGAGCAGACTCTCGATCGCACTACGCAACGCCTCGGCAAACTCTCCACGATCCTTCTTCACGGGAGCCCCGGCGAGCACCTGATCAAAGATGGGCGAGCCGACCAGCTTGCCCTCACTGAGCTTCACTGCGTAGCCCGTCACGGGCGAGTCCGACTGCATCGCGTCGAGACGACCTAGCAGTAGCGCAGAGGTCTGCTCGTCTTGTGTCTCGTAGCCGAGCACCTCGACCTTCGGCTTACCCGCGGCAGCGCATTGCTCGTCTACCTTCGGGAGGAAGTTGAGGATAGCGGAACCGCCGTTCTGCGCACCAACCTTGAGCCCGCAGATATCGAGAATCTCCTTGATCGGCTTGTCTGCGGGCGAAGCAAGCTGCTCGCCGGCTCGGAAGAAGTCGATCATGTCAAGGGTCTCTTGACGCTTCTTCGTGTCGTAGTAGCCTCCAAGACCGAGGTCGTACTTCTCGCCGAGAATGCTAGGAACGATGTTGTCGAACTTGGCAACGCGGTAGTCGGTTTCGAGCCCGAGCTTTGCGGCAGCCGCATCCATCAGGTCGATCTCCCAGCCGATGGGGTTGCCCTGTGCATCCTTAAACTCATTCGGGGCGTAGGTCGGATCGACGCCGATGATCAGCGTGCCGCGCTCCGAGATATCGGCGGGGAGCATTTTGGCGATGGCCTCATCTGCAGTGATCTTGCTGAGGTCGACGCCGGTCTGACGCTCGGCGTCGGCGGTCGATGCCGGAGCCTCGGGTGCACAGCCGCTCAGGCCGATGAGCGCGACTGAAGCGAGTGCCACGGTTGCGAGGATTCGTTTCTTAGACATGGTTCTCCTTTGAAGTGGGTCGTGTGAGTGAGGGGTCAATTAGGTAGGGGTGGGCCGCATGGCGCGTCAGCTATCTGCGCGATAGACCGATCGACCGCGAGAAAAGGTCTCGACGGTGCGCGTCTGGCTGATCTCGCCGACCGGCGCGGCGAAGGGATCGCGGTCCACGACCACCAGGTCGGCGATGAAGCCAGGGGCAATCTCGCCGAGGTCATCTCGCCAGCCGTTGATCTCGGCGCCGCCGCGGGTGTAGGCACGCAACACCTCGCCGAGCGTCAGCCTCTCGCCCGGCACGAACACCCGCTCGTTATGGTCTGGGTGCCGCGGAGGGTGCTGCCGGTTCACTGCCACATGCATGCAGAGCCAGGGATCTGCCGTGGTGACCGGCCAGTCAGAGCCCGCCACGAGCTGACCGCCCCGCGAGAGAATGCTCTTAAACGGGTACTGCCAGTTCACGCGGTCTTCTCCAATGAGGGGCACATTGAGCTCGACCATCTGCGGGTCGTAGCTCGCCCAGAGCGGCTGCATGTTCGCCGCGACCCGGTGCTCGGCAAAACGCGGCAGGTCATCGGGGTGCACCACCTGCAGGTGAGCGATCTGGTGCGCCCTGCCTGTGTCGCCGTTCGCCTCGCGCGCTGCGGCAACCGCATCGATGCACTCGGTGACACCTCGATCGCCGATCGCGTGAAAATGTAACTGCACACCCGTCTTGTCGAAGTGCGTAGCGATGCGGTGCAGACTCTCACGCTCGATAAACGAGATGCCGGTATCGGCTGCGTCACCGCAGCTGCAGCCGCTCTTCAGGTACGGCGCGCTCATCGCAGCCGTTCGGTTCTCGACCACACCGTCTTGCATGATCTTGACCGTGGTGAGCTTGAAGTCGCCCTCTTGAAAGTCCGAGATAACGCTCTCGAGTTCGGGGATCTGCTCTTCGCCCCGCGTGCGATCCCACCAGATCGCACCGTTGACTCGCGCTTTGAGATCGCCGCGCTTGAGCGCTTCGCGGTAGACGTAGACCTCTTCGGAACTGTGGTTGCCATAATCACCGAGCAGCGCGTCTTGCCAGGCAGTGATACCAAACGCGTGCAGGTAGCTCTGCGCCGACATGAGTGCCTCGTACATGAACTCGCGAGAGGGGTCTGGCGCAAGCCCGAGCACGAGCATGCGCGCGCCTTCGTGCAGGGTGCCTGTGGGGTTGCCGTGCTTGTCGCGTTCAATCGTGCCGTCGACCGGGTCTGGTGTATCGCGTGTAATGCCCGCACGGCGCAGCGCTTCGGTGTTCACCCAGGTGCTGTGGTGATCACGGTTCGAGATCGCCATCGGGCGATCATCGCAGATCGCATCGAGGTCGGCGGCGAGCGGAAACCCATCGGCAAACGGGGCCATCTGCCAGCCGCCGCCGAGAATCCACTCGGTGTCTGGGTGACTCACCACGTACTCACGGATAGCCTCGAGATACTCGGCCTTGGTCCACAGCTCTGACAGATCGCAGCCAAGGCGCTCGAGACCGGCCTCGATCGGGTGCACGTGGGCATCGATAATGCCCGGCAACAGCATCTTGCCCTCGAGGTCTATCACTCGGGTCTGCTCGCCGATCAGCGCCGCGACCTCATTGATGCCTATCGCCACGATCTTCTCGCCCACAACGCCGACGTCGGTTCGAGTCGGTGCAGCGCCAGAACCGTCGAACACCGAGCCGCCAGTGAAGGCAATATCGAGAAAAGTCATTTCAGCCAAAGACCCCTTTGTCGCGCACCGATAAGCACTCGGTAATCAAATTACTTAAACGATTAATATAAAACGTTTAAGCAGACGATAACATAGTCATAGTGCGCTCGCAAACATCACGATTGCGAGGCCAGCAACCGACGGCCGCCAGGCTACCGAAACGCGACGCCCAAAGGAGGAGTGATGTCAACACCCACGCTCTCAGACGTCGCAGCACGCGCGCAGGTCTCAACCGCGGCCGCTTCACTCGCGCTCAACGGCAAGCCCGGCGTCTCTGTGGCGACCCGCGAGCGAGTGCTTGGTGCCGCCAAACATCTGGGGTACCGGCCAAACCCGGTCGGGCGAGCGCTGCGCCAGGCCAGAATCGGGTCGATTGGCCTCTACCTGCCCGGCACTGCGGGCCAGTTCAGCTACTACGCCGAAGTCACGAACGGCATCACTGAGGTGCTGCACCGCAATGGTACCTCGCTACTGTTTCTGCCAAACTCTGCGAACGGTCTGCAGATCGAACGTGCACCGCTGCTCGACGGTTACATTCTGATCGAACCGCACAGCGACGACCCAGGCGTCGCTGAGATTCTTGCGCAAGACCTTCCTGTGGTCACCGGGGACCGACCGACCTGCGGAGTCGGTGAGCCGTGGGGAATCGTGGAGTCACCCACGCGAAAGCTCACCAGAGACTCGCTCGAGCACCTTCGCGAGCGCGGCTCGAAACGACCCGGCATTCTCGTGATCGAACGCGTTTCAGAATGGACGCTCGACCTAGAACAGCACTACCTCGAGTGGTGCGCCGAGCAAAGCATCACACCACGCATCGCTACAGTCAGCATCAACGACAGCAACGAAGAACTCGTGGCGACACTCGCACCGTTCTTCACTGCTGAAACCGGCTGCGACGGCCTCTTCACCGCCGGTGACGGCATCGCCGCGCGGATTGCGGGCATCTTGCGCTCGCTCGGCAAGACCATCGGCCAAGACGTGAGACTCGTCTCGGGCGTTGATAGCGACCTCATGTCGTTTCACACGCCGTCGATTACGGCAATCGATCTACAGCCACGACTGTTCGGCAGAACTTGCGCTGAGCTGATGCTCGAGCTTCTCGACGTCGGCCATCGCCCCGCAACGCCCGAGCGCAGGCTCGTACCCGCGCCGCTCATCGCCCGGGATTCTGCGTAGCCGTCAGCGAACGGAGACGACACCCGTCATCTCGGGGTGCACCGAGCAGTCATAGGGGTAGTCGCCGGCTTTCTCGAAGACGTGCACGTATTCGCCGCTGGTCTGCAGCTCACTCACGAAGCTGCCGTCTTCTGCGACCACGTCGTGCTCCATTACGCCCGAGAAGACCCAGCGCACGGCCTGCCCAGGCTTCACCTCGACATTCGCCGGCTCGAACTTATTGTCAATGACGGCAACAGTCACATCGGCTTGCACGCCTGCAGCAGACGGCACGGTCGCAGGCTTCTTCTGCGGTGCGCACGCAGCGAGAACGCCAGCGAGCGCAACCGCCACGAGACCGCCGAACGTTCGGCGCCCCAGCGAGGCTCGTGCCGCAGCGCTCACTGCGCGCTCCGGTGCATGGCCCGCGCTGCGTCGGTGATGGCGCCCGTCATCGAGGGGTATACCGTGAAGGCCGAAGCCACCTGATCGACAGTGAGGCGGTGCTCGACGGCGAGCGCAAGCGGAAAGATGAGCTCGCTGGCACGGTGCGCCACGATCACGCCGCCGATTACCGTGCCCGAAGCCTGCCAGGCGAACAGCTTGACGAAGCCCTCGGCGAGCCCGATCATCTTGGCTCGGGGGTTGGTGTTGAGCGGGATCGTGTGCGACACCGCCTTCGCGAGGTCGCTGTTGTCTGCGAGGGAGCGCTCATTCCAGCCAACGGTTGCGATCTCGGGGTACGTGAACACGTTCGCGGCCACATTGCGCAGGTCGATCGGGCGCACGAAGTCGCCGAGCGCGTGCATGATCGCGGTGCGACCCTGCATCGAGGCGACTGAGGCGAGCGGAAAGAAGTCGGTGCAGTCACCGGCGGCGTAGATCGACGGCACTCGCGTGCGCGCCACCTTGTTCACGCGAATGTGACCGCTCTCGGTCAGCTC
Organism: uncultured Leucobacter sp.; assembly: GCA_937967375.1. Taxonomy (GTDB): domain Bacteria; phylum Actinomycetota; class Actinomycetes; order Actinomycetales; family Microbacteriaceae; genus Leucobacter. The sequence goes on from CALCJF010000113.1 coordinate 17,370, forward strand.
GACGCCCGCGTCGCGCAACCCGATGCCGGCGGTGTTCGGAACCGAGCCGACAGCCATCAGACAGTGCGAGCCCTCAATTGTGCGGCCGTCTTCGAGTTCGACGAGCACGCCCTCTTCGGTGCGGGTGACCGAGGTGGCGCGCGATTTCGACATGACATGCATGCCGAGCTTTGCGAACTCTCGCTCGATTACGGCCGCCGCATCGGGATCCTCGCCGGGCAACACCTGCTCACGGCTCGATACGAGGGTGACCTCCGAACCGAGCGTGCGGTACGCGTTCGCGAACTCGGCACCGGTGACGCCCGAACCGACCACGACCAGGTGCTCGGGAATCGCCTGCAGGTTGTAGAGCTGCTTCCAGGTGAGAATGCGCTCACCATCTGGCTTCGCGCTATCGAGCTCGCGCGGGCTCGCACCCACCGCGACAACGATGGTGTCGGCCTCGATGCGATCGAAATCGGTGCCATCGCCACTGTGCCCGGTCGAGACCACGACCGCGTTAGCACCGTCGAGGCGCCCCTGCCCCTGCACGACGCGCACTCCCGCATCTTCGAGGCTGTGCAAAATGTCAGTCGACTGGGCGCCCGCCATCGCAAGCAGTCGCTTGTTCACCGCGGCGAGGTTCACAGTGGTCTCGGGGCGCACTGGCTTGCCGTCACCACCGGGCACGAAGGTCTGCACACCGAGACGGCCCGCATCACGAACTGCCTGCACTCCGCCCGCGGTCGCGATCAGGCTCTTCGATGGAACGACGTCGGTGAGCACGGTGGCACCGCCAACTCCCGACCGTTCAATGAGGGTGACCTCTGCCCCCAACTGCGCACCCGCGAGTGCTGCCTCGTACCCGCCGGGGCCCCCGCCGAGCACGACGATTCGGTGCTTGCGATCCTGTGCTTTTGCCATGCCCCCAAGTCTAGGCGCTTGAAGCCGGGCGATGATCCTCTTCGAAGAACACCAGCACCCCCGGCAAATCCCGACGACAACGAGGCTGTCACGGCATGCAATCTTGCCTCTCGCGGCATCTAGCAACACGTAAGATCGAGACAACCTCGCAACTCTGCGGGCAGCGCATCGAAGCGGCCCGCGAAAGGATCGTGCAATGACGCTTCTCGATGACGCTTTCTCAGAGACTGCTGCCCAGGCAGGCGCGATTCGAACGCAAGCCACGGCTTCGCTTTCGGGCGCGGGCGAGCTCGAGCGCGACCCGGGAATGCCTTCGAGCACCTGGCGACTGCGCAGCGACGCGTGGGAGTACCTGCGTTTCGGCGTGAAGCGAATCGCGCTGGGCAGCGACGACGAGAGCGCCCTCACCCGAGACGGCGAGATCGCTCGAAACCTGCGCGCGCTCGAAACCATCGAGATGTATTGGGCGGGCTTCGGGCAGCGGTATGTGCGGGGCATCGCAGAGCTGCTGAAGGCGGGCGACTACCAGGCGGCGCTCGACCGCATCGGTCGCGTCGTGCAGCGCTTGCGCGGTTCGACCGTGCCAGAAGACCCCCGCGACGAGGCGATCGATGAAACCGAACGCATCGAACAGCACGACGACAGCGACCCGCGACCCCGCTTCGAGGTACTGGTGATCGACGAGACAACTGCCGGTGACCGCGACTCGATGCGTGCAGAAAACCTGCGCTTGCGCGGTGCCGCAGACCAATTCATCTACGATTTCGTCGTCGTGCCCTCTGCCGACGACGCGATCGCGGCGCTGCTGACGAATCCCAACATTCTCGCGTGCATCATTCGCCCGGGGTTCAGCGGCCGCAGCACCCAGGCGCTGAGCCGTGATCTTCGCGACACGATTGCGCTCGTCTGGGAATCGGCAAATGTGCCCACCGCGCCAGCGTCGAGCGCGCTCTCTTCGGTGCAGCGCGTGGTGCGCCTCGCCGATGTGCTGCACAGCATTCGCCCCGAGATCGACCTCTACCTCATGGCAGGCGCGAACATCGAAGACCTCGCAGGTGCCCTTTCGCGTCGGTTCCGTCGCGTCTTCAGGCGCGAGGATCAGCTCGAACTGCACCTCTCGCTACTGCGGCGCGTATCGCACCTCTATGACACGCCGTTCTTCGCGGCGATCCAGGATCACGCGCGCCGCCCGGTCGGGGTGTTTCACGCGCTGCCCGTCGCGCGCGGCGGATCGGTGGTCGGGTCGAAGTGGATCTCAGACCTCGCCGATTTCTACGGCCTGAACCTGTTGCTCGCTGAAACCAGCGCCACCTCGGGCGGCCTTGATTCGTTGCTCGCGCCGGTGCACACCCTCAAGAAGGCGCAAGAACTCGCCGCCCGAGCGTTCGGCGCGAAGCAAACCTTCTTCGTGACCAACGGCACCTCGACCGCGAACAAGATCGTGCACCAGGCGCTCACGTCGCCGGGCGACGTGGTGCTCGTCGACCGCAACTGCCACAAGTCGCATCACCACGCGCTCATGCTGACGGGCGCGAAGCCTGCCTACCTCGAGGCCTACCCGCTCAACAACTACGCCTTCTACGGCGCGGTGCCGCTATCGAGCATCAAGCAGCTGCTGCTCGACTACCGGGCGGCGGGTCGCCTCGACGAAGTGCGCATGGTGACGCTTACCAACTGCACCTTCGACGGCATCGTCTACGACGTCGAACGAGTCATGGCCGAATGCCTTGCGATCAAGCCCGACCTGGTGTTCCTCTGGGACGAGGCGTGGTTCGCGTTCGCGGCGTTTCACCCAGTGACGCGACGCCGCACCGCAATGGCCGCGGCGAAGCGTCTCGAAGAGCGCCTGAAGAGCTCTGCCCACGCAGCCGCATACGCCGAGCAGCAGAAACTGCTCTTCGCCGCCGACGGCACACCGGCGGCAGACGAGGTGTGGCTGAGCGAACGACTGATCCCTTCGCCCGACGCACGCCTGCGCGTGTACGCGTCACAGTCGACTCACAAGACGCTGACCTCGCTGCGCCAGGGATCGATGATTCACGTCTACGACCAGGACTGGGTGCGCGACGCGCGTGAACCCTTCCACGAGGCGTACATGACGCACACCTCGACGTCGCCGAACTACCAGATTCTGACCTCGCTCGATCTCGGCAGACGCCAGGTCGAGCTCGAGGGCTTCGAGCTCGTGCAGCGCCAGCTCGACCTCGCGACGAGCCTGTCGCAGGCGATCGCGAGACACTCGCTGCTGCGCAAGTTCTTCAGGGTGCTCAGCGCGCATGACCTGATCCCTGAGCAGCTGCGCGGCGAAGGCGCGGCAATGCCGCTGAGGCGCGGCCTCGCCGATATGTGGCGGGCGTGGGAGCACGACGAGTTCGTCGTCGACCCGAGCCGCATCACCGTCGAGATCTCGCGCACGGGCGTCGATGGCGACACGTTCAAGCACGACTACCTCATGGATCGCTTCGGCATTCAGGTGAACAAGACCAGCCGCAACACGGTGCTGTTCATGACGAACAT
>CALCJF010000114.1 GCA_937967375.1 uncultured Leucobacter sp.
GCACATGATTGGCCAGGCGTGCGCCGCCAGTTGGTGGGCGAGCAGCACCGGCTGCGCGTGCTGCAGGTGGGTGCGGCCCGGCAGAATTGCTTCGGGGTGCGCGAGCGACTGGTCGAGGATCGCGGTCGCGAGGTCGAGCAGCAGTTGCTCGATGGTCGCCGCGTGATCGAGCAGATAGAGACGCACGAGCGTGGCGATCTGGTCGTTGCGGCTGCGGCCAGCCCGCAGTTTGCCGCCGAGTTGCACACCCGTGATCTCGATCAGCAGGCGCTCAAGTGCCGAGTGCACGTCTTCATCATCGTCGGCCGGCAGCGCACGGCCATCTGCAACGCGTGCCGAGAGTTCATCGAGCGCGGCATGCATGTCACCCAGCTCTTCGGCGCTCAGGTAGCCCGCGGCGGCGAGCGCGACGGCGTGTGCCTTCGATCCTCGAATGTCGTACTGCGCGAGGGCCCAGTCGAACTGGGTCGACTTGCTGAGCAGCTGCAGCTCGGGTGAGGGGCCGCTCGCGAAGCGTCCGCCCCAGAGCGCGCCCGCCTCTGCTGCGCGGTTGCCTGTTTCGGTGTGCGTGTTCTCGGTAGCCTCAGTCACGCATACAGCTTATCGAGCGGTGAGCCCGAGCGGAGCCGCTCGCTTGCCAGTGCCTCGCCCGCTGCTCGCGCTCATGCAGACAGACAGACAGTAAGTGTCGCCTGAGGCGAGTCAGAGCGACAACTACTGACTGTCTGCGGGCCACCGGGCTGTTTGGACGATGATGATCCGCCTATGAAAGGTCAAAGCGAGCGACGGTCTCGGCGATCCAGCGTTCGAGCAGCTCTTCGCCGTGACTCGCAAGCTCAGCACCGAGCTGCTGAAATACCTCGGCACTGATCAGCCCGATCAGGCCGGTCCAGGCGCCGAGGGCAGTGACCCCAAGCTCAGGATCAGCATCGATTCCGATCTCCGCAGCGCCAGCGAGCAGCTCGCTGCGTAGCGAGGGCGAGGCCTTCGGCACGCTAGCGGGGCGAACGAACTTACCCAGAGAGAGTGCCCGCAGGAATGTCGTCATCACAAGCGTTCCCGGACCATTGGTCTGGTCTGCCGGAGCAGAGTAGCCGGGCACTGGGCTGCCGTAAGCGAGCGCCCATCTTGCCGGATTGGCAGTCGCCCAGCGTCGCATGCCCGTCGCGATTGCAGCCAGCTGCTGACCGGCAGGCGCACCTTGGTCGACTTCGTCAAGCGCCGACTTCGCAAGATCGCCATATGCGTCGACGATCAGCAGGGTGAGTAACTCATCGCGGTTTGCCACGTGCCGGTAAATCGCTGACGAGGCGACACCGAGACCGCGCGCGATCTCGCGCACAGAGAGCGCGGGGGCGCCGACTTCGGCGAGTTGTTCGTTACCAAGACGGAGAATCCCTTCGCGCATCTGCGCGCGGGCTTCGGCGTGGCTGCGACGCGGTCGGTTCATGCCGCCAGTCTGCCAGGGAACAGGCACAGGCGCAATTTAGTGATCACTGCTCTTGATTTATTCAAGGACATCGAGTAGCGTTGCGACTGTCATTTAGTGAGCACTGATCACAAAAGGAATCAACATGCGTTATCTCATCACCGGAGCCGGGCAGATCGGCACGCAGCTTGCTCTCGATCTCGTGGCCGCCGACCATGAAGCAGTCGTGCTCCGCCGCGGCAACACACCGGTGCAAGGTGCCCGCACCCAAATGGGCGACGCTGGGAATCCCGCGACTGTACGCGCAGCCGCGGAGGGAGTGGACGCGATCTTCCACTGCATCCACGCCGCTTACTCGGCGAAGACGTGGCTGCGAGAACTGCCACACCGGGAAGCAGCGGTCATGGATATCGCCGCAGAACTCGACGTCCCTGTGGTATTTCCCGAGTCGGTCTATGCCTTCGGGCGAGGAGCCCAACATCTTTCGGAGCACTCCCCTCTCGCCCCGGTCTCACCGCTCGGCCGGGTACGCGCGCAGCTACTCGAGGCGCGCGCCGCGCACCGGGCTCGCACGGCCTCTGTCGTCGCCTCCGATCTGCTCGGCCCGACCTCGACCAGCAACGGTTCGGTCGTGCTCGGCACGCTACTCGTGCCAGCGTCGAGAGGCGCACGAGCATGGGCACTGGGAGATACCAACGCGCCCCATGCCATCACCTACACCCCCGACCTCACCCGAGCGATGCTGGCGGCGGTTTCGCTCGCGAAACAGGGCGGGGTTACGCTGCTCGCCCCCACCGCGCCTGCCCGATCACAACGACAGGTAGTGGCCGATGCCGCAGCCGCTGCCAGGTGCGTAAACGCAGGGATCTCCCGCGTTCCCACCGCCGCGTTCGCACTGGGCGCCCCGTTCTCGGCCACCATGCGTGAACTCTTTCACCAGCGCTATCTCTGGAATGCGGCCAGCGAGCTGCTGCCGGGCCTGCTCACGACCGAACTCGGCCTGTTGCCGACTCCATGGGAGAGAGTTCTCGAGGAGTGGGCTCGCTCGCTCAAGCTCGAGCGAGCAGCCAGGCCATGAGCGCCTTCTGCGCGTGCACTCGATTCTCGGCCTCATCCCACACCGCACTCTGCGGCCCGTCGATCACCTCGGGCGCCACCTCGAACTCGCGATACGCGGGCAGGCAGTGCAAGAAGATCGCGTCGCCCGCAGCCTGAGCCATGAGCTCGGGGGTCACGCGGTAGGCACCGAACGTCGCCACGCGCGCGGCCTTCTCGGCCTCCTGGCCCATCGACACCCAGGTGTCGGTGATGACCACGTCGACGCCGTCGACCGCCGCCTGCGGGTCGGCCGTCACGGTGACGCTGCCGCCGGTGGCGGCGGCGATCCTTTTCGCGTCTTCGACCACGTCTGCGCGCGGCTGGTAACCCTCGGGACCCGCCACGCGAATGTGCATGCCCGCGGTCGCAAACCCGAGCAGATACGAGTGGCCCATGTTGTTCGCCGCATCACCGAGATACGCGGCCGAGAGACCCCGCAGGTCGCCCTTTCGCTCACGAATCGTCTGCAGATCGGCGAGAATCTGGCACGGGTGAAAGTCGTCGCTGAGCGAGTTGATCACCGGGACCGTGGCGTGCTCGGCCATCTCTTCGAGCCCGCGGTGCTCGTAGGTGCGCCACACGATCAACTCGACCATGCGCGAGAGCACCTTGGCGGTGTCACTGATCGACTCCTTGCCACCCATCTGCGACGACTTCGAGTCCATGATGAGCGGATTGCCGCCGAGGTCGGCGACACCGACCGAGAAGCTCACCTGCGTGCGCGTGCTCGTCTTGTCGAAGATGACCGCGGCGGTCTTCTGGCCCTCGAGGGGTCGCTCCGCGAATCGATCTCGCTTCAGCCTCGCGGCAAGTTCGAGCACCTCAAGCTGCTCTGCGGGAGAAAGATCGTCATCGCGAAGAAAGTGCCTCGTCATGGGTCAAGCCTAGACGGTCGGCGAGACATCCCCGGAACGCCACCACCACGGCGAGCTGCAGCCTGATCGCCCTCAACTGCGCTGGGTTCAATATAGTCTTGATCGCGTCCGATGAACACGCCGACGTCGTGAGGCACGAAATGACTTCGCTATCGCTCATCCACTATCGCGGGGGTCGCGTATTCACGGCAGATGCAGGCTCCCCCTGGGTCGAGTCGTTATTGGTTGCGTCCGACGGCACACTTGCTTTTGCGGGTTCAACCGCAGACGCCGAGGCGCGCGCTGGCATAGAGCGCACAGTCGAGCTCGGTGGACGCACCGTGCTGCCAGGCTTCGTCGAGGCGCACAGCCACCTGGTGAACTTGGGGCGCTCGCTCGAACAGGTTGATTTGCTCGACGCGGCCGATCTCTCTGAAGTACAGAAAAGGATCGCCGCCGCAGCGGCTGCACAGCCCGGTGCGCCGCGGATCCTCGGGCGCAGCTGGCTGCTCGAGCCGCTCGCGGGCGCACAACCGAACCGCGCGATGATCGACGCTGTCGAACCCCATCGCCCTGTCTACCTGGTCTCGAACGATCTGCACTCGGGGTGGGTGAACACGGCCGCGCTCGCGGAACTCGGTATCGACCGGCACACCTCCGACCCCGAAGGCGGCACCATCGTGCGCGATGCCGATGGAGAAGCCACCGGACTGCTGCTCGAAACCGCAGCGCTCGTACTCATGCGAGGGGGCATCGAGGCGCTTGAAGACGATACCGTGCGCGACGCAGCGGTGCGTCGGGCCCTTGAGAGCTACCGTGATGCGGGCACAACCGCAGTCGCGGATCTGGGGCTGCGCCCCGCAGAGCTCGCTGCCCTCGAGCGCGCTTGGCTGGCCGATGAATTGGCGATCCCCGTCGCGGGCTACCTGCGAATCGAGACGTCAGCCGATGCGAGATTGGTCGACGAGCAGTTGCAGCGCGCGGTCGAGACCCGAACGCGCATTTCGAGAGTCGCCGAGCAACGGGGCGAATCAGATCCGATGCTGCACATCGCCGGTGTGAAACTCTGGATCGACGGCGTGATCGATAGCGGTACCGCAGCTCTTATTGAGCCGTTCTCGGACGGCGGGCACCCGGCCCCGCTCTGGGAGCGCACGATGCTGAACGCAGTGGTGCGCGGGGCCGAGGCGGCCGGCCTGCAGGTTGCAATGCACGCCATTGGAGACGCGGGGGTGAGCTTCGCGCTCGATGCGGTAGAGGCGGCACGAAGCGCGAATGGTGGCACGGCGATCGCGCACCGGATCGAGCACCTCGAGGTCGTGCAGCCGGGCACCGCCGAACGTCTTGCAGCGCTCGGGGTCATCGCCTCGGTGCAGCCGGTGCACGCCGACCCAGCGGTCCAGGGCGCCTGGCGCAGGCAGCTCGGCGATGGGCGGATCGACCGGGGCTACCCGTGGGCCGAGTTCGATGCGGCAGGCGCAGTGATCGCGCTCGGCACAGACGCGCCCACCGCACCTTACGCGCCCCTGCAGAACCTGTACCTCGCGGTCACGAGACGCTCCCCCGAGCAGCCCCAGCTGCCCCCGAACCATCCCGAGCTGCGTCTCGGCCTCGAGCGGGCACTCATTGCGGCGACACGCGACGCCGCGGCGGCTTGCGGCTGGGCCGAAACACGAGGGGTGCTGCGCACGGGCATGCGCGCCGACTTCACCGTGATCGACGCCGATCCCTTCCAAAACGGAGTGGAGACTCTCCGCGAGCTGCGTCCCATGCTCACCGTCGTCGGCGGGCTCGAGTCGCACCGCAATGTCGCGAAACAGTAGTCGGTACGCAGCAGATCTGCGCAGCCGCTACCCGGCATAGAGCAGGGCGAGGATCGCCTGCCCGTCATGCTCGCCCCAGCTTGCGCGCAACGCATACTGGTCTTCGCGCGCCATGAGTGCGGGGTTGATGACGCGCACGATGTCGAGCACGGCGAGATCATCTGAAACTCTTGTGAGCGGACCCACCTGTTCGACGGTTGCCTCAGCCAGCTCGGGGGCCTGGTCGCCCGGTCTGCCCGAACCCTGCACTCGAACTGCAGGCTGCCGCGAGACACGGTTGCCAGAAGCGTCTTGCACGAACTCGTCGGCATGGTGCCCGCCGGTCGCGATCGTCGCGGCCATCACCGACCGGAATACTGGATCACCGGCGGCATCGCTGATCCAACGGGTGCCGAGCACCCCGTGCTCTGACGTGCCGACAAGAAAGTCCTCGCCGCCCACAAGCGGCGCACCCCGGTAGCTGAGCGGCACGTAATACACGGTGTCGTCGCCCGCGGTCAGCAGTATGCCCTCGAGCCCGACCTCTCCGGCAGGATCGTCAAGGCGAAAACCGCCGAGGCTCACGAGCGAATTCGCGTCGCCGGCGAACCACGGCTGCGAGGGCAGCCATGCGGCAAGCAGTTCGAGCTTCGACGGGGACATCGTGGTCTGGTGCATGAGTGCCATGCCCCGATCCTACGCCCCTGATATGCGAACGGGGCAGTGACCAGAAATGATCACTGCCCCGCTCGTTCAAGCAAAGGAGTTACTTGGCCAGCTGCTGCTTCAGCTTCGCTGCGGCGCGGTTGCGCGTCGTTGCATCGAGGTGCACCTTGCGAATGCGAACGACCTCGGGGGTCACCTCGACGCACTCGTCTTCGCGAGCGAACTCGAGCGACTCTTCGAGCGTGAGCACGCGGGGAGGCGTCATCGATTCGAAGCTGTCAGCGGTCGACGAACGCATGTTCGTGAGCTTCTTCTCCTTGGTGATGTTCACATCCATGTCTTCGCTGCGCGAGTTCTCGCCGATGACCATGCCCTCGTAGACCTCTTGCGTGGGCTGCACGAAGAAGCTCATGCGCTCCTGCAGGGCGATCATCGCGAACGGCGTCACGACACCCGAGCGGTCAGCCACGATCGAACCGTTGTTGCGAGTAACGATGGGGCCAGCCCACTCGCCGTAGCCGTGCGAAATCGCGTTGGCGATACCGGTGCCACGGGTTTCGGTCATGAACTCGCTGCGGAAGCCGATGAGGCCACGCGACGGAACGACGAACTCCATGCGCACCCAGCCGGTGCCATTGTTCACCATGTTTTCCATGCGGCCCTTGCGAGCCGCGAGCAGCTGCGTGATCGCGCCGAGGTGCTCTTCGGGCGTATCGATGGTGAGGTGCTCGAAAGGCTCGTGCACCTTGCCGTCGACCTGCTTGGTGACCACCTGGGGCTTGCCGACGGTGAGCTCGAAGCCCTCGCGGCGCATGTTCTCGACGAGAATCGCAAGCGCGAGTTCGCCGCGGCCCTGCACCTCCCACGCATCGGGGCGGTCGGTGTCAACCACGCGCAGCGACACGTTACCGATGAGCTCTCGGTCGAGGCGATCCTTGATCATACGGGCGGTGAGCTTGTGGCCCTTGACCTTGCCGACGAGCGGCGAGGTGTTCGCACCAATGGTCATCGAGATCGCCGGCTCGTCGACCGTGATGGTCGGCAGCGGGCGCACGTCTTCTGCGTCGGCAATGGTCTCACCGATGGTGATGTCTTCGATACCCGCGATAGCAACGATGTCGCCGGGGCCAGCCTGCTCGGCCGGGTAGCGGGTGAGCGCCTTGGTCAGCATCAGCTCGGTGATGCGGACGTTCGCGACGCTGCCGTCGTGCTTGACCCAGGCCACGTTCTGGCCCTTCTTGATCCAACCGTTGTGCACGCGAAGCAGCGCGATACGACCGAGGAACGGCGACGAGTCGAGGTTGGTGACGTGCGCCTGCAGCGGGTGCTCATCATCGAAGCTCGGAGCGGGCACGCGCTCGAGAATGGTCTCGAAGAGCGGCTCGAGGTCGGCGTTGTCGGGCAGCGTTCCGTCAGCGGGGCGGGTGTGGCTTGCGGCACCAGCGCGGCCCGAGAGGTAGACGGTCGGCACGTCGAGCACTGCGTCGACGTCGATGTCCGGGTGATCCTCGGAGAGATCGCTCGCGAGACCGAGCAGCAGATCTTGCGCCTCACCCTCGACCTCTTCGATGCGAGCGTCGGGGCGGTCGGTCTTGTTGACCGCGAGGATCACGGGCAGATGCGCCTCGAGCGCCTTGCGCAGCACGAAGCGGGTCTGCGGCAGCGGGCCCTCGCTCGCGTCAACGAGCAGCACGACGCCGTCGACCATCGAAAGTGCGCGCTCAACCTCGCCACCGAAGTCGGCGTGACCCGGAGTATCGACCACGTTGATGACGATAGGGCCATTCTTCGCGTGCGCACCCTCGTAGGTGATGGCGGTGTTCTTCGCGAGAATCGTGATGCCCTTTTCGCGCTCGAGGTCGTTCGAGTCCATCACGCGATCATCGACGTCAGCGTGTGCATCAAAGCTGTTGGTCTGACGCAGCATGGCGTCGACGAGAGTGGTCTTGCCGTGGTCGACGTGTGCGACGATGGCGACATTGCGGAGGTCTTCGCGTGTGGCGAGAGCCATAAAGGTGGTTCCTAACGAACTTGAAAACAGCGAACGTTCTATTCTACATGCCCAAAAATGAACGTTTTCCTGCGGCAGCATTACCGGCGCGTCACTTTCGCGGCGAATCTCATGGTTGACGGGCCGAGATCCTTGTTTTAATATGAAACCAAATGGTTGCATATACTCTCTCAGACGACGAAGTCGATCGCATCTTCAAGGCCCTCGCTGACCGCACGAGGCGCGACATCGTGCGCCGAACGCTGATCGCCGAGGCTTCGATCTCAGAGCTCGCTAAAGACTACGAGATGTCTTTCGCCGCCGTGCAGAAGCACGTAGCGGTGCTCGAAGCCGCCGACCTCGTCGCCCGCACGCCGAGAGGAAGGGAGCGCATCATTCTCGGAAACCCAGAAGCCATTCGTCGCGCACAGCAATTGCTCGGCCAGTACGAAACGATCTGGCGAGGCCGCATCGACCGCCTCGATGCACTGCTCGCAGAAGACCCGCCCACACCGGGCAACTGAACCACCGCCACAAGAAAGGCCGAATCATGCCAATCACCTCAGTAGACACCGACCCGCAGGCGCTGACGCTCACCGTCGTCGCTGACTTCACCGCCCCGGTGCGCAGGCTCTGGGACGCCTACCTCGACCCCCGCCAACTCG